>JBAQAW010000053.1:0-101912 GCA_049285915.1 Candidatus Cybelea sp. | reverse complement strand
GGCGTTTGCGCGCGCTCACGCGATGGTACGAAGGCCTGCTACCACGGCTGATCGCGCGCCGTAAGGTCGTCGTCGGCGTCTTCGTGCTCGGCCTCATCTTGCTCGGGGTGATGTTCGAGATAACGCCGCAGGGCTTCATTCCCGCTGAAGACCAGAGTCTGCTCTACGTTCTGGTCACGCTGCCGGTCCAAGCCTCCATGGATCAGACGACCGCGGCCGTGAAACGCCTCGAGAAGATGATGCTCGCGATGCCGCAGGTCGAAGCGGTAACCAGCGGCATCGGCTTCGGCTTTGCCAACAACAGCTCGAACCAGGCGACGATGTTCGTCCAGCTCAAACCGCTCTCCCAACGAGGGGGCGTGCAAAACTCCGCGCTTGCGATGCAGTACCAACTCTATACCCAGTTCGAGAAGGTCCCCGGCGTCACGGCGTTGCCGGCAAATCCGCCCGCGATTCCGGGATTGGGAACGACCGGCGGATTTGCAATCGAGATCCAGGACATCGATAACCTCGGCTTGCCGGCGCTCAACCGGGCCGGCAATGCCATTCTGGCCGACGCGAAGAAGGATCCGGCGCTCTCGCAGGTTCGCATTCCCACGATCTTGACGGGGCAGTACCTGGCGACGAAGTTCGATCGCTCGAAGGCGCTGGCGTTCGGCGTGACGCCTCAGGCGTTCTTCGATACGATCAGCGCGACGACCGGCGTGACCCTGGTGAACTTCTTCGACTACGGGACGCGATCGTACCAAGTGCTGGTGCAGGCGAAAGCGGGCCAACGCAAATCGCCGGCCGATCTCTCGCGGATCTACGTCGCGAACACGGCCGGAAGCATGATGCCCGTCAGCGAGTTTCTCCACACTGGTTACATTTCGGACAACGTCGCGATCATGCGCTTCAACGAGTACAACTCGTTTGAGATCGACGGTTCGCCGGGAGCGCGCGCGAGCTCCGGCGACTCGCTGCTCGCCATTGCGAAGATCGTCACGAACCACTTACCCAAGGGGATGGCGTACGACTGGAGCGGCATCGCGCGCCAGCAAGTGCAGAGCGGCCCGCAGACGATCATCGTCTTTTGTATGGGATTGCTCTTCGTCTTTCTCGTTCTCGTCGCGCAATACGAGAGCCTGACGACGCCATTGGTCATCATGCTGGCGGTGCCGCTGGCGCTGCTCGGCGGAGTCTGCGCGATCTACCTTCGGCGCCTGGTCGAGCTCGCGAGTGAGATCGTTCATTCCGTGCTGGCCGGTCATCCCGTACCGATTCCGATGACCTCGTCGGACATTTACGCGCAGATCGGCTACGTCATGCTGATCGGCCTCGCGGCCAAGAACGCGATTCTCATCGTCGAGTTCGCCAATCAGCTGCGCGAGAAAGGGCTCGGCCATATCGAGGCGGTGACGCAGGCGGCGGCGACTCGGCTGCGGCCGATCCTCATGACCTCGATCGCCTTCATCCTGGGCATCTTGCCGCTCGCGTTCGCCACCGGCGACGGCGCGCAGTCCCGCATTTCGCTCGGCACGGCGGTGATGGGCGGGATGCTCGTCTCGCTCGTAATGAATCTCGGCGTCGTACCCGTGCTCTACGTGATCGTCATCGAACTCACCGAGCGAAAACGCAAACGGAAACCAATAGCACCAGAGGACTTACCGCCCCCACCAATGCCCACCGCTTCGCTGGGATAAAGCGCTTAGGCGCGAGAACCCCTAGGTGCGGGGCGTGTGAAGGGAGGAGCGGAGGCAGGATGCCGGGAGCGACGACGAGGCGAGCAGCTTTTCCGCAGGATGCGGAAAAGCGAGCGTCCCCGCACCTAGGGGTCTCGCGTCTAAGCGCTTTACCCGAGAGAGGCGCTTACACCGCTTTGACCGCTTGCGTCAGTCCGTCGACGGAGGCTTTCGCGTCGCCGAAGAGCATCGAAGTGTTGGCCATCTCGTAGAGCGGATTCTCGATGCCCGCAAAACCGGAACGCATCGAGCGTTTGAGAACGACGACGTTGGCCGCTTTGTCGACGTCGAGGATCGGCATTCCGTAGATCGGCGAGCTGGCGACGTTGCGGGCCGCGGGATTGGTCACGTCGTTCGCACCGATGACCAGCGCTACGTCGGCGGTCGGGAACTCGGCATTGACGTCTTCCATGTCGAGCAGCTGATTGTAGGGAACGTTTGCTTCGGCGAGCAGCACGTTCATGTGCCCTGGCATGCGTCCCGCGACCGGATGGATCGCGTAGAGGACCTTTACGCCCCGCTTCTCGAGCTGATCGGCGAGTGCTTTAACGCTATGCTGGGCCTGTGCGACCGCCATCCCATAGCCGGGCACGAAGATCACTTTGGAGGCGTAGGCGAGCATGACGGCGACGTCGTCGGCGCTCGTTGCGCGAATCTGCTGCGGGCCGCTCGAACTCGCCACCTCCGTTCCGCCGGCCGAACCGAAGGCGCCGAAGAGAACGTTGGTAAGCGGGCGATTCATCGCCCGGCTCATCGCGACCGTCAAGATCGTACCGCTCGCGCCGACGAGCGCGCCGCAGATGATCAGCAGGGTCGAGTCGATCTCAAAACCGGTGATCGCCACGGCGACGCCGGTGAACGAGTTGAGCAGCGAAATGACGACCGGCATGTCGGCGCCGCCAATCGGCAAGACGAAGAGAACGCCGAGCAGCAAGGCTGCCGACAGCAGAACGGGGTACGCCCAGGGCGGCAAGATTCCAAGCGTCGCGACGAACCACACGCCGAGCCCCAGAATCGTCAGCAAAACGGCGCCGTTGACGATCTGCTGTCCGGGATAGGTGATCGGACGGCCGGTCATCACCTCTTGCAGTTTGAGGAAGGCGATGATCGAGCCGGCGAAGCTGATCGCGCCGATGATCGCCGAGAGCACGAGCGAGACCGAGACGACGCCGTTGAGTCCGCCGTTGGGCACCGCAACGAAGTATTGCACGGTCGAGATGAGTGCGGCCGCGCCGCCGCCGGCTCCGTTGTAGAGCGCGACCATCTGCGGCATCGCGGTCATCTTCACTTTGAGTGCCGCATAGATTCCAACCAGCCCGCCAATGAGGACGCCGGCGACGACGGACTCCCACCCGGCGGCTTGCGTTCGCACGAGGATTCCGGCCAGAGCGATCGCCATGCCGAGCATGGCAAGGCGATTGCCTCGCCGGGCCGTCGCCGGCGAGTTCAGGTCGTGAAGGCCGTAGATGAAGAGCGCGATCGCGACGAGGTTCGCGAGATCGATCCAAACGCTCATTTGCCGTCACCCTTGCGCTTGAACATTTGGAGCATTCGTTCGGTGACCGCAAAACCGCCGAAGACGTTGATCGCGCCGAGCGTTACCGCAGCGACCGCGAGCGTCGTGAGCAGCGCGCCGTGCTGGACCCCCGCCAGCGCGCCGACGATGACGATCGCGCCCGCGAGCACGATCCCGTGGATCGCGTTGGTCGCCGACATCAGCGGCGTATGCAGCGTCGTCGGCACTTTGGAGATGACCTCGAAGCCGACGAAGATCGCTAAGACGAGCACCGTCAGAAGCTCGACGAGATGTGAAACGTCGGTCACGACGCGTTTCCTCCGAGAAGCACGCGGCCGCCGCGGGCAACGATTGCACCCTTGGCGACCTCGTCGTTCATATCGATTTCGAGCGCTCCGTCCTTGATCCAAGGCGAAAGCAGCGCGTGCACGTTGCGCGAGTAGAGCCGGCTCGCGTCGGCAGGCATGGTGCTCGCCAGGTTCGTCGTGCCGACGATCGTAACGCCGTTGGGCGTCGTCGTGACCGCATCGGCGACGGTTAGCTCGCAGTTACCTCCGGCTTCGGCAGCGAGGTCGACGATGACGCTGCCGGGCTTCATCGCTTCGACCGCGGCCTTGGTTATCAAAACGGGGGCCTTGCGTCCGGGCACGAGCGCCGTCGTGATCACGACGTCGTTGAGGCCGATCTGTTCGACCATCCAGGCGCGCTGGCGCTCCTGCTGCTCGGGCGTGAGCTCTTTGGCGTATCCTCCCGCCGCCTGCGCGTCCTCGCCTAGGTCGAACTCGAGAAAGGTCGCGCCGAGCGAGGCGACTTGTTCCTTCACGACGGCACGCACGTCGTAGCCGCTCACGACCGCGCCCAGTCTGCGTGCGGTGGCGATGGCTTGCAAACCCGCGACTCCGGCACCGAGGATCAGCGCCTTCGCCGGCCGGATCGTTCCCGCCGCGGTCGTCAGCATCGGGAAGAACTTCGGCAGCGCCGCGGCGGCGAGCAGCACCGCTTTGTAACCGGCGATGTTGCTCTGCGAAGAGAGTGCGTCCATCGACTGCGCGCGGGTGATGCGGGGGATCATCTCCATCGCCAATGCGGTGAGATTTGCAGCGGCAAGGCGCTGCGTAAATGCCGCATCTCCCAACGGATTCAAGAAACCTACCACGATGCTGTTCGGCCGCAGGGCCGCGAGCGCGTCGTCGCCCGGGCGGCCAACCGTGACGAATACGTCGGCGGCTGCAGCCAGCGAGGGTGTGTCGTCGGCTAACGATGCTCCGGCCTGCACGTAGAGATCGTCCGGAAACGAAGCAGACTCCCCCGCGCCGCGTTGCACGCTGACGGCGACGTTGGCCTTGGTGAATCGGGAGACGGTTTCGGGCACGAGCGCCACCCGGCGCTCCTTAACCGCGGCCTCGCGGGGAACGGCAACGATCATAGCGCGGGCATTTGCTGGAAAGGGACGGCGCCCTTTACGGCGCGCGCCTCTAACTTATGCTTATCCGGTTTCGCAGGATGCCGATGCGCTCGATCTCGACTTCCAGCAGGTCGCCGTCGGCAAGAAACTCGGGCGGGTTTCGCGCGAAGCCGACTCCTTCCGGCGTCCCCGTTGCGATGACGTCGCCGGGCAGGAGCGTCATGCCTTTCGAGAGCTCGGCGATCAGGCGGGGAATCGCAAAGATCATGGCCGATGTATTGGCATGCTGCTTTTCCACGCCGTTGCGCCGCAGGCGCACGTCCAATCGTTGCGGATCGCTGAGTTCTTGCGGGGTTACGATCCAGGGACCGATCGGCGCGCTCTCGTCGAGACTCTTACCCTTGAACCACTGGCCGTACTCGCGCTGCAAGTCGCGCGCGGTGACGTCGTTGAAGGCGGTGTAACCAAAGACCGCATGCAGAGCCTCTTCGGGCGCGACGTCTTTACACTCCGAGCCGATGACGATTGCCAGCTCGGCTTCGAAGTCGTATTCCGACGAAATCGCGCCGCTCAAATGTAACGAGGAGTCCGGCGCGGCAATGGCGGTTGGCGCCTTGGTGAAGAACGTCGGCACCGACGGAAGCTTCAGGGGTCGGCCCAGCGCGCGAGCCCCTTCCTTGGCGTGCTCGAGATAGTTACGCCCGACGCAAAAGATGTTCCGTGAGGGGCGAACGGGAGCCTCGAGTTCGACGCTCGAGAGCGCGACGAGCTCGTCGGCGGTATGCCACGCGATGCGTTCGTGGGGCGCCAATTCGAGGTAGTCGCGCAGCGTCGGCGTGGCGATCGGCCGGATCGAGGAACCTTCGAGCACTCCGGGACGCGGCCGGCCGTCTGCCGGCCGATACGTCACGAACTTCAAATCGGCGGTAGCGTGGCCGCCGGGAGCGGCTTGGGCGTAGGAGAAGCGCCGCGGATGTCGTTGAGCGACGGCAGCTTTGCATTCTGCTGCTGCGACTTGTGCTCCATCTCGAGCGCCTGTTTACGCGCGGTATCCATCATGACGTTGGCGGCGCCTTCATCGTTCCCCCAGGTGCCCCCGGCCGAGATGAGCGAGACGCGTCGCGCCACCTTCTGCGTTTTCGGATCGTAGTCGTACGTTACGCGATAGATGCCGACCGTCGCCGTGCCGTCGGGCTTGCGAATCCACATCTGCAGCGCATTACCGAACGTCTGGACGTTGAAGGTTTGGCTCTTGCACGGTTTCGTCGACTTGACGCGGACGACTTGCCCGTATTTGTTGACTTCGACGACGACTTCGGTGTGCAGCGGAATCTTTGGGAGAACCGGTTTGAGCGTGGGCGCCGGCGACGGCGTCGCCGCCAAGAGCGGCACGGCCCCGGCGAAAAGCGCGAGAGCGAGCAGGACGTTACGCAACGATTCTACGCGACCCACTAGTTGCGCGAGAGCACGGCGAACGGATGGCCGCACGATCCGCAAGCGACGACGACTTGCAGATGCGGTTTTTCGCGCACGCTGCGCGCTTCGTCGCCGCCCTCTTCGAAACCGCAGAAACGGCACCGCGTCGAGGTGGGCCGTTCGCCTGCCGCCTGTTCGTCCACGATACTGCGCTTTACGCGGGCCCCGTAGTTCGACCTGCCGAAGCAGCGCAGACCGATGCCCTTCCGTCTGGTCGCCTTTGCTTTTCTCGTCTTCGCGCTCAACATCTCCGCCGCACAAGCCGAGCGGCCGATCGTCGACCTCCACCGCCTGGATTCATATTTCCAACTCTTTGCGGCAGATTCGAGCGTACCGTGGAAGCCCGCGACCGTTCGGCTCGACACGTACTCGAGCGCACCGGTCGCCCTTGCGGTGTACGCCGTCGATCCCGCCGACGTGCTGACTGCGGGCGCGAACTTCAGCCCCCGCCCGATCGCCACCGCGCGCCGGCGCGCGATCGCCACGTTCAACTTCACGCCGTCCGGCGGTTATCAGTTTCAGTCGAGCCAAGTGAGCGTTCCGCTGGGAGCGCGCGAGGGGTTTTTTGTCGTTGAGGCCCGCCGCGGCGACGTCGGCGAGCAGGTTTGGATCAACCGCTCGCGCGTCGGCCTGTTCTCTAAAGAGACGCCGGGCGGCTCGCTTTTCTACGGTGTGGACTTGGGAACCGGCGCCCCGCTTGCGCGGATGCGCGTACAGCTCGTCGTCAACAACGCCTTCGTGACGAGTCAGACCGACGCGCAGGGCGCCGTACGTTGGAATCGCGTCTCGCATCCCGTCTTCGCGCTCGCACAGTGGGGTAACAGCTATGCGTTTTTGAGCCCTCTGCCGCAGGCTCCGGTTCCGGGAGCGATCGTCGGCGTACGCACCGACTCGGCCGTCGTTCACGCGGGAGGAGTGCTGCGTGTCGCGGGCTTCGTGCGGACGCGGGCGGGCAGTGTATTGCGGGCGGGAAGCGGCAGCGCGATCGTCTCGCTGCGCAACGGTGGCCGAACGCTGGTCCAGCGTCGTGTCGCCGTCGACGAGGCCGGCGCCTTCGCGGGAGAGCTGGCCGTTCCCGCGGCCGCCGCCGCGGGAGACTATACGGTGTTGGCGCAGGCCCCCGGCGGCGCAGGCGGTGCGACCGTGCACGTCGACGCAAATGCCGGCGACCTTTCGCTCGACGTGCGCGCTGCTTGCAACGGTCCCTGCGACCATCGTCAAGACGTTCCGCTGCTGGTTCACGCATCGCGCGGCAACGTGCTCGTCAATCTAACCGCCGTGCGTTCACCGCACGTCGATCTCGGGGCGGCGCCGGAGACGACGCCGTGGGCGACGACCAAGTGGAGCGTGCAATCGGTTCGCGTCGATGCCGCCGGCAACGCGACGGTTACGATCCCCCGGCCGGACGATAATCTCGGCTCGACCTACGGGATTGCGGTCGACTCGGGTGGAGCGAGCGCCGAGACGCGCGTCGTCGTCCCGACCGCTGATGCGGCGATCGATCTGCGCGTCGATCGAACGGAGCAGAGTCTCGGCTCGCCGCTGAGTTTCGACGTGTACGCGGAGACGATCGACGGCACTCCACTGTCGAAGGCGCCCGTTCGCGTCGACCTCGTGCACGGCGGCTCGACGCAGGAACAGCAGATCGTACTCGACGCGCAAGGCCACGCGAGAGGAACCTTCAACTCTCCCGAGCTCGGCACGAACTTGATCTTTGCCTCGGTCGACCACGGCGGACGCGCGACCGACGGCGCCCAGGTTCAGGTCGATCCGCAGGCGTCGGTGCCGGCAGCCGACGGACGCAGCCCGAACGTGCGCATTTCGCTGGGCGCCGGCGACGTCCGTGCCGGGCAGGAGGTTACCGTCGATGCCGAAGCGCCGGGCTCGCAGGGCGACGCCCTGATCAGCTACGAGAGTTCGCTGGGCGTGCAGTTCGGCGTCGTTCGTGCCGACGGAGGCCGTGCCGAGGGACGCGTGCGCGCGGTCGACGCGGCCGGCGATCTGCGCGTCGGCGCGGCGTTCGTGCGCGGCGGCGCGATCGAATGGAGTACGGTTCCGCTGATCCTCTCGGCGCCGGGACGACCGCATCTCTCCGGGCTGACGCTCCACAGCGACCACTTCACGACCGGTGAACCGGCCCGCGTCTCCTTTGACGGCCCCAGTGCCGGGAAGGGAACCTTCGTCCTGCGCGTCAGCCGCGGTGCGCCGTCAGGCGCCGCCCTCTTCTCTTCGGCGCCGGCGCTGCTGGCCATCGGTCTGACCAGCACGCAGGTCAGCGCGCCCGAGGATCTCACCTGGCATCCGTGCGTCGATTCGACGGGGAACCGCGCGCAGGTGCTCGGCTTCGTACGGCGCACGCAGCCGCCCGACGAGTCGCTGGCGCAGGCCGAAACGGAGACGGTCGCGTGGAAGGTCGTTCGCAGCGATGGCGACCCAATCGCATTCGATTTACCGGCACGCGGGCGATACGTGGTCTCCGTGCTCGATATTGCCGATGACGGGAGCGTCGGCGCCGGATCGACGACGATGGAGGTGCACTGAATCGTGGCGTTGATGCTGCTCGATACGTACGGCCTCGTCTACCGCGCGTTCTTTGCGCTTCCTGGCCTGACGACGAGTACCGGCACGCCCATCAACGCGGTGTACGGCTTTACGATGATGCTCAACAAGCTCATCGCCGACGAGCGTCCGACCCACGTTCTCGCCGCATTCGACAAGGGAATGCCGGCCGAACGCCTCGCTCTGTTCGCAGAGTATAAGGCGCAACGGCGCGCGATGCCCGACGATCTGCGCAGTCAGTTCGCGCTCGTGCGCCGCGTGCTGGCGACGTACGGCATTCCGATCGTGGAGATCGAAGGACAAGAGGCCGACGACGTCATCGCGACGCTCGCGCGACAAGCGGAAGAGGCCGGAGAGCAGACGATCGTCGTCACCGGCGATCTCGATCTGCTGCAGATCGTCGACGAGCGGACGACCGTGCTCGTCACCCGGCGGGGCATCACCGAACTCGGACGCTACGATCCGCCGGCGGTTCGAGAGCGCTTCGGCCTGGAGCCCGGGCAGCTTCCGGATTACCGGGGCCTCAAGGGCGATCCATCGGACAATCTCCCGGGCATCCCCGGCGTCGGCGAAAAGACCGCGAGCAAGCTGCTCGCGTCGGCCGGTTCGCTCGACGCATTGATCGCCGACCCCGATCTCGCCGGCAATCCGAAGCTCGCGCGTTTGATCGAAGTGTACGGACAGCAGGCGTGCCTTTGCCGCGCCGTCTCGGTCGTTCGCCGCGACCTGCCGCTGAGCGTCGATTGGGATCGGAGCCGCTACGAGGCTCCCGACGACGCAACTCTCTATCCGCTCTTCCGCGAGCTCGAGTTCAAAACGCTGCTCGCCAAGCTCTCTGCGCCGCCGGATCTGCCGCTCTTCGAAGCGGTTACGAAACTGACCGGCAACTATCGAAGCTACGTTCGCGGCGCCGATCCGCCCGAGTTCGCCGCACTCGCCGGCGAGCTCGAAATATATGCGAGCGCGCAGAGCGTCGCTTTCGCGTTGCTTGGCGACGCACTCGGGCTCTCGACACGGCAGGGGGAAGGAGTGGCGTTCTCCACGAGCGCGCTCGCGCACGCCGCCGTGCGCGATGCCCTGGCGCGAATTTTCGCTGCGCCGGGGCGTCGCGGCGGCTACGACGTCAAGCGATTAACGCACGTTCTCGAAACGGCGGGAGTTGCCGGCGTTGAATTCTCCGACGACGCGATGATCGGCGCGCACTTACTCGATCCGTCGCACGGTTTCGCCGACGTCGAGGATGCCGCTGCGGCATTTCTCGGGCTCGACCTTCGCGAAGATGCCGCCGCCGCCGCCGACGCGACGCTGCAGCTGATCGCGAAGACTCGCAGCGAGCTCGAATCGCGCGCGCAGCTCTCGCTCTATGAAGAACTCGAGCTGCCGCTCGCGCCCGTATTGGCGAAGATGGAGCGCGCCGGCGTCGCAATAGATCCCAAAGAGCTGCGCGTCATCGGCGAGCGCGTCGACGCCTCGGCCGAGCAGCTGCGCGCGCGAATCTACGATCTCTCCGGCGAGGAGTTCAACATCGGATCGCCCCAGCAGCTCGGCAAAGTTCTTTTCGGCAAACTCAACATTCCCGGGGCCAAGAAGACGAAGACGGGCTGGGCAACCGGGGTAGAGGTGCTCCAAAGCCTCGCGCGCGAGTATCCGATCTGCGCGCTGGTACTGGAATGGCGCGAGGTCACCAAGCTCAAGAACACCTACGTCGACGTGATCCCGCAGCTGGTGGATCCGAAGGACGGCCGGTTGCGTACCGAGTTCAATCAGACCGCGACGGCGACCGGGAGGCTCTCGTCGACGAATCCCAATCTGCAGAACATCCCCGTGCGCGGAGAGCTCGGGCGGCGGATCCGGCGCGCGTTCGTCGCGCGAAGCGACGAGTACCTCTTGCTCGCGGCCGACTACAGTCAGATCGAACTCCGGCTGATGGCGCATCTTTCCGGCGACGAAGCGATGCTGCGCGCGTTCGAAGATTCGCAGGATATCCACGATTTCACCGCACGCCAGATCTTCGGGATCACCGGCGATCGCGAGGTCGACCCCAACCAGCGGCGCATGGCAAAGAGCGTCAACTTCGGCCTCTTGTACGGCATGTCGGACTTTGGGCTGGCGCAGCGCTTGGAGATCGGCCGGGCCGAGGCCAAAGAGATCACTGCCGCGTACTTCGCGCGCTTTCCCTCGGTACGCGCGCACATCGACGGCACGATCGCGCAAGCGAGGGCGGCGGGGTATGTTTCGACGATTCTCGGACGCCGGCGATATATGCCCGGCTTGACCTCCGGGAACTACATGTTGCGCGCTGCGGCGGAGCGCGAGGCGACCAATGCGCCGCTGCAAGGGAGCGCCGCCGATCTCATGAAACTCGCGATGGTGCGCATCGCTCGCGCGCTCGCCGCGTCGGGACTCGACGCTACGATGCTGCTGCAGATTCACGACGAGTTGATCTTCGAGGTGCGCAGAGCGGACGTCGCGGCCACCGCGCAGCTCGTGCGAACCCATATGGAGACGGCACTCGAGCTGCGAGTTCCGCTCGAAGTGACGATCAAAACCGGACGCAACTGGTACGACGTCGAGCCGATGACGGAGGAGAGCCTGGAACGTGTTTAGATATCTGGCCGCAATCGTTGCGATGCTCGCGACGACCGTCGTCCACGCGCCCAAAGCAACTCTAACGTTGGAGATTGCGCGGACCGAGGCGCAGCGCGAACGCGGCCTGATGTTCCGCCACTCCCTGCCGCCGCATACCGGCATGATCTTTTTATTCGAGCGGGACGAGCAGATCGGGTTTTGGATGAAGAACACGCTGATTCCGCTCGACATGGTATTCCTCGCCTCCGACGGCACCGTGCGCCGCGTCTTTGCCAACGTTGCGGTCGTGCCGGCGAACACGCCGGACGATCGAATTCCGCAGGAACAGAGCCAAGCACGCTACGTCATCGAGCTGCCCGCGGGTGAAGCGGCCGGTGACGGAATTACCGCGGGCGTCAAACTCGATCTGCACGGCATCGCGGACACGCCCTCGTAAGCGCTGCTTGCCCGAGCTACCCGAAGTCGAAACGATCGTCCGCGGCCTGCAGCGTGCGATTGCCGGAAAACGGATCGCGGCAGCCGACGTGCGGCTCGCACGCGTGATCGTCGCGCCGGCGGGGATCGAATTTAAGCGCGCGGTTGCGGGTCAGCGTATCGCCCGAACGCGGCGGCGCGGCAAGTACGCGGTCATCGAACTGGAGTCGGGCGATGCGCTGGTCGTTAGCCTGCGAATGACCGGGCGTCTCGTCGTCAGCGAGGCGGGTGGTCCGGAGTACCCCCGCTCGCACGTCGTCCTCCGCTTCACGGACGGCGCTCGGCTGCATTTTGCCGATGTCCGCACCTTCGGACGGATGCAATTCGTGAAGGCCGGCGAATCGTGGGACGGCCGGCTCGGCACGGAGCCCCTCTCGACCGGCTTTACAGCAGAGGCCTTTATCGGTATGCTGGCGGGGCGGACGACCTCGATCAAGAGCTTCTTGCTCGATCAGCGCCGCATCGCCGGCGTCGGCAACATCTACGCCTGCGAAGCGCTGTGGGAGGCTCGGATTCGTCCGACCAAGCCGGCAGGGGCATTGACAAAGGCGGCCGCGCGCCGCTTACGTGACGCCATCGTCGACGTATTACGACGCGCAATCAACATGCGCGGAACGACGGTCGACGATTACGTGGATGCCGAGGGCCTCAAGGGTGGTTTTCAAAACAACCTTTCGGTCTACGGCAGGCACGGGCAAACGTGCTCGCGCTGCGGCGCCGGCAGGATCGTGCGAACCGTCTTGGGCGGGCGCGGAACCTGGTGGTGCCGGCGATGCCAAAGATAAAAAATATATAAAGGTAGGAAAGTCAAATCTCAACAACCGAACTCGCACCATTAACTCAAGAAGAAGATCAACTCGCGTTCGAACAGCGACTGTACGAAGAATCGCTCAAGGTTCTGGACGAAGGCCAAGTCCTCACGGGGACCATCGTCCAAAAAGATAAGGACGAAGTCCTCGTCGACGTCGGCGGAAAGTCCGAAGGCGTCCTTCCGTTCCGCGAACTCTCCCTCGCAATCGATCCAAAACTCCTGAAGGTCGGCGACACCGTCGAGGTGATGGTTCACCGCATCGACGAGATGGACGGGACGCTCTTTCTCTCGGAGCGCCGCGCACGCGCGCTCAAGACGTGGGAGAAAGTGATCGAAGCTCACGAACGCGACGAAGTGATCGAGGCGACGGTCACCCAAGTAGTGAAGGGCGGCGTACTCGTCGATCTGGGCATGCGCGGTTTCGTTCCGGCCTCTCAGATCCGCCGGCAGCCCGTCGGAAATCTCGACGAGCTCGTCGGACAGCATCTGCGTCTCAAAGTGATCGATCTCGATCACAAGCGCCATCGCGTCGTCCTCTCGCAGCGACTCGTGCTCGAAGAAGAGTTGCAGGCGAAGAAGCAGGAGCTTCTCGACACGCTCGAAGTCTCGCAGATTCGCGAAGGCGTCGTCGTCCGGCTCGCCGATTTCGGCGCTTTCGTCGATCTTGGCGGCATAGACGGCTTGATTCACAACAGCGAGTTGTCGTACGCGCGGATCAAGCACCCGTCGGAGGTCGTGAAGATCGGCGACGTCGTGCAGGTCGAGATCATGAAGTTCGACCCGGACGCCAAGAAAGTGAGCCTCTCGCTCAAGCACGCGCTGCCGGATCCGTGGGACCAGTTCGCAGATCGTCTCTACGAAACCAACAAGCTCACGGCGCAGATCGTCAAAGTCACCCCGAACTACCTGCTCGTCGAGGTCATCCCGGGCATCCTCGCAATGGTGCCCAAGGGCGAGTTCGACGCGTCGGCCGCCTTCGTGGCGGCCCAAGAGGTCGAGGTAACCCTCCTGACGATCAACCACGCGACGCGGCGGATCACCGCCTCGATCCAACACGTGGCCGACGTGCCTCCCGAGGAGATCGAGAAATACGCGGTCGAGGAAGAGGCCGGCGGGATCGTGGCGCCCGTCGACGTGCTTCCGGAGCCTCCCCCGAGCGAGTAAGCCTCGCCGTGCGCGTTGGGTTGACCGGCGGCATCGGCGCTGGAAAGAGTCAGGTCGCCGGCATCTTCGGCGACCTCGGCGCTCTCATCATCGACACCGACGTCATCGCCCGTGAGGTCGTGACGCCCCAAAGCGACGGGCTGCTCGAAATCGCTCGAGTCTGGCCCGCGGTCGTGCGAAACGGCGTCTTGGACCGCGCCGCGCTCGCCGACATCGTCTTCAGCGACGCTGCGGCGCGCGAGCGCCTCAACGCCCTCCTCCACCCCCATATTCGCCGCCTAGCGGTCGAGCGCGAGAGCCGGGCCGCCCCAGGCCAACTAATCGTGCACGTCGTCCCGTTGCTCTTCGAAACTGGGTATGACCGTCTGGTAGATAGGTCCGTTCTCGTCGCCGCGCCGCTCGAACGGCGAATCGCCCGGATCGTCGAGCGCGACCGGCTCGACGAGGCTCGAGTACGAGCCCGCATGGCCGCTCAAGTGGAGCCCGGCGAGGCCCGCTCCCGGGCCGACTATGTGATCGAGAACGACGAAGACCTCGATCACCTCCGAGAGCGCAGCGAGGCAGTCTACCGAGCCCTGAGCTAAATTCTCAGCAAATCCTGAGTTTGCCGAGCGCTTGTATGGGAAAGACTATAGGCCAGACCAAGGAGGATGAGTGAGATGACACAGGATTCAGGACAGTCCGGCGGCATGAGCGTTCGCGAAGCGGGTCGCCGCGGCGGCGAACGCGTCAAGGCCAAGTACGGATCGGAGTTTTATGAGGAGATCGGCCGTAAGGGCGGTGAGGCCACCAAGAGTAAGTACGGTCCGTCATTTTATGAAGTTATCGGTCAAAAAGGTGGTCAACGCCCCAAGCGTAAGGCGGCTGCTTCCTAACGCTTCTTTCCAACGAGTGAAGAGGACCGATGGCTGACAAGAACGAGCATCCGACCAAGCGCGAGATGTCCGTGCGCGAAGCGGGAAAAAAGGGCGGCGACACGGTGCGCGACCGTTACGGTTCGACGTTCTACGAGGACATCGGCCGTAAGGGCGGCAAGGCCACGCGCGACCGCCACGGTGTAGAGTTCTACGAGTCGATCGGTCAAAAAGGCGGCAAGGTCGTCAAAGAAAAGTACGGCTCAGATTTCTACGAAGAGATCGGGCACAAGGGTGGCCAAAAGGTCAAGAAACTGATCGCCGAGGCAAAAAAAAAGCTGGGGGAGGAGAGCGGGTAGGCCCCTCGCCCCAGCCGGTCAGTGGTGGATTTCAACTCCTCCGCTGACCTTGCCGAGGTGAACCGTATTGTCGTCGAAATCGACGGTTATGCTGCCGATCTTGAGCGTTTGACCGCCGGAATGGATGTAGCTGGGGTGCGCCATATGGAGCTCCTTCGCATCGTTCGTCCAAGTGACCAAGTCCGTGTCGAACGCACGCTTCTGGGGATCGTCGATTCGCTCGACGTGAACCTTCCCGATCGCCGTAAAGTCCAGCGTCGAGATATTGAGCTGGATGTGTTTGGCGGAGATCCGCAGATAGGGTTTTCCTTTTTTGAAGACGATGCCGTTGCGCACTCCGTCGACGCTGCCGCTCAAGCCGTCGGGTGAGAGCTTGGCATGATCGTAATCGAAGCTCCACGACTTCGTCGTAATATGATTGTTGAGGACGTGACCGCCCCTTAAAACGACCGGCGGCTGCCCGGGCAGGCTCGGCGGCGTCCCTTTCCCGGCCAGCACGATCTCGACGACGACGTAGACGAAGAAGAACAGACCGGCGACGATTCCGATCCGCTTCCACGTCAGTTTTTTACGGGTCATTTTCGGCCCGGGCTACGCGCGGAATGAAGAACAGCGCAACGTAACCGAGGATTAACAGCAGCGCGATCGTCGTGGGACCGATGCGGGAAAAGATCGTCGGCAAACGCCGTCCGACGCGTCCCTTAACGACGATGCGTTCTTCGAGCAGGCTGCGCGCCTGCCACGCACCATCGGGCGCAATGATCCCGCTGATTCCCGTCGCCGCCGCGCGAACGACGTACGCGCCGCTTTCGATGGCGCGAAGCTGCGCGATCTGAGCGTGCATATACGGACCCGACGTCTTCCCAAACCAGGCGTCGTCGGTACTGATGACCAGGAGCTGCGCGTTCTGCCGCATCTGGGCAAAGGCGAGATCCGCAAAGGCCGACTCCCAACAGATCATCGGCGCGATCGTCAGCGCGGCAGTCGGATAGACTCCGTCACGCTGGCCGGGGGTGATCCCGCCGTTGAGCGCGCCGACGTATGGCAGCCACGAAAGGAACGCGCGACCGGGAAACCACTCGGCGAACGGCACGAGCTGGCGTTTGCGGTAGATCTGCGAAGAACCGTTGGGTGCGAAAATGTAGAGTGCGTTGAAGAGTCCGCGCGAGTCCGCGTCGATTGCGCCGGCGACGATGGTCGAATGGAGTTTGCGTGCGAGGCCGGAGAACCGGCCGAGCAAGTGCTGGTCGAAATCCAGCTCGGTCGTAATCGCGGTCTCCGGCCAGACGATCAATCGCGGATGCGCGCGCGCCGCCCCGCGCGTCATCGCCGTATAGCGCGTAACTGCAAGCTGCAGTGCGTTCCACTTGAGCGACTGCGGAACGTTCCCTTGTACCGCCGCGACTTCGATCGACGGCGCGGGGATGTGGCGCGCCGGCCAAAACGCCCACGCGGCGAACGTGAGAACGAGCGTGGCGCCGGCAGCCGCAGTCAGCGGCGGCCACGTTCGGCGGCGGATCGCATCGGCTGCGTATGCGCCGAGCACGCAAAGCACGAACGTGATTCCATACGTTCCCGCGTACGCCGCGATCGGCCGCAGAAGCGTATCGGCTTGCGTGTATCCAAGCTGATCGAACGGTGCGGCCAACGGGCCGATCGAGCGGAGCCATTCGCAAATCGTGAAGGCGGCGGCAGCGCCCAGCGGCGCGCCCGCCGGCCGCATTCGCGCGTACGCGAGCGACGCGAGCGCCCCGGCAGCGGCGAAAAAAGGCGCCTCGATCAGGGCGGGACCATAGGCGAGGAACGGGCCGAAGGGCCCGATGTATCGCCCGACCGTATGTCCGACCCAGGCAAAATCGATCGTGAAGAAGACGAATCCGGCAAACCAACCCAGTAGCGCCGCTCGTTTCCAGGAAGCGCCTTGCCATAACCAAAATAGCGCCGCGGTCCCGAACGGAACGAGCCATGCCGCTCCGAGCTTTGGAAATGCCGCCGCCAACGCAACGGCCGCGCCTGCCGCCATGCAGACCTCGCGCAAGGGCCGCGGGGAGACCATCACTCGAAGATCGAGTCTCGGTTTGGCAGTCGTTTCGGTAAGGGCGTTCATCGTATCGGCGTGCGGTTCAGACGTGCATGCCAAATCCTCCGGGTTTAAGACCCGGCGGCGCGCCTCCGATGCAATGAACTCTCCCACTTGACGGCGATGCGAGTTATTTGGCGAGCCTCGCCTGGGGAGAGAGCGCGTCACGGCCGCGAAGGGTCCTTAGGTCGCTACCGTTACCGGTGCATGGATTCGCGCTAGGATTGTTCGCGATCTCGATGCTGGTAATTTGTGATGCCGGATCTGTTGGCATGTAAGGTCCCGGGAAGTAGGTGTTATCGAAGCACGTCGTCATGTCTAGCCGGGGCGAGACGAACTGAGGGTCGACCGGCCCGCCGGCGCCCATCGAATCTACGAAGTACCACTGCCCTGAAGCGTTGGCCTGACTTACGAAAGCGTTAAAGGTCCAGATGTGCGGAGGTCCGGCCGACGGAGTGGGAGTCGGCACGGGATTATAGTTGAGGACCGTCTTTGCCGTGCGCGTCGAAAGCTCGGACCCCGTGCCGTTGGCGTCAAGGTTGTAGAAGAATGTCTGCGGCGTCGTAATGATCGGAAACCAAACCGGCGGCTGATGTTCGTTTTGTGGGTTATGGTAGAGCGCCACGGCCTGCGCGTAGGTTGAGCCGCCATTTCCCCTGGCAACCAAAGTATACGAGTATCCGTCCCAGTTCGTTTGGAACGTGTCGGTAGAGGGAGTATGGCCGTCGCCCGTCGTGTTGAAAACGACGTGATACTGATAGCTGCTGAAGTTAAAGGGGGCCGCAACATTGAAAAATACCGTCACGAATCCCGCAGGGGTTCCACCGGGCCCTAAACCGACGGGATTCGGAGTCACCTGGCGGCCGCAGGCCACACTGAGCAAGGCCGCTAGAGTTCCGAGGACTGCGCCGATTTTTCGATGCATTTACGTACTCCATTCCTGAGGCGCAAGGTATCGCCTCCCTCTATGTGTTTTGCTAAAGCGGGCGGCCCCTGAAGGCCCCGACGCCATCACGGAGATATAATGTCTGCCATGACGACCCACGATAAAGATGTTTTCGCTCCCACGCCGTGTCCGTGATGCGCGATCTCAACGTTCCCTGCGGCAACGACATCTGCAACTGCACGGTCAGCGCTCCAGTCGGTGGCGGCTCCGCCTACTGCGGCGATTACTGTCAGGATGTCACCGACCAAAGCATCGAATCCGAAACCTGCTCGTGCGCGCACCCTCCGTGTGACGAACCCTAAGCGCGAATCGTTCGGAGCCAACTGCCTAAAAGTTGAAGGTGGTCGGGACGACGGGCTGCGGTGAGCCGATCTGGAAGACCGCGTTCTGGGACGGGAACGCGAGCAGATTCAGTCCGACGTTGATGGCCTGCTGCGATTCGTTGTAGAGCACCATCAGCTGATAGCAGTTTCCGATCGTACGAGTGTAGTAGATGATTTTGTCGGCGACCATCTCGCCCGGCCCCTTCCAGTTGAGATCGGTGACGAACTGCAACGAGGCGTCGCGTCCGAAGGGCGTCGACAACTGGAGATTCGTCGTCACGAAACCCTGTCCGGGACCGGGGATGAACGAGCCGCTGAGCATGAGTACCGAACGCTGCGACGGCTTGGCCGTGAGTTGGTAACTCAAGGGCTGGGCCATTCCGTCGAAGTTCGTCGTCCAGCCGACGGAGAACGCATAAACGTCGTCGTTGAAGAGGCGAATTAGATCCTGCGCGTTCTTGGTGTTCTCGGTGGGCTGTTGGTCTAAATACTGGAACGGGACGAGTGCGGGACCGTTATAGTTCGCCTCGTTGTAGGTCAACGAGTTGACGATGTGCTGGCTGATCGGCGTCGTTAAGCTCAGATCTTGCTCGATGGCCGCCTTGAGATCTCCGGTACCGTACGCGTATTGGTCGACGGTAACGGTGCCGTCGAAATCGCTGCCCAGCACCTTGGCTTGAATCGGCCCGGCGACGAGGTTGGCGTCGCCGCGCCACGTCGCCAGCGCGAGCGGCTGCCCGTCCCCCGCGGGATTACTGTACTCTCCGACCACGAGCTGCGCCGAGAGCGGAATGATGAAGTGCTGGAAGAAGTTGGCCGGCCGGACGGTAAATTCGGGAATCTTATTGATTCCCGTCGCCTCCTCCGAATACGTCTTGTCGAATTCCAACTCGTAGTCCGCGCCCACCGTCGTGTACTGCATCAGATAGTCGAATTCGGACTGGTTGCTGAACGACGTCTCTCCACCAAAGCTCGCGCTGCTGTCGCTATCGGTGAACGTCACCGTCTGATTGAGGTTCTGGTTGAATTGTCGCGTGTCCGTAAACGTAAAGGCGTCGCTGTTGGACTGGCCGCCCACCGAGCTGTGCGTGAAGCTATAGTTCTGCGAGCTGTTCGTCGTTTGGTGGGTGATGGCTGCGCCGATCGTTTCGTTAGGCGGGATGGTTATCAGCGGGCCGTAATTGGATTGGTACGAGAACTGAAAGTTGCCGCGCAGATGCTGCGAGAAGTTCTCCTGCTCCTGCAGGGCAAAGTTCGTCTGCGTGCCGCCCTGCTGGCGGTTGTTGATCGTATAGAGATTGACGCTGACGCTGCGCCGGCCGCGCCTGCTCGAATAGAAGCCGACGTATCCGAGCCCGAGGCCCTCCTTCGTGAAATAGTTCACGATGTAGTAGCCGTAATAGTACTGATCTTTTCCGAAGGGGATTTGGACCTTGATCCAGGCGCCCTCGTACGAGTTGTAACCGACCTCGGGGAACCAGTGTGCGCGGCCGCGTTGGTTCTCGAGGCTGCGCAGCGGAATGATCAGCAGGGGCAGATAGAAGACCGCCGCGGCGCCCAGCCACAAGACCGCTTTGTGAATCACGATCCGGTCGCCGGGATAGACCTCCATATCTTTGCCCGTGATGTGGTAGCCGCCGCGCGGATTCTCGCACGTCGTGACGTACGGATCCAAGCCCATCGCGGTGCCGTCCGGATTGGTGTGCAGGTCGTCGGCCTGAAAGTGAACCAGACCGCGTTGAACGCCTTCGTCGCTCGCGCCGTGGCCGTTGGTCAGCTTTGCGGTCTGCTGCACCGTGTCGAAGACGATAACGTCTGCGGTGAGCACGGAATCGTGCTCGTGATTGACCAGAAACGGATGTCCCGTGATCGTAATCGTTCGGACGCCGTCGAAATGCGCGTGGTCGCCGACGATCTCCTCATCGCCGTAGTAAATATGCACGTTGCCGATCGCGTCGCTGGGCTTCCCGCGCGCGCGGTTGCCGCTCCACGAATCGGAAATTACGGCGAGGTAGCCGGGCGCCAGCGTCGGCGCGCCGGTCGGCGCCGCGGTCGGCATCGGTGTCGCTTGGCCGGCGGGCGGGATCGGCGGCGGCGTCTCGCCGCCGCGTATGAGGAAGATCGGGCCTATGGAGGACGTCGGATTCGGGGTCGCACCCGGAATCGGCGGCGGAGTCACTTGCGGCGCCCGGCCCGGAATCGGCTTCGGCGTAGGGTTGAGCGTATAAGTGCCGTTCCCGACGCCGGGCGGAGCGTTGACCGGCCCGGGTGTCGAGGGCGGTACGGGTGTCCCTTCTGTTCCCGGGGTCGTTACCGGGGCTGGGGTTGTTACCGGCGCCGGGGTCGAGACCTGCGCGACGCTCTGCGCGGGAGTCTCGGAGTAGTGCTGCGCGCAGCTCTGCGTATTGAAGAGCAGTAGAGCGAGTTGCTGCTGCGAGGCGTCGTCGCTCGCGGCTTGCGCCCAGAGGGGAGAGGCGCCGCTCAGATATGCGGCGAGTACGGCTGCCGCGGCTAGGCTGCGTCGTCGTCCGAGCGTCCCGCCGAGCACGCCGTCAGCGCTCTTCCAGCCAAAGTAGAACGGTGCCCGCGGTTCCCATGACGATGTTCGGCAGCCAAGCGGCGACGAACGGATTGATCGCGCCGTTTCGGCCGAAGGCCGAGCAGGCCGACGTCAGGAGATAATAAGCAAAGAATGCGATGACCGCCAGCGCGATGCCGAGCGTCTTTCCCCTTTTTCCGAAGCGCAGCGCGAGGGGCAGTGCGATGACGACGCCGACGAAACAGGCAAACGGCCACGCGAGCTTATCGGCGAGATTAATTTGCAGATTCCCCATCGCCGTTCCGCCGATTCCCTGGGACTGCAGCGCATTGACCTGCGTACGAAGCGACTTGCTGCTCATCGTCCACGGGTCGTTGTTGACCTGGCTGACGAACTGCGAAGCCGTCTCTCCCAGCGGAAGGCCGATCGAGACGCTCTTTACGCGCTGTTGATTGGTGAGAAAGCCGTCGGTGTTGTAGCGGGTGTCGATGACGTCGCGCAGCAGGAGCGAGCTGCCTTGGACGCTGGCGTTGCGGGCTTGCAGCGTTTCGTTCCACGGGCCGTATTTTGCCGGTTTGAATATCTGCACGTCGAGCATCGTCTTGTTGTCCGGCCCGACCTGTCCGACGTAGAAGGTATTGCCCGTATCGGGGTCCTTGCGGAAAAATTGCGGTTCGACCGGCAGCGAATCGGTGTGGTAGATGATTTGATAGAAGGTGCGCGTCGACAGCTCGACCGAGGCCGGCGCGACGTATTCGTTCATTAAATACGCGATCAAGAACATCGCTACGCCGAAGAGCAGCGGCGAGAGTGCGATGCGCATCACGGAGATGCCGGCGGTGCGCATCGCCGTGACCTCGTTGTCGCCCATCAAGCGCCCCATCGCGAGCAGGGCTGCGAAGAGGCAGGCGAAGGGAAAGGCCATCGGGATCGCCTGCGGCACGCGGAATATGACGAAACGCAGCACGAGAAAGAACGGCGCGTGCTGGTTGATGATGTAGTCCGCGGCGAGGAAGAAAATGTTGAGCGCCCAGAAGAGCAGAAACGCGCCGAACGCAAACATGAACGGGCTGACCATTTCCCGCAGCATATAGCCATCGAGAATCGACGGCAGGCGCAAGAACGAAGCGCCCACGCGGGGGAGCGGCTGCCGCTGGGTGAGGGTCGTCATCGCGAAGGATCGGCTCTGCGCATCACGGCGCCGGCCCGCCGGCTAGTAACTGTTGTACGCGTTGAGCACGCGCACGACGTACGCTTGCGTCTCGGCATACGGAGGCACGCCGTGGTAGCGGTCTACCGCTCCGGGGCCAGCGTTATATGCCGCGACGGCAAGGGTGACGTTGTCGTGGTAGCGATTCAGCAACGAGCGAAGATAACTCGTACCGCACGAAACGTTTTGGGATGGGTCGAACGGGTTGCCGATTCCGCAACCGGCAGCCGTGCCGGGCATCAGCTGCATCAGGCCCGCAGCCCCGGCCATGCTGACTGCAGAGGGATTTCCCGCGGATTCGGCCATGACGACGGCTCGCACCAGCCCCGGCGGAACGCCGTTGGCATGGGCGGCGCCGCTTACCAGCGCGTTGAGGGTCCCCGGATCGAGCGAATGCGGAGCAGACGGAAGGTAGCTCCCCCCGGCGCAGCCGCAGAGCAGCCCAACAAGGCTACAAAGTCCGAGAACTCGAGTCATCGCACCGCCATTCTTCTCATCGCGCGGTCACGCCTTGCAGGCAGGCCGCCAGAAAGACAACGAGCAAGCCAAGATAATCCTCTCCTATCGGCGGTGCAAAAAGGGTGGTTTATGCGACCGATCATATCGGCGGCGCCTTGAGGTTCGCTGAGGCATGAGCGCCGCTGCGGGCGACCCCTTCGATCTTCTCGTCGTCGGCACCGGAAGCGCGGGAACGGCCGCCGCCTTGCGTTGCGCCCGAGCCGGCTGGCGCGTCGCGATCGTCGACGAGCGGCCCTATGGCGGGACGTGCGCGCTGCGCGGCTGCGATCCGAAAAAGGTGCTCGTCGGCGCGGCGGAGGCGCTCGACTGGAACGAGCGCATGCGAGGCAGCGGCATCGACGGAGCGAGCCGCATCGACTGGGCGGATCTGATGCGTTTCAAACGGACGTTTACGCAACCCGCGCCGGCGCAGCGCGAAGCGCAGTTCGCCCAATGCGGCGTGACGATGTATCACGGGAAGGCAAGCTTTGCTTCGCCCGATAGCCTTTTGATCGACGGACGGCTCGTAAAGGCTCGGCACATCCTCCTCGCCGCCGGCGCGCGGCCGGCGACGTTGAACCTAGCCGGCGAAGAACACTTGATCGACAGCACCGGGTTTCTCGATCTCGCGGAACTCCCGAAGCGAATCTGTTTCGTCGGCGGCGGTTACATCGCGTTCGAGTTCGCGCACCTGGCCGCTCGCGTGGGTGCGTCGCCGGTCGTCTTGCAGCGCGGGCCTCGCGTCTTGACCGGCTTCGAGCCGACGCTGGTCGATCGTATCGTCGGCGTGAGCCGGACGATCGGCATCGACGTTCGCGTCAACGCGGAAGCCGACGCCGTTGAGAAGAACGCAGCGAACTTTCGCGTTACCGGGCACGCGAACGGCGTCGCCTTTACGATCGACTGCGATCTCGTGGTGCACGCGGCGGGTCGCGTCGCGGACCTCGACGATCTCGCCCTCGAAAAGGGAAGCGTGCAGCGCACGCCGCGCGGCGTTGCAGTCAACGGGTATCTTCAGAGTACGAGCAACCCGGCCGTCTATGCCGCCGGCGACGCGGCCGACGGCGGAGGCCTTCCGTTGACTCCCACCGCCGCGCTCGAAGGCGAGGTTGCCGCCCGTAACCTTCTGGAAGGCAACCGGCACGTCGCCGATTTTACCGCGCTGACGAGCATCGTCTACACAATCCCATCCTTAGGGTCGACGGGCCTGACCAGCGATCAGGCGCGCCGCAAGGGCGCGCCCGTCGTGGTTCGCGAGGGGGATTCGACGCAGTGGTATTCGTCGAGAAGGGTGCGGGCGCGCGCTTCGGCCTACCGCATTCTCATCGATGAGGAGAGCGGGTTGATTCTCGGAGCGCACCTGCTGGGGCCGCATACCGAGGAAGTCATCAACGTCTTTTCGCTGGCGATTCGCGCGCGCGTGCGCGCCGCGGATCTCAAGGACGTGCTTTTCGGCTACCCGACCGCGTCATCGGAGATCGAGTACTTCCTCGCGTAGCCGTCGCAGTCTTTAGTTGACTGCGATGCGGCGAGGCTGGGCTTCGGGACGGCGCGCGAGTTTGAGCACGAGCATACCGTCGGCCACTTTCGCCTCGATCTTCTCGGGATCGATGTCGTCGGGAACGGTAAACGAACGCGAGAACGAGCGGCGCTCCCCCTTCGCATTGACGGCGATCACGTCGTCCTGGTAGGTAACCTCGACGTCCTCGGGACGGAATCCCGGAAGCGGGATTTCGACCTCGTAGCCGCCGTCATTGCGCGTGACGTCGTACGCAAAGGTCCAGTTCGAGCCAAAGCTCCAATGGGCGGTTCGACCTGCGGTTCGCGCGCCGTTTTGCACAAGCGAGTTGGTCATTCTTACGATTCTCCTTTCATCAAAAAAGTCGGGCCGGCCGGAAGTGCGCTGTGCCTCCGGTTAGCACTCACCACATCAGAGTGCTAAACACCGTTAAAAGTTGCATCTGGGCCTTACGAACGCGTGTTCGACTCGGGGAAATCCGCAAAGAGCGCGATCGGAAATCCCTTGCTTTGAGGGAAAGTAGGGGCGTATAGTGGTGTGAAGTAGTGCCAAGTGGTGCTTCACGGAGGAATGTGTGCACGCCGGATTGCCGCGTTTTGCGGGCTCGGAGCAGCACGCCCTTGACAACAAGGGCCGGCTGATCGTGCCTGCCCGTTTTCGCGAGCGTCTCGGCTCCCAGTTCGTCCTCACGATCGCCGATCCGGATCCGTGCCTAGCGCTCTATCCGAGTGCGACGTGGATCGAATTCTGCGAGCGGCTCGAAGGGGTGCCGCGCAAAGACGAGAGCTACCGGCAGTTCGTCCGCTATCTCTTTGCGCACAGCGAAGAGGTTACGTGCGACAACCAAGGCCGGGTCGTCGTCCCCGCGTTGCTGCGCGCGTACGCCGGCATCGAACGGCAAATCGTCTCCGTCGGCGTGCTGACGCGCATCGAGATCTGGGCGAAGGAACGCTATTCGTTCGACAAACCTCCCGCCGGCGCGACGCCCGATTTCATGGGCGAGCTCGGACTCTAAGGATCGGATGATGTGGCGCCGGCATGCTAAATCACGTCTCCGTTCTGCTGGGACCGGCCGTCGATCTGCTCCTGATTCGTCCCGGGGGCATCTACGTCGACGCGACGTTCGGTGCTGGTGGGCACACCCTGGGGATACTCGCGCGGCTCTCCGAGGGACGCGTGGTGGCGCTCGATACCGATCCTCGCGCCGCTGCTTTGGCAGCGGCGGCCGGCGATGCTCGCCTGACCTTCGTCCACGCGAACTTCCGCGATCTCGACTCGGTGCTCGATCGCTGCGCAATCGGACCGGTGGACGGCGTTCTGTTCGATTTGGGAGTCTCGTCGATGCAGTTTGACGATCCGGGTCGCGGATTTTCACTCAACGCTTCCGCCCCCATCGACATGCGGATGAATCCTGCGCTCGGACGCAGTGCGTACGAGGTTCTCGCTACTGCGAGCGAGCGTGACTTAGCCGATATCTTCTTTCAGTACGGGGAGGAACGAGCTGCGCGGCGGATCGCGCGCGCGATCGTCAACCGTCGCGCAAGCGGTGCGTTGCCGACCACGACCTCCGAATTTGCCGCGCTGGTCGCCGGCGTCGTCCAGCAGCCGGGAAGACGCGAGCGGATTCATCCCGCTACCCGAGTCTTTCAAGCGTTGCGCATCGCCGTCAACGACGAGCTCGACGCCTTGCGCGACGGGCTCGACGCAGCCATCGGACGGCTTCGTGCCGGCGGCCGCATCGTCGCGATCAGCTTTCACTCGCTCGAAGACCGTATCGTGAAGCGAACTTTCCGCGACGACGAGCGTCTGGAAGTCGTTACGCGGCGACCGCTGCGACCGCAGGAATCCGAACTTCGCGACAATCCCCGCTCTCGCAGCGCCAAGCTGCGCGCCGCCCAAAAGAAGGCCAGCTAACAGATGATCGCTTCACGTTCGCTCGAGCAGCGCTCGCGTCTTACCAAGCCGCGTACCGTTCGCGCCGCGACGCAGCGGCGAATCGTGCGCGCTTCGCGCGCTCGCCACGCGACCGTCGGACGAATCTTCGGCATTTTGCTCTGCGTGCTCGCACTGCTCATGGGGTACGTCGTCTTGACCTCGAGCTTGACGGGCCGCAGCTATGCGGTCGCGCGTGCGCAAGTCAAACGCGAAGCGCTGTTGGAAGAGACCCTTCGGCTCGACGACCGCATCGCGGCGTTGCGCTCCGACGATCGGCTGGCGCAACTCGCGGCACGATTAGGGATGCGGGAGCCGCAGCAATTCGCCGTCGTGCGCATCGAAGCGCCGCGCGTCGCGCAAGCGAAGCCGCGCTTCCCCGTGCTCTCCTCACTCGCCGGACTCTTCGAGCCGGCGATCGTCGCTAAGCCTTAGGTTCCGCCAGGAAACTCGGGCGGTGCATCAACGCAATTTTACGCGCGTCGGCCCGAAGCGAGCGCGAATCTTCTTTTACGGGTGCATGATCGTCGCACTCTTCCTTGCCTGGCGTCTGTGGGAGGTCCAGGCGCTGCACGGGCCGGTCTATGCGAAGGAGGCGCTCGCCCAGCGTTCGGACACGATCGAGGTCTTCGCGCGTCGCGGCAGCATCCTCGACCGAGACGGCAACGTACTCGTCCGCTCGCTTCCGTCGGAGAGCGTGTACGCCGTCCCGCGCGAGATCGTCGATCCCGCGGCGACCGCCGCCAAACTGCAAAGCGTCGTCGGCAAGCTCGACCCGGCCGTTGCCGCCGCCCTGCACGACCGCCATCTCTGGTTCGTTTGGATCGCGCGCAAAGTCTCGCACGAAATGGCCACACGCATCGCGGCCCTCGGACTGGTCGGCATCGACCTTAAGGAAGAAGACACCGGCCTTCGCGTGGATACCGCGGGCCGGACGGCATCGACGGTGCTCGGTTTCGTCGGCACCGATGAGAACGGTCTAGATGGAATCGAGTACTCGTTCGACGATATTCTGCGTGGTCGCTCCGGCCGCGTCACCCTGGAAGCCGATGAATTCGGCCGGCCGATCCCGTTTGGTCGCGAACGCGTCGTCGCGCCCGCGCTCCCCGGAGCCAGCGTCGAGCTCACGATCGATCCCTATTTGCAGTTCGTCGCCGAACGGGCGCTGGAAAATCAGGTCAAAGCCTACCACGCGCTCGACGGCTCGGCGATCGTCATGGATCCGCGGACGGGCGAGATCCTCGCGCTCGCCAACGCGCCCAACTTCGATCCGAACAGGTTCTGGCGTTACTCCGGCGATCAACGCCGCGATCGCGCCGTCATGGACGCGTACGAACCCGGTTCGACCTACAAGCTCGTCACCGCGGCGGCCGCCCTCGAATCGCAGAAGGTCGGGCTTGCGTCGCGCTTTCCCGCACGCGATACGATTGAGGTAGGTGGTCGAACGATTCACAACGCGGAAGACGGCTTCATGGCCGGGACGGGAGGGAGCGAGACGCTCGAGCAGATCATCGAGTTCTCGCACAACGTCGGCGCGGCGGAGGTGGGTCTTTCCATCGGCGGGCGAACCTTTTACGCAATGGAACGCAAAGCGGGCTTTGGGTCGCCGACCGGCGTCGGATTGCCCGGAGAGAATCCGGGGATCGTGCCGCCGCCTTCTCAATGGAGCGGCTCCTCGCTCGCGACGATGTCCTTCGGTCAGGGCGTCTCCGTCACGCCGCTGGCAATGGCGCGGTACTATAGCGCGATCGCCAACGGCGGCCTCCTGATGGAGCCGTACATTGCCAGAGCCATCTACGATCAACAGGGAAGACTTTTGCATCGTTACGCTCCGCGTACGATTTGCCGAGTCTTTTCCCAACGAACGGCCCAGGAACTACGGATGTTTTTGCGCGCCGTCGTCCTCCACGGGACCGGCGATCCGACCGCGCAGATCGATGGGTACGCGACCGCTGGAAAGACTGGAACGGCGTCGATGGTCGTCGACGGCGAGTACCGTTCCGGATACTACGCCGCCTCGTTTATCGGTATGGTTCCCTATCCTCGTCCACGCTACGTCGTCTACGTGAAAGTCGAACGGCCGGTCGGCTCGTACTACGGCAGCGTTGTGGCCGCCCCGGCATTTGCTCAGATTGCGCGCGCGGCAATGCTGCACGCCGGCGTTCTGCCGGCCGGCACGGTTGCGCGCAATGTCCCTTAAGCGCAGCAAAGCCTTCGCCGAACTGCTCGAGCGTCTGCCGCAGAGCCGCGTGCTCTCCGGCCACGCCGGCATCATCTCCGGAATTCAAATCGATTCGCGCGCGGTGCAGGCTGGGGAGATCTTCGTCGCGCTGCGCGGCGAGCACGCCGACGGCCATCGATTCGTTCGAGACGCGCTTGCACGCGGCGCGGCGGCCGTCGTCGTCGACGCTCCGGTCGAAGACGCGCAAGTGCGCGACGCAGCGGTCGTGCTCGTTCCCGATACCAAACGCGCGCTCTCGGCGCTCGCCGCTTCATTTTTCGGAGATCCGTCGGGCAGTCTCGACGTGATCGGCGTTACCGGTACGAACGGAAAGACGACGGTCACCCACATGGTGAGCTCGATCCTCAATGGTGCCGGCATTCCGTGCGCCGTAATGGGAACGGTCGGCGCCGAGTTTGCGCAGCGGCGCTGGGAGCTGCACAACACCACGCCCTTGCCGCCGGAACTTCACGGCGTGCTTGCAGCGATGAAGGAGGACGGCGCGCGCGCCGTCGCAATCGAAGTGAGTTCTCACGCATTGGCTCTGGAACGGGTCGACGACGTGCGCTTCTCCGTCGCCGCCTTGACGAACGTCACGCGCGATCATCTCGACTTCCACGGCTCTCCCGGCGCGTACGCCGCCGCAAAGCGCCGGCTCTTCGACCTGTCGCCGCGCTGCGTGCTCAACGTCGACGACGAGTGCGGCGCGCGTTGGGCCGGAGAGCTTCGCCGCGCCGGAGCCGGCCCGTTGACCTACGGTCTGCGTGCCGGTGCGGATCTCGTTCCCGAGCAAATTACGGCGGGAGCTTCGGGAAGCCGTTTCGTCGTCGACGGCCGCGCGTACGAGGTCGGTTTGCCGGGCCGGTTCAACGTCTGGAATGCGCTGGCCGCGATCGGGATCGCGCGTATCATGAAGATCGACGAAGGCGCGATCGCGCTGGGGCTGGCCGCTCTGCGGCGCGTTGCGGGCCGTATGGAGCGGCTGCGCGGGATGGGCGTGGACGTGGTCGTCGACTACGCCCATACGCCCGATGCGCTTCGCAGCGCGCTGCGCGCGTTACGTGAGACGAAAACCGGTGCTCTTGCCGTCGTCTTCGGCTGCGGCGGCGACCGCGATCGCGGCAAGCGCGCGGAGATGGGCGCGATCGCCGTCGAGTTCGCCGACCGCATCTACCTGACTAACGACAACCCGCGCAGCGAAGAGCCGTTGGCGATCGTGCGCGACATCGCCGGCGGCATCGCCGACGAACGGCGCTACGTCGTCGAACTCGATCGCGGCGCTGCGATTGCGCGCGCAATCGCCGAAGCGCGCGCAGGCGACGTCGTACTCGTCGCGGGCAAGGGGCACGAGACCTATCAGATCGTCGGCGACCGCGTGCTGGCCTTCGACGACCTGGCCGTCGCGCGCACGGCGCTGGCACAAGCAGGAGCTGCGCGCTGAGGATTCCGCTCGACGCCGCTCTGGCCGCAACCGGCGCGACGCTGCTCGACGGAGATCGCGCGCCGGCGAGCCTGCGGATCGGCACGGACACGCGCTCGCTCGAGAGCGGCGACGCGTTCCTTGCGCTGCGCGGCGAGAACTTCGACGGCCACGATTTCGCCGGTGAAGCGGTGCGGCGCGGTGCGGCGGTGCTTGTCGTGGACGACGCCGCCGCGCGCGTAGCGGGGGTCGCGACGCTCGTGGTCGCACGGACCGATCGAGCCTATTTGCAGCTCGCGCGGCTTGCCGCGCAGATGTTCGACGGTACGATCGTCGCGATCACCGGCAGCAGCGGCAAGACCACGACGAAGGATTTCTTGGCCGACCTCTGCCGCGTGAGATATCGGGTCGCGGCGTCGGTAAAGAATGAAAACAACGAGATCGGCGTCGGAAAGCTGCTGTTGAGCCTCTCGAACGAGGAGCACGACGTCGCGATCGCGGAAATGGGCGCGCGCCACTACGGCGACATCGCCGTTCTCGCCGAGGCGGCGCAGCCCGCCGTCGGGATTTTGACCAACGTCGCCGACGCGCACGTCGAGATCATGGGATCGCGCGAGCGTCTGGCCGAGACAAAGTGGGCGCTCTTCTCGAGCGGCGCACGCGCGATCCTCAACGCGGACGACGAGGTCTCGCGGCAGCGCGCTCCGAGCCTGCCGTGTCCCGAGAACACGCGCTGGTTCGTCGCGGTTCCCGGCGCGGCTCAACTCGCCGCCTACGCAGAAGTCGAGCCGCTCGCGGCGGTTGCCGGGGACGATCTGCTCCTCGTGCGCGAAGGCGGCGCAACGCGGGAGTTCGCGATCGAGTCTACGCTGCCGGGGCTGCACAATCGGGCGAATCTGGCTGCGGCGATCGCGGCCGCGGGCGCGCTCGGTATCGCTCCCGAGGAGCTCGTTTCTACGATCGCGACTCTGCGGTTGCCGCAGGGTCGCTACGACCGCATCACGATCGAGAGCGGCCTGCGCCTGATCTTCGATGCCTATAACGCCAACGCCAGCGGAATGATCGCCGCGCTCGACGCCTTCGCAGGCGAGGACGCGCCGCGAAAGATCGCGGTCCTCGCAAGCATGGCGGAGCTGGGCGAGGAGGCGCAGAGGCTGCACGAGCGAGTTGGGGAGCACGCCGCCGCCGCCGTCGACATTCTGCTCGTTAGCGGCGATTTCGCGTCCGCACTCGCGCGCGGAGCACGGCGAGCCGGCCTCGACGCCTCACGGATCGTCCCGGTTGAGGATAACTCGCAAGCCGCGGCTTGGCTGCGCGCGAACGCAAACGGTCAGGACCTCGTCCTGTTGAAAGGTTCGCGAAAGTATCGCATGGAGGAGATCGTCGAGGAGCTGCAACCGTGAGCCTAACGACGCGCAGTCTGGCCGTTACGCGGCCGGAGGTGCCCGACGGTGTGAAGGCGATACCTGTGCGAACGCGTTTGGTGCGGCCCGGTGACGATCTGGCCGCAATCGTCGCCGACGCGGTCTCCGGCATCGCGCGCGCGGGAGACGTCATCGCCGTCTCGGAGACGGCGGTAGCGATCGCCCAGGGCGAGTTCGTCGTCGCCGAGCACGTTCGTCCTTCGCGGCTCGCCTATCTGCTCTGCCGGTACGCCGGACCGCTGGCGACGATCAGCCAGCCCGAGTCGATGCAGCTGGTCATCGACGCCGTCGGGTACCGGCGCGTGGCTGCGGCGACGGCGGCGCACCTGTTCTCGCGGCTGTTCGGAAAACGAGGCACCTTTTACGAACTGATGGGCGAAGCGATCGCGGCGGTCGACGGCTACACCGGAACGATGCCGCCGTACGAGCGAGCGATCGTGCTCGCGCCGCGCGAGCCCGACGAGTTCGCACGGGGCTTACGCGAGCGCAGCGGAATCGAGTCGACCGTCGTCGACGCCAACGACCTCTCCAAAGCGAAGGTTCTGGGCAGCTCGAGCGGAGTTCGCAGCGAGAACGTCGAGCGCGCGCTGCTCGATAATCCGCACGGCAACAGCGACGAACAGACGCCGATCGTCGTGCTCAAGTGGCGCGGTGCGGGAGAGAATCCGCTGTGCCGGTGATGCTGCTTTGGCTCGTTTACGGATTCGCCGTCTCGGTCGTCGCGGCGGCCGTATTGGTCGCCGCATTGAAGCGCTTCAACCTGCGCCAACGAGCGTACGCGCTGGCGCCGCAGACGCACCGGGAAAAGTCGGGCACGCCGACGATGGGCGGTCTCGTCTTCGTCGTCGCCTTTCTGGGGATGCTCGCCGCTTCGAAGTCGGCGCTCTCCGTCGCGATCGTCTTCCTCGTTTGCGCCTGCGCCGGCATCGGAGCGGTAGACGATGCGCTGACGATTTCGGTCGCCGCGCGGCGAGGCCTACGGGCGCGAACGAAGTTGCTCGCGACGGCGCTGGTGGCCGCGATCTTCCTGCGCGTGATCGGCGTCGCACCCTACCTGTTTCCGCTCGACGTGCTCTTTCACGCGGGCAGCTTTTCGTTGGCCGTGCCGCACTGGCTATGGCTTCTGCTCGGGGTGCTCGCGATCACCGGAACGATTCATGCGGTGAACTTGACCGACGGTCTCGACGGCCTCGCCGCGGGAAGCGTAATTCCGCCGCTGGCCGTTTTCGGTCTGCTGGCGGCCGCGTCGAACGTCTTGCCGGCCGCAATTGCCGCCGCGGTCGGTGCCGGCAGCTGCGCCGGCTTTCTACTCTATAATCGCTATCCCGCAAAGCTATTCATGGGCGATACCGGATCGCTCGCGCTCGGAGCGCTGCTCTCGGGTGTGGCGATTCTCACCGGCGAGATGCTGCTGCTCGTGCTCGTCGGCGGAGTCTTCGTCGCCGAAGCGCTCTCGGTGATGCTTCAAGTCTCGTACTTCAAGCTCACCAAGGGCAAGCGAATCCTTCGAATGAGCCCGCTTCACCATCACTTTGAGCTCGGAGGCTGGCGCGAAACGAAGGTTACGACGCGCTTCTGGCTTGCATCGTTGATATGTTCGTTGCTAGGATGGGTCATCGTTCGATGACCGACAGCTTTCAACTCAACGCCGGCAGCGCGCTCCTCGTCATTGGTTTGGGCCGCAGTGGACTGGCGAGTCTGGAAGTCCTTGCACGAAGCGACGTGCGGCTATTCGCAACCGACGAAAAGCCGCCCGAGACCCTGAGCGAAGCCATCGCCGCCGCGGAATCGTTCGGAGCGCAGTTCGTCGAACCGCCGGCGCTGCCTGAGATCCTCGGCCGGATCGACTGGGCCGTGCTCTCGCCCGGGGTTCCACCGATCTCACCCGTCGTGCGCGCAGTTCACGGGGCAAACGTTCCGGTGATCGGTGAGATCGAACTTGCCTACCGTCTCTGCAAAGCGCCGATGATCGCCGTAACGGGAACCAAAGGCAAATCGACGACCACCGCGCTGATCGGTCATCTGCTTCGCGCCTGCGGCCTGCGAACCCGAGTCGGCGGCAACATCGGCAACCCGCTGATCACCGAGGTCGTCGATGCCGAGAGCGACGAGTGGATCGTGGCCGAGGTGTCGTCGTTTCAGCTCGAGACGATACGCTCGTTCAAACCGCGCGTTGCCGTCTTGCTCAACATTTCGCCCGATCACCTCGACCGTTATCCCTCGATGGAGGAGTACGCCGAAGCGAAATACCGCATCTGCGCCAACCAATCGATGAGCGACTGGTTCGTCGGAAACCTCGACGACCCGAGAATCGAGGCGCTCGCCTGGCGCCACGGCGGCGCTCGCGTGCAAGCCAAGCAAATGTGGTTCACGCTTGGAAGTGGAGAGCGGGCGACGATCTATCCGCGCGACGGAAACCTGGTCTACGCCCCGGTCAGCGGCGACCCTCGGCCGATCGTCTTGATGCCGTGCGGCGAAATCCCGCTTGCCGGCCGGCATAACGTTCAAAATGTAATGGCGGCATCGCTGGCTGCCTTGGCCGTCGGCTGCGAACCCGCCATCCTGCGGCGCGCGATCGCCTCGTTCAAGCCGATGCCGCACCGGCTCGAGTGCATCGCGGAGATCGACGGCGTTCTCTACGTCGACGATTCCAAGTCCACCAATCCGAGTTCGGTCGTTGCCGCGTTGCGCAGCTACGACCGGCCGATCGTCCTGATCGCGGGCGGCCGATCGAAGGGCAGCGACTTTGTCGAGCTCGGCTTAGAGATCCGACGTCGCGTCAAGGCGCTCGTGGCGATTGGCGAATCGGCGGGAGAGATCCGCCGCGCGGCCGAGGGCGTCGTCTTCGTCGAAGCCGCGACGATGGAGGAGGCCGTGCACGAAGCTCGCCGCTTCGCCGCCCCCGGCGACGTCGTGCTGCTCTCGCCCGGCTGCGCATCCTTCGACATGTTCGCGTCTGCGGAGGAGCGGGGGCGCCGCTTCGATGCCGCCGTCGCTTCACAAAGGGAACCGGCGGGTGCATAGCGCGGCAACCCTCCGCACCAACCGCCGTCCGCGCCAGGGAATCCACGCGTTCGTCAACGCGCCGCTGGACGTTTGGCTCTTCACGTCGGTTGCGGCGCTCGTGGCGATCGGTCTGGTCATGGTCTTTTCCGCTTCGAGCGCGACGGCATATGCCGAGCACGGAGATATTGCCTATTACCTCAAGCGCCAATTGATCTGGCTTGCGGTCGGACTCGCCGGTGCTTACGTGTGCTATCGACTCGATTATCAGCGCCTGCGCGCCGCAGCGCCGTATCTGTTGGTCGCGGCGATCGCAGGCCTTCTCCTCGTCTTCGTTCCGCACATCGGCGTCGGAGTAAACGGCGGTCGGCGCTGGCTGGGAACCGCCGGATTGAGCTTGCAGCCGTCGGAGTTCGCCAAGCTGGCTTTGGTGATCTTTCTCGCAGCGGTGCTCTCGGTGCGCGGGGAACGCATTACCTCGCTTTCGCGCGGCCTCTTTCCGCTCTGCGTACCGATTGCGATCGTTACCGTCCTCGTGCTCAAAGAGCCCGATATGGGAACGGCGAGCCTGCTCTTCTTTACGGCCTTCACAATGCTGTTCGCGGCTGGCGCGCGCCTGGTGCACCTCACGGCGATTGCGCTCGCGACGGTACCGTTCGCGGCGCTGACCGTGCTCGCAAGTCCCTACCGGCGCGCGCGAATCTTCGCCTTCGTCGATCCATGGCGCGATCCGCTCAACACCGGCTTTCACATCGTCCAATCTTTGCTGGCGCTGGGCAGCGGCGGGATCTTCGGCGTCGGCTTGGGCGCCTCTCGCGCAAAGTTCTTCTATCTGCCCGAACAGTACACCGATTTCATATTCTCGGTCCTCGGAGAAGAGCTCGGCTTGATCGGAACGCTCGTCGTCATCGCGCTCTTTCTGACCCTGGCCTATCGCGCCGTGAAGATCGCGCTGGCGGCGCCGGATCGCTTCGGCTTTTTCCTGGCGATCGGCTGCGGTGCGATGATCGCGATCCAGGCGTTTGTGAACATCGGCGTCGTTTCGTCGTCGTGGCCCGTGACCGGCGTACCGCTGCCGTTCATCTCGTTCGGAGGCAGCTCGCTGGTCGTCAATCTTCTCGCCGTCGCACTCATCGCCAACGTGGGACGTCATCGCAAAGTAAGGACCGCTTCGTAACCGGTGACGGTCGTTTTTGCCGGAGGAGGAACGGGCGGCCACCTCTATCCGGCGATCGCCATCGCCGATGCGCTGCGCGCGCGCGGAGCGCAAATCGCCTTCATCGGCAGCGCCGGCCGGCTCGAGGCGGGGATCGTGCCGAAGGCCGGTTATCGGCTGCATACGATTGCCGCCCATCCACTACCGCGGCGCCCGTCCTTCTCGCTGTTGCGAGCCGCGGCACGTAACGTGCAGGGAACGCTGCAGAGCCTGCGCGTTCTGGCCGCAGCGCGCCCGGACGTCGTCGTCGCGACCGGCGGCTATGTCTGTTTTCCGGTGGCGCTGGCGGCGCGCATCCGGCGTCTGTTGCGACGCGATGCGGCGCGGATCGTTTTGCTCGAGCCCAACGCCGCACCCGGGCTCACCGCACGTCTGCTCGCGCCGATGGCCGACGAGATCTGGGGTGAGTGCGAAGGCTTCGCGGCCGGCTTGCACGCGAAGTGCCGCGCGACCGGCGTCCCGGTGCGTGCCTCGCTGCGCGAGCGACGATCGCGAGAAGACGCGTCGGCGCGGTTGGGGTTGGATCCAACGCTTGCGACGCTACTCGTGCTCGGCGGTAGCCAAGGTGCTCGAACGATCAACGAGGCGCTCTTGCGCGCTTGGCAGAGCCGCAGCATTCCTTCAGGCTGGCAGGTACTCGCCGTGACCGGTGAGGGAGGCTACGAGCAAGTCGCGGCCGCTTTGAAAGCAGAGCCGGAGGCGCCGTTCGCAGCGCGTCCCTACCTGGACGACATGGGCGATGCGTACGCCGTCGCGGATCTCGTTCTTGCGCGGGCCGGCGCGTCGACGCTGAGCGAGCTGGCAGCCCTCTCGCTGCCGGCGATTCTCGTTCCGTACCCTTACGCCACCGAGGCCCATCAGGCGGCAAACGCCCGCCCTTTCGAAGCGGCCGGTGCCGCCGTGGTCGCGACCGACGACGAGCTGGCATCGGGGCGACTCGGCGAGCTCCTTGCGCAAACGACGCAGCCGGCCCGACTCGAGCAGCTTCGCGCCGGCGCAAAAAAGCTGAAAGCGGAGGATCCGCTCGAGCAGATTCTCGCACGGGTCGATCTACTCACGCGCGGAAAGAGCGCAGGGTGACCTACCATTTCGTCGGCGTCGGCGGCATCGGAATGAGCGCGATCGCGCGGATTCTGCGGGCGCGCGGCATCGACGTCCGCGGCTCCGACGTGAGCGTTACCCCGCTGGTCGAACAGCTTCGGCAAGAGGGAATCCCGGTTACGATCGGGCAGGCCGCGCGCAACGTCGCCGGCGCCGACGTCGTCGTCGTCAGCTCGGCGATCGAGCGCAACAACCCCGAGTACGCGGCCGCGCTTGCGGGCGGAATCAAGGTTCTTCACCGCGGCGAGATGCTCGCGGAGCTGCTCTCGAGGCGCCGCGGCATCGCGGTCTGCGGCACGCACGGAAAGACCACGACCAGCGCGATGACGCACGCGGTTCTGCGAGGCGGAGGGATCGACGCCGGCCTCGTCCTCGGCGGCATCGACGGCATCCTGAATACGAACGCGTACGACGGAACGTCGCCGTGGTTCGTAACCGAAGCGGACGAATCCGATGGATCGTTCGCACTGCTCGAACCCGTCGTGGCGATCGTCACCAACATCGAAAACGACCATTTGAGCAGCGACGACGAGCTGCCCGGGCTCGTACGCGCATTCGGAGAGTTTCTCGCGAAGCTCCCCGACGACGGCCTCGCTCTCATCGGCGTCGACAACGCGCTTTCGGCCTCGCTGACCGATCACGAACTGCGAGCGGGGGTCGTCACGTTCGGGCTCGATCCCGGCGCCCGTATCCGCGCGGCGAATCTCGCGTTCGAAAACTTTGGCTCGAGTTTCGACGTGTTCGATGGCTCGCGCAAGCTCGGGCGCGCCGAACTGCGCGTTCCCGGCGCGATGAACGTTCAGAATGCCCTGGCCGCGATCGCCGTCGCCTGCGCGCTCGAGGTGCCATTTCCGCGCATTGTCGCGGCGCTGCGCAGCTTCTGCGGAGTGCGCCGCCGCTTCGACATCTTGCTCTCGAACGAACGAATGACGATCGTCGACGACTACGCGCACCACCCGACCGCCGTGCGGGCGACGATCGCCGCCGCGCGCCACTATCATCGAGGCACGCTGGTCGTCGCTTTTCAACCGCACCGCTACTCGAGAACGGCGTACCTGGCAGCCGATTTCGCCGATGCGCTGCGCGGAGCCGACCGCATCTACCTCACACCGGTGTACGCCGCCTCGGAGCCGGCGATTCCGGGGGTCAGCGAACGCTCGATCGGCGACTCCTTGGGAAGCAATGGCGCGCGAGTCTACTACGTTGCGGGCGTCGACGAGCTGGAGCGACGGATCTTTGCGGAGGCGCCGCCGGGGGCACTCGTGCTGATGCTCGGCGCCGGGAATATCACCGACGCGGCGGGCCGTTTGGCGAAACTCGCGCGCGGATGAGCCTCACGACGCAACGCGCGCTGCGTCCGCTGCTCGCGGCCGCCGACCGCGAGGCGCTGCGTACGATTTTCGCCGCGCGCGTCGCCTTCGACGAACCACTGGGGCCCTACACGTCGTGGAAGATCGGCGGTCCGGCGGACGCCTTCGTTACCGCGCGCACGCAAACGGAGCTCTCCGAGCTCATGCGGCTTTGCCTGAGGCGCAAGATCCCGTGGTGGATTATCGGGAGCGGAAGCAACGTGCTCGTGGGCGACGGCGGCGTGCGCGGCATCGTGATTCGCTTGGCCGGCGAGTTCGCCGCCGTCGGCGTCGCCGTCGAGGACGGCCGAGTGGTCGTCGAAGCGGGCGGTTCGGCCGGCATGGCGCTGGTAACCGCGAAGGCCGCGTCGGCCGGAGCGGAAGGCGTCGGATCGCTCGCGGGAATCCCCGGCACCATCGGCGGATCGCTGCGCATGAACGCGGGGACCGATCGCGAGATCGGCGACTTCGTTACGAGCGTGTGGGTGCAGTCTCCGAGCCGTCCCGAGCCTCACTGCGTCAGCATCCGCTACCTCTACCGTCACTCTACGCTCGAACGCGACGTCGTGGTCTCGCGCGTAACGCTTGCGTTCGATCGCGCGGACTCGAGCGAGGTGCGTGAAGAGATGCGCGGCCGTCTCGTTCGCCGCAAGCGGACGCAGCCGATTGCGACGCCCAATGCGGGATCGTGCTTCCGGAACCCGGAAGGCGAGAAGGCGGCACGCCTCATCGAATCGGTTGGGGCGAAGGGGTGGCGCGAGGGGGGAGCGGAGGTCTCGACGCTCCACGCAAACTTTATCAACAATACCGGGGGAGCGACGGCGCGCGACGTCGCAACGCTGCTCGCACGAGTCCGCCGTGCGGTACTCGATCGCAGCGGAGTCGAACTGCGCTTGGAAGTGCATCTCGTTGGAGTCTTTATCGATGCAACGTAACGGAGGGTCGCGCGCGACCGTCGCGGTCGTGATGGGCGGCGATAGCGCCGAGCGCGAGATCTCAATTCAGTCGGGCACTCAGGTATTACGCGCCCTGCACGCACTCGGCTACGAGGCGCGCTCGCTCGACTACGACGATCGTTTCCTCGACGCGCTGCGCGAGTGCAAACCCGACGTCGTATTCATCGCGCTGCACGGCCCCGGTGGCGAAGACGGTCACGTTCAGGCACTCCTCGAGTACCTCTCGATTCCGTATACCGGCAGCGGCCTGGAAGCCGCCGCGCTGTCGATGGACAAGCACTTGACCAAGAAGCTCCTCGCCGCCGAAGGATTGCCCACGCCGGTCTGGGACCTCTTCGATCTCACGGGCGGAACGCTGCCTCTCTTGCCCGGCTCGCTCGATCTTCCGCTCGTAATCAAGCCGCGGTTCGAGGGTTCGTCGACGGGCGTAACGATCGTACGCACGCACGAAGAGTGGACCAACGCAATGCTCGAGGCGTCGAAATCGTACGCTGCGATCCTTGCCGAAGAGTACGTCGAGGGGCGCGAGTTCACGTGCGCCGTGCTCGGCGAAGAGGCACTTCCGATCGTCGAGATCGTCGCCCACCGCGACGGCTTCTACAGTTACGGCTCCAAGTACGACGCCGGCGGCTGCACGCACATCGCGCCGGCTCGGATCGACGACGGGCTGGCGGCGCGCCTGCAGATGCTCGGACTCTCCGCACACCGGCTGCTGGGGTTACGCGATTACTCGCGCAGCGATTTCATCATCCGTTCGGACAACCGCCCGTATCTTTTGGAGATCAACTCGCTTCCCGGCCTCTCGCCCGCCAGTCTCTTACCCGATGCGTGCGCGGCGGCGGGGATCGGTTTCGAAGCCCTGGTCGAGCGCCTCGTGAACTACGCACTGGCGCGCGGCGCTGTCCGCGACGCCGTCGCCTGAATTAAAAAAGCGGGCCCGCCGAAGCGGGCCCGCCGTATCGCTGAGGATTCTCCTGGTTCGTCCTAGTACTTCGAGCGAGGGTTGATCGCGACGCCGTCAGGCTTTTCGCCGGCCGAAAGGCCGGAGCTGAAGCTGTACATGAACTTGATCGCCTTCGTGCTGTAGGAATACACGTCGACGAGTCCGTCCGTACGATCGACGGCGATGTACTCGCTGTTGTCCTGGGTCAGCTTGCCGAAGAAGCTCTCACCCTTGAGGCTGAAGGGACCGCCGACGACCTTGCACTTCGGGTTGCAGCCGCTGTAGACGGTGGTGGTCATCGCCATGTCGTCGATGACGACGAGGTTGCCCTTGTTGTCCAGCTCAAGGCCGCCATAGTAGGTGCTCTTGAAACCCTTCGCTACGACGCCGTTGCCTTTGCAGCCCTTCCAATAGACCAGGGCCGCGCCGCCGCTCGCGCTGGTTTTGGCGTCGTTCCAGCAATCGCCGCCGGGCGACATCGCCACACCGCCCGCGTGATAGATGACGCTGTTGGTGAGGTTGGTCGTGCATCCTGCCGCGAGCGTGCAGAGCGCGACGCTTCCCGGTGCCGAGCTGGCATCCGCCAACTGCGAAACCGCGATAACGCCGGTTGCCGCATCCGCGCTGGTCGCGTCGGCCGCTTGACCGATCGTGTCGGCAATCAGTCCGAGCTGCTTGCCGGTGCACATCGTCGGGCCTTTGTAGACGATCACGTATTGGCTGCCGCCATCGGGATCGATGAGGTTGCCTTTGCCGTCGACGGCGATGTCGTTGACGCTCGAGACGCCTTGAACCGTGCAGATGGGCTTCTTGTTCCCTTTATTGTTTATCGGATAGCCGAAGATATCGCTGCCATAGAACTCGGCGACGTAGATCCCGGTCTTCGGCAATTTCTTCTTCTTGCCGGGGCTGACTGCGTCGGGAACGAGCGAGTGGAGGACCTGTACCGTACGCGGCGGAGCCACATCGCCGTAGACGCTTTCGGGGCGCATATGCAGATCGGCACCCGCGACGGGCATCGAATTATTCGATCCCGCGAGATTGCCGCTGCATCCTGCGAGGAACGCGACTGCTACGCTCACGCACAGCGTCGAATTAAACACACGCATGGGGTTAACTCTCCTTGCCAGTAGATGGGAAATCGAGCTTTCGACGTTGCTTATAGGGGCCCGCGAACCCTTTACGGCGCGTATTTTAAGGGAAGGCTTCGTTATCGTCGGCGACGAGCAGATCAAGCCGCGACGCATCCGGCGCCAGGCGTCGCGCACTCGGATAACGCGCTAAAAACGCCGCGTCGCCGAGACGTTCTCCGACGGTTGGGCGTTCGAGCGCCGCGTTGATCTCCGCGTACTTCGCCGGGTCGCTATGCCGGACGATCCAATCGGCAACGTCACCATCGGAATCGGCTCGCGCGATCGCCTCGCGCAGCGCCCCTTCGGGAAAACCGAGCACTTCGATCAGGCGCGAGCTAAAGCCGGTGATTTGGTACTCGCCCAGGTTCCCGCCCGGGAGCGTCGCGCGAAGCTTGTCGACGGTGCGCGCCGCCATCAGAAGGCTCAGGCCCGGCAAGAGTTCGCGCGGGCTGCGTGGCGGTTGCTTCGTAAGGTCGAGTGCGTTCATGAGGCAGGTTCTTCAACCAGCCGGGCCGGCGGGGCCTTGCGGCCGACGAGGCGCCGACTCGGCGAAGTCGAAACTTCCGGCGGTCGAAAGAGATTGTTAACCATAACCACTTAAATGGAGGAATCCTTGCCAACCGTTGTCGATCGGGGTCTCGAGGGTGTCGTCGTCGGGTCCACCGAGCTTAGTAACGTCGAAGGCGCGATCGGACGATTAACGTATCGCGGCTACGACATCGACGATCTCGCTCCGAACGCCTCGTTCGAAGAGATCGTGCACCTTCTGCTCTACGGCCATCTTCCGAACCGCCACCATCTCGAAGAACTTCGCCGCGAGCTCGCCGCGCGCCGCGCGCTCCCGGAGCCGCTCGTCACGGCAATGCAGAACTTTCCCAAGACCGCGTGGCCGATGGAGGTGCTGCGCACCGTTACCAGCGGGCTCGGTCTCTTCTCACCCGTCAACGCAAACGGAGAGCACCTCTCCGACGTGCACACGGCGATCGATCTGATCGCCAAGATGCCGACGATCGTCGCCGGTTGGGATCGCATTCGCCGCGGACTCGATCCGATCGGCCCGCGTCCCGACCTCTCGCAGGCCGGAAACTTTCTCTACATGCGAACGGGCAAGGTGCCGCACTCGCTCGAGGAAGATGCGATCGATACGTATCTGGTGCTGCTCGCAGACCATTCGTTTAACGCGTCGACCTTTGCGGCGAGAGTAGCCGCGTCGACCCGGGCCGACATGTACGCATCGGTGACCGCGGCGCTAGCGACGCTGCAGGGCGACCTGCATGGTGGTGCGGCGACCGCGGCGTTTCGCACGCTCTCCGAAGTGAAGGCTCCCGAGAACGCCGAGCCGTACGTGCGCGGAATCCTCGAGCGCGGTCAACGGATCATGGGCATGGGACATCGCGAATACAAGGTGCGCGATCCGCGCGCCAAGCATTTGGAGGCGATCGCGAAGGAACTCTCGCAGCACGTCGGCGGTGAGGAACGCTGGTACGAGACCGCACACGAGATCGAAGAAGCCAGCCGAAAGGTGCTCCAAGAGAAGAAGCCCGGCAACACGATCTACGCGAACGTCGACTTTTACACCGCACCGGTGCTCGCCGATCTCGGCATCCCGGGCGACGAATTCACCTGCCTCTTCGCCAGCGGACGCATCGCCGGTTGGACGGGGCATATCCTCGAGCAGCTGGCCGATAATCGGCTAATTCGCCCACAAGCGACCTACGACGGTCCAGCGACGGGTCCGTACGTGCCGATCGAACAGCGCACGAACGGCACGACCGGCTAAGGCGGCGCGCCGTAGATGCTCGTCGTGCCTGCAATCGACTTACGCGGGGGTAAGTGCGTTCGCATGCGACAGGGCGATCCGACGACGGAGACGGTCTACGACGGCGATCCTGCGGAGCGCGCGCGAGCCTTCGTCGCACAAGGCGCGCAGCGCTTGCACGTTATCGATCTCGACGGCGCGTTCGGTTCGGGCGAGAATCTCGCCGCGGTCGAACGCATCTGCAAAGCCGTCGAGGTACCCGTTCAAACCGGCGGCGGCCTGCGCGCCGTCAAACACGCGGAGAACGCCTTCGCGGCGGGCGCTTGCGAGATCATTCTCGGCACGCTTTTAGTAGAAGACGAGCGGCTGTCGCGACACATCGTGAGCCGCTTCCCCGGCCGCGTCATCGCCGGCATCGACGTTCGCGGGTCGCAGGTCGCGACGCACGGCTGGCAAGAGCGCACGCCGGTCGACCGCGATTCGCTGGTCCGCCGCGTCGCACAGTGGGGGATTTCGAGAATCATCTTTACCGAGATTCGCCGCGATGGAATGGGCGAAGGCTACGATATCGATGCGCTCTGCGCCGTCGCGAACGCCGCGCCGGTCAAAGTGACCGCGAGCGGCGGCGCGCGAAACATCGAGGACCTGCGTACTTTAAAAGAATCGGCTCCCCCGGCGATCGACTCGTGCATCGTCGGCAGCGCTCTCTACGCGCAGACGCTCGATCTGCAATCGGCGATCGCCTCCGTCGCCTAGCTCAGGCTCCCTCGTCGTCGACGTAGACGCGCGGCACTTCGCTTGGAAGCCGCGTTACGATCTCGTAGTTGATCGTCTCGGCCCATTGCGCCCAATCGTCGGCGCTCACCGTTGCGTCCCCATCGCGGCCGATCAGGGTGACGGTCGATCCGACCCGCGCACGCGGCGCGTCGGTGAGATCGATCTGCGTCATGTTCATCGCGACGCGCCCGACGATCGGACAGAGCGCTCCGTCGACCGCGAAGGCACCCCGGTTCGAGAGCGCCCGAGGTATGCCGTCGGCGTAGCCGGCCGGAAGGACGCCGATCCGCATCTCGCGCGGTGCGTGAAACGTCCCGCCGTAGCCGACCGAGGCTCCGGCCGCCACCGTTCGGATCACGACGAGTTCGCTGGAATAGGTGAGCGCCGGACGAAGATCGGGCGGCTGGGGGGCCAGCGCCTCGGCGGTCTGCGGCGACGGCATCAGACCGTAGAGCGCAATCCCGAAACGCACCATGTCCAGCCGGGTCCAGGGCCAGAGCATCCCCGCGGCCGATGCCGCGATGTGACGGAGCGGTTCCAGCCGGCGCGCTGCCAGCAGCGGCTCGGTCTCTGCAAGCGCCCGGTTAAAAGCTTCGAGCTGATGGGTCGTGTAGGGCGAGTCGATCTCCTCGGCGGCCGCAAGGTGCGAGAAGATCCCGGCGAGCGCGAGCGAGGGATGGCCGTCGAGCTCCTCGACCGCACCGCGCACCGCCGCCGGGTCGAGCCCCAACCGGTTGAGGTCCGCGTTGACCTTTAGGTGAATAGCGGCGCGGCGGTTCTGCTTCTTCGCGGCCGCTGCGAGCCGGGCGGCAAAGCCCCGCGGGTCCCAAAGCGCGGTCTCGAGCCCGGCGGCCACCGCATCGTCGAGCGCGTCGCCGGGGAGAGGACCCATCACCAGGATCGGAGCCGTGATCCCGCCGGCACGCAGTGCGAGCCCTTCCGCGGCTCCATAGACGCAGATTCTAGCCGCCGAAGGCTCGACTGCTTTGGCGACGGGGAGAAGACCGTGGCCGTAGGCGTTGCCCTTGACCACGAAGGCGGCTCGGGCCGGGGCCACAAGCCGCGAGAGGAGCTCGGCGTTGTGACGGATGGTGCGCAGCGAGACCGCAATTCTACCGATCATGCCAGCCGCTGGATTCGCCCACTTTGACGCTTGCACTCCTTCAGAGAGTCTGCTAACATAGCACGGCTAGCGCTCTTGCGCTGAGAGTGCTAAATTGTGTTGCGAAGTAATCCAACCTGTGGAGGTCTACGTGAATCTCAAGCCTATGTTCGACAACGTCGTTGTCGAGCACATCGAGCAGGACGATAAGACGACCGGCGGCGTTTTTCTACCCGACACCGCCAAGGAGAAGCCCCAAGAGGGCATCATCCGTGCGGTCGGCGCCGGCCGAGTGACCGATAAAGGCACGAAGCTAGATATGCATGTCAAGGTCGGCGATCGCGTGCTCTATCGCAAGTATTCCGGTAGTGAAGTTAAGATCGATGGTACGGAGTACCTCATCATCCCCGAAAAAGACATTCTCGCCCTCGTCGACAAAGTGCCGGCCGGCGTTTAAGGAGTTCAAGAGTTTATAATGGCTGCAAAGCAACTCGTATTCGATGAAAGCGCGCGCCGCGCGCTCGAGCGCGGTGCGAACATCCTCGCCGATGCCGTAAAGGTGACGCTCGGCCCCAAAGGCCGCAACGTCGTGCTCGACAAGAAATTCGGCTCGCCGACGATCACCAACGACGGCGTGACCATTGCCAAAGAGATCGAACTGCCCGACGTGTTCGAGAACATGGGGGCCCAGCTCGTCAAGGAAGTCGCCTCGAAGACTAACGATATCGCGGGCGACGGCACGACCACCGCGACGGTGCTCGCGCAAGCGATCATCCGCGAGGGTCTGCGCAACGTGACCGCCGGCAGCAACCCGCTGCTGATCAAGCACGGCATCGAGAAGGCAGTCGAGATCGCGGTTAAGGAAATGGAGTCGTTCAAGAAGGACGTCGATACCAAAGAGAAGATTTCCCAGGTCGCGTCGATCTCGGCCAACGATCCGGAGATCGGCGAGTTCGTCGCCGAGGCTATGGAGAAGGTCGGTAAGGACGGCGTGATTACGGTCGAGGAGTCGAAGACGCTCAAGACCGAGGTCGAGACCAAGGACGGGATGCAGTTCGACAAGGGCTACATCTCGCCGTACATGGTCACCGACTCCGAGCGGATGGAAGCCGTTCTCGAGAATCCCTTTATCCTGGTCACCGAGCGCAAGATCTCGGCGATTGCCGACATCCTGCCGTTGCTCGAAAAGGTCGTGCAGGTTCAGAAGCCGCTGCTGATCATCTCCGAAGACGTCGAGGGTGAGGCCCTTGCGACCCTCGTCGTGAACAAGCTGCGCGGTACCTTCACCTCCGTCGCGGTCAAGGCGCCGGGTTTCGGCGACCGCCGCAAAGAGATGCTCAAAGACATCGCCACGCTTACGGGCGCGACGGTGATCTCCGAAGAGCTGGGATTGAAGCTCGACAAGGTTACGCCGGATCAGCTGGGCCAGGCCAAGCGCGTGACGGTAACCAAGGAAGAGACGACGATCGTCGACGGCAACGGCAAGGCCGATGCCATCAAAGGCCGCATCGAGATGATCAAGAAGCAGATCGAAGAGACCGACTCGGACTTCGATCGCGAGAAGCTTCAAGAACGCCTCGCAAAGCTCTCCGGCGGAGTCGCCGTCATCCAAGTCGGCGCGGCCACCGAAACGGAGCTCAAGGAGAAAAAGCATCGCATCGAGGATGCGCTGAGCGCGACGCGCGCGGCCGTCCAAGAGGGCATGATCCCCGGCGGGGGCGCCTCGCTCATCCACGCGATCAAGGCGATCGACCGGTATGAGCCGCCGAAGACCAACGGCCACGCATCCACCTGGGCCGACGAAAAGATCGGCATCACGATCGTGCGCAAGGCGCTCGAAGAGCCGGCTCGGCAGATCGCCGAGAACGCCGGATTCGAGGGTTCCGTTCAAGTAAACGCGGTTCGCATTAAGAGCGCGCCGTTCGGCTTCGACGCGATGAGCGGCGATGTCGTCGACATGTTCACGGCCGGCATCGTCGAGCCGCTGAAGGTGACGCGGGCGGCGCTTCAAAACGCCGCGTCGATCGGTGCGCTGATCCTCACGACCGAAACGCTCGTTGCCGATAAGCCCGAGCCGAAGAAAGAGTCCGTCGGAGCACCCGGCGGCGGCATGGGCGGCTACGACATGATGTAGCGCTCTCCGCTTGTCATCCTGAGCCTGTCGAAGGAAATGTGATCCTGAGCTTGTCGAAGGAAATGTCATCCTGAGCTTGTCGAAGGAAGACTAGGGGAGCATGTGTCTAGGAAGAGGCGCGTCCGCGGACGCGTCTCTTTCTTTTAGCCCGCCGACGTCTCCCAGAGCTTGGGGCAGAGAAGCGTATCGGTGGCCTCGCCGGCGAGTCCGTCGACCATGTCTTCGGTTACGTTGAACTGAATGCTCGAGGGCCAACCGGTCCACGGTACCGGAAACGGAACGGGGAGGCGCACGTAGTGATATTGGTGCGTCGGCGTCTTCAGCCGCATCGCGAGCTGCTGCGACGAAGGCGCGCTCTGCGGGTTGGGATAGAGCCATACGTAGTAGGCGTCTTGGTCGTTTTCGATCCGGATGTCTTCGGCGAGCGGCTGCGCGATCGGCTTCTTGCAGCCGGCCGCGGCTTTATCGAAGAGCACGAACGTGGGCTGCACGTAGAGAAACGATTGCGGCGCCGTACCGGAGAGGATCAGCGGCATTCGCGGCGCCGGCCCCGGCGCGTCGTAGAGGGGTTCGGTGATCGCGCGATCGTGACCTGAGATGAAGAACAGATAGTCGCTGGCCGAACAGCGATACTTCTCCGTGGCGAGATCGATGCGGTACATGCCGAAGGAGCTGTCGAACTCGACGATGCTCTCCGCCTCGTCGCCGCGCTCGAAATGGTAGACGCGGTCGAGCATCCGTCGTCCCGCGCGGTCGGTCAGGCGAAGGCGTAACGCGATCGTTGCGTTGGCGGGGGCCCGAGCGATCGAGCCGCAGAGGCCGACGTGGAGAATGACGTGTGAGAGTGCGAGCATTGAGTTACCTTCGTTTGAAGGGAGGATGACGTCTGGCCCCTTCGGCCCCGGGGGGCGGACTCCATCTGCCCGCCGGTCGCCCGCATGCCTGGAGAAGGCCGCACCGTCACGACGGATAACTCCATCGTTATGCCTGCTCGCGCCGTAAACGATTTTACAATTCGGGTGGCCACGGTCAACGGCTCGGGAAGCCAGTCCTCGAATCTCGTTTTGACCAACGCCATCGCACGCCTCGGAATCCCCGTGGCACCCAAGAACGTCTTCCCATCGAATATCGAGGGTCTGCCGACCTGGTTCGACGTGCGCATCAGCGCGCTCGGTTATCAGTGCCGCGCTCGCGATTTCGACGTACTGATGGCGCTCAACGCCGCGACGTGGCAACAAGACGTCGCCGGCGTAAAGCCCGGCGGCGCCGTCGTGCACGAGGAGATGTTTCCGTGCAAGGGGGATACGCTGCGCGAGGATCTCAGCTATTACGCCGTGCCGTTTACGGCGCTGGCGAAGGAGCACTTCGCGGATAAGGGCGAGCTGCGCAAGTACTTGATGAACATGATCTACGTCGGCGTGCTGGCCCAGCTGCTCGAGATTCCGCTGCCGACGATCGAGGAAGCGCTGCGCACGCAGTTTCGCGCGAAGGCCGCCGCGGTCGAACTCAATATGTCCGCCGTACGCATCGGCATCGAGTACGCGGAGAAGAACTTAGAAAAGCACGATCCCTGGCGCGTGGTGCCGATGAGCGGTAAGATCGACGGCCTGCTGTTCATGGAGGGAAATCGCGCCGCGGCGCTCGGCTGCGTCATGGGCGGCTGCACCGTTGCGGCCTGGTATCCGATCACGCCGTCGTCGTCGCTCTGCGAGTACTTCATTGCGTACTGCGATCGCTACCGCGTCGATCCGGAGACCGGCAATCGCAGCGTGGCGGTCGTGCAGGCGGAGGATGAGCTCGCCGCCGCCGGCATCGTCTTCGGCGCAGGCTGGGCGGGAGCGCGAGCGATGACGTCGACCTCGGGTCCCGGAATCTCGCTCATGGCCGAGTACGCCGGCTACGGATACTTCGCCGAGGTGCCGGGGGTGATCTTCGACGTGCAGCGCGCCGGGCCGTCGACGGGTCTGCCGACGCGCACCATGCAGGGCGACGTTTCGTTTGCCTACACGCTCTCGCACGGCGACACCAAACACATCGTGCTGTTGCCGGCGACCGTTGCTGAGGCGTACGAGTTTGCAATGGCGGCCTTCGATCTGGCGGAACGTTTTCAGACGCCCGTCTTCGTGCTCAGCGATCTCGATCTCGGAATGAACGCGTGGCTCACGCCGCCGCTGCAGTATCCGGAGAAACCATTCGATCGCGGGAAGGTGCTGGGCGCCGACGATCTGGCGTCGATGAAGTCTTGGGGCCGCTACCGGGACGTCGATAAGGACGGAATCGGATATCGCACGCTGCCGGGAACGAACCATCCTGCGGCCGGATTCTTTACTCGCGGAACCGGCCACGATGAAGATGCCCGCTACTCCGAGTTGCCCGACGTCTGGGAGCGCAATCTCGACCGCCTCAACCGCAAAACGGAGACGGCGAGGACGGCAGTGCCGGCACCGGTCGTTGCGGAGAAAAAGAGCACGAAGGTCGCGATCCTCGCGTACGGCACGACCCATCACGCCGTCGTCGAAGCCCGCGATTTCCTGCGGGATGCCGGCGTCGAAGTCAACTACCTGCGGGTGCGCGCGCTGCCGCTCCCTCCCGAGGTCGCCGCCTTCATCAAGCGCCACGACCGCGTCTACGTCGTCGAGCAGAATCGCGACGGCCAGCTCTACGGAATCTTGCGCACGGAACTTCCTACCTATCTCATCGGACGACTGCAATCGATACGCCACTACAACGGCGTACCGATCGACGCCCACGCCATCATCGATCCGCTGCTCGAAGAGCAGCGCGAGCCGGCGGTGGTTGCGGAGTAACCCTTCGACATGTTCAGGATAAATAATGACGGCTAATCTCAACATCATCGGTCTCGCACGGGAGGTCTACAAAGGTCTTCCGACCACGCTCTGCGCCGGCTGCGGGCACAACTCGATCACGAACCATCTGATTAAAGCGCTCTTCGAGTACGGCGTCGAGCCGCACAAACTGGCGAAGATGAGCGGCATCGGCTGCTCGTCGAAGACGCCGGCCTATTTCGTCGAGCAGGCGCACGGCTTCAACGGCCTGCACGGCCGCATGCCGTCGGCTGCAACCGGCGCGAAGCTCGCGAACCGGGAGCTGGTCGTGCTCGGCATCAGCGGCGACGGCGACACGGCGAGCATTGGGCTCGGTCAGTACTGCCACATGATCCGGCGCAACGTCGACTGCACGTATATCGTGGAGAACAACGGCTGCTACGGGCTGACCAAAGGGCAGTTCTCGGCGACGGCCGACGTCGGCTCGACGCAGAAGGGCGGCAAGGCCAACGAGTACTCGACGATCGACGTTTGCGGCCTGGCGATCGAGCTCGGCGCGACCTTCGTCGCCCGCTCCTTCTCGGGAGACGGCAAGCAGCTCGTACCGCTGTTGCAGGCGGCGTTCTCGCACCGCGGGACGGCCATCCTCGACGTCATCAGTCCCTGCGTGACCTTCAACGACCACGAGGGTTCGACCAAGAGCTACGCCTATGTCAAAGAGCACGATATCGTTCTCCACACCGCCGACTACATCGCCGGCGGGCGAGAGATCACCGTCGATTACGAGCCCGGTACGGTCCGCGACGTCGAGCTGGAAGACGGCGCCCACGTGCTCCTGCGCAAACTCGACGTCGACTACGATCCGACCGACGAATCGAACGCGCTGCGCACGATCCACGAGGCGCGCGAGCGTGGCGAGTTCGTCACCGGACTCCTCTACGTCGATACGCACCAGCAAGATCTCTGCGCGCGAGAGCACATGGTAAAGCAGCCGCTCGCGGCGCTCGACGAAGAGACGCTGCGCATCGGGCGCGAGGACTGGGACAAGATGATGCGTCCGCTAACGGAGACCTGAGAACGTGAAAGTATCGACCACCGCGCTCTTCGCGCTTCTTTACGCACTGACGCTCCAGCCGGCGCTCGCGGCCGTCGAACACGGACGCGTTTGGCAGGCGACCTACGTCGCCGCCTATCAGCCGACGTTCGGGCGGCAGGGCGTCCCGTATTCGGGAACGCTGAAGCTCAAGTTCAACAACGGCATCGTCAGCGGCACGTACCGTTCCGATTCCGTTCGGCCCGATCCGCTCTACGGCCGCACGATCAATGTGAGCGGCGGCGTCAGCGAAGGCCAGATCACGTTGGACTTCAAGGCTTCGGGCGGTTTCACCGTGCGCGGAACGGTGGCGGGAAACGGTGAAATTTCCGGCACGGCGACCATCAACGGGCACTTCTACAGTTTTCTCGCTAAGGTAAAGTCCTCGCCGTAGAGGTGGCGACGATGCGCGGCGCCCCGCGCGTTTGGGTCGCATTCACGTTGTTGAGCGCGACCTTTTTCATGCTGCTCGTCGACTTCTCGATCGTCAGCATCGCGCTGCCCTCGATGGAGCGCGAGCTGGGCATGAGCGCGTCGCAGGGCCAGTGGATCGTGAGCACCTACGCGATCTTTCTCGCGGGTTTTTTGATGTTGACCGGACGCTGCTCGGACATCTTCGGTCGCTTTCGCTTCTTCATCGCGGGCCTCGTGCTCTTCACCGCGGCATCTTTTCTCGGGGGCCTGGCGCCGACGGGGAGTTTTCTCATCGCGATGCGCGCCTTGCAAGGGTTCGGCGCGGCGCTGGTCAACCCGGCGGCGCTCGCGATCGTGCTCTCGATGTTTCCATCGGGCGAGGAGCGCTCGCGTGCGGTGGCGCTCTGGGGAACGATCGGAAGCCTGGGGATCGCGGCGGGAATGCTCTTCGGCGGCGTCCTCGTGCAGTATTCCGGCTGGCGCTCCGTGCTGTACGTAAACGTTCCGGTCGCGCTCGCCATTCTGGCGATGGCCCCTTCGGTGCTGCCTCGCGATCGCGGGGGAGAGACGCGCGCGAAGCTCGACGTTCTCGGCGCCGTCTTGCTCACGGCGTCGCTCGTAACGTTCGTATATACGATCGAGTCGATTCCCAGCCGCGGAATCGGCTCGTGGCAGACGCTTGCCGGAGTCGCGCTGACGATAATCTTCGCGGCGGCGCTCGCGCTCACCGAACGGCGCGCCTCCGAGCCGATCGTTCCTTCGCGGCTCTTTCGCTACCCCGACCTGCTCTCCGGAGCTTCGATCGTGCTCCTCCAGCCGATGTCCTACGCCGGTATCTTGGTCTTCGCATCGGTCTACGTTCAACGCGTCTCCGGGTACGAGCCGCTCTTTGCGGGGCTCTCGTTTCTGCCGTCGTCGCTGATCATTTCGTTCGTCGCCGCACCGTTGACGATGCCGATCGCGCGCGCGATCGGCGTGCGGCCGATGTGCATCGTCACCGGCATCGTCATGATTGCCGGGGAAGCAATCCTGCTCGCGATGCAGCCGCATTCACCCTACTGGAGCAGCATTCTTGCGGCAACCTGCATCGGCGGATTCGGCGGCATGCTGGCCTATCAGAGCGGCATGATTGCGGGCTTGGCTCACGTGGACGACGTGGACGAGGGCAGCGCGTCGGCGGTGCTCAGCTTCGCCCTGCAGCTCGGCATCGGTTTCGGCGTCGCCTTCGGCGCGGCCGCCGAAGAACTGCGCTCGAAGGCGTTAGAGGCCGCGGGCGCAGCGCCGGTCGCGGCGCTGGCCGGCGGCTTGCACGCGTCGTTTTGGGTATCGGTGCTTGCCGGCGTCGCGATGATCGTGGCGGCGATCTTCGGGCTGCGCCACGCGGCGGCGGCGAAGATTCCGCTGCGTCATTACGTCGCGTTCGGGAAGCTCCACCATCGAATCTCGGTAAGAACGTAGCCGTGGAGCGGCTCGTCGAAGCGCTGCGCGCCGCGTCATCGGTCTTCGTCCTGACCGGTTCGGGCATCTCCGCGGAGAGCGGTCTGCCGACGTTTCGAGGAGCCGGCGGACTCTGGCGAACGCACCGCGTCGAGGAGCTAGCTTCGGCCGAAGGGTTCGCGCGCGATCCGGAGCTGGTCTGGACCTGGTACAACGAGCGAAAGGCCGCGCATCAGAACGCAGCACCCAACGCAGGGCACGTCGCGCTCGCGCGGCTCGAGCGAAAGCTGCCGGACTTTACGCTGGCGACGCAAAACGTCGACTCGCTGCACTTTCGTGCCGGATCGCAGCGAGTCGTCGAGCTGCACGGCGACTTACGCGAAGCGCGCTGCACTGGTTGCGATGCCCGGCATGCGCTGGAAGCGGAGGGTCTGCCGCTCGACCGGCTCCGGCACTCGTGCGGCGGCATGATGCGCCCGAATATCGTTTGGTTCGGTGAGCCGTTACCGCCGCAAGCGTGGCGGCGAGCCCGGGATGCGGCTTCGCGCGCCGGCGTCATCCTCGTCGTCGGGACCAGCGCCGTGGTCTATCCCGCCGCCGCCCTTGCAACCAGCTACAACGAGCGTGCGTACGTTGCCGAGATCAATCCGGAAGAGACCGCGATCAGCGCCGGCGTCGATTGCGTTTTGCGTAGTTCGGCAAGTGAGGCACTGGCGCGGATCGCGGAGGCCGTCTAGGGGACTTCTTCAGAGGCCTGAGGCGCTCGCGGCTGCGGCCTTGCGGCGCGCGAAGAGCCAATAGACGGGAAGGCCGCTAAGCAGAATGGCGATTCCGACCGAGGTTTCCAGCGGTGATTTCCACATCGAGTCGCCGACGACGCTCCAAGCGATCGCCAAAAAAAGCAGCGTCGTAAAGGGCTGGCCGGGCATTCGGAACGAGGGCATCTCCGCCGGCGCTTGGCGTGCGTCGCGATTGCGAAAGATCAGCAGCGCGATGGCGCACAACCCGAAGAAGATATAATCGTTGCACGTGACGTAGGTGAGGATCTGATCGTAGCGGCCGCTCACCGAGATGACGATCGCGACGAGACCCTGCAGCACGATCGCGATGACGGGCGCGTGCGTGCGGGCACTCACCCGCGCGAGCTGCTTGAAGAACGTTCCGTCGGCGGCCATCTGAAAATAGACGCGGGGCGACGTCAGGATTTGATTGCTCAAGAATCCGAGCGTTGAGATTGCAATGACGATCGCCATCACCCGTAGACCGACCGGCCCGAACGCCAGCCGCGCGACGTCGGAAGCCGGCGTGTTCGTCGCGGCCAAGCCGCCGATACCCAACGCTCTTAGGCAGGTTGCGTTTACCGCGAGGTAGAGCAGCACGACGATCACGACGCCGGCGATCATCGCGCGCGCGAGCGTCCGGTGGGGTTGGTGCAGTTCGGCGGTCATGAAGCTCGACGTTTGCCAACCGCTGTAGGCGAAGAGCACGGGGACCATTGCAAGCCCGATGACCGCGAGCGTGCTCCCTCCGATCTGCGGTGCGGCGGCAGCCACCGCGCCGGGCGCGCGAACCACGAAGAGGCCGATGACGGCAAAACCCGCGATCGCAAAAATTTTCGCGACCATGAAGAGGTTCTGCGTCGTCGTTCCTGAGCGAACGCCCAGCGCATTGACGGCGGTGAAAACCGCGATCGCTGCGACGGCGATCGCCGTGATCTGGCCATGGGAGCCCTGAAAGCCGGTCAGTGGCGCGAAGTAGTTGGCGAAGGTTACGGCTGCCGCCGCCATTCCGCCGCTCTGTGAGACGAGCAGCAACGTCCAGCCGAAGATGAAGGCGAGCGCCGGGTGAAAGGCGTCGCGAAGATAGGCGTACTGGCCGCCGTCCTGGGGACGGCGCGCCGCAAGTTCGGCGAAGACGCCTGCGCCGAGCAGCGCGATCGCTCCGCCCGCAATCCAGACGGCCATCACGAGGCTTCCGCTGCCGACGATTCTGGCGACGACCGACGGATTCATGAAGATGCCCGAGCCGACGATGCCGCCCATCACGATGAGCACGGCATCGCGTCCGCCCAAGCGGCGCACGAGCTTCTCGCCGCCGGCAGTCATCGGGGGAATGTCCGCATTGCAGCGAAGAGCCGCCTCATGTTGGCAATCGTTACGTTCCTGTTCGCGGCCTTAAACAACATGGTGGCGCAAGCTCCTCCGCAAGGGCCGCCGCCGGCCCAGTCAATGCAGCCGCCGCTCGAAAGCGGCGCGTGCTTAGATTCACCGCGTCCGGTGCCCAAAGTCCTACAGAAGCCGGTTTCGCGCGGCATGCAGATCGTGCGGATCGATGAGGTCGTCTCGACGGCCACGATGACGCAGGGCCAGGTGATCGGCTTCGTCTACACGACGCAAGACGGCGGTACGTGGCTCGGCGAGCGCACGGCGAATTTCGTCTCGCCGGCGAATGCGACGGCGATCAACGCGGTGTTGGCCTCGACACGCGTCCCCGGCGTGAAGGACACGGAGTTTCCTCCCGAGTCCCGATACGGCGTGCCGACCAAGTACCCACGGTTCCTACGCGTCTCGATTCCGCCCGATGCCACGAGGCCGCTGGAGATCACGCTCGTTTCGTGCGTCGCTTGGCCGGGCGGCCGCCCCTTGCCCGACCCCAGCCTCTAAGCCCCTGCAGCTGAGGTGCCTCGATAGCACTCAGCGCATCCGACTGCTAATATAGGGTGTTGTGAGCCGAATGGAGTTCGTTGTCCGGCCTCGCCCGGGGGCCTTCGCACCCAACGCCGACGTCTTCGTCGACGAGGATCAGCGGCGCCTAGTCGTGGTCGTCGAGGTGGCGGGCGCCGACCCCGAGAGCCTGCGCGTCGTCTTCGACGAGCGCAGCCTCGTCATCGGCGGTCGCCGCCGCGAGGCGGCTCGTCTGCGTCGAGGCTCGTTCGCGCAGAAGGAGATTGCCCACGGCGAGTTCGTCAAGCGAATTCCGCTGCCGGTGCCGATTGAGTACGAGCGCATCGTCGCGACGTACGAGGACGGCTTCTTGCTCGTCCTGGCGCCGGTCGCCGCAACCGCCTACCTGCCAACCGCGCGAACCGAACTTCACATCTTGGTCAAAAGGACGCATTCCTAACCGTAATGGCTCAGAAAACGAATCAAAATATCGTCCCCGCCAATTTGATCGGCATCCTGCCGCTTCAAGAGGCCGTACTCTTTCCGCATACCGTCATTCCGCTCGCGGTCGTCAAGAAGTCGGGCATCCAGCTCGTCGAGGAGGCTTTACGCGAAGGCAAGCCGATCGGGCTGACCGTTTTACGCGATCGCGAGATCGAAGATCCCGGGCCGGACGACATCCAGCGCGTCGGTACGATCGGGATCATCCAAAAGATGCTGAAGGTTCCCGACGGCACGTTGCGCTGCATCGTCGCCGGGCAGCAGGTCTTTCGGATCGAGCAGTTCACGCAGGTCGCGCCATACATGGTTGCGACCTATACCGAGCTGCCCGACACGACCGTCGAAAACGAAGAGCTCGTCGCGATGCAGCGCAACCTCGCGGGACTCTTCCAAAAACTGCTCTCCTATCTGCCGCAAGCGCCGCGCGAGATGGAGATGGAGGTGGCGAACATCACCGATCCGGTGGTGCTGACCTACTTCGTCGCGTCGACGATGCGTCTCGAAACCGCCGACCGCCAGGCATTGCTCGAAGAGCGCGACACGGCCAAGCGCATGCGCAAGCTGACGATGCTGCTCACAAAAGAGCTCGAGGTCGTCGAGCTCGGTCATAAGATTCAGAGCGACATCCAGCGCGAGATGGAGAAGAATCAGCGCGAATTCTATCTGCGCCAGCAACTTCGCGCGATTCAAGAAGAGCTCGGCGAAGTCGATCCGCAACAGGCCGAGACCAACGAGCTGCGCACGAAGATCGACGCTGCCGCGATGCCCGAGGACGTGAAGAAAGCGGCGGATCGCGAGTTGGACCGCCTCTCAAAAGTTCCGCAGGCGAGTCCGGAGTACAGCGTCATCCGCACCTACCTCGACTGGCTGGTCACGCTGCCGTGGAAAGAAGAGACGGCCGACCACATCGATATCGTCACCGCGCGCGCAGTGCTCGATGAGGACCACTACGATCTCGAGAAGATCAAGGACCGGATCGTAGAGTATCTCGCCGTCGGGAAGCTCAAGAAGAGGCTCACCGGCCCGATCCTTTGCTTCGTGGGTCCTCCGGGCGTCGGTAAGACCTCGCTGGGGCAGTCGATCGCGCGCGCGATGGGGCGCAAGTTCGTGCGGCTCTCGGTCGGCGGCGTTCGCGACGAAGCCGAGATCCGCGGGCACCGCCGCACGTATATCGGGGCGATGCCGGGGACCATCGTCCGCGCCATCCGCGATGCCGGCACGCGCAATCCCGTTATGATGATCGACGAGATCGACAAGGTCGGCGCCGATTTCCGCGGCGACCCGCAGTCGGCGCTCTTGGAAGTACTCGATCCCGAGCAGAACAACAACTTCCGGGATCACTATCTCGACCTGCCGTTCGACCTCTCGCAAGTGCTCTTCATCTGCACCGCGAACACGCTCGACACGATCTCGCCGCCGCTGCGGGATCGCATGGAGATCATCACGCTCTCGGGCTATACCGAGTTCGAAAAGCTGCAGATCGCCAAGCGCTATCTGCTCAAAAAGCAGCGGCAGAACAACGGCGTGCGCGACAGCCAGGCGCAGATCAGCGACCCGGCGATCCGCGCGATCATCAACGACTACACGCGCGAAGCCGGAGTGCGCAACCTGGAACGCGAGATCGGCACCGTCTTCCGGAAGATCGCGCGGAAGATTGCGGAGAACCCGCGCTATAAGGCGCGGGTCAAGCCCGACAATCTGGTCGAGTATCTCAGCCGGCCACGATTCTTCAACGAGGTACGCAAACGCGTCGCCTCCATCGGCGTCGCGACGGGAATGTTCTGGACGCCGGTCGGCGGCGACATCCTCTTCATCGAGACGCAATCGATGCCGGGCACGGGCAAGCTCGTGCTGACCGGACAGCTTGGCGACGTGATGAAGGAGAGCGCGCAAGCGGCGGTCTCGTTCCTGCGATCGCGCTCTGCGGAGCTCGGGCTACCCGATGATTACTTCGCGAAGCACGACATCCACATCCACGTGCCGACGGGCGCGACGCCGAAAGACGGCCCCTCCGCCGGAATCGCACTGGTGACTTCGATCGCTTCGATGCTGATCGGCTTGAAAGCCGATCCAAATCTTGCGATGACCGGCGAGATCACGCTCACCGGCCAGGTCTTGCCGATCGGCGGAATCAAGGAGAAAGTACTCGGTGCGCGGCGCGCGGGAATCGGAAAGATCCTGTTGCCCCGGCGCAACGAGGGGGACCTCGACGACATTCCCAAAGAGGTCCGCGAGAGCATGACCTTCGTTCCGGTGGACGAGCTCTCCGAGGTGCTCCATCACGCGCTCGGTAAGCGTGTGATTACGCCGGTACCTCTCGGCGCCGATCACGCCAAAACCAACAACGTCGTGCCGCTTCGCCGCGCGGCCCAGACCAAGCGCCGCAACGGCGTCGTCAGCAAACGTGCGCCGGAGCGCAAGCGCAAGGTCAAGCGATAACTTCGATCCCGGATCCGGCGCGGACCTCACCGATGATCGCGCCGGTTACGTTGCGCGCGCGCAGCTCCTCGAGCAGGCGCGGCAGCCGTTCGGGTCGCAGTCCGATCAACAAACCTCCCGATGTTTGCGCGTCGGAGAGCGCGATACGCACGCTGGTTGCAACCGATGGGGCAAACTCGGTAAAACCTGCGTGCGTCTGCGCGTTGTTCCGCGTTCCGCCGGGTACGAGGCCGCGCTCGATCAGCTCGACCACGCCCTTCATGAGCGGCACGGCGTCTGCGTGAATCAGCAAGTTTACGTGGGAGGCGCGCGCCATATTTTCGCCATGACCGAGCAGCCCGAAGCCGGTGACGTCGGTCGCTGCGCTTACGCCCGTCGCTTGCATCGCCAGCGCCGCGCTCTCGTTGAGCGTCGTCATCGCGGCGATCGCCTCGGCGAGGTCCCCGGGTGCGATCGCACCGCGCCGCAGCGCCGTCGTTAGAATCCCGGTTCCCAACGGCTTGGTTAGGACCAGGACGTCGCCCGGCGTCGCGCCGGCATTGGTGACCATGCGCCGGGGATCGACGACGCCGGTTACCGCCATGCCGTACTTCGGTTCCGCGTCCTTGATCGTATGGCCGCCGAGGATCGCGACGCCCGCACTTCGGGCGACGCTCGCTCCGCCTTCGAGGATTCGCACGAGAATTGCAAGGTCGAGATCTTCGGGGAACGCCGCGATGTTGAGCGCGCTGATCGGCACCGCTCCCATGGCGTAGACGTCCGAGAGTGCATTTGTAGCCGCGATTCGCCCGAAATCGTACGGGTCGTCGACGATCGGCGGAAAGAAGTCGACCGTCTGCACGAGCGCAAGACCTTCGTGCAGCTCGTAGACGCCGGCATCGTCACAGCTGCCGTAGCCGACGAGGACTCGCGCGTCGGTCGCCGGCGAAACGCGCTCCATTACGCCACGCAGTTCGGCGGCGCCGAGCTTCGCCGCACAGCCGGCGCAGGAGGAGAGTTCGGTGAGGCGGATGACCCCGGCGTCCATAGAACTCAGTATATCCATGTCGAAGCAGCTGCTATTCCTTCCCGGGCCCGTTACCGTCGCGCAGCCGGTTCTCGAAGCGGCGGCGCGGCCGATGATCGACCATCGCGGGCCTCAGTTTGCGGCACTGCTCGAACGCGTGGCCGGCGCGCTGCGTCCGGTCTACGGCACGAGCGGCGAAATCGCGGTGCTCGGCAGTTCGGGAACGGGCGCGATGGAGGCCGCGATCGTCAACCTCTTCTCGCCTGGAGAGCGGTTGCTGTCGTGTCCGGTGGGGGCATTCGGCAAGCGCTTTGCAGCGATCGCGCAGAGTTACGGCTGCGTCGTCGAGTCGCTCGCCACGCCGCTGGGATCCGCGCTCGATCCGCAGGCACTTCGCCGCCGGCTGGAAGACGATGCGCAGCACGGCATCGCCGGCGTGCTGCTGACGCATAACGAGACTTCAACCGGGGTTGCCAACGACATGGCGGCGCTCGCGCCGATTCTGCGCGCGCACGGCGCGCTGACGCTCGTCGATTCGGTCAGCGGATTGGGGGCCTCGGAGTTCTTGATGGACGCGTGGGGCTACGACGCGGTTGCGACGGCCTCCCAGAAAGCCTTCGCCGCGCCGCCCGGCGTTGCGACCATCGCGTTGAGCGATCGCGCTCGCGCGCGCGTCTCGGACCGTGCCTGTGGCCGCTACTATTTCGATCTGCGCACGGCGATGGAGTTCGCCCGGAGCGGTCAGACGCCGTGGACGCCGCCGATCTCGATTCTCTTTGCGCTCGACGTCGCGCTCGAGCGTTACCACGCAGAGGGCATGCAGGCCGCGTTCGCGCGTCACGCTCGCAACGCCCGCAACGTGCGGGCGGCGCTGCAGCGGCTGGGCTTTGCGCTCTTCTCACAGCCCGGCGCGCACTCCGACACGGTCGTTGCGGCCTATCCGCCGCCGGGCGCCGACCCCGCGCTGCTGCTGCGGCGTCTGCGCGAAAAATACGGCGTCGTGCTTTCGGGCGGCCAGGGAGAGCTTGCGGGAAAGATCGTTCGCTTTGGAACGATGGGCGCGGTCGGCGAAGCAGACTTTACCGCCGCGTTGTGCGCGATCGAGTCGTCGCTCTCCGAGCTTACAAGTGGTGTCGCCTGAAGTACGGCATGAGAAAGGGGCGCGCGAACCAGGGAATCGTCGAAAGGATCGCGGCGTCCACGGTCGGATCGTAACTCACGAGATAGGGCGCGAACTTCGACTGGTGCAGGTCGGCTCGAATATCGCTCGCGAGCGGAAAGAAGAGCGCGATGAAGAGGATCAGCCAGAGAAGGACGGCGCCTTTCGCAAAACCGACGAAGGCGCCGGCCAACGAGTTCCCTAGGCCGAGAACGGGGAGCTTGGCGATGCCGCCGAGCACCCGCGCGATGATGAGGACCACGATGTAGGTGAGCAGGCCGGTGCCGAACATTCCGACGACGTGCGCCGAGCCCGGCCCAAGCCTCGTGATACCCTCGATCTGCGAATCCAAGCTTCCGTTGTAAAACCAAGGCGCGACCAGTGCAGCCGTCACCGCGACGGCCCCCCCGAGTTCGCCCACGAAGCCTCGCGAATAGCCTTTCCAGGTTGCGAAAGCGAGGACGATGACGATGATGACGTCGGGCCACGCGAAGGCGCCGATCACGTACGGATCTCGGCTCCCAACTGCGCGCGCATCGCGTCGAGCAGCGGCGCGATCGCGGTATCGGCCTCCTCGTCGGTGATCGTTGCGTCGAACCGCTGCAGCGTAACGCGCACCGCTAGGCTCTTGCGACCCTCGCCGATCTGCGGTCCGCGGTATTCGTCGAAGACCCGGACGTTGGTGCAGAGGCTGCCGAGCTGCGTCGAAATGGCCCCTTCGATCGCGCCGGCGGTGACGTCGACGCCGACGACGAGCGCGAGATCGCGATAGGTCGACGGATATCGGGAGGGCGGCGAGTACGAAGGGGTTGCGTAGGCCGGCAGCGCGCGGATGTCGACGACGCACAAGTACGCGTTTCGGCGGAGATCGCTCCGCTTCGCCAGGCGCGGATCGATCTTGCCGAGGTAGCCGACGTCGCGCCCATCGAGGGAAAGTGCCGCCGTCTTGCCCGGATGGAAACCCGCGCGCGCGGCGCGCGCAACCTCCGGCGCGCGCCCGGTGATGCGGCGCAGCAGTCGCTCGCAGTCGCCTTTGAGCCGAAGGAACTCCGAATCTCGCCAGGACGGCTCCTCGATGGGATCCGCGGAGAAGCCAAACGCAAGCATCGAGCGTTCTGCAATTCCGTCTTCGTTTGTGAATGTCTCTCCGAGCTCGAAGACGCGCACCGGACCGGCCGCTTCGGCAAAGTATTCCAGTACGCCGGGAAGCAATGATTCGCGCAGAAAACGTTGCTCTTCCGAGAGCGGGTTGCGAACCTCGACGGCTCCTTCGTTGCGCAGCGATTGCGTGATGATCTCGCGGTATCCCAATCCCTGCAGAACGTTGCCGATTTCGTTCTCGCGCTCGTACTCGGCACTGGATATTTCGTGCGGTGCAACCGAGGGAACCACGGCCGGAATCCGATCGTAGCCTTCGATGCGCGCAACCTCTTCGACGAGGTCGGCGGCGATGCTCAGATCGCGTCGCCACGGCGGCGGCGTCACGGCGAGCATGCCGCCGTCACGCGCGACCGCGCAGCCGAGGGAAGAGAGATGGCGTTCGATGCGTTCGGCCGGGATCTGCATGCCCAGCAAACGTTCCACTTCGGTGGCCTTCAGCGCGATCTGCGCGGCGTCGTGCGCCTGCATACCATACGCACGCGGCGCGTAGACCGTCGCCCCGAAGTCCATGAGCAGAGTCGCCGCGCGCGCGGCTCCGGCATCGGTCAACTCGAGGGCGAGCGACTTCTCGTGGCGCGATGAAGCTTCGGTGCGCAATCCGAGCGCGCCGCTCATGCGGCGAACGCGCGGACCGTCGAAATTCGCGGCCTCCAACACGATTGCCGTCGTCGATTCGCCGACTTCGCTGGAAGCGCCGCCCATCAGCCCCGCAAGGCAGAGCGGCTGCTTCGCGTCCGCAATGACGAGCGCTTGCGAGCTCAGCGTGCGCGTCGCGCCGTCGAGCGTCTCAATGCGCTCGCCGTCGCGAGCCTCTCGGACGATCAGCGTACCGCCGGCAATTTTCGCCGCGTCGTAGAAATGAAGCGGCTGCCCGGTCTCGAGCATCACGTAGTTGGATACGTCGACGACGTTGTTGATCGGGCGCTGCCCGGCTAAGGCGAGACGGATTCGCATCCACGCCGGCGCGGCGCCGACGCGCAGCCCGTCGATGCGCTGGCTGATGAAACGCCGGCAGTCGGGCGATTCGATCGTGACCCGCGCCTCATTGCCGGAAGGCTCGGCCGCGCGTCCGGGATTCTCGAAGGACGGAAGACGAAGCGGCACGCCGTACGAAGCGGCGAGCTCGCGCGCCAGACCGATGACGGACATCGCATCGGGACGATTCGTCGTTACCTCGACGTCGAGGATCGCCGTGTCGAGCCCGAAGAGCTCGACGGCATCGAGCCCGGCCGCGATGCCGGAGTCGAGCTGCATGATGCCGTCTTCGAACCACTCGCCCGGCAAGGCGAGCTCTTCGGCCGAGATCATCATGCCCGCCGACGCGATGCCGCGCATCGTGCGCGGTGCGATCGTCAGTTCGGGAAGCCGCGCACCGATCGTCGCTACCGCGATCGTTTGCCCGGCGGCAACGTTGGTGGCGGCGGTCGCGATCGTGAGCGGCGCCGCCTCGCCAACCTCGACCTTTGCGACCGCAAGACGGTCGGCGTTGGGGTGTTTGGCCAGGCTCGCGATGCGACCGGTAACGACGCCGGTAATCTTCGGGCGCCCGGCGATCTCCGCTACCGGAAAGCCTAGCATTGCCAGACGGTCGGCAATCGCGGTGGCGTCGGGCGGCAGCGAGACGAACTCGCGCAGCCAGCTTATCGGAACGCGCATGCGGGTCTTCCCGTCAGCCCAACTGCTCGAGAAACTCGGTGTCGCTGCTGACGAAGCGCCGGATGTCGTCGACACCGTAGCGCGCGAGGCCCAAGCGCTCGACGCCGAAACCGAATGCCCAGCCCGTATAGCGCTCCGGGTCGTAACCGACTTCGCGAATCACGTTGGGGTGAACCATCCCGGAGCCGCCCAGCTCGATCCAGCCTGAGCCGCCGCACATGTTGCACGAGATCGCGGCCTGTGCACCTTTGCACTTCGGACAGGTGGTATCTACCTCGGCGCTGGGTTCGGTGAAGGGAAAGTACGACGGCCGAAAGCGCACGCGCTGCTCGTCTCCGAAGAGCTCGCGGCAAAGCCCGGTGAGCATTCCCTTGAGGTGGCCGAAGTGAACGCCCTCGGCTACGAGCAGTCCTTCGACTTGATGGAACTGGAAGAGATGGCGCGCGTCGACCGCGTCGCGCCGAAAGCACTTCCCAGGTGCAACGATCGCGATCGGCGGCGCGTAGCGCTGCATGGTCCGGATCTGCATTGGAGAGGTGTGCGGCCGCAGCAGCATCGTGTCGGTGAGCCAGAACGAGTCGAATCCCTCGCGCGCCGGATGATCGGCGGGAATGTTGAGCGCGTCGAAGTTGTAGTAATCCGGCTCGGCTTCGGGGCCGATGACGACGGCGAATCCGTGGCGGACGAAATACGCGCAGCTTTGCTCGATGATGCGCCGGACGGGGTGGATCGAACCGCCGGGTTGCGAGATCGCCGGGAAGCTGACGTCGATGGAGATCGCAAGCTCGCTCTCGAAACGGCGCGCCTCGAGCCGCTCGCCGGCGGCCCCGAGTTGGAGTTCCATCGCTCCGACGGCTTCGTTGACGATCATGCCTGCGTCGCGCCGCTCCTGCGGTGCGAGCTTGCCGATGCCGCGCCTCAGCGCCGTGACTTCGCCGCTGCGTCCGAGGTACGCCACGCGCACGTTTTCAAGCGCTTGCCCGTCGTTCGCGGATTCGACCGCATCGGCAAAGCGCCGCTGCAGCTCTTGGAGTTGATTTTGCAGTTCCGTCATCACTCTTTAGAAAATGGAAAACGCCCGGTCGTTCTTTCTTACCGGGCGCTCCGAAAAATCGCTTAACGTTTGGTGCGGCGGATCTTGCCGCGGATGATAACTACGTTGCCGTTGCCGCCGAGTGCAGCCTTCGGTATGCCAGATAAGCGTCGATCGAACCCGTTTGGGCGAAAAGCCTCCAGAAGAGATTGGACGTTGCCATAGCGCTTTGCAGTCTCCTTCTAGCCGTCGGCTCCAGGGCGGCCTTCGTCGCGGAATGGGGTGAGTATACCATGCGAGTTTTAGCACTGGTAGTCTTGACTTTTTGCCCTCCGAGTACTCTCTTGACAAATATTTCGCAGCTATTGCCGCGGGCGCGTTCGGGTCGCTTCAAAGAGGGCAATCGAGCCCGCGACGCCCGCGCTGAGACTCTCCGCGCGGCCACGCATCGGGAGGGCGATCAGTGCGTCGCAGAGTGCCTCCCAGCGCCCCAAACCCCGTCGTTCGTGCCCGATGACCAGCGCGGCAGGCCCTGCGTAAAGCTCGCCGGCCGGCCAGTCGCCTCGCGCATCGAGGCCAAGCAGCCGAACGTGCGCGGACGCCGCTGCGGCGGCCACTTCCTGCGGCTCCGCGACCGTCATCGGCAGGCGAAAGACCGCCCCCATCGATCCCCGGACCACCTTCGGATGGTACGGCTCGACTCCGAGCGGCCCGAAGACGACCCCGCTGCAGCCGAACGCGTCCGCCGACCGCAGCAGCGTGCCCACGTTCGCCGGGTCGCCCAGGTCGGCCAGAACGAGCACCGGCGACGTACCGGCGAAGATTGCCTCCAGATCGCCGCGGCGGGGCCGGGCGACGGCGACGATCCCAGCGGGCGTCGTCAGGTCGGAGAGCTGCTTGGCGCCCGCCGCGTCGACGAGGTAGACCGTCGTGCCACCAGCCTCGATCTCCCGAACCAGCGGCGTCGCTTCGTAGGCCTCCGGGGTCGCGAAAAGCTCTTCGATGACGAAGGAGCTGGCATGCGCCTCCTGCAGCAGGGTCGGGCCTTCGAAGGCAAACCTCTCCTGCTCGGCGCGCCCCTTTGACGAGCGAAGGTTGCGGACGCGCGTGAGCCGCGGCGAATGGGCCCCGATCTGCACGGCCATTTGCAGTGGTTCCCTTAGCTCCGTCGCGCCCGAGATGCGAGCCACGCGCGCGCGGCAATCAGGATCAGCCCCGAAAAGATAGCGGCAAGCATGATCGCGACCTTGTCGTTGAAATGATGCGGGACCAGCGTGCGCACGAAGAGATAGACCGACGCAACGAAGACGATCAGAAAGAAGCCGAGCCAGGCGAATTCGATCCAGACCGGCGAGCGGGATTGCGGCACCTCGCGAGCTTAGTCACGAGGCTGCGTCCAAGCCTTCCGCTAAGTCAACGCCGTAATGAATTACACGCCGCGGGTGCTCGAATCGCGCGAAGTCTTCCGGGGGCGCGTCTTTACCGTTCGCGTCGACGAACTCGAATACGAAGACGGCACGACCCATCGCGTCGACGTGGTCGAGCACGGGGCATCGCTGGCCATCCTAGCCACCCCGAGCCCAGGCCGGATCGTTCTGGTTCGCCAGTATCGCCATCCGGCGGGGAGGTCGCTCTGGGAACTCCCGGCGGGCACGAGCGAGCCGGACGAATCGCCGGCCGACGGGGCGCGTCGCGAGCTGCGAGAGGAGACCGGGTATCGGGCCGGCCGGCTCACCCCGGTCGGCTCGTTTTGGATGACGCCCGGATTCTGCTCGGAGCTCATGCACATCTTTCATGCAGACGAACTCGTCGAGGGTGCGCCTGCTTTCGACGACGACGAGCGAATCGAGATCGGCACGTTTACGTACGAGGCGGCATGGCGCCTGGTCGCTAACGGCGCAGCCGATGCAAAAACGCTAATAGGTTTGTCGTGGCTGAAGGGCGCAGGAGGTGAAATTGGAACTCACGCCAGTCGATAGTTAAAATTAGGAGAGCAATTCCCGCCGTCGAGAACCGTTGCTATTCGTTGCGGCGGATTTGCTGCTTTGGAGGTTCATGGTGGAGATACCCAGCGATATTGACGCCGTCATCAAGCGACTGTTGGAGCCACGTGGGGACGGTGCAGAAGAATCGGTGTTGACGCCTGAAGACGAGGCGTACTTAAACTCGCTCATCGCTTCGATCCGTTTGGGCCGCCGTTCCGTCTTGATTGTCGAGGATGCAGACGAGCGCCTGCGTTACATGTTCAGCAATGCGACGCGAGCAGAAGCGGTAACGATGTTAGGTAAAGTGGTCGAGGCGACGGGGCGCCGCCTTGCCGACGGAGACGATTAGGAAACCAAAGGCCGGCTAGGCCGTCAAACTGAGGCCGTCGATCTTTCCCTGCGGGGTCAGCTCGAACTCGTAATGGTACTGTGCGCGACGATAGCGCACGAGAAACTCGTAGAGGGTGTCTCCGCTCGATTCCGTCGTGCTCGATTCGGGCACGATCGAGATCAGCGGTCCGAGCGCCGCGAGATTGTCGTGCGCGACGAGATCGTCCGTAAGATACGTGCTGAAACTCGGCGTCAACTCGCCACGCTCGATATGTCCCGTCGCCAAACGGTTGAGCCATTCTTTCGCGCGGTCGACGATTGCGTTGTCTAAACGCGCAGCCGTCGGCGGTACGATCAGATCGAGGATGCGAGCGCCTAGCTCCTCCGGAATTGCAACCGAACCATGAAACGAATCGGCGTTCGAAAAGACGATGACGCCGACGTGCTGTTCGGGCAAGAGGGCGCTCATCGAGCGGTAGCCCGAAATCTCGCCGTTCGACCAGACGAAGTCCTTGCCGCCGCGACGGTCGATCACCCATCCCATGCCGTAGCGAGTCGGGCCGCTGCTCGCCGCCGGAGCGAACATCGTCCGCACGGCGTCGACGCGCAGGAGTATCGGCATCTCGATGTCCCACTTCGCTAGGTCGTAGAGCGTCGTGACCAATCCGGCGTTGCCGCCGAGCCAGGTCGGGTCCCAGATCGAAGCCGGAACGAACCCGTGAGCCGACCGCGTATATCCGGTCGCGTGCGCCGGCGAAATCCCGCTGTCACCCGCGAGAAACGTGCTGTCCATCACCAGCGGAATGAAGATATGTTGCTCGAGATAGTCCGAGAGGGGAACGCCGCTCGCGCGCTCGACGACCAGCGCCGCAAAGAGGTAGTTGAGCGGGCTATCGACGTAGGCGCCAGCAGCGGGCAAGGGCTTGCCCGCATCGATCTCTGCGATGACGTCGGCCGCTTTCACCGATTTCGTCGGGTCCTTCGGATCATAAGGGGGCAGGCCGGACGTTTGTGTCAGGAGTTGCGCCACCGTGATCGCGGAGCCAGCCTTGAATTCCGGAACGTATTTGCCGAGCTTGTCCTCGAGGGAGAGCTTATTCTCTTGCGAGAGCAGCAGCACGGCGGCGGCGGTGAATTCCCGGGTGAGCCCCCCTACGTAAAACTGCGTATCCGGGGCCATCGAGACGTGCTTCCCGAGGTTGCCGAAGCCGAAGCCACGGGCATAGACGATGCGACCGTCCTGCACGATGCCTATGGCCAGCCCAGGCGTGCGTCCGGCGTGAATCTGCTCCCGCGCAAGGTTGTCGATCCGCTCGGAGATCGCGGGAGTGAGCGTGACGCTGCTCTCCGCTCGAACCTCCACCGGCGCGGCCTGCGCGAAAACGTAGAGCAAAGACGCCGTCGCAAAGACGGGGCTCCAACGTTTCATATCGCCCAACAATTTAGGGATTGGACGGCGTTGGCCTTTTCCGGCCGGCTATTTCTGCGAGGCCTGCCGGGCTAGGCTGAGAAGCTTTCCGAACGCCTTCTCGTCCGAGATAGCCAGCTCGGCGAGCGCCTTGCGGTTCAGGCTCACGCCGGACTTCTTGAGACCGTGCATGAAAACCGAGTACGAGAGGCCTTCGCGGCGGACGGCAGCATTGATCCGGCTGATCCATAGCGAGCGAAAATCGCGCTTGCGAACGCGGCGATCGCGAAACGCATAAGCAAGCGATTTGAGCAGCGCTTCATTTGCGACCCGATAGTTGCGGCGGCGAGCGGCGCGAAAGCCCTTTACCAGCTTCATCACCTTGCGGCGATGCTTCAGCCCGCCGACCGCGCGTTTGATCCGTGCCATGTGTTAACTCTCCCTAGAGCAGATACGGAATGGTCGGTGCGAGGCGCTTGAGATCGCCCTTAAACGTCGGCTGATCCTTACGGAAGTTCCGCTTTCTCTTGCGGCTCTTCTTGCTCAGGATGTGGCCGCAGCCGCTGAATTGATGACGGTGAAGCAGCTTGCCCGTCGCGGTGACCTTCACTCTCTTGGCTGTTCCCCGATGGGTGCGTATCTTCGGCACTGGTTCGCTCCTTGGCTGGGATAGAAAACTTTGGTGGACCGGTCGGCGTCGCGCGGGGCGCCAAAATCATGAACATGTTCTTGCCTTCAAGACGCGCCTCTCGCTCCAAAATTGCAAGCGGCGCCATGTCCTCGGCCATTCGATCGAGCAGCCGCCGTCCAAAGGACGTGTACGTGATCTCACGGCCGCGAAACATAATCGTTACTTTGATCTTGCTTCCGTCGAGCAGAAGGCGTTCGGCCATCCTCGCCTTCGTCTCGTAGTCGTGCGTCTCGATCTTCGGCCGCAGCTTCACTTCCTTCAGTTCGAAGTGACGCTGCTTTTTGCGTGCGTCTTTATCTTTTTTCGATTGCTCGTACTTCAAACGCCCGTAGTCGGCGATCTTGCAGACCGGAGGCTGCGCGTTCGGCGACACTTCGATCAGGTCGAGTCCAGCGACCCTGGCTCGAGATAGCGCGTCTTCGGTTGGGAGAATTCCGAGTTGGTGACCGTTTTCGTCGATCACACGAACCGAACGGATGCGAATCTGATCGTTGATTCTAAGGGGTCTTGCTATGAGCTCATCTCCAAATAAAAAAAGCGCTGCCGGAGCAACCCCACGTGGGAACCAGCCGTAGGCCCCTTAAGTGAAGACCGGATCGCCCGCGGGCATCCGGTGAGCGGAACGACCCGCTGCTTCGGCCCGCCGAGCATATCACGCCCGGACGGGGGAGTGTCAAGAGCGGGATTGCACGCTGTTCAGCGCCGCGGCAAAGCGCTCGAGCAAGTAGGCGATCTCGTCGTCGTTTACGATCAGGGGCGGCGCGATGCGCAGGACGTGCTCGCGGGTCTCTTTGGCGGCCACCCCGCGTTCGAGCAGGGCCTCTGAGAGCCCGGCGGCCGGAATGCTCAGGGCCACGCCGAGCAGCAGCCCGCGTCCGCGGATCTCCGTCACCAGCGGCGATCGAATCGAGCGCAGGCCTCCGACGATTGCGGCGCCGGCGTAGCGGGCGCGCGACGCGAGGTTCTCCGAGAGGATAACGTCGATGGATGCCTCGGCGACGGCACACGCGAGCGGGTTGCCGCCGAACGTACTGCCGTGATCGCCCGGCTGGAACAAGTCCATCAACTCATCGTTTGCCAGCGCTGCCGAGACGGGATAGTAACCGCCTCCCAGCGCTTTGCCGACGATCAGCACGTCGGGCTTGAGGTCATCGTAATCGCACGCGAAGAGATCGCCCGTGCGCCCGAAGCCCGTCTGCACCTCGTCGGCAAGCATCAACATCTCGTGCTCCCGGCAGAGCGCCCAGACGCGCTTCAGATAACCCGGCGGTGGAACGTTGACTCCGCCTTCGCCTTGGATCGGCTCGATGAGTACGGCGCACGTCTGCGGCGTGATCGCGCGTTCGAGCGCTTCGGCATCGCCGAACGGGACGCTTTCGAATCCCGGCAAGAAGGGACCGAAGGCTTCGCGATATTCCGGCGTCGTGCTGGCGCTGATCGCCGCCATCGTGCGGCCGTGGAAGTTGTCCGAAAAGACGATGATGCGCGCGGCGTCCGGTGCGATCCCTTTCTTTACGTAGCCCCAGCGGCGCGCGAGTTTGATCGCCGTTTCTACCGCTTCGACGCCGGTATTCATGAGAAGGGCTTTGTCGTATCCGCACGCGCGCGTCAGTTGCTCCAGCAGACCGGGCATGCGATCGTTGTGCATCGCCCGCGACGTCAGCGTTACGCGTCCGGCCTGTTCGACGAGCGCCGCCTTAATGCGCGGATGGCAGTGGCCCGCATTGAGCGCAGAGTAGGCGCTGACGCAATCGAGATAGCGTTTGCCGGCAACGTCGGTCAGCCAAACGCCTTCCGCCCGCGCGACGACGAGATCGAGCGGTGCATAGTTGTGAGCGCCGTAGCGCTCCTCGCGCGCGACCAGCTCGCGCGCTCGCTCAGAGAGGAGATGCACCGGTCTCCGTGTTAAGGACTCGCCCTTGACTACCTGCTTCGACTCGCTCGAGCGCCTCGTCGCCCGCGATCACCCAGGCGTCGCCGAAAAAGGCCGCACGCTGGCGTACGTGCACGGCGCGCGCCGTCCGCGTTCGGTCGTCTTGCTACACGGAATGAGCGCGAGTCCCGCGCAGTTCGAGCGCGTTGCCGCCGACCTGTTCGACCGGGGACATAACGTCGTCGTTCCGCGCCTACCGCGGCACGGACACGCCGATCGGCTTTCGACTGCGCTCGAGCGTCTGCGCGCCGAGGATCTCTACGCGGCGGTCGCCGATTACATGAGCGTCGCGCAAGAGCTAGGCGAGCGCGTCACGGTCGCGGGCTTTTCGCTGGGCGGACTGCTTGCCGCGTGGATCGGACAGCACTACGAGATCGATCGTTGCGTTCCGATCGCTCCGTTTTTCGGCATCGCGTGCATTCCCAATCGGCTAATGAACACCGTCGCCGAGCGGCTGCTGCGCCTGCCCAATCGCTTTCATTGGTGGAATCCGGTTCTGCGCGACAAACACATCGCCGCATGCGGGTACCCGCGCTACGCGACGCATGCGATCGCGCATTCGTATCGCATCGCACGCGGCGTGCTCGACGAGGCGCTGACGACCGCCCCCGGCGCCGAACACGTGACGATCATTACCAACGCCGCAGAGATTGCGGTGAACAACTACGCGATTCGCCGGCTCTACCGCCGCTGGCACCGGCATCGCCCCGAGACCGTCGAGCTTTCGGTTTTGACGGGGCTCCCGCTCTCGCACGACATCGTCTCGCCGCTGCGCCCGTGGCGTCTGGCCGATCGCGTGCACCCGACGCTTCTGCACGCGATCGATCCGTAGCGCCGGCAGAGACTCCAACGCAGCGTACGATGCCGGAACGCAGCGAAGGCAACCATCAGCCAAAACGTTGCCCTTGGGCGAGTACGCCTGCTTTGATCGCGTATCACGACGCCGAGTGGGGCGTGCCGGTACGCGACGACCGAGCGCTCTTCGAGATGCTCGTGCTCGAGGGTGCGCAGGCGGGTCTGAGCTGGGAGACGGTCCTTCGGAAGCGCGAGCGCTACCGCGAGCTTTTCGGAGGCTTCGATCCTGCATTCGTCGCCAACATCACCCCGTCGCGCATCAAGCGAATGATGCTCGACCCCGGAATCATACGCAACCGCGCGAAGATCGAAGCGGCGATCGGCAACGCGCGCGCCTTGCTCTTCGTGCGCCAGGAATTCGACTCGTTTGCGGCCTACGTCTGGCGTTTCGTCGGCGGCAAGACGATCGTGAATAGCCCGCGGCGTCCCGGCGACGTACCTGCGTCGTCGCCGGAATCGGAGGCGATGAGCCGCGACCTGCGCAAGCGCGGCTTTCGTTTCGTCGGCCCGACGATCTGTTACGCCTTCATGCAGGCGGTTGGAATGGTCAACGACCACTTCGTAACCTGCGACTGGAGGAGAGCTGGATAGAGTCCGGCTCGAAGCGGGCCGCTAGATGTAGTGGCGGAGTTTTGGCCAGATGCTCGAGAGCGGTTGGGTGATCCCTTCGCACAGCGATATCGGAATGTTCTGTTCGTACGAGATTACCCAGGGCGGGTTGGAATGGGTGACGAGGCGCCAACGCCGGAAGAGACCGGGGAAATCGGTGCGGCCGCAGTCGCCGTCGACGTCGATGACGACGTTGCCGGTGTAGCTGCGCCAGCCCCAGAGCCAATAGTTGTTGTGGCCGGAGAGGGCGGGCGGCAAGCCGTAACGGCCGCCGAAGAAGTCGATCGCAGCAGCCTCTCCGTAGTTGCTCGCAACGATCGCCGCCTGCGCGCGCTCTCCCGGCGGCAACGCATCGTAAATCGCCGCGACGCTCTGCACGAGCTGCGGCCACCCGTGCATATCGGCGAAATCTTCGGGTAGGGCGGAACTGCGCATGCGCTCGGTCGCCATCGTCGATCGACCGATTCCCAGCGCGTTCGAGACGAAGCCGGAATAGCCGAGCATCGCCGGCTCGGCGAGCAGCGGCAGCGAAAACGGCAGAAAGAAGAGCCCGGCGGCGACGGTCGCGGCAACGAGCAGCGGGCGCACGTATCGCGCGCGGGCGGTGAGGCCTTCGAAGGCGACTCCGCCGGCCGCCATCAAAACCGGATAGACGTTTGCCGGATAGTAGTGCTTCGCGTGCAAGGCAATCATCATCGCGATCAGCAGGACGAAAGCATAGCCCAAAAAGCGGGTGGCGCTTCCGTAGATCAGCCGGATGAGACCGGCGAGCCAAATCGGTGCGACGAAGAGATTGGTCAGCAAAAGCTGCTGAAGGAGGAAGAGGGGCCAAGGAGCGATGACGTTCTTCCCGTGCGCGCCGTTTTGCAGGAGCTCCCACATCGGGAATCCGTGCAACGCCTGCCAGACGAAGTTTGGAATGGCGAGCGCAACCGCAACGGCGGCGCCGGCAAGGAACCACGGCGTGCGCATCGCTCGCCGCTGCGGCGTGAGTGCGAGTCCGAGCCCCAGTGCGATCGCAAAGAAGATCACGCTGTACTTGCTCTCGAGCGCGACGCCGACGCAGGCTCCGGCGGCCAGCCACCATCGCGGATCGGCGCCTTTGACGATGCGTAGAACGTAGAGCGCCCCCAGGGGCCAGAGCCATAGGCCCGCCATGTCCGGGCTCACCTTCATGCCGAAGCTCTCGAGCACGGGGGCCGCAAGAAATGCGAGCGTCGCCAACACGGCCGCGAAGATGCCGCCGCCGAGTTCACCGGCGAGCAGACACGTCACGTAGACCCCGCCTGCGGCAAATGCTGCGGGCAGCGCGCGCAGCAGCACGAGCGAGTGACCGAAGAGCTGCGATGCCGCCGAAAGCAGCGGCACGACCGGAGGTTGATCGACGTAGCCCCACGCCGGCCGAAAGCCGCAAATAATGAAATAGAGTTCGTCGCGGAAGAAGCCGTAATGCGGATTGGCGGCGACGTGCAGCACGAACGTCGCGATCGCCGCGATCGCCGCGGTACGGCCGATCCCACGGTCTCTCACGTCGGGTCGAAGCCTCCCGAGGCGATCATCGCTTCGGAGATCTGACGGGCACGCCGATAGCGATTGACCGTCGCCGGCGCGGCGTCGGGCAGCTCGCGCAGAATGCGCGCCAGCTCGTCGTCGAACGCCTGGGCGAGCGACGGCGGCGCGTACGCTCCGGGGAAGCGCATTCGCTGCGCGATCATCAACCGATAGATGCGATCGGTGGCGAGATCTTCCATGTAGCCGTCGAGCAGGCTCGCACCGCGCCCTTCGAGCACGCCGTTCCGATAGCGGATCACCGTGCGAATGGCCGCGCGCGTACCCTCGAGCGTCGTCGCGCCGATGCCGCCCGGCGGTGGACGCAGGTCCGGGCGCGGCCGTGCGAGCGCCGGCCGCCTCTCGATTTGATTCGGATAAGGAAACTGCGCGACGGCAACGGCGTTTTGATCGGGATGCCCCGTCCAAGCGCCGTCCATCAAGCACTCCGCCTCGTTTCGTTTGTCGCGTTCGAGCACGGCAAGGGCGCGAGCATTGAGCTGCGGATCGGTTCGGCTCGGATAGAGTGCCGTCATCCCGCCGATCGCAAGCGCGCCGTGCTTGTGCGCGATCTCCGGCAGCAGTTCCCGAACTCGTTGAAAGAAGGCGGCGTCGAAGGGAATCGTGTTCCGATCCGGCAGCAGCCACGCGGGATCCGAGAGATTATAATGGATGAGGCTTGCCATGTAATCCCAACGTCCGAGATTCAGGCCGAGGATATACTCGCGTAAATTGAAGAGGAACTCTTCCATCTCGAAGGCGAGCGGATGCGATTCGACCAGCGCCATCGCCTTGATCGAGCCGCGCGGCCAGCCTTTTGCTTCGATCAGCGCGTCGAAGACGGCGCTCCACCAGAGCGCCTCCTGCGCGGACTCGGATTTAGGGATGTAGATGCAGAGTGGATGCGCCAAGCGCGAGTAGTCGCAGCGAAAGACGATCAGCGCAAGGTCGAAGAGCGGGGCGCTGGCCGGCACGTGCGAGATGATGCCGGCCTGCGAAAGGTGAAGGCCGCGCACCCGCGTCCAGACGACCGGACCGCTCGCGGCGTAGAGCGCCTCGACCACGTTGTGATGTGCCGCCATCAGGTGCTCCCAGGTATTCACGATCGAGTCTTCGAGATCGAGCATGACGCCGGGCGCGCCCGAGCCCAGCAGCTTCCCGCAGAGTTCGGCGTCGTCGGCCGGCCCGGTCATTTGATTGCGCTGATCGGCGCACCAGATCGGCAAGTCGATCCGCCACGTCGACTCCGATGCTTGGGACTCGGGGAGGTACGAGGGCAGCTCGCCGGCCTGTGCGCGCGCGAGGCGCTCGGCGCGCTCGCGCGTCAGCCGCTGCGCGTCGGGCGTGAAGCGTTTGTGCAGCGGTAGAAAAAATTCCGTGAAACCTTTCGCGATGCCGCCGTCGAGGGTGAATCCGGCGGGGGCGACGTTCACGGCGGCGTTACCAGGAAGAGCTCGTGATAGTCGTCGAGCGTCGCATAGTCGCGCGCTCCGCCGATCGCCCGCGTTTGGCGCGGATCGACAAGGAGAAAGACGCGGCGGTTCGCCGCCCACTGCCGGTAGACCGGAATACGAGGCTCGTCGTCGGAGACGATGATGCGCCCGCTCAGCGAACCGTCGACGTAGGCGCCGTAGGCTAGCGAGGTTGCGTCGAGCCAATCCGAGACGATGACGCTCTGCGGCGGAACGTAAGGTTTGACTGCGTCGATTACCCAGCGCCCGCCCTCGCCCGGCGAGTGCGCAAAGAAACCGCGTTGGCTAGAGAACGACGCGACCGCGCCGGCTGCGAGAAAGAGCACGAGCGTCGCGCGCAGCAGCATCGCCTTCGCGTCGCGCGACTGCGGCGCCAGCGCGCCCAGCAATGGAACGGCGATCCACGAAGCGAGAAGCCGGTAGCGGCCGACGTCGCTCTCGTTGGGATAGACGACGGAGAAGAGGAGCGCGCTCATGCAGGCCAGGCCCAGGACGAGCGTTACGCGCCAGTTGCGCCGCCAGGCTGCGATCGCGCCGCCGAGCAGCAAGAGCGTCGCGATCGTTCCATACTGCACGTGCGCGTCGCTCACGAACGTCCAGAGCGCGTCGCCTACGTGCAGCGGATTGAACGCCTGCGCGAAGTAGACCGGCGTTTGAAACTGCGTTCCGGTCAGCTCGGCGAGGAGACCCGCAAGCGTGCTCGGGTTATTGTAATTCCAAAAGATGCCGCCATTGGCGCCGGCGAGCGTGGCCGCCGGATCCAAGCCGTGCGCGACGACGTAAGCCGAGCGAAGCGGCAAGTAGAGATAGAGCGCAAGGGCGGCGACAAGCAACAGTGCGGAGAGCGCGCTCAACCGCAACGAGGGCCGGCGTTTGACGATCAGTGCGCCGGCGACGAAGGCCGGCAGAAGCCAGAGCGCGTTGGGATGCGCGGCCATCGCCAAGCCGCAGAGCCCAAACGCGCCGGCAAAGCAGCGCTCGTCCGCGGTGCGCATCCACCGCACGAAGAGATAGATCGCGACCGCTGCGCAGGCGACGGAGAGGTCCTGAGCCTCTGCGCGCACCGCATGCGCCCAGACGTTTTGCGTGAAGGCAAACCAGAGGGTCGCGAAGAGCGCGACGAGCCGCCCCGAGCCCAGCTCGCACGCCACCTCGTAGGCGGCGACGCAGGCGATCGCGATGGCGATCCCGCTCATCACGTTCATGCGAAAGGCGACGGACTGGATCGCCACCACGTGCGACCAGAGGTAGCCGGCGAGGACGTACAGCGGGAAGCCGGTCGGATGGGCGATCCCGAGGATGTACGGAACGCCCTGAAGCTCTGCGGTATCCCACGACGCCGGTTCGGTAGACGCGCTCGCGGCGTATGCCGTCGCCGGCAAGACGAAGGCCGCCGCGCGCGGCCAGTTCACGCCAGCGTCGGCAGCGGCAGCGACGGACGAGTCGACAGATCGGGGTGCGGTTCGATATATCCCTCGAGCGCGCGCTCCATCAGCTCCAAGCCGAGCTCGAGCTGGGGATCTTTGCCCGCGCGATAATCGTGCGGTGCGATGTCGACGTCGTAATCGGGATCGGCCCCGTGATTCTCCACGCGCCAGCCGACGTCGACGAACCAGAACGAAAACTCCGGCTGCGTGGTGAGCGTGCCGTCGACGAGATGGTGATAGGGGTCGATGCCGATGACGCCGCCCCACGTGCGCTTACCGACTAGCGGGCCGAGCTTGTAGAGCTTGAAGCAGTGGCTGAAGATGTCGCCGTCGGATCCGGCAAACTGATTCGTTAGCGCGACCATCGGGCCGCCGACCGACTCCGGCGGATAGGGAATCGGCGCGCCGTATCGCGGCAGATCGTAGCCCACGCGCTTTCGCGCCAGCTTCTCGAGCAGCAACGGCGAGACGTGGCCGCCGCGATTGTAGCGTACGTCGACGATCAGTCCTTTGCGGTCGAACTCGCTGAGGTAGCCGCGATGAAACTCGGAGAATCCCCACGGCCCCATGTCGGGGATGTGAAGGTATCCGACGCGCTCTCCGGTTAGTTCGTGAACCAGCCGGCGATTGGCCTCGACCCACGCGCGGTACCGCAGCGGCGTCTCGCTCGAAAGCGCCTTGACGAGCAGCGTCCGCTCTTCGCTCTTGCGCGATGCGAGCGTTATGGAGATGCTGCGCCCCGAGGCGTTGACCAGCAGGCGGCCGGGGGTGACGTCGCGGCTCAAGCGTTTCCCGCCGATTGCGACGATACAATCGCCCTCGTGGACGTTGAGCCCGGGCTCGGCCAACGGAGAATCGACGTCGCGGTTCCACGAATCGCCGCGGTAAATGCGTTCGATGCGGTAGCCGGAGCGCTCTTCGTCCCAGCGCAGGTCGGCACCCAAGAAGCCTCGCTGATACTGTGGCGGCTCGCGGTAGTCGCCGCCCCACTCGTAGGCGTGCGAGGTTCCGAGCTCTCCCTGCATCTCCCAGATGAGGTCGGAGAGCTCGCCGCGCGTGCGAACCCGCGGCAATACGATGGCGTAACGATCGTAGACGCGATCCCAATCGATGTCGCTCATGTCCTCGACCCAGAACTGCTCGGTCTGCAAGCGCCACGCTTCCCGATACATCTGCGCCCACTCGTCGCGCGGAACGATCTCGACGTTGGCGCGATCGAGTTCGATCCATCCGCTGCGCCGCCCGGGTTCCGTCGGCGGTTTCTGCTCGTCGCCCTCCTCCGGGAGATCGTTGAGCGCGTCGATGGCGCGCAGGCGTTCGCCCGAACGGTAGATCAGGGTGCGCCCATCGGCGCCGAGGCGAATCTCTTCGACCTCGGTAGCGATCGTCGCCACCCGCTGCTGCTCGAAATCGTACGCGAGCAGCGTTCCGTGCGAACCTTCGTCGATGTCCTCGCGTCGCGCCGGCTTGATCCCTTTGACCGGAAAGACCGTGAAAAGCGGCCGCTGCGCAGCGGCGACGATCTCGCGATAGTCGCCTTCGTCGACCGGAAAACCGAGCACGCGTCCCTGGATGCCGTCGAAGTCGATCTCGACGTCGTGGGCCTTGTGCGGCTTTTTGTTGTTCGTGTGAAGCGCGTCGTGGTTACGATCGTGGTGGATGGGCTTTGGCTTCGGAACGAACGGCGAAGGCACGTCGTTGCGAAGCGTCACCACGAAGGGCCGGCTCGCCTGCGGAAAGCTCAGATCGAACTGCAGCGCGTCGTAAACCGGATTGAAATCACGCGTCGAGATGAAGTAGAGGTACTTTCCGTCCGGATCCCAGGCTGGAGAGTGATCGGTGCGCAACGGCGACGTCACCTCGTGGATCTTTCCCGAGCGAACTTTCACCACGCGAATGATCGACGTCCCGTGCGTGGGTGCCCAGACGTAGGCCAAGTAGCGGCCGTCGGGGGAGAACGCCAGGCCTTCGATTCGATGCGAAGGGCACGAATCGAGGACGCGAACCTTTCCGTCGTCGAGATCGACGACGCAGAGTTCGTGGCGATGATTCGCGAAAGCGACGACGTCGTCGGCCGGCGAGCAGGCCATGTCGGTGATGCGCCCGACGTCGCCGGTGGTAACCAGCTTCGGCTCGGCCGATACGTCGGCTGGGTACATCGCGATCTGTTCGTAACCGTTGATGTCGGTGATCGAAACGAGGCGTTCGCCGTCGCGCATCCACTGCGTCAAGCGGCTGCGGGCCCGGCTTCCTACGCCGTGCCGGATGACCGCGCCCTCGAAGAGCGGCATCGTGAACGTCTGGCCCCGCGCATCGAATGCGAGTTGGGTTCCCTCGGGGTTCGGCGCGAAATGCTCGAGCGATTCCGCCGCGCTTTCGAAGCGGCGAGCGCGCTGAGGAGCCGTGGAATGCGTCTCGATCTGCACCGTAGCCACGTCGCCGCTTGCAATGTCGAAGAGCTTGACGTCACCACCGGCCGCATAGACGATCCGGGTACCGTCGGTCGATGGGAAGCGGGCGTAGTATTCGTTCTCGCTCGTGTGGCGGCGCAGATCGTTTCCGTCGGGCGTGCACGAGTAGATGTTGCCGATGCCTTCGTGGTCGGCGAGAAAGTAGATCCGCCCGCCGATCCACATCGGCCAGCACGGATTCCCGTCGGGCAGCGCGAGCCTCGTAAACTCGCCCGAGTCGGCTGCCTGTACCCAGATCTGGCCGGCCGTGCCGCCCCGGTAGCGCTTCCAGCGAGCCGGATCGGCGGCGTTGCGTCCGATTGCCAGCCGGCCGGCCTCCCCGAACGAGAGCGTGCGCGCGTGACCGAGATTGAGCTCGCTCGGCTCACCGCCCTCCGGCGAAATCGTAAAGGGCCGCGTCTCGCCCTCGTACCACGACGTCGGATTTGCGGCGAAGGCAATCTCCGTGCCGTCGGGCGTCCAGCCGATGACCCAAGCCATCGTCGCACCCAGAAAGGTAAGGCGGCGCGGTTCGCCGCCGCGCGCGGGCATCACGAAGAGCTCCGGGCTTCCCTCGTCGGTCGAAATGAAAGCGATCCATCTCCCGTCGGGCGAAAGCCGCGGGTAGGAACAGGTACCGAAGCTTACGGTAAGCCGGACGGCATCGCCGCCTCGTGCAGAGACGCTCCAAAGATCGTCCTCGCACACGTAAACGATGCGGTCGCCTGCTATAGTCGGATAGCGATAGTAACCCTGATCCATACCGCAAAGCTTGGCGACCGGGTTTCCGCCTCCCCTTATTTTGGGGTGCGCGGCATGGTGCCGCCGCTTACGTGTAGTAGCCGCCCAAGCGTTGCATTGAGTTCGGCGGCGTTTTCGATCTGCGTGAAGACCGGCACCAGCGTCGGCGTACGCGAACGCTGCTGAAGCGGTGCGATCGGGCCGTCCCAAGCAAACTGCGTCGCCGATTCGCCCGCGAGACTCCGGAAGAAGAGTTCCGCGCCCAACGCGTTTGCCCATCCGAACTCCGGACGCGTGTAGCGCCAGTATCCGCCGGGATAGAAGCTCTCGTGAATCAAGCCGCTTTCGCCGTCGGTTTCGGCGAGCGTCGTGATCGCGTCGGCGACCTCGTCTGAAGATGTTGCGGTGAGCGCCCGTCCGATGATGCCCAGCGGCCAAACGAAGCCATACGGGGTATGCGGACTGCCGAGTCCCTCCGCGTAGCGCCCGGAAAAGTAGAACGGATTGTCCATGCTCAACGCAAACTTACGCGTTGCCAGATAGACCGGATCGAAGGCCGAACACCAGTCGATGTAGGGCAGCGTCGTGAGATTCGGAATGTTGGCGTCGTCCATCAGGTTGTAGTGGCCCAAGCCGTCGGTCTCGTAGGCGTAGATCCACGAGTGCAGCCGGCCGTCGAAGACGCGGCCGTAGCGTTCGATTCCAACCGCAACGCGTCCGCCGAGTGCCTCGGCTTGGTGCGCGAGGCTCGCGTCGCCCCATCCGTCTTGCGCGAGGCGTACGACGTCGCGCAGCGCGACGACGGCCATCGCGTTTTGAGGAATGTTGAAGCGATAGCGGACCGCGTCGTCCGACGGGCGGAAGGCTCCCCATATCATCCCCGTCGACGAGTTATAATTGTCGTCGGAATAGGTGTTGTACGCATAACGATACCGATTGCACGCGCGGTGCTGCTCTTCGCAGCGGTATGTTTTTACGATCGTCTGCAGCGCGCGATGAAGGTCGCCGGTGAATACGGTCCGGTCGCCGGTAGATCGCCAGTAGACGAAGGCGAGCACGACCGGCCACGCGAGCGAGTCGACCTCCCATTTGCGCTCGAAGACGTGATAATCTGCGTCGAGCGCGTTGGCGTAAGCGTCGGTCAGCACGTTGCGAGCGTTGCGCTGTATCACGCCGTCGAAGCGCGCGCGCAGCACCGGATACGGCCGCTGGAAACGAATGTAGGGAATCGTCTGAGCCGACGAATCGCGCAGCCACATCGCCGGAATGTCGCCGGTCTCGACGTACGTCGTCGCGTCGTCTTCCAGGAAAAAGTCGCGGAACAGCGTGTGAAAGAGCTGCGCCGTGACGATGTCGCGGACGCGCTTTCCGGTCAGCGGAACGACGAGCGTCTCTGCCGGGGCAGGCGGCGCGTGGGACGCGAAGAGGGCGACGAGCGCCAAAATCGCGAGAGAGCGTCTACCTTCCCAGAGTACCGGCCGCACTATGGAATGATTGCCTTCGCGCCGGGGAGGTCCGTTCTTGCTCGGAACCGCAAAGAGGCAACATCTTGAGCGAGACAAGTACGAATGCCGAGTTGCTGCGCGACTTTCGGCTGCATAAGCCGAGGGCGTTGGCAAAGGCAATCTCCGCGGCCGAATCGGGCCACGGCGGAGAGATCGTACGCGCGCTCTACGGGCGGACCGGACACGCGATGACGATCGGTCTGACGGGGCCGCCCGGAGTTGGAAAATCGACGCTCGCCTCCGCGCTCGTGAGCAAGGCGCGCTCCCTGGGAAAAAGCGCGGGCGTCGTATCGGTCGATCCCAGCTCGCCCTTCACGCACGGCGCGCTGCTCGGCGATCGCATCAGGCTCTCCGAGCACTTCACCGATCGGGACGTGTTCATCCGTTCGATGGCCAGCCGCGGGCATCTCGGCGGCTTGGCGGGCGCAACCGCGGATGCGGTGACCTTGATGGATGCGTTCGGGTTCGACGTCGTCGTCATCGAGACGGTCGGTGTCGGTCAGAGCGAAGTCGCGGTCGCAGAACTGGCGCAAACGACTCTTGTCGCACTTCAACCGGGCAGCGGTGACTCGATTCAGGTGCTCAAAGCCGGGATTATGGAGATCGCCGACGTTTTCGTCGTCAACAAAGCGGATCACCCGATGGCAGATCAGCTTCGACGCGAGATCCGCTCGGCGATGGAGATGCTGCAATGGGACGGCTGGGTGCCGGAGCTCGTCGTTACCCAGGCGCTCGAGGGCGCGGGGATCGACGATTTGTGGACCGCAATCGAGCGGCACGTGGCTTATCTGAACGAGACGGGTGAGATCGAAGAGCGCCGCCGCGAGGCCTTTCGTCACCAAGTCCGTCAGCTCGCGCTCGGCCGCATCGAAAAACGTCTCGAGGGGGCGCTTCAAAACGATGAATCTGCGGGGATCGATCCCTACGAAGCGGCCGATCGCGTCATCGAGAAGCTCGGCCTCTAAGGTGCTCTTGGGGAGTTTTCGGCCCGTGCGTCGAAAAGTTCGGCCGCTATCATGAGACCGACTATCAATACACCCGCAGCGACGACGATCGAACGCCCGAGCGGCCTGGCAGCGCAGTCGAATCCCGCCTTCGAGGAACAGGAGCGGCGCTGGGAGGCGGCCTCGGAGAAGGGACGCCCGCGAAAAGGCCCCGGTTCGGGCGCCGTCGACCGCACGATCTCCGACGTGCCGCTCAAGGCGATCTACTCGCCGGAGGACGTCGCCGGTCTCGACCTTGCGACGGATCTGGCGTGGCCCGGGGAGTATCCGTACACGCGGGGGATCCATCCCAACGGCTACCGGGATCGTCTCTGGACGATGCGGCAGTTCGCCGGCTTCGGAAACGCCGCACAGACCAACGAACGCTATCACTTTCTGCTCGAGCACGGACAGCACGGGCTCTCCGTCGCCTTCGACATGCCGACCTTGATGGGCTACGATTCCGACGCGCCGCAAGCTCGAGGCGAGGTTGGAAGGTGCGGCGTGGCGATCGACTCGCTCGCCGACATGGAAGTGCTCTTCGACGGCATCGACATGGGCGACATCACCACCTCGATGACGATCAACGGTCCGGCCTGCATCGCGCTCGCGCAATACATCGCCGCGGCCGAAAAGAAAGGCATCCCGCGCGCAAAGCTCGGGGGTACGATCCAGGCCGACATTCTCAAGGAGTATATCGCGCAGAAGGAGTGGATCTTTCCGCCGCGTCCGCACATGCGGATCATCGTCGACATGATCGAGTTCTGTACCCGCGAGATGCCGAAGTGGAATACGATCTCGATCTCCGGCTACCACATCCGCGAGGCCGGTTCGACCGCCGCGCAGGAGCTGGCGTTCACGCTCGCCGACGGCTTCGCGTACGTCGAGGCCGCCGTGGCCGCCGGAATGGACGTCGACTCGTTTGCCCCGCGCCTTTCGTTCTTCTTCAACTCGCACATCGACTTCTTCGAAGAGATCGCGAAGTTCCGCGCCGCTCGGCGCATCTACGCGCGGCACATGCGCGAGAAGTACGGCGCGCGCAATCCGCGATCGTGGCAGTTGCGCTTTCACACGCAGACCGCCGGGTGCAGCGCAACGGCGCAGCAGCCTGAGAACAACATCGTGCGGGTCGCGTACGAAGCGATGGCCGCGGTGCTGGGCGGGACGCAGTCGCTGCACACGAACTCGATGGACGAAGTCTTGGCGCTGCCGACGGAAAAATCGGTCGAGATCGCCTTGCGCACGCAGCAGGTCTTGGCCTACGAGACCAACGTCACCAACGTGGTGGATCCGCTCGGCGGCTCGTACTTCGTCGAGGCGCTCACCGACGAAATGGAACGGCAGGCGGAGAGCTATTTCGCGCAGATCGCCGAGTACGGCGGCGTCATCGAAGCGATCGAGGCCGGCTTCTTCCAGCGCGAGATCGCCGATGCCAGCTACCGGTACCAGCGTTCGCTCGAGACGCGCGATCGCGTGATCGTGGGCGTGAACGCCTTCGTGCGAGACGAAGAGAACGAAAATATCGACCTGCTGAAGATCACCGAAGAGATGGAGCGCGCGCAAGCGGCGTCGGTCCAGGATCTTCGCGGTAAGCGCGACGACGGGCTGGTACGGCGCGGCCTCGAGCGGCTCGCGGCCGCCTGTCGCGACCCAAAGGATAACCTCATGCCGCATTTGATCGACTGCGCCAATGCCTACTGCACCGAAGGCGAGATCGTCGAAGCGATGGCAAGCGTCTACGGGCGTTACATCGAACGGGCGGTTCTCTGATGGAACCACAAGTACCAGGCGGCGACCTCGAGCTCTATCGCGTGCGGCGCACCCTTGCCGCAGTGAAGCGAAAGCTCGAAGAGGCGCTGCATTTGAGCCGCCACTCCGACGAGATGAGACATGACCGACCGGCCGCTGCGCGTCGTCATCGCTAAGGCCGGCCTCGACGGTCACGACCGCGGGGCAAAAGTCATCGCGCGGGCGCTGCGCGATGCCGGAATGGAGGTCATCTACACCGGGCTCTTCCAGACGCCCGAGCAGATCGTGCAGACCGCGATTCAAGAAGATGCCGACGGCATCGGTCTCTCGATTCTGTCGGGTGCCCATATGACGCTCTTTCCCCTCGTCGTCGAGCAGCTGCGCGCCGCGGACGCGGGCGACATCGTTTTTTTCGGAGGCGGCACGATTCCGCCGGAGGACGCAAGGCGGCTCAAGGAACTCGGAGTTCGCGAGATTTTCACGCCCGGCGCACCGCTTCAAGCGATCATTGACTTCGTCTCGCGCGAGTGCGGCAAGCGAAGAACGCCTGTCGGCTAAAGAAGTTTCTTAGGTGACGCGAATTCGGACCCGAGTCGCGCCGTCACCGACCGGCGATCCGCACGTCGGCACGGCCTATGTGGCGCTCGTCAACTACTGTTTTGCCCGCAAGCACGGCGGCGAGTTCGTGCTGCGCATCGAGGATACCGATCAGGCTCGCAGCACTGCGGAGAGCGAACGCGTCATTCTCTCCGCGCTGCGCTGGTGCGGACTCTCCTGGGACGAGGGCCCCGACGTCGGCGGCCCCTTCGGACCCTATCGTCAGAGCGAACGCTCGAGCATCTACAAAGAGTATGCCGGGAAGCTCCTGGCAGCCGGTCACGCGTTCAAATGCTTCTGCACGCCTGCGCGGCTGGAGGAGATGCGCGTCGCCCAGCGCGCGGCGGGCCGTCCGTCGCGATACGACGGGCACTGTCTGAGCCTCGGGGCCGAAGAAGCCGCGCGGCGCGAGGCGGCCGGCGAAGCGTTCGTCGTGCGGATGCGCGTTCCAGATACGGGGGTCTGCGTCGTCAACGATATGCGCCGCGGCCCGATCGAGTTCGACTACTCGACCGTCGACATGCAGGTGCTGATCAAGTCGGACGGCTTGCCGACCTATCACCTCGCCAACGTCGTCGACGATCATTTGATGGAGATCTCACACGTCTTCCGCGGCGAAGAATGGGTTTCCAGCGCGCCGAAGCACCTGTTATTGTACGAATACTTCGGCTGGCAACCGCCGGTTCTGATGCATCTCCCGCTGCTGCGCAACCCCGACAAGAGCAAGCTGAGCAAACGCAAGAATCCGACCGGGATTCTGTTTTTTGAAGCGATGGGCTATCTGCCCGAGGCATTGGTCAACTTCTTAGCTTTGATGGCCAACGCGGTGCGCGAGGGAGAAGACGAGCTGATGGATCTGGCGGCCATCGTGCGCCGTTTCGAGGCCGAGCACGTGCCAATTGGCGGCCCCGTTTTCGATCTCGCCAAACTCGACTGGCTCAACGGCCGCTACCTTCGGGAGCGGCTCGATCCGACGGCGCTGCTCGCGAGGGTGCAAGCTTGGGGGGCGCCGCCGGGGCGGCTGGCGCGCATCGCGGAACTCGCAGGGCCGCGCATCGAGCGTTTGAGCGACCTCGGCCCGCTCTTGGCGTTCCTGTTCTCCGGTAGATTAACGCTGAACGCAGATTCGTTCGCCGGCGCGAAGCTGGACGCGCTCTCGATCCGCCGTGCCTTCGCGCTCGCGCTGCGCGAGTTCGACAAGCTCCCGGTGTGGAACGCGCCGGCGATCGAGACGGTGATGTCGCGCCTCGCGCAAGCGCTCGACCGAAAGGCGCGCGACGTCGCCCGCCCGTTCTACATCGCGATCGCCGGCAGTCCGACGTCGATCCCCCTCTACGACTCGATGGAGCTGCTCGGTCGCGATATGGTGCGCGAGCGCCTCCGAAACGCGCTGGACCTGCTCGGCGCGCCGAGCAAACGCGAGCTGGAAGAGTGGGAGCGGCTCCCCTCGGGCGAAGAGGTAATCGCGTGATCCGCGCGGTCGTGCTCGCCGCCGGGAAGGGCACGCGGATGAAGAGCGCGCGCACGAAGGTACTGCACGAGATATGCGGGCGTCCGATGCTGTGGTACGTCATCGCGGCGCTGCGCGGCGCCGGCATCGAGGAGATCGTCGCCGTGATCAACGCTGAGATGCGCGACGAGATCGAGCAGTTTGGCGTCGAGAGCGTCGTGCAGGAGGAGCAGCTCGGTACGGGACACGCCGTGAAGATCGCCCTCGAGCATCTCGCACCGAGGCAGGGGCGAGTGGTCGTCGCCTGCGGCGACATGCCGCTCGTGACGAGCGACGTCTTCGCGCAGGCGGCCGCGTCGCTCGACCGGAACGGAGAGGCCCCCACGCTGATGTCGCTCGTGACCGTCAAGATGCCGCTTCCGTCGAACTTTGGCCGCGTAGTGCGCAACGGCCGGAGCGTCGAGCGAATCGTCGAGTTCCGTGACGCGACGCCGGAGCAGCTCGCAATCGACGAGATGAACGCCGGAATCTACGCGTTTGACGAGCCATCGCTGCGCCACGCCGTCAACGAGCTGCGCAACGACAACGCTCAAGGTGAATACTACTTGACCGATACGGTCGCGCAGTTCGTGCACGACGGCAAAGGCGTACATCCGGTGAGCGCGCGCCGGCACCTCGACGTCCTAGGAATCAACGACCGCGTCGAACTCGCGCTGGCGCGCAAGGAGATGAACGCGCGGCTCTGCGCCGCCCACATGCGCGCGGGCGTCACGATCGTCGATCCCGATACCACGTATCTCGAGCCCGAGCTAGAGATCGGCAACGATACGGTCATCTATCCCAACAGCACGATCGGCCGCCTCTCGAGCGCCGGCCGCGCCTGCGTCATCGGTCCAAATACGCGGCTCTCGAACGCGGGCCTGGGCGCGCGAGTCACGGTTCGCGAGAGCGTGATCACCGATTCGACCGTCGGCGACGACGTTTCGATCGGGCCATTCGCGCACGTGCGCGGCGAGGCGAACCTTGGAAACAGCGTCCACGTCGGGAACTTCGTGGAGATCAAGAAGTCGGAGTTGGCGCGCCGCGTGAAGGTTAGCCACCTGTCGTACCTCGGCGACGCGACGATCGGCGAAGAGACCAACGTCGGCGCCGGGACGATCACCTGCAACTTCGACGGAAAGCAAAAGCACGCCACGATCGTCGGGCGCAACGTCGCGATCGGATCGAACACGTCGCTGGTCGCCCCCGTTCGGGTCGGAGACGGCGCGCTGACCGGTGCCGGATCGGTCGTAACGAGGGACGTTCCGGAAGGCGAGCGCGTCGCCGGCAATCCGGCGCGGCCTCTCCCCAAGAAGTAACGTGCGCATCCTCTGCGGCCTCCTCTTTGCCGCAGCCCTCTTGGCCGTGCCGGCGGCCGGGAACGCAGCAGCCGGCGTACGTCCCAACGCGTTGGACGTCCGCGTCGACACGCTTTCTAATGGAGTGCTCCTTACGCAGCCGGCGACGATGCTCGTCGACCCGGCGCGTCAGGACGCGGCGCTGCGTCGTGCGCATTGGACGCTTCCCGGCTGGATCCTCATCTTGTTGTGTGAGTCGGCCGCGCTCTTTTATCTGTGGAGTTCGGGCGGCGCCGCCAGGTTGCGCGACTGGCTACGCCGGCGAATACGTTCGGAGTGGATTTTGCGATTCTCGTTCGGAGCGTCGCTCGCGCTCGTCGCGCGCATTGCCTCGTTTTTACCGGCGTTCTATCTCTATCGAGTCGCGCGAACGATGCAGATCGATCTCGAGCTGACGCGCTGGTGGCTCGTCTCTTGGACGATTCACACGCTGCTCGGCATGCTGGTCGCCGGGTTGATTGCCGCGATCGTGCTCGGTTGGGTGCAACGAACGCATCAGTGGTACGTCTACACGATCGTGGGGATTCTCGCCGGGTGCGTCGTGTGGTCGTACGCCGCCCCGTATCTCGCGTTACCGGGGGCGCGCGTCGCAACGCTTTCCGGCCCGCTCGCGCAGCGAACCCACGCCCTCCTCGTGCGCGCCGGTTTTCCTTACGTTCCGGTGAAAGTCGCCCACATCCGCAACTCGCCCGTCGGCGAGGAGGCCGTGCTCGGCTTCGGCTCCGCGCGCACGATTCTGCTGAGCGACAAGCTGATCGCCGGCGGGACGCCGGCGGAGGTTGCCTACGCCGTGGCGGTCCAGATCGAGCACGTCGCGCATCACGATTTTCTCTCGATCGCGCTGATCGAGGGCGGTATCGTCATCGTCTTTTCGGCGATTGCGGTCGTGCTGGCCGATCGCATCGGCTTCCGGCGCGACGACGATCCGCTCTCGCGGCTGGCAATCGTCGGTGCGCTGCTCGCAGTGATGTATCTCGTCGCGATTCCGGTTCGCAACGCCGCGCTGCGCTCGTACGAGTTTTCCGCGGATCGCTCCGCGGTGGCGCTTACCGGCGATCCGGCGGCCGCGGTGCGGGCGCTCGTGCGCGCCACCGATCAGCACATGGAAGAAGTCTGTCCGGAATCGACCGCCGCGAGCTTCCTCTATACCTCACCCGGAGCGGGGGCGCGCGTAGCGGCGATCAATCACGTGCCGTCGGGCTGCCCCTGAGGCCCCGGGGGCGCCCACGTATTCGCAAACCGCATCGCCGCGTCGATTCCCTCGTCAAGCCAGAGCACAACGGCATCGGCCGCAGCGCCGACCATCTCCGGGAGAAGGCGACGCTCCGCCTCGTTGAATCGCCCCAGCACGTGGTCGATGCCGTCGAACTCGGGGCGTCCCACACCCACTCGTAAACGCGGAAACTCCTCGCCGATCGTCGCGATTACCGAACGCAGGCCGTTATGCCCGCCGTGGCCGCCGCTCGCGCGCATGCGCAGCTTTCCGAACGGCAGATCCATGTCGTCGCTGATTACCAGAACCCCGGCCGGCGGCGTGCGATACCACGACGAGATCAGCCGCACCGGCGTCCCGCTGAGATTCATAAACGACGCCGGCTTGACGAAGACGATGCGGCGCGCCGAATCGAAGGCTTGCTGCGCGGCATCCTTTTTCTTCCAAGACGTGATTCCATGGCGGCGCGCCACTTCGTCGACGACGACGAAGCCGGCATTGTGGCGGGTCGAGGCGTACTCGGGGCCCGGATTGCCGAGGCCGACGACGAGCCTCGGTGCTCCGTCGGCCAGCTATTGCCCCTCGGCGGGTGCCGGCTCGGCGCCGATGACTTCCGGCTGCACTTCTTCTCCCGGGCTCGCTGCTTCCTCGAGATCCTGTGCGGTGCGAGAGGGCTCGATCGTGACGACGACCGTCTCGGGCGGGGTGAGAAGTTTGAAGCCCGGCGGCAGCGCGACGTCGCCGGCGGTGATGTGCTCGTGAATACCGAGCGGCGTTACGTCGACCTCCAAATGGTCTGGGATCTGGCTGGCCGGCCCCTCGATTTCGATCTCGTGCAAGATCACATCCATGACGCCGCCGGTGTTCTTGACGCCGTCGGCGACGCCGACGGTCACGATGCTGAGCTTCGCGCCGATCGCTTCGTCGGCCGAGACGCGCTGCAGGTCGGCGTGGACGATGCGTCTGGTGACCGGATGGGTCTGCACGACCCGGACCATGGCGGTCTGCTTCTTGTTGCCGTCGATGAGGGTAATGATGGCGTTGCGGCCGCTGTGGTGCAACAACTCGCCGAAGGCGCGAGCGTCCAGCGCGATGTGATCGGGAACGCCCCCATGGCCATACACGACGGCAGGGATCTTTCCATCCGAGCGCAGCGCGTGGGCCCCGGTCGTACCGAGTTTCGAGCGAGGCTCGATGGAAAGGGTTAAGTCTTTGCTAGCCACGGTGTCTTTCTTAGAATACGCCGACGGCTTCTGGTGCCGGCGGTGCGACGGTATTGACGGTTTCGTCGCCTGCAAAGAGCTCCGAGACCGAGCGATTGGTGATGATCCGGTTGATCGCGTCGGCAAAGACCTGCGCGATCGAGAGCTGCACGAACTTCGGGTGATTCGTTCCGCTGAAGCGGAAGGGAATCGTATTGGTAAAGAGCACCCGTTCGATCTCCGACTGCTCGAGCTGCTCGACCGCCTCACCGGCGAAGATGCCGTGCGAGGCGACCGTATATACTTTCGTCGCACCCCTCGCTTTGATCGCTCCAGCCGCCTTTGCCAGCGTGCCGCCGGTCGAGATCATATCGTCGACGACCACCGCGACCTTGCCGGAAACGTCGCCGACGATATCGGTGACCTCGGCGATGTCGGGCTCCGGGCGACGTTTGAAAACGATTGCCAGCGAGCTATTCAGCCGCTTGGCGAAGAGCTCGGCGCGGTGCACGCCGCCGGCGTCGGGGGAGACGATGACGATCTTGTCGTCGCAGAGACCTTCCTTTTTGAGGTAGTTGCAGAGCACCGGCATCGCCATCAGGTTATCGACCGGGATATCGAAGAAGCCCTGAATCTGAGCGGCGTGCAAATCCATCGTGACGATGCGGCGGGCACCGGTCACCTTCAGCAAATTTGCGACGACTTTGGCCGAGATCGGCTCCCGGCCTTTTGTTTTTTTGTCTTGCTTTGCGTACCCGTAATACGGGATGACGGCGGTGATCCGGGCGGCCGAGGCTCGACGCAGCGCGTCGACCATCAGCAGCAGCTCCATCAAAGCGTCGTTGACGCCCTTGCCGTTGGGCGCTTTGCAGATCGACTGGACGACGAAGACCTCGGAGCCGCGAACGTTCTCGCCGATCTCGACCCGAGTCTCTTCGTTTCGGAATTCCGAAACCAGCGCCTTACCGACGTGCAGCCGGAGCCGCTTGGCGATCTCTTCGGCCAGCTGTGGATTGGAGTTCCCACAGAACAGCAGCGGATTCTGCACGAGGGGGGACGTTCGCCCAGTGAATCGTTCCGCCCTCGAAGGCGGTTTGAGCTATTGCTGTGGCCCAAGAATTCACGCTCGTTTCGCCCTTCGCGCTGGCCGGCGACCAACCCAAGGCGACCGACGCCCTGGCACGGGGGCTCGCGCGCGGCGACCGCACGCAGACCCTCCTCGGGGTGACCGGCAGCGGCAAGACGATGGCGATGGCGCGTACGATCGAGCTCGTGCAGAAGCCGACGCTCGTGCTCTGCCACAATAAGACGCTCGCCGCCCAGCTCTGCGCCGAGTTCCGTGACTTCTTTCCGAAGAACGCGGTCGAGTACTTCGTATCGTACTTCGACTACTATCAGCCCGAGGCGTACGTCCCTTCGACCGATACGTACATCGAGAAGGATAGCTCGATCAACGACGAGATCGAGCGTCTGCGCCACTCGGCGACGCAATCGCTTCTGACCCGCCGGGATACGCTGATCGTGGCCTCCGTTTCGTGCATTTTCGGCCTGGGCTCGCCCTCGGATTACATGGAGATGTCCGCCCGCATCCGGGTCGGTGAAGAGATCGACCGCGACGTTTTCTTGAGAAAGCTCGTGGACATGCAGTACCGGCGCAACGACGTCAACCTCGTGCGCGGTACGTTCCGCGTGCGCGGGGATACGCTCGAGTTCGTCGCCGTCGACGAAGAGCTCGTTCATCGAATCGGTTTCTTCGGCGACGAGATCGAATCGATCAATGTCGTCAATCTGCTCACGGGCGAGTATCTCGAGAGCAAAGACGAGATCCTGATCTTTCCGGCCAAGCACTTCATCACGCCCGAAGAGAAGCTGCAGCGCGCGATCCGGTCGATCGAAGCCGAGCTCGACGAGCGCCTGGCCGACTTCAAGCGGCACGGCAGGCTCTTGGAGGCGCAGCGGCTCGAGATGCGCACCCGCTACGACCTCGACATGCTGCGCGAGGTCGGCTACTGCAACGGTGTCGAGAACTATTCGCGTCACCTCACCGGCCGCGAGGCCGGCTCGACGCCGTCGTGTTTGATCGACTTTTTTCCGAAAGACTGGCTGCTCTTCGTCGACGAATCTCACGTTACGCTGCCCCAGGTCCACGGGATGTTTGCCGGCGACCGCTCGCGCAAGGAGGTTCTCGTCGAGCACGGGTTCCGGCTGCCCAGCGCGCTCGACAATCGGCCGCTTACCTACGCGGAGTTCGACGATCACATCGTGCAAGCGGTCTACGTTTCGGCGACGCCGGGAACGTACGAGACCGGGCGCAGCAGCCAGGTCGTCGAGATGATCATTCGGCCCACGGGGCTCGTCGATCCCGAAGTCGAGGTTCGGCCGACCCGCAATCAGGTCGACGATTTGATGGAAGAGATCCACCTGCGGGCGGTTCGTCAGGAGCGCGTGCTGGTGACGACGCTAACGAAGAAGATGGCCGAAGATCTCACCGACTTCCTCGTCGAGAACGGCCTGCGGGTGCGCTACCTTCACAGTGAGGTCGACACGCTCGAGCGCATCGCCATCCTGCGCGATCTGCGAGCGGGCGTCTTCGACGTGCTCGTCGGCATCAATCTGCTGCGCGAAGGGCTGGACTTGCCGGAAGTCTCGCTCGTCGGCATCCTCGACGCCGATAAAGAAGGCTACCTTCGAAGCGGCACCTCGCTCATTCAAACGATCGGCCGCGCGTCGCGCAACGTCGAGGGCAAGGTGATCATGTACGCCGACGTCGTGACCGAGTCGATGGCGCGCGCGATCGGCGAGACGCGCCGGCGGCGGGAGACGCAGGTGGCGTACAATAGCGAGCACGGCATCGAGCCCAAGTCGGTACGCAAGCAGATCCACGACATCCTCAGCATGATCGGCGCCACCCGCGAGGACGCGGCCAAGCTCAAGCTGGAGAAGCTTCCGCGCGACGTCGCACTCAAAATGTCTCGCGATCTGGAACGAAAGATGCGCGAAGCCGCCGCGAGCCTCGAATTCGAAAAGGCCGCCGCCCTGCGCGACGAGCTGATCGAATTACGCAAGCAGATCGGTGGAAACGAAGGAATCCTCTTCGGCGGGAAAGCCCCAAAGATTTTCGACAAGGCCTTGGCCGAACTCGTCGGTAATTAGGAAAGCCTCTGGTCGACTCGGAGGTATCGCTGCGCTTTGACGGTTCTGACCCGTACGATCCTCAACATTCCCGAGGCGCTCGGGGAGCTCGTGGTCATCGGCATCGTCATCGCCTGCTTCGTCGGCCTGCACGCCGCCCTGCAGCGACTCCTCAAGAGCGAAGTTTTACGGCGTCACAACGACGTGGCCGGGTACCTCTTTTCAGCCGTCGGCGTGCTCTACGCGGTCCTCCTGGGCTTCGTCGTCGTCGTGGTTTGGGAAAAGTACGATGCGACGATTGCCAACGTCCAAGACGAGGTCGATGCCGCCGGCGACCTGTATCACGTCGTGGACGGATTTCCGGATGCGCTTCGCACGCGCATCAGGACCGATCTGACGAAGTACGCGCAGACCGTGATTCGCGTCGAGTGGCCCGCGATGGCGAGCAATCAAGACGTTCCCGAGACCGGCTCGAAGCTGATCGAAGATGCTGCGTATGCCGTCAATACCTTCTCGCCGCAGGACCAACGCGGGTATAATGCCCAGCAGGCGGCGATCGGCAACGAGCAACGCCTCTTCGACGCCAGGCGCCAGCGCCTGGTGCGGGCCCAGCCGGCGGTCCCCGGCGTGCTCTGGTTCGCGCTCGTCACGGGAGCGCTCTCGATGGTCGCTTTCTGCTATATCTTCGGCGTGGAGAATCGGCCCGCTCAGCTGCTGATGACCGCGATCCTCGTCGGCCTTATCGCAATACTCTTCGTCGTCATCGGCGAGTTCGCCGGACCCTTCTCAGGCTCGGTCATGATCTCGTCGGAGGGCTGGAGCTCCCTCGCGGAGCGCCTGCCCTACATCCAATAAGCTAAAAAAGGAGCTCACATGATACGCTCGACGCTCTCCATCCTCGTGCTCTTGGCGGGCACGATCGCTGCCGTTCATACTCCCCCCGGGTCCATGCCGGCCGGTCAACAGGGCAGTGGCCCGGTCGCCCCGCCGCCTCCGCCCCCACCCCTGAGCGAACCAGCAAGCGGCGCGCCGACCCCGGCCCCCAATCCCGCGATGATCGCCCAGGCGAAGGAGGTCTTCACGCAGCTTCAAGCTGGAACGATCGACCGCTCGCTACTGGAACCGACAATGAGCGCGGCCCTGACCGATGACAAGCTGGCCACGCTGAAGGGCAGCATCGGAAATCTGGGCGCTCCGGTTACGTTCGATCAGCAGCGTTCCGGACTGCAGGGTGACCTCACGTACGCCATGTATCTGCTGACGTTCAAAGACGGAACGAAACTGCAGCTGCTCGACGTCGTCGACAAGCAGGGGAAGATCGCCGGTCTAAAGCTCACGCCGCCGTAACAGGGAGATCGCTCCACGACATGCGACGCATCGATCTCGTGCTCTTCGACCTCGACGACACCCTGCACGACGATACGTTCGCTTATCAGAGCGCCGCGGAGGAAGTGGCGCGCGAGGTCGCGGCCGAGCACGGCGTCGACGCGATCGCGCTCAAGGCTGCGTACGTCGCCGAGGCGGAGGGCTTTTGGCAGCGTCTTTCGCCGGGGGATCTCAAGGTCAAGCTCTCGCGCGTACGCGCGAGCATGTGGCAGAATGCCCTTGAAAGCGTGGGCGTCGCGAGCCTCGAGGTCGCGGAGCAGAGCGCGGAGCGGTATAACGCCTACCGCTCGAAGTACTACACGCTCTTTCCCGGCGCCGTCGAGCTGTTGAAAACGCTGCGCGAGCGCGGTATGAGGCTCGGCATCGTGACCAACGGTCTCTCGGAGACACACCGCGAGAAGATCGCGCTGCTTCGCATCAGCGAATACTTCGACGCAATCTTCCTCGCGGACGAAGTCGGCATGATCAAGCCCGACCCTCTTCTGTTCGCCCACGCCTGCCGAACGCTCGGCGGCGCGCCGGCACACTCGGCGATGGTCGGCGATCGCTACGACCGGGATATTCGCGGCGCCCTCGAGGCGGGGCTCTTCACCATCTGGCTCAACGTGCGCGACGAGGAGCTTCCTGCGGGCGCGCAGCCGCCCGACGCAACCTGCAGCACGATCGCCGATGTCGGCCGCATACTTCTGCTCTCCAGCAGTGTCTGGTAGATAACGTGTCGCTAGACTCCATCGTCATCAAGGGCGCGCGGGAGCACAATCTCAAGAACGTCGACTTGGTGCTGCCGCGCAATCGGCTGATCGTCGTAACCGGGCTCTCGGGCTCAGGCAAATCCTCGCTTGCCTTCGATACCGTCTACGCCGAAGGGCAGCGGCGCTACGTCGAGTCGCTCTCCTCCTACGCGCGCCAGTTTCTCGGCCAGATGGAGAAGCCCGACGTCGACTACATCGAAGGGCTCTCTCCCGCGATCTCGATCGACCAAAAATCCACCTCGCGCAATCCGCGCTCGACGGTTGGAACGGTGACGGAGATCTACGACTATCTGCGCCTGCTCTACGCCCGGATCGGAACGCCGCACTGCTATCAGTGCGGGCGAGAGATCAGTACGCAGTCGAGCGAGCAGATCGTCGAATCGATCATGGATCTGCCCGAGGGGACGCGGATGGTGCTGCTCGCGCCGATGGTGCGCGGGCGCAAGGGCGAGTATACGAAGCTCTTCGAGGAGATTGCGAAGGAGGGCTTCACGCGGGTACGCGTCGACGGCGAGACCAAAGAACTCTCCTCGAAGATCGTCCTCGACAAGAAGCGCAAGCACACGATCGAGGTCGTCGTCGACCGGCTCGTCCGCAAGCCCGAGGTTCGCAAGCGGCTCGCCGATTCGGTCGAAACGACGTTGCGGCTCTCCAACGGAATCGTGACCGTACTTGCTTCGACAGGCTCGGGGCAAGCCGAGCGGGAGCTGACCTTCAGCGAGGCCTTTGCCTGCGTCTATTGCGGGCTCTCGTTCGAGGAACTCGCGCCGCGCCTGTTCTCGTTCAATTCGCCGTACGGCGCCTGTTCGGCGTGCAGCGGACTCGGCGAAAAGATCGAGATCGATCCTTGGAAAGTGATTCCCGACCGCAGCAAGTCGATCGCGGAGGGCGCGATCGTGCCCTGGAGCCGCTCGCTGGGCGGCGGCCGGTATCCCTCGATGAACCCGTACTACATGCAGCAGCTCGAGCGGGTGCTCAAGAGCCATCGCGTCAAGACGACGACGCCGGTCGACCAGCTCTCCGACGAAGTCCTCGACGTGATCCTCTACGGAACGGAGCGCGAGCAGACCTTTGCCTACACCTCGCGCGGCGGCAAGACGTGGGAGTACCGCGCTTCATTCGAAGGCGTCGTCAACAACCTGCAGCGGCGGTATAGCGACACGTCGAGCGACTACGTGAAGGAAGAGATCGAGAAGTTCATGTCGGCCTCCGTCTGCCCGGCATGTAAAGGCGCGCGTCTCAAGCCCGAGGCGCTGGCCGTGACCGTCGGCGAGCGAAGCGTCGACGCGCTGACGCGGATGTCGATCGAGCAGCTCGAGCTGTTCTTCCGCGAGCTGACGCTCACGCCGCGGCAGGAGCAGATCGCGCATCAGATCGTCAAAGAGATCCGGGCGCGCTTGGGTTTCCTGACCAACGTCGGCTTGAACTACCTGACGCTCTCGCGCTCGGCGACGACCCTTGCCGGCGGAGAGTCGCAGCGCATCAGGCTGGCGACGCAGATCGGCAGCGCGCTCGTCGGCGTCCTGTACATTCTGGACGAACCCTCGATCGGGCTGCATCAACGCGACAACGACCGGCTTCTCGCGACGCTGCGGACGCTGCGCGATCTCGGTAATACTTTGATCGTCATCGAGCACGACGAAGATACGATGCGGACGGCCGACGTCGTGGTCGACATCGGGCCCGGCGCGGGCGCCGAGGGCGGCGAGATCCTCACCGCGGGGTCGCTGGACGACGTCATCGCGAACCCCAAGTCGGAGACCGGAGCCTATCTCTCGGGACGCAAGTTCATTCCGATTCCGCGGCGCCGCCGCGCGCCGCGCGGCTGGCTCGAGGTCCGCAACGCCAAAGCGAATAATCTGCGCGGCATCGACGTCGGATTTCCGATCGGCGTCTTTGCGGCAGTGACGGGCGTGAGCGGCAGCGGCAAGTCGACGCTCGTCAACGAAGTGCTCGTGCGCGCACTCAATCAGCACCTGCACCGGCAGCCGCCAGGCGGGACATACGGCACGGTCAAAGGCGCAGGGCAGCTCGATAAGATGGTCGTGATCGATCAGTCTCCGATCGGGAGGACGCCGCGCAGCAATCCCGCGACCTACACCGGCACCTTCGATCACATTCGGCAGCTCTTCTCGCTCGTTCCCGAGGCCCGGATGCGCGGCTATACTCCCGGGCGCTTCTCGTTCAACGTCAAGGGCGGCCGATGCGAATCGTGCGAAGGGGACGGCATCATTAAGATCGAGATGCACTTTCTCCCCGACGTCTACGTGCCGTGCGAGGTGTGCAAGGGGCGGCGCTACAACGCGCAGACGCTCGAGGTGAAGTACAAAGGCAAAACGATCTCCGACATCCTCGAGATGCGCGTCGACGAGGCCAGCGAGTTCTTCTCGGCGATTCCACGCATCCACAATAAGCTGCACACGATCTGCGACGTCGGACTCGGATACATCAAGATGGGCCAGCCGGCGACGACCCTCTCGGGGGGAGAGGCGCAACGCGTCAAGCTCGCGACCGAGCTCTCGCGGCGCTCGACCGGGCGGACGTTCTACGTCCTCGACGAGCCGACGACCGGACTGCACTTCGCCGACATTCACAAGCTGCTCGACGTTCTCGAGCGTTTGGTCGGGCTGGGCAACACGGTGCTCGTGATCGAGCACAACCTCGACGTGATCAAGACCGCCGACTATTTGATCGACCTCGGCCCCGAAGGCGGAGATCGAGGCGGCACGGTCGTCGCCACCGGGACCCCCGAGCAGGTGGCGCAGAGCGAAGCATCCTTTACCGGAAAGTACCTGATCCCGGTGCTGCGCGATCAGCGTGCCGTCGGGCACCACCAACTCGACGCGGCCGAGTTGGAGCGTCTCGAACAAGAGAATCTCTTTACGCTTCGCGATCTCGCCGAGACCGGGCGGGTTGCCGTGGAAGCCTAGCCGTGGCTCGTTCCGCTGCTGGTGCGGCGGCCCGCGCCGATGCGCTGCGCTCGCAGATCGAGGAGGCGAACTACAACTACTACGCGCTGGACGAACCGCAGATTACCGATGCGGAGTTCGATGCGTTGCTGCGCGAGCTGATCGAGCTCGAGCAACGGAATCCCGAACTGCAGAGGCCCGACTCCCCGACGCAACGCGTCGGAGCGGTCGCCTCCGCGCGGTTTGCCGGGTACGAGCACGCCCGCCCGATGCTGAGTCTGGCCAATGCCGTCACCGTCGACGAACTTCGCGCCTTCGACGAGCGAGCGCGCAAAAGCGCCGGAACGGACGTCGCGTACGTCTGCGAGCTCAAGATCGACGGCCTCGCCGTGGCGCTCGACTATCGAGATGGCTCGTTCGCGCGCGGCGGAACGCGCGGCGACGGACGCGTCGGCGAGGACGTCACCGCAAATCTGCGCACGGTCAGGACGATCCCGCTGCGCTTGCGTGTCGCAAAGCGCGTGCCGGCGTTCGTCGAAGCGCGCGGCGAAGTTTACCTGCGAAAGAGCGACTTCGAGCGGCTCAACGCCGATCGCGAGCGCGAGAGCCTGCCGGCCTTCGCGAATCCCCGCAACACCGCCTCAGGCGGCGTCCGGCAACTCGACCCGGCACTGACGGCCGCTCGACGCCTCTCGTTCTTCGCCTATCAACTCGCCGTCGAAGAGGGCGGCGCCGTGCCGGTGAGGACGCAGTGGGAGGCGCTGGAGCGTCTGCGCGCGCTGGGTCTTCCCGTCAATCCCAACGTCGCGCGAGCACAGACGCTCGACGAGGTCGTTTCCTACTGCCGAGATTGGGAAGAGCGCCGCGATAGCCTTGACTACGAGATCGACGGCGTGGTCATTAAAGTTGACGACTTCGCGTTCCAGGAGCGACTCGGCGTCGTCGCGCGCGATCCGCGCTGGGCGATCGCCTTCAAGTTTAAACCGCGCGAGGCTCGCACGAAGCTGTTGGACGTTGCGGTTACCGTCGGGCGCACCGGAACGCTCAATCCGAGCGCGGTGCTCGCGCCCGTGCAGATCGGCGGGGTCACGGTGAAGAGCGCGACGCTGCACAACATCGACTACATCAACAGTAACGACATTCGGATTGGGGATACGGTGCTGGTGACGCGCGCCGGCGACGTCATTCCTCGCGTCGTCGGGCCAGTGCTTTCCGAGCGAACTGGGCGCGAACGCCGATTCAAGTTGCCCGACCGGTGCCCGGTCTGCGGCTCCGACGTGGATCGTCCCGAAGACGAGGCGATGTCGCGGTGTACGAACGCGGCGTGTCCGGCGCAAGTCTACGAGCGTTTGCGCCATTTTGCATCGCGCGGGGCGATGGATATTGAGGGCATCGGCGACGTCATCGCGCAGCAGTTGACCGAGCTCAAGCTGGTGCGCAACATCGCCGATACCTATAAGCTCAACGAAACTTCTCTCGCTTCCGTTCCTCGACTGGGGCGCAAGAGCATCGAAAATTTGTTGCGCAACGTCAGCTCCTCCAAGCAGCGAGGCTTGGCACGGCTGCTCTACGGACTCGGCATCCGTTTCGTCGGCACCCAGACGGCGCAGATTCTCGCCTCCGACTTTGGTACCATCGACGCGGTCGCCGAAGCGAGTGAAGACGAACTCCAGCGCAGCGAAGGCATCGGCCCCGAAGTGGCTCGCAGCGTCGCGCTCTTCTTCAGGCAGGCGCCGAATCTCGATATGATCGAGCGCCTGCGCGAGGCCGGAGTCGTCATGGAGGCGCCGAAGCGGGTTCGCGCAGATGGAACGCTCAGCGGCAAGACGCTCGTGCTCACCGGCACCCTGCCGACGCTGACCCGAGAAGAAGCGACCGAGCTGATCGCCGGTGCGGGCGGCAAAGTCACCGGTTCTGTCAGCAAGAAGACCGACTACGTCGTGGCCGGCAGCGAAGCGGGAAGCAAGCTGAGCAAGGCTGAGCAGCTGGGAATCACGGTTCTCGATGAAGCCGGCCTGCGAAAGCTTTTGAAAAAATGAAGTGCACGACGGCCGACCGCGTCGCCGTGCGCGTTCTGCCGGCCGACGTTCTGACCCCGATCGGCGCGTACCGCGCGCTTGCGAACCCCCAAGCGTCGTGCCTGCTCGAAAGCGTTGAGAGCGGAGGGCGCATCTCACGCTACTCCTTCATCGGAATCGACTATAGCGACGCCGCCGAGTTTGCCGCCGACGAGCAGCTCTACCCGCGCGTGCGCGAATTCGTCGCCGCACACCGTATCGAATCGGAACGCGGCGCGCTCGGCGGAGCGTTGTTGGCCTTCTCGTACGACGCCGCCCGTCCCGACGCGCGGCTACCGGCGAGAGCGCCCTCCGATCCGGTGATGCCGGGCGCGTTCGTCGCGATCCCCGCGACGTGGCTGATCTTCGATCACTTTACCGATTCGCTTACGATCTGGACGAGCGGCGGAGATGCGCAGGCGCTCGAGCGCCGCATCGACGGCTACGTCGAACGTCTCCTGGCCGCGCGCCCGCTCTTTCCGCAGCCGCTGCACGCGCTCGGCCCGACGGCGCAGTCGCTCGACCGCGCTCGTTACCTCGAGCTCGTCGCCGAGGTGAAGCGCGCGATCTTCGAGGGCGACGTCTATCAGCTGCAGCTGGGAATCCGCTTCAACGCCGCGCTCGAGGGCGAAGCTTTCGATCTTTACCGCGCGCTGCGCAGACATAACCCATCACCCTATATGTTCTACGTCGACACGCGGTTCGGCCAGCTTCTGGGCGCTTCACCGGAGTTTCTCGTTCGGCTGGAAGGGCGCAGAGCGCGCCTGCGGCCGCTTGCCGGGACCCGGACGCGAGGCGGCAACGACGAAGAAGATGGCCGAATAGCGGTCGAGCTCCTCTCCAACGAAAAGGAGCGCGCCGAACACGTGATGCTCGTCGATCTCGGCCGCAACGATCTCGGCTCGGTCTGCGAGTACGGCAGCGTACGCGTCGACGAGCTTTTGCAGATCGAACGTTACAGCCACGTCATGCACATCGTTTCCAACGTCGTCGGCCGGCTGCGGGCGGATCGCGACGGGCTCGACCTCTTTCGAGCCGGATTCCCCGCGGGCACGGTGACCGGGACGCCGAAGGTGCGGGCCATGCAGCTCATCGATGCGCTCGAGCCGGTGACGCGGGGCTTCTATTCCGGGAGCATCGGGCGGTGGTCGTTCGGCGGCGACTTCGATTCGTGCATCACGCTGCGCAGCATCCAGGTGCAGAACGGACGCGCCTGGTGGCAAGCCTCCGCGGGCATCGTGGCCGATTCGGATCCCGTCGCCGAATACGAAGAGATCCTGCATAAGACTCGTATCGCACGCGCCGTGCTGGGGGTCGCCGGGTGACGGCGCCGCGAGTTCTGTTCGTCGATAACTACGACAGCTTCAGCTACAACGTCGTGCACTTGCTGGCGTCGCGCAATGCGGCCCCCGACGTCGTGCTCAACGACGATCCGCGCCTGACGCCGGAACTGCTCGAACGCTACGACGCGCTGGTCGTCGGACCGGGCCCCGGCCGGCCGGAGCACGCACCGCGGATGATGGCCGTGCTGCGCGCCGCGATCGCGCGCGAGCTCCCCGTCCTCGGCGTCTGCCTGGGACTGCAGGCCATCGGCGAAGCGCTGGGCGCGACGGTAACGCACGCTCCGCGGTTGATGCACGGCAAAACGTCGCAGATTACTCACGACGGCACCGGCGTTTTTGCCGGGCTCTCTTCACCGCTGGTCGCGACGCGCTATCATTCGCTCTGTCTCGAGCCCTCGACGATTCCCGCCGCGCTGCGCGTCAACGCCCGCAGCGAGGACGACGTGGTGCAGGGCGTCGCGCATCGCGACCTGCCGGTGCACGGCGTGCAGTTCCATCCCGAATCGGTGCTCAGCGAGAACGGCGAAGCGATCGTCGAAAACTTCCTGCGCCAACCTCAGCCGCCCCAGTGTCATCCTGAGCCTCCCCAGTGTCATCCTAAGCCTCCCCAGTGTCATCCTGAGCCTGTCGAAGGATGAGCGAGTTCCCTCCGCTTCTGCGGCGCCTGCTCGGCGGCGAAGATCTTTCGGCCGCCGACGCGGCAACGTTCATCGGCGAAGTGATGGACGCAAACTACACGCCCGCGCAATCGGCGGCATTGCTGACGGCGCTGGCCTTCAAAGGCGAGAGCGTCGACGAGATCGTCGGCGCGGCTCGCGCGATGCGCGAACGCAGCCTGCACGTCGAACACGGCCTGCCGATGGTCGTCGATGTGGTCGGGACGGGCGGCGATCACGCCAACACGCTCAACATCTCCACGATGGCGGC
>JBAQAW010000052.1:0-17595 GCA_049285915.1 Candidatus Cybelea sp. | reverse complement strand
CAAATCGGCCGCGAGCGTCGCACAGCCCCAGGAGAGACTGAAGCCGCCACCGCCGTGGCCGTAGTTGTGCACGAGGACTTTCGAACCGAAGGATTCCGCGCGCAAAACGAAACCCGGCGCTCGAAACGGGCGCAGCCCGACGATCGTACGGATGACGCGGTTCGCGTCGATGCGCACCGGTGTAAGTGCGCGGCCCGGCGATGCGGCGGCGAGTGCCGTCGCCGGACGCATTGCAGCGAGCGCCGAAAGACCGAGCGACGAACCGATGAACGTGGCGCGCGAAAACGGCTTATGCATGCTCCTCCTGAGATATAACTTCATCGGGCGGTTGAGTTCGCACGCCGGTGGGCGGCGGCCTTGAAAGCCTAAAGATCCGGAATCTGTCCCGCTTCGAGAACTGAGAGGCGAGAGGCGGCAATCGCGTCGTGCGCAAAGCTCGCGAGCACGCCCTCGTAGCAGGCTTTGGCTTTCTGAATATCGCGACCGGAAAGGTAGGCGTCGCACAGCGCGTCCAAAGCGCGCGCCGAATCGGGCGAATGCCGTACGTTCCACTCGAGAAAGGCCTGGGCGGCGTCATAGCGTTTGGCGGCGATGAGCTGCGAGGCGATGCGATCGACTCCGCCTTGCGATTGGGTAAACTTGTGTGCCGGATCGTCAAAGTATCTGAGGTAGGCGTCGTGCAACTTACCAATGCCCGAATGGAGAGAGGGCTGCAACGCGTCCTCGAGCGGCACGAATGGGGCGCCTTGTATGGCGACCATGGCCGGATCCACATTCGAAGCGTAGTCGGACGACGTTAGCTCGGCGGCCATGTCCGGACCGGTCCAATCGCGATCGTCGCGCGGATCTATATCCTCCCACTGAATGCTGGCCACGTGCACTTCGATGCGGCTATTGGGCAAGACAAACGGCCACGGATCGCCGAACTCGTTGGGCCGCTCCCCGGTCGGCTCGCCGACGAACGTTGCCTTGGTGTCGCGCTGGAGCCGATTGACGAGGTTCTCCGCGGCCGATTGCGTGCCGCGGCCGATGATGACGAAGAGTTTTCCGGAGGCGTTGAGCCGGTCGCGTTTCACGAGATTCTGCACGACGACGGGCAGCATCGTGTTGTCTCCACCGCCGTTGAATCGTAAGTCGAGGACGAATTTGTCAACGTTCGTCGTGTCGGCGAACGCGAATACCTTACGAAAGAACTCCGTGAACGACTCATCGGGGGCGTTTAAGATGAAGTTACACTGAACGTACAGCGTCCGCGGGGCGGGGAGCCATTCGTGCCAGTAGAATTTGGTGAGGTGCCGGAGATAGAGCGGTGCCGTTCCGGACCGGGCATCGACCCAATCGGAGCCGTCCGGCGGCCCAGGCTTGTAGCCGACGCTGAAGGGATGCGGGATCGTCTTAATCTCGACGGTGCTGACGCCGGCCGGCCCGCGTACTCGCAACGTCGCCGCGTCGTCACGCTCCGATAGACCCAGTGCGTGCAGGATCTCGCCTTTGAACTGGAAGGCGAGCTGCGAGCGGAACGTCCAGTCGTTGGTTACCATGACGACCGTGAGGAGGCGCTGCAGCACCGTCGCGATCGGTACGCCGCCCACGCTGAGAATCTCGGCGCCCACGAGGCTTCGATATTCGGGCGCTGCCGACTGGATAAACACACCGTCGGAATACTGGTAGACCTTAATCGGCAAGGCGTGAAATGAGACCGGCGGACTCGTGCCGAGCCCGAACCCGGTGTGCGCATCGTGCACCAAAGCGATGATGCTTGCCAGTCCGAGGACGGCTTGCGCCCGATCGAAATTCGGGATTCGCGCGCGCAGCAGGGAGACGCGCTGCTCGAAGGCTGCTCGGCTAATGCTGTGAAACGCGTCGGGGTGGTACTTCTCGATGCATTTCACCATGTAGTCGAGGTCGCGTTGCCACGCCGACGCCGCTGCGGGTGAGAGACTCGCCGCGGCAGCTGGATGCGGAGCCGTCAGCAATGCGGCCAATAGCGCAAATGGTCCGAGCAATCGCACAACGTGCATATAAGAGGCCTCCCGTGACCGACGGGTTCGCCGCAGTGCCGATACGTTACTCGAATGCTTACTCGGCAGGGTCCGCGCCAAAGGCCGCGGCTCCCACACCCCAGGGGAAGCTCAGGCGCGTGGCGCTTTCCGAGTGCTGGAATGCCGTGATAGGATGGTGTGATATGCTTCGCGAGATCGTCCTCCCGGAAACGGAGCCCGAAACCGAGTGGGTGCGCGGGCGTCCGCTGCAAAAGGTGAGCCCACAGCGGGACCACTCCCGTTTGCAGGGCGCTCTCTTCACGCAACTCGATCGCTGGGCGGCGGAGCGCGGAGAGGTTGGCCCGGAGTGGCGTTTTCGCGTCGCGCCGCCTGGCGAGGTCCGGCGGCCTCTGGTTCCCGACGTCGCCTATGTATCGAACGAGCGATTGCGCGCCCTGAGCGACGAAGAGCTACAGGTGCCGCCGCTGGCGCCCGACGTCGCCGTTGAGATCCTTTCGCCCGACGACCGGCGCGCCGACGTGGACGATAAGATCGATACCTACTTACGGGCAGGCTCGTCGCTCGTGGTCGTGGTCGACCCGAGCCGACGCGCCGTGGAGCTTCACGACGCTTTCAAAGTCGCGCGGCTGGGCGAAAGGGATGTGATCGAACACACGGCGCTGCCGGGATTCCACTATCGGGTCAGCGAGCTGTTCGAGGTGCTGCGCCGAAAATAAGGCGCCAAAAACCACGTTTTAGTGTTTGATGATGACGAGATCCGCGGCTCGTTCGACGAGATAACCTATCGTCGCGGCTTGGCGTATGCGCAGAGCGGCCGGGTCGTGCAACTGGGAGAGGCTGCCGGCACGATCGTCTCGGCAAAGGTCCAAGGCTCGGCCCGGGCCCCTTATAACGTGACGATCGAATACGTAACCCGAGGGCCCGATCTGCGTTTTTCGACCTACTGCGATTGCCCGATCGGAAACCAATGCAAGCACGGCGCGGCGGCGCTGATCGCGCTGCTGCTTCTCAGGCCGGCGAACGAGGACGGCGCTCCGACGAAGGAACACGATCCCGCCGATGTCGCGGTCTCCGGGTGGCTGCGGCGGCTCGAAGCCTTTTCCGCTCGGGCGAGTACGGCGCCGCAATTCGAGGAGATTCGCTATTTCCTAGATCTGGGCGGCAATCCGGCGCGCGTAAAGTTGACGGCTCGCGAAGTCTCGGTGCGCGGGAACGGCGAGCGCACCGTGGGCCACACGGTCGATCTTTCGAGCTTCCACTTTGGGGGCGGCAGCGACGCCGCTCCGATCGACCGCACGATCGGCCGGCTCGCGGTCGCTGCCGGCATCGTCAATCCATACTCGTATTCCTCGCGCAACGCGATCGTCTCGCCGCGTTTGTCGGCGGTCTTGCTCGAGGAGATGCTGCGAACCGGCCGCCTTCACTGGAGATCGCTCAAGGCGCCTCCGCTGCTACGCCGCGATCTTTCCGAGCAACGGCTCGTATGGAATCCCGACGCCGAGGGGCGCCAGCACCCGGGCGTCGCGGAAAAGCCGTCGCTGCGGGTGCTGCCGAGCAATCCGACGTGGTACGTCGATCCGGAAAGCAACGAGTGCGGCACGATCGATCTCGGCATCGCTGCCGAGGCCGTGATCGTGATTCTGGAAGCGCCGCCGCTGACGCCGCGCAGCGCGCGCAGCGTGCAAGCCGCGTGGAAGCGCGCGTTTGGGGAAAACGGCGTACCGGCGCCGCAGCCCGACATGGAGACGACCATCGTCGAACGCGACCCCGTGCCGGTGCTGCGCTTGTGCGGTTTCTCGGTACCGCCGCCGGCAGCCGTCGCGGAGCTCAGCTTCGAATATGGCGCGCACGGCGTTGCGCTCTCGGCCGACGAGCCGCGGGCGTTCGAGTCGGTGGAGGGCGGTCGTGCACTCGTTTGGCCTCGCCGTCACGAGTTCGAAGCCGCGGCGCGCGCGGCGCTCGACGAATACGGCTTGCATCTCGTGGGATGGCCGGAGATGCAGTACGTCCAGCGCCGCTCCTCGACGTTACGCTTCCCCGTACCCGACGAGCAACGCTGGGTACGCTTTCTCGGGCGCGCGGTGCCGGCGCTGCGCGCGAGCGGCTGGCGGATCGAGATCGATCCCTCGTTTCCATACGAACTGATCGACACGGGCGAGTGGGACGCGCAGATCGAAGCGAGCGCCAACCACTGGTTCGAGTTCGATCTCGGCATCACCGTCGGCGGGGAGCGTGTCTCGCTGCTGCCGATCGTCGTCGATGCGTTGCGCGAGCTGGGCGTTCGCTCGCATCAAGAGCTGGCTGCGCTCGATGCGGACCTTACCGTGTACGGCCGCGTGCGCGAGGGCGCGTTCGTCGCGCTACCGGCGGCGCGGATCCTACCGCTTCTCGCGGCGCTCGTGGAACTCTTCGACTCACCGCTCACCCGCGAGGGGCGGCTCGCGCTCACGCCCGCGCACATCTCCTCGATCGCGCAGCTCGAACGCGCGACGGCGGTGCGCTGGACCGCGGGCACGCGGGTGCGCGACTTGGTGCGCTCGCTCGCCGACGAAGAGGCGATGCCGCCGGCGACGATGCCGCCGACCTTCAAAGGCACGCTGCGCCAGTATCAGGAGCGCGGCGTCGCCTGGCTGCAGCTGCTCGCGCGCAACGACTTCGGCGGCGTGCTCGCCGACGACATGGGCTTGGGGAAGACGGTCGAGCTGCTCGCGCACGTCGCGATCGAGAAGGCCGCGCGACGCCTCAAAAACCCCGTGCTGATCGTCTCGCCGACGAGCGTCTCGCCGAACTGGCGTTCGGAGATCGCGCGCTTCGTTCCCCATCTGCGGGTGCTCGCGCTCACCGGCGCTAACCGTTCCGAGCAGTTTGCGGAGATACCAAACCACGACGTCGTGCTCACTACGTACGCGCTGCTGCAGCGCGACATCGAGATACTCGGCGCGCAAGAGTGGCAGATGGCCGTGCTCGACGAGGCGCAAGCGATCAAGAATCCGCGCTCCAAGGGCGCGCTGGCCGCGGGGCGGCTGCGCGCGGGGCAGCGTCTCGCGCTCACCGGGACGCCGATGGAGAATCACCTCGAGGAGCTTTGGTCGGTCTTTCACTTCGCCGTTCCCGGGTTGCTCGGCGACCGCACCTCCTTCACGCGCGCCTTCCGGACGCCGATCGAGAAGCGCGGCGACACGGAGCGCCGGAGCGTGCTGGCGACGCGACTGCGCCCGTTTCTCATGCGTCGCACCAAAGAACGCGTGGCGCTCGAGTTGCCGGCAAAGAGCGAGATCGTCAACCGCATCGATCTCGAGGGCGCCCAGCGCGATCTCTACGAGACGATCCGCATCGCCATGCACGAGCGCGTGCGCGACGCGTTACGAAGCCGCGGCTTGGCGCGCAGTCATATCGTCGTGCTCGACGCGCTGCTCAAGCTGCGCCAGGTCTGCTGCGATCCGCGGCTGCTCAAGATGTCGGCGGCGCAGGCCGTGCGCGGCTCGGCCAAGCTCGAAGCGCTCCTCGAGATGGTGCCCGAGCTGATCGAGGAAGGCCGCCGGATTCTGCTCTTCTCGCAGTTCACCTCGATGCTCGATCTGATCAAGCCCGAGCTGCGCGCAACTGGAATTCCGTTCGTCGAGCTGCGCGGCGAGACGCGCGATCGCGTCACGCCCGTGGCGCGTTTTCAGGCGGGCGAGGTACCGCTCTTTGTGATCAGCCTCAAAGCCGGCGGCACCGGCCTGAATCTCACCGCCGCCGATACGGTGATCCATTACGACCCGTGGTGGAACCCAGCCGTCGAACGGCAGGCTACCGACCGCGCGCACCGCATCGGTCAACACAAACCCGTCTTCGTCTACAAGCTCATCGCCGCCGGAACGGTCGAGGAGCGCATCGTAGAGTTGCAGCAGCGCAAAGCCGAACTCGCCGCGGGAATCTTCGACGAATCGGCGTTACGAAAGCTCGACGGCGCGGAGATCGACCGGCTCTTCTCCCCACTTTCGACGCTGGATTAGCCTTCGACAGCCCTTCGACAGCCCTTCGACAGCCCTTCGACAGGCTCAGGGTGACACGGGGGCGCGCTTAGCGTGACACGAGGGCTACGAGTAGCAGTAGGAGTCGGATGAGGCGTCGCCGCCTTGCAGGCGGACTTGGTGCACGCGATGCGCATCGTCAGATTCGAAGTAGAATTTCTTATCGAAGCTCATCGCGCCGTCGCCGGTTACGTCGAGCTTCACCATCCAGCTCTTCACGCCGTCGGGGTAGAACTGGTCGTCCCACGCGCGATAGAGCGAGTTGGTGAAGTAGACGCGCTTGCCGTCGCGGCTGACCTCGACCATCTGCGGGCCGCCCGCGAGCGCCTTATCCGGATTGCTCGGGTGCGACGCGCGGCGAACGATGCCGCCGATGTGCACCGAGCCGATGAGTTTCGGATTGAAGGGATCGCTGACGTCGTACTGGCGCATCTCGCCGGTTCCCCAGCACGAGGCGTAGAGATAGCGGTCGTCTACCGAGAGATCGATATCCGAGAGCAGCGGCGGCACGGCGGAGAAGCCTTTGAGCAAATCCGGCAGCTGCGCGGGATCGGCCGGTTCGGCGGGAATCTCGATCGCTTTCTGCGCGGCCCACTCGCCATTTTTACGGTGCCAGAGCCAGATCGAGCTGGAAAGATCTTTGAGCGAGACGACGACGCCGGCGAAGCCGTAGGTGTTCGCAGGATCGTGCGAGGGACGCAGCTCGAGCACCATCTGCTGCTCGGGCCCGAGATCGATGCTCTGCTTGTGCTTGCGGGTGCGCAGATCCCAGAAGTGCAGGTTGTGCCCGTATTTTCCGGCGAGCAGCATTTCGGGGACGAGGCCGTTCTCGAGCATCTTGGGCGTGCCCCATTCGCTTGAGATCAGCACGTCGTGCGTGATGTGCCACCAGAAATCGTACGCCAGATACTGCGGTCCGCGATCGGCCTCCCACGGACCGATGACCTCGAAGGTGTCGCAATCGAGCTTGAAGATGCCGCCCGGGCCGTCGCCCTCGGCATTGCCGAGCGCGCTGACGTAGATCGCGTCGGGGCCGCAGTGCACCGTATGCGGGCGCGTGTAGCCGGTCTTCGCGACGATCTCTTCGGGCTCGATGATTTTGCTGATGAGCGGCTGCGCGGGGTTCGGCTTGGTATCGATGACGTAGATGCGCGAGGAGCGCAGTCCCGGCACGATCAGGTAGCGTCGCTCGACGTGCGGGTGCGGCGCGAACGGGCAGAGCGCAGCGCTGCAGGCGTTCCAACCGAAGTGATGCAGCTCGTCGCCGGTGTTGGGAAGATCGACGCCGCCGATCTCCGTACCGTATCCCGGCGAGGACGGATCGGTATCGACGACCGCGAGGCGATCGGGCACGCCGTTGCCGTTTGCGCTCAGCATCGCGACGTATGCGAGCGTCTCGGGCGGTGCTTTCATCGCGTCTTTGGGCGACGCGTAGAAGGTGGGATCGGGCTTGAGCTGCATGGCGTAACTCCGTTTGAAACGAAACCTGCGCTCCACTTCAGGTCACAAGGGCGATCGCTCCGGTTAGAATCAACGCGATGGCCCAGACGAGATCCAAGTTGAGCCACGCGACGCGCAAAAACCGGACCCCTACCTTCGCATAGACGAGCAGCGCCACCCCCGTCGTCGTAAGCAAATATCCCGACGTGTGCACCGCGACCATCAGCCAACCGATCGCGTAGGCGCCGTGCACGGGAGCGCCCATCGGCATCGACATCGAACCCTGCGTGCTCACGTGCGTGCCCGTTATGAAGGGCAGCAGCATCAGCCCCGCGCCGTGCGCGCTCGACATTAAGAATCCCCAAAGAACGAGTCCCCAGAAGCCTACGCGCATGCCCACCCAGCGAAGATGGCGAGCGCGGACGAGCCGGTAGAGACCGAAGCCGATCAGGATTGCGGCGGCCGCGTAGTGCACGGCCTTGTGCGGAAGCTCAACGTCGGCGAACGTGGCGATCGCGACGACGATCGCGACCGATGCAAGGTGTCCCAGCGTGAGCGGCACGATCGCGCGAAGGACGGCGCTCGTGCGCTTCTCCTGAAAGCCGAGCGCGACCGCGAAGAGCCAGCCCATCGCGGGATTAAGGCCGTGATAGCATCCCAGCAGGAAGAGCGCGAGCCAGACGTAGCGATCGCTCACGCTGCGGCCTTATGAGGCGGCCCGGCAAGTCCTGGCTGACGGATTCCAGCAGCGTTCGAAGAAGCAATGATTGGTGAAGAGATCGTATCGATCGCTTGTCTTGGTGTGTTCCGCGCTGCTGGCCGGCTGTCAGAATTCGCAGCCTGCCGGCAGCGCAGCGGGGCCGCTGCCGGCGCAGGCCGCGCACTCGTCGCATGATGCCAACGGCTCGTGGATGCTCGCCGAGGCGAAAAGCGACGACCTCGTCTACGTCTCCGACAACTATAACGGTATCGTCGATGTCTACGAGTACGGCAAGAGCAAGCAGGTGGGCGCGCTGCGCGGCTTCGACGAGCCCACAGGTCAGTGCGTCGACCGCGATGGCGACGTCTGGATCGTCGAGTACTTCGGGTATAAGGTTACCGAGTTCGCGCACGGGGACTCTAAACCGATACGCGTGCTTAAGACCGACGGCTGGGGTGAAGGCTGTTCGGTCAACCCAAAAAACGGGGACCTCGCGGTCGGCAATACCTACGTTCCGCAGGAAAGGAGCTCCGACATTCAGGTTTTCTCTAAGAGCTCGAAAACGCCGGCCAATTACTACTCCGGCGCCGGCAGCAGCGATTGCGCCGATATCCAAGCACCCGGCTACGACGATAAGGGCAACCTCTTCTTCTTGGCAGCGTGGGGGAACAGCGGCGAAGGAATGTGCGAGCTACCCGCGGGCGGCAAGGCGCTCGTCCAGGTCCCGTCCTCGCCGAAGAACCGCCGTCTGAAGATCGACCACCCGGGCAGCACGATGTGGGACGGCAAACACATTACCTTTGAAGACTACCGCAACGATTCAAGCCAGAACTCGATCATCTATCAAGCCGTCGTGAGCGGCAGCCGTCTGAGCATCGTCGGCAGCACGACGCTCGGAGCCGCTTCGTCGTCGTGTCATGCGAACATCGAATCGCCGTTCATCGCCGGCAACAAGAACACGCCGCGGAATCGCAGGCTCGCAACGCTTGTCATCGGCGGCACGGAAGGCTGCAAGTATCTCTTTGGGTACTGGCCGTATCCGGCGGGCGGCACGCCGTTCAAGGAGACCTACGGGCCGACGGAGATCGGCGGCGCGTCCGTCAGCCTGATCGCAAAATAATCGGGCGCGCTATTTGCGCGCGAGGCTCACGACGACACCGTCGCCGTCGGAGAGCCCAATGGTGACGAGCGGTTTGCCGCCCTTGGGGTAGCGCCAGATATACGCGCCGGCGTTCTCGGGAGCGACGACGCGGTTGGCCTCGATCCAGAACGGCCCCACGTCGCCGTACGAGCCAAGTGACGTCTCATTGCGAAAGTGCGCCTTCGTTCCGACGATGCTAAGGCGGTCGATCTTCGAATCATTATAGAACGTGCCGTTGGCGATCGCGAGCTCATTGCCACTCCATTGTATCGCGCCTGCGCTGCGGATTCGGTTTTGGGCCTCTTCGTCGAGGGCGATCGTTTCGAAGCCCTTCTTTCCGCGCGGCATTTCGACGAGTGCGGGCTTCGTCGCGAGCTGGCCGATGATGAAGAGATCGCTCTTATCGTCGTAGCACGCGTACTCCAGGTAGTCGAGTCCGGTGACGCGCAGGTGGCGCCCTCTGCCTCTCCCTTGCGGATAGAGCGCGATTACGTGCCCGCTGCCGCTTCGAGTACGAGCCGCTCCGGCGCCGGCGATCGCCACCAGGTTACCCGTGGCGGGATCCACCGTACATTGCGTCGGGACAAATCCGGGGTAGGCGAGCGTCCGCTTCGGTTTGCTGGCGCCGTGCGCGTACTCCGTAATGCGCGGAGAACTAAATTCTTCGACGACGTAGACGTCGCCGCCGGCATTGACGCAGAGCCCATAGGGATAGCTGCCCTGTATCTGGCCGACGTACCCGCCGTCGGGATACGAATAGACGTCGATATAGGGAACGTCCGAGATGTAGAGGAGATCCCGATGTTTCACCCCTTGGAACGCCCAGACCGCGCGCTGGCTATCGCCTTGCACCGCGGATAGCGGCGGCGCCGAAACTCCCGCGCACGAAACGAGCGCCGCAGCAGCAAAGAAGCCGAGAACGATCTTAAAGCTCACGCCGCCTCTATTCTCGCTCCCCTCGGGCCCCTTCCCGTACGCTCAGGTGAGCGGAGCCGGCGAGCTACATATTGTCGTGGGCGCTCATGCTCATGCTGTCGTGAGCGTCGACGGCCCAGATTCCGGCGCGCGTCGTTTCGTTCGGCCAGACGTGCACCATCCAGCCGAAGACGACCGGAAGAAACGTGCCGCCGGCTTTCGTACAGGCGTCCTTGGTTTCTATCGAGCCGGTGAAGCCGAACCGCGCGCCGGGTCCCGTGCGATCGGCAAGCGGCGTCCCCGGCGGCGCCTTGCAGAAATCGATGTGCCGATGCCAGGTTCCGTAGCTCAACGGCACGCGCGAATCGAGGACCTCGCGATCGGCGGTGTTCGAGGCCGTATACATCACTCCGACGATCTGCAGCGACTCACCATTGCGCTTGAATATCAGCGCCGTCGGATGCATCGGGTCGAACTCGCCGATATACGCTTCGACGGCGTAGGCGTGATTCGTGTAGTGCTCGATCGGCAGCGGGATGTTCGGAAGGAACTTTTTAAAGCCGGCGCCTTCCGCGGCTTCGACGGTCGGGTACTGCGCCATCACCTTGCGCGCCGCGGCGACGATCGCGTCGGCGCGTGCCGAATCGCCGGGCTGCTGCGTACCGTGCAGCGTCATCTGCATGTGGTCGCGGGTCGTCGTTTGGATATCCGGAGCGATATATGCCGTCGCCGCACGGCTATGGGCGGTGGCGAGCACGGCCGTCAACGCGCTGGCCGCGACGAGGGCGGTCAAAGCGAGGCGCTTCATAGGGGCTCAAGTATACCAGCGCAGGCCGAGGGACGCCTGAGCGCGGCGCGGTAACCCCCGGGCATGCGAATGATCGGGGCTTTCCTGGTGCTTGTGCTTGCCGGGGGCGGATTGTTGGGTGGCGGTAAGCCGGCTTTGGCCGACACGGCAACCGGCAGCGAGGAGGGTTCGTTCCCGTTCGCAACCATCGACAAAATGGCCCGAGCCTCGGTTCCGCTCGCGTGCGCGACGAACGTGGAAGGCAAAATCAGCATTCGCAACATAAGCGGAAGCGGTTTCTTCGTCAATCGCAAGGGCGACGTCGTAACCGCGCAGCACGTGGTCGCGGCCCTCAGCGGGTGCATCCCGGCAATTTACGTACCGCGTTCGGGCTGGTCATTTACCGACGAGATCGTCGACGCAAAGTGGTACCGCATCTCCTCGTGCGACCAGGACGCGCCGGTCGACATCGCCGTATGCCACCTCGTCGCCAATCCGTTCACCGACCCTACGCTCCACACCGCTTTGGAAGTGGTGAAGTTCGACATAAGCACGCAGCCGGAGGGCGCTCCCGTTGCATTTACCAGCTTTGCTCTCAACAACGTTCACCCAATTACATCCGTCGGCATCGTGGCCGGTTATTTCTGGGAGAATCACCGGCGATTTCTCCTCGTCGATAAGGGCGCATGGTACGGCGCGAGCGGTAGCGCACTCTATGCGGCGGACGGCCGCGTCGTCGGCATCGTCCTGCAAGCCGGGATGTGCGAAACGGCCACGCAGGGCAGCTGCCGGTACGACGGCTTAACCTTTGCCCAGACTGCGGGCTTCATCGATGGTTTCCTTACGCAGCATAACGTCGCGCACGAAGTCTAGTAGGCTGGCTATTTAGTACTTAGGACGACGCCGAACGGGTGGGCGATCGATACCGAGCTCGTTGGCGATCCGCCGCCGGGATAGCTGTAGACGCCCAAACCGTACGCGTCGACCCCGAAGACTGTCTTTCCGGCGATAAAATAACCGTAGAGGGTCCCCGATCCGCCGAGCGTCGTCGTGCCGTTGACCTTTCCGCCGGTCGTCTGGTAGATCGCGCGCGCGGTCTGGTCGCCAACGGCGACGTATTTTCCGTCGAACTGTACCTCGCCGGGATATCCAATGCTCTGCTTGAGCGATACCGCGACGAGCTTGGTCTTGCCGCTCGGAAGTTCGGCATAGCGGAAAGCGCTGCCGCTCGCAATGCCATCGAGAAATACGTTCCCTTTAGCGTCGTAGCCCGGAAAAAGCGCGTAGACGAAAGCCGAGTCGGAGTAGGTCTTTGGAGTGCCCTTCGATTGCTTGTAGATTGAAAGATAGCCGGGGCCCGTACCTCCGCGCCAGGTCGAAACGGCCAGATCGTTGGTTTTTGAGTTTACCGAACAGCCGTACGGCGTGTGATCGGCCTCGGTCTTCAGCGTTGCCATCCGTTTCGTACTGCCGTGTGCGTACTCGTCCATCTCTTGAGCACCGAAGTTCGCGATCCAAACGTCGCCGTTCTTATTGACGCACTCGCCCAGCGGCTGCGAGAACCCCTTGAGCGTGCCGGTCAGCTTCAGCTGCGGATAGCTGTAGATGTAAACCGACGCGCTTCCGTCGGAGACGTAGAGGAGCGAGCCGGTCTTCGCTTCGGGGCGCACCCATGACCAGCCGCCGGCACCGTTGCGCTCTATTTGCGGCACGTTCGACGGCAGTGGGGTTTGGCCGCAGCCGGCCAGCAATGCGCCGGCGATAAAAACGACTAATGCGCGTTGGCTAAAGCCAAAGCTATTCATGCGTGGTCCTCCTCGTAGCAATTAGAGCCGAGGCTCCCTCACTTGGGCCTCTCTGCTGAGGGCACCTTCCGCCCTTCGCCCTTCGACAGGCTCAGGTGACACCGGGTCGTGTACCTTTCTGCCAAATTGAGGAAAGGCTCAGGCGGTTCCAAGGCGGTTCCACCGGTTGCGCAAAAGCGCGGGCGTGATGAGTTCCGCCATAAGCACTATTAAGAAGTAACCAACGGAGAACCGAAGCAGAAATGTCATTGCAGTTTTCTCGTCTTGCGGCGCTGGCCGCAGTTGCCGGCCTTGCGGCCTGTTCGGGCACGCAAACGGCACCGCCGGCAAATGCCGGGGGCGCTCAAATCTCCACCCTCTCGACCGGCGAACACGTCGTCCGGCTCGGCAACCATACGATTCGCTATGGTGGACCGCGGGTCACCGCGAACGCGCATCGCGGTTGGATCTTATCCGATGCCAAGAAGGGGCACGTACTCTACGCCAGCTCGTACAACGGCAAGTTCATCAACATCTATAAAGAAGGCGGCAACGGCCAGCAGCCGATCGGCCAGCTCACGAGCGACCTCGTCTCGCCGCAAGGCCTCGCCCTCGATAAGAAGCATCACCTCTGGGTCGCGAACACCAACGCGTTCACGGTCGTCGCCTTCAAACGCGGCGCTACGACGCCGTACATCACGCTCAACGACCCTGGATACTATCCGATTTCGGTCGCGGTCGATCGTCACGGCACGGTCTACGCCGCCAACGCGCAAGGCGCTTCCGGGCAGCCCGGCAACGTCACCGTCTGGGCCAACGGCAGCACCGATCCGACCGCCACGCTGACGTACTCCAACTTCCTGGTCGTCACGAACATCGGCGTCGATTCGAGCAACAACGTCTACGTCTCGTACGTTCCGATGAGTGGTCCGCCGGCAGTCGTCGTCTTCGCGGCAGGCTCGTCGACCGGAACGCCGCTGAACATTCAAGATCCCGGATTGAGCGACATTACTTTCGACTCCGCGAACAACCTCGTGATGGAGACGCTGCAGAACTCACTCGGCGTCTGGGCGCCGCCCTACACGAGCGGTCCGACGCGCACGATCTCCGCCTTCGGCAACGAGCCGACGATCAACAAGAACAACACCGAGGTTTGGGTGGCGTACGCCAATCCGTCCAACCCGATGGTCGAAGGCTACAACTACACGAGCGGCGCGCTCGTGGATACGATCACTGCAGGTTTCAACGCGGCAGGATACCCATACGGCATCGCCGTCGACCCGCGGGTTCATCCGTAATCAGAGGCTCGTTGTGAAGGCACGGAACATCGCAGGCGCTGCGCGAGCGGATTGCGGCCCGCTAGATTCCCGCGCTCTTTAGCGTCTTGAAGATCGCCGACGCGAGCTTTCCCGCACCGTCTTCCTTCGACGGCGGCCGGCTATTGAACGAGAACGCTGCGACCACACCGGTCGCCGGATCGTAGAAGTGCACGGTGCGGAAGCCCAGGCTCTCGCCTTCGTAAAACCAGATCGTACCGATATCGGGGAGCATCATCTGCGCGGCGCCCAGACCGAAACCGCGCGTCTCGTCTGCGGTAACCTTGGCGAGCGGCTTGCCCGTCTTCGTCGAGACGAGACTCTCCATCTCGGCACGTTGCTTCGGCGCAAGCACGGGGCCGGTGTAGAGATCGCGCGCCCAGCGCACGAGATCTTGCATCGTGGCGGAGATTCCGCCGGCGCCTTGCATCCACGAAAGGCTATCGAGGCTCACGTTCGTTCCGAGCAGCGGAAAGAGCGGCTTGTTGTCGGGGTCGTTGTTGATGAAATACCCGGCGGGTAAACGCGCGAGGACGTCGGCCGGATACTGGCTCGGCGCGTAAAAGGTGTTGTTCAGGCTAGGCCCGCCGTGGAAAAAGCGCTTGTCGAGCTGGTTGGGAAACGTGTCGCCCGACGCTTTTTCGACGATCAGCTCGGCGAGCAGATAGTTTGAATTCGAATACGAGTACCCCGTCGTCGGTTTCGGCGCTTTTGGATTGCTCGGATAGACGTACGCGAGCAGCTCGGGAACGGTGAAGTGGCGCTTAGGGGTCTTCGCATAGGAGCCGAGCATCGCGTCGGTGTTATCGTAACTCGGAATGCCGCTGGTCATGCTGAGCAATCGACGGATCGTGACGTTTTTCCAAGCAGGATACTGCGGAAGCCACTTTCCGATGGTCTGATCGATGTTCAGTTTGCCTTCGGCCTCGAGCTGCAGGATCGCGACCGAGGTAAACGCCTTCGTGTTGCTGCCGATTTGGAAGATGTTGTCGGGCGTGATGGGATCGCCGCCCCCACCGTACTGCGTGCGCCCGGCGGCGACGTTGATGTAGTCGCTCGAGCCCTTGAGGCTGACGCTGAGCGAGATCGCCGAGAGATGCTCGATCTTCGAGCGCGTCGCGAGATACTGATCGACGTCGCGCTGAAGCGCGGCTTTAAGCGCGGCCGGGGATTGGCTTGCCGCAGAGGCCGGCACGGCCAGCAGCAGGGCCGCGAACGCAAGAGCAATAGTGCGTAGCATATGTTGCATTCGTTGGCGGATATTGGACGTGAATCCCGCGCCGGGCGGCTTCTGGCTCCCCAGCGGGCTTGACGAGCGTGATACCCTAACCTCTTATGGATTTTGACCCAAGCGAGTACGTTCGACGCGGAAGCAGCGAGGACCGATTCCCGCACGGAGTGGCCGACATCGTTTACTGCCGGTACTGCGGACGACCGCTCCTGGTAATTCCTGGAACCGAACCCGACTGCGGCATGCACCTCAACTGATTGCGTTATAATTTCTGCGTCATCGCCGCGTATAGTCGCGTCGGCGCCGTTTTATACCGACGGTACGCTCTACGGTACCACGAAGACGGGCGGGACGTCGGGGTTCGGGACCGCCTTCTCAGCCGCGCTGTGAGCGAGTTCCCGATATCGCCCATCTGGTCGACGGGACCGCTTGCGACCGCATTTCGGCCAGGCACCGGTATTAAATCCCCAGGACTTGGGGAATACTCTCCCGGGGAGCCTGCGGCCGACTCTCGGGGGAGGGGCCGATTTGCGCATTTTTGCGAAGTGATTCGGAGGTTAAATCCATGATCAAGCGATGTGTCGCTCTTCTCAGCATCACTATTCTTGCAATCTCTCTGCGTACCGACGCATTGGCGCAGAACGCGATCAATGCGACCGGCAACTGGAGCCTGACTCCCAGCGGAGAGGCGTTCGCCAACGGTCAAGTCAAAATGCGACAGGATGGGTCGGGTGTCGTCGGCACCTATAGCCCAAACGGGCATTTCGAAGGGAAGTTCCAGCCCGGCACGCTGCAGGTCGATGCGAGTTGGAGCGACTCGCGCGGCAGCGGTTGGATGACGATCGTGTTTGCAGCCAATGGAAGAAATTTCTCCGGCCAGTGGGGACGTCCGGGCAGCAGCCCCAGCGGACATTTTGAAGCGGTTCGCTTTGCCTACCCAAATGTGTCCGGACTCTTTTACGTCAACGTTACCGGCGGCACGGAAATGACGGCGCGCCGCATCAGCCTCCATCAGTTGGGATTAGACGTCGTCGGCAATTTGGGTCCGGGGACTCAGCTCGACGGCACTATCGACTCCGACACGAACACGCTGACCGGCAGTTGGAAGGAACCCAATGGGAGCGGCTGGATCAAACTCAAGTTCGCCGACGACGGCAAGAGCTTCGCCGGCACCTGGGGCCTGGCTGCCGGCGCGGAAGCGGCGGGAGAGATTAACGGAGGCGTCGTTGACACCTCGCTGCTCCACGTCGACGGTCTCTGGGAGATTGCCTCCAGTGGCGGCGCGTTTTACGGCAACGTCCTGAAGCTCACGCAACAGGGAGAGACGATAACCGGCAGTTTCAAGGATGGGCGCCTCCAAGGCACGCTTACGCGAGGTTCCGCATCGCTAAGCGGCACCTGGAGAGACGCGCACGGTACCGGAGTCGTCGCGCTTAAGTTCACGTCCAACGCCATGCACTTCCAAGGTACCTGGACACGGAAAGGCGGGAGCAGCGGAAGCATCATCGGGAAGCGCGTGATCGCCGCGACGCCGGCGTTGCGCAATTAGTTTCGGGCGGTCAACCTGATCGTTCATCTGGTCGACGGAACCTACGAACTCTTCCGCCACTTCTACGGGCTGCGGCGCTTCACCGGGGGAAAGGACCGCCGGTTCGGGGCGGTCGCAGGCGTGCTCAATACGGTGCTGCAAATGATCGGCGAAGGGGCGACGCACGTCGGCGTCGCCACCGATCACGTCATTGAGTCGTTCCGCAACGCGCTTTGGAGCGGCTATAAAACTGGCGCCGGAATCGATCCCGCGCTGCGCGCGCAGTTCGAGCCGCTCGAGGAGGCCCTGCGCGCGATGGGCGTTGCGGTTTGGGCGATGATCGAACTTGAGGCCGACGATGCGCTCGCTTCGGCGGCCGCAATCGCTTCGCGGGATGTTCGCGTCGAGAAAGTCTGCATTTGGACTCCGGATAAAGATCTCGCGCAATGCGTCCGCGAGGATCGCATCGTTCAAGTCGATCGGCGGACGAAGGTCATCCGGGACGCCGGCGGCGTTCGAGCGAAGTTCGGCGTTAGTCCCGAACTGATACCCGACTATCTTGCGCTCGTCGGCGATTCCGCCGACGGCTATCCCGGCATCCCGGGCATCGGGCCGAAGGGCGCCGCCGCCCTGATCACGCGTTATGGCGCGATCGAGCAATTTCCATCGGAAGAACTCGGTGAACGCCGGCGTCTCGCGCTGTTGTTCAAGGAACTCGCAACGCTTCGAACCGA
>JBAQAW010000051.1:0-50081 GCA_049285915.1 Candidatus Cybelea sp. | reverse complement strand
AGCCCAGATCGTAGAGCCGCACTGCGCCGACGTAGAGCTCGACGAAGTTCAGCGTGCTCCACTCCTGCTTCATGCGTACGATCGTGGCGACGAACTGCCCGGGAACCTTGGCGGCCAGGCCCGAGCTGAACTTTCCGATGTTGATGACCGGCCCCGACGAATTATAATACGGCGTAACGTAGGCGCCGATCGTCCGCGGATCGCCGGCGAGCGCCGGTGCGGCCGTCAGCAGCACCGCGACAAAGAACGGCGCTGCGCTAAAACGCACCGATGCCATGCGGTGAACCCCAACCGGTGCACGTGTTGTAGCGGCCCATGACGTACGCGCACGAGCTGCTGCCTTGTTTGACCGGGTAGAGGTACTTATGGTGCGCGGCTTGCCAGAACGTGCGGCCGCCTTTTTGTTCGGCGGCATTTCCCGCTAAGCCGAAGACACCGGCTAAAAACGGCGCGCTGGTTGCCGTGCCTTCGACGGTGAGCCATCCGCCTTGGTCGTAGCTGTCGTACTCCGCAACGTTCGTCGCCACCGATGCGACGTCGTTGAGGATGCGGCCCTTGCAATACGTATCGTGCTGCCACTTTGGTTTGCGGGCGTTGGTGCAGCCGCCGCTCTCACCCGGCCAGACGCTCTCCGTCCAGCCGCGTTTGCCGCCGCCGCCTCGTTTGAGCACGGTGCCCCCGGTTGCGACGACTCGATCGAAACCGGACGGATACGCGCCCGCGAAGCCGGTATCGCCGCCGCTCGCGACGTATTCGACTCCTTTGGCGCTGAAGTAGGACTCGCCGACGCAGCCGGATCCATCGCAGCTCCAACTGATGCTTACCACGTGCGCGCCGAGCTTGACGGCTTGCGCGACCGCCGCCTCCAGGTCTTTCGAGCCGTTTGAGTTTGCTTCGACGAGATCGATCGTGCAGTTAGGGCAGCTCGCGGAAAGCATCTCGACGTCGAGATCGATCTCGACGCCCCAGGCGGGACTGCCCTGCGGGTAGTTGCCGGTCTGCCCCGTTTGATTGTATTTCGTGAAGTTCGCCGGCGGCAGCCCGAAGGTCGAGCGATAACTCGCCAGATCCGACGCGACGTTGGGATTATCGTACGCATCGACGACGGCGACGATCTTACCGGTGCCTTTCGACGACGACGGCAGATCGTAGGCGGCCTCGAGATCCGCGGGCGACCAGCCCGGGGGCGCATCCGGACGCAGGCCGCGGTCGCGTACGACAACGTTGGGGTGAATGGTGCCGGATTGCGTGGCTGCGTTGGGCGCGGCGGGCGCGGAGGGTGTCGCGTTCGAACCGCTGCATCCCGCCAAGCCCGTCGCGGGAGCGAGCAAAATCGTTAGAAGAAGGATCCGCTTCACGTCGATGCCTCCTTGGGGCGGGAAGGCCTATGTGCCGGGCACGCTCAACGTCACTGCGAGCAGCGCACCCGATTTGCTTCCGAACTGCTTCGCCATCGTCTTCACCGGCGAGCCGCCGGCGGGATAGTTCCAATATCCGAGCGCCGAAGTCGTCGAATCGTAACCGATCTCGTAGGGAACGATGATCTGTGAGGTCGCGCTATGAATCCACGAGAGTGCGGGATCGATCGATGGGAGCGTGAGCGTGACCGTACCCGCAAGTTTTGCTTCATACGCGCCGGAGACGGTAAGCTGATAGATCTGCAACGCGTTTGTCCGGCCCACGCCGCTTTCGATCGTGATGTGCGTCCCGTCCCATTGAACTTGCCCGGGAGTGGCCTTCATGCCGGCTGGGAGACCGACTGGGTAGAAGTTCTTCTTAGTACGCGGCTGAACGGCGAACGAGAAGACCTTCGGATAGGCGTAGCCGTCGACGTATAAGTCGCCGGTGCCGTCGTAGCCGCACTCGCTTGCCGCGAATCCGGGGGAGTACATGACCGCGGGATTCTCTTCGTGATGAAAGATCGCCACGTATCCGCCGCTGGTCGCCGCGAGCGTCTGCGTCGTCGGATCGAAGGAACAGCCGTTGGTCGTGTACGGGAGCACCAGATGCGCGATCGGGGTCGTGCCGCCGTGGCTGAACTCATCGAGACCGTGGTCGCCGGCGATGAAGACGTTGCCCTTCTTGTCGGAACAGGCAGCGTACCCTTGCTCTTGGATCGTCGCCCGCCGCTTCCCCGATGGGAAGTCGAGAACGTAGACCGCTTTCTGGCCTACGACGTAAAGCAAGGGACCGCTCTTCTTTGCGGCGTGCCGTGCCAAGGCGACCGAGGTCGTTGGGATGATCGCTGCGTGCGACGGCGAACCGCCGCAACCCGCGAGCATCGAAATGGCCGCGCAGGATGCGACAAAAGCACGGACGAGGAATCGGGATCTCACGGTACCTCCGAAAGAGCGGGGCGGACGCGGCTGAGATGAAGGTTCGGCGTGCCCACTAGGCCTCCCGCCACTACTACGCGGAGCGGGGACTAGAGCCACGCCTGCGGAAATCAAAAGCTTCGTTTTTCTTCCTTTTTGAAGGGGGGAGCCCCAAATGCACTTTCGACCATTGCTGTTTGTTCTGGCTTCGTTAGGCCTCGTGCTGACGAGCGCGTGCTCGTCGAGCAACGGCTCGCCGAGCCTCGCGCAGCAGGTTCTTCCGATGGCCGCTGCCCACCCGTCGGATTCGGCCGGCCTTTACATCAAGCACGTCGTCGTCATCATTCAAGAGAACCGGTCGTTCGAGAACTTTTTTGCCGGATACCCGGGCGCAAACGCGCCGATGTACGGTTACGGCATAAACGGCCAGGGGCAACGCGTCAAAATTCCGCTGCAAGCCATCACGATGGAGGCTCCATACAATTTGCCCCATGTATGGGTCGCCGGGACCAGAATGATGGACAAGGGCAAAATGGACGGATTCCTCCAGTACGGACCGATCGGAAAGCGGGCCGCGTACTCCTACGTGCAGCACGGCGAGATCGCTCCCTATTACCAGATGGCTAAGCAGTACGTCCTCGCCGACGCGATGTTTCCGACCGAGAACGGGCCAAGCTGGACCGCGCACATCAATCTCGTCGCAGGAACGGATAACATCAGTCCAACGAAGGCCGAGGTCGACTTCCCGAGCGCGGCTCCCGACGATTGCGATTCCAAGGCCGGTACGACGAGTTCGTTCGTCGACACGTATGGAATCGTGCACTGGCGAACCGGGCCGTTCCCGTGCTTCACGCAGTTCAAGACGATGGCCGATACGCTCGATGCGGCCAACGTCTCGTGGAAGTATTACGTGACCAAACTGATGAACGCGGGAATCTGGGCGCCGTTCGAGGCGATCTACGACGTGCGTTACGGGCCCGATTGGACCAAGGACATGGGCGTTCCGGTGCAGAGCATCCTGACCGACATCACCAGCGGTAATTTGCCGAGCGTTACCTGGGTGACGTCGACGAAAATCGACTCGGACCATCCGGGTATGGCGGGCGACCGTGGGCCTTCGTGGGTCGGCACGATCGTCAACGATATCGGCGAGAGCCAGTACTGGAATAACACGGCGATCGTCGTCGTTTGGGACGACTGGGGCGGCTGGTACGATAACGCGCCGCCGCCGCAGCTCGACTTCCGCGGGCTGGGGATCCGAATTCCCTGTCTAATCGTCTCGCCGTACGCAAAGAAAGGCTACGTCTCGCACACGCAATACGAGTTTGGGAGCATCCTCAAATTCATCGAGCAGGTCTACAGCCTGCCGCCGCTTGGGGCAGCCTCCGACGGCTATACGGACGTACGCGCCAACAGCATCATCGACAGCTTCGACTTTCACTCACCGCCGCGCGCGTTTATCCCCATTCCGACCAAATATCACATCAAGGACTTCCTGAATGAACCAAAATCGTGGGCCGACGAACCGATCGATGAAGAATAGGCTCGCACTCGCGACGGCGCTCGCGCTCTGCGCGGCTCCGTTAGGAGCTCCGGGAGCGAGCTCAGGACTCGCATGGGATTCCGTGACGAAGATGTCGATGGGCGCGGACCCGTCGTCGCTTCAACCGGGATCCTTCGACGCGGACTATGCCGCGGCGGCATCCGGCGGCCAATCTTCGGGCGGCGGCCCGTTCTCGCATATGATCCCCGCGGGCTTCATGCAGATGATGCAAAACGGGATGGCCGAGAAGCATTACCTCGCCGGCGACAAGGAGCGTACCGATCAGCCCGCAACGGGCACCGCGACGATCCTCGACTGCAGCGCGCGGACGCTGACGACGCTCGATCTCAAGAAGAAGACGTATCGCGTCGTCTCGCTCGATGCGCCGGGCTCTTCGTCGAGCCCGTCGAAGAGCGGCAACGGCGACGGATCGTTCAAGGGCGACGACACCAAGATTGCGATCGTCGTTACGAACAAATCGCTCGGCTCCCGGCAGATCGACAACCAGTCGACGAATGGATACAGCTCGCAGATGCAGTTCACGATAACCAGGCCTTCGGGCGAATCGGAGACGCACGACGGAACCTTGACCGCCTACTACGCGAGCTTCGGCATGCCGGCCCTGCAGTGTTCGCAAGGCGTGCCGCGCAACCCGGGCAAGATGAATCCGGGCCAACAGTTCGGCATGATCTCCGGCGTCGCGGCGCAGGTAATGCGGGCGCTGCGGACGGCCGGCCTCGAACAGCGATTCAGCGTAAAGCAGAGCGGGCCGAGCCTGCCGCTGGCAAATTTCGCGGCGTATCAGGCGATCTCGTTCGACGCGCGCGGGCGATCGATGACGGTGATCACCGAGCGCGGCAACTCCCGCCCGATCGACGCGAACGATCCGATCTTCAGCGTGCCCGGCGACTTCACGAAAGAGCAATGAGCAATAGCATTACGCCCCTGCTTTGGTTCAACGGAGAGGCCGAAGAGGCGGTGAACTTTTACGTGACGAGCTTCGCGAATTCGAAGGTTGCCAACGTCAGCCGTTACGAGGAGGGCGCTCCGGGCGACGAAGGCGAGGTCATGATGATCGAGTTTTCGCTCGAGGGCCAGGATTATTTGGCGCTCAACGGCGGGGGGAGCGACGACCGCCAGGAGCGCGGCTCGGATATTCCCCAGGGCGGCGTCGCGCTGTTCGTGACCTGCGAAACGCAGGCGGAGGTCGACCGGCTCTGGGAGCGGCTCGGTGAGGGCGGCGAGTATCTGCCCTGCGGCTGGCTGCGCGACAAGTACGGCTTCGCCTGGAACCTCGTCCCAAGCGGGCTCGTCGATCTGCTGGGAGATCCCGACCGCGAAAAAGCCGGGCGTGCGATGTCGGCGATGATGGAGATGGGCAAGCTCGACATCAACGAGCTGCGCCGCGCCTTCGACGGAGATTAGAGCTTAGCGCCGTCCCTCGGCCAACATGACGCGCGCCGCGTTCCAGCCGGCCGCACCCATGACGCCGCCGCCGGGGTGCGCCGCCGCGCCGCAGAGATAGAGGCCGCGGATCGGCGTGGCGTAGCTCGCGAAGCCGGGCACCGGACGAAACGCGAAGAGCTGATGCAGCGGCATCGCGCCTTGGAAGATGCTTCCGCCGGTTAGACTGAACGTCGCTTCGAGATCGACCGGGGTGAGGATCTGACGATCGATCACCGAGTCTTTGAACCCGGGCGCGTACCGTTCGACGACGTCGAAGCAGCGGTCTGCGTACTCGTTGCGCAGTGCGTCGGTCCACGGGCCCTGCGCGAGCTCGTATGGTGCGTATTGCGTGAACATCGACATCAAGTGTTTGCCGGGCGGCGCGACGGTCGAGTCGAGTGATGAAGGCATCGTGCACTCGACGACCGGCTCCTTCGAGAAGCTGCCATACTTTGCGTCGTCGTAGGCGCGCTCGATGAAATCCTGATCGGGGCAGAGATGCACGGTTCCGAAGTGCTGCGGGCCGGGCTCGTAGCCGGGCAACGCGGTGAAGCTCGGAAGCCGCTCGAGCGCGACGTTGATTTTGCACGACGCGCTGCTATAAGAGATGCGCGCGACCGCGTCGCGAAACTCGTGGGGCAGCTCCGCCGGTTCGAGCAGCTTCTCGAAGGTGACGTGGCAGTCGACCCCGCTGGCGATGCGCTTGGCGGCGAACTCGTCGCCGCCGGCCAGCGCGACGCCGGTCACGCGGCCGTCGCGAACGAGAATGCGCGAGACTTCCGCCTCGGTCTTGATCTCGACGCCGAGCGCGCGCGCCGCGGCGGCGAGCGCCTGCGTGAGGCCGCCCATCCCGCCGCGCACGTAGCTCCAGACGCCCCGCTTGCCGTTGGTCTCTCCCATCACGTGATGGAAGAGCACGTAGGCGGTGCCCGGCATCGACGGCGCCATGAAGGCGCCGATGATCGCGTCGGTGGCGATGGTCCCCTTGAGTTCTTCGGATTCGAACCAGCGATCGAGGATCGGGCGCGCCGCGCCGGTTAGGACTTCGATCGCCTCGCCCATCGAGGGGCCCAGGCGCTGCAGTGCGCGTCCCATTTTTCCTGCCTCGAACAGCTGCGTCAGCGTCGGCCGAATCAGATTCGGGGGCACCTGCGTAAGGGTCGGTTCGACGACCGATGCGACCCGCTCGAGCATCGCCTCGTAGCGGGGATAGTTTGCGGCATCGTGCGCGCTGAACTTCGCGATCTCTTCGATGTCCTTGGCCATGCCCGCACCGAGCATCAGGTAGCGCCCGTCGAGAAACGGCGAGAAGGATGCCGGGTTGCGTTCGATCGCCTCGAAGCCGTACTCGGCGAGGCGCAGATCGCGGATGATCTCGGGACGGAAGAGGCTGTTGACGTAGGCAGCCGTCGAGACTTTGAAACCGGGGAAAACCTCTTCGGTGACGCAGGCACCGCCGACGACGTAACGGCGCTCGAGCACCAGCACCTTCCAGCCGGCCTTCGCGAGGTAGCAGGCCGTCACGAGGGCATTGTGGCCGCCGCCGACGACGATCGCATCGTACTGCGTCAAATCTTCACCCTCACGCTGAAGTAGGCATTGAACGGCGCGATCTGCGAGCTGGTCTGATCGTTGTACGTTCCAAAGTACGGCTCGTAGGGATAGCGCAAGAACGTCTGCACGTTGTCTCCCGGATTGTAGGCGTTACCGACCGGCGGCGAACTGGGGCCGCCGACGAGATTCGTATACGAACAGACCTGGTTGTTCCAGAGATAGGTGAAACCCGTGCGCTGACCGCCGAAGCAGGTCTGCAGCAAGTTCGCGAGCGTGAGCGAGAGATTGACGCGGGGCGAGACGTCGTAGGCGATCTGCAAGTGCCCCAGCAGCTGCGCCGGCTCGCGGAAGGCGCCGATACCGTCGAACTGCCCGGTGTAAGGATCGGGAATCGAGAGCGTCGCCGCGCATCCGCCTCGATCGGCGTTGTAGGGACGGCCGCCGGCGGCTCCGTACGGATAGCGCGGGTCGCCCGTGATGCCGGCGGTCAGCGGCTTCCCGCAGCCCGAGGCCGGATCGATGCCGGGCGTCGTCAGCGGCGCGCCGTAACGATTGCCCGCGACGAACTGGAAGGACGGCGTAATCGTGAACTTATCGTGCTTGTAGTTGAGCAGCAGCGTCGCGACGTAGGGGTAGTTGAAGGCATTGACTCCCGAGCCGATCGGCCCGGGGAAGATCGAATACGGAAGATACGCCGCACTGGGATCCAACAGCGAGTACGCGGGCGAGAGCCAGTAGGGATTCGCGACTGGGTTCTGGCCGCTGCAGTTCGGATCGGGCGTACCGCTGGGATGATAGCAGGCGGCGGCGTACGCGCCGCCGGTCGTATAGCTGCACAGCGCCTGACCGAACTGTTTCTTGCCGTAGGCGCTGCCGCCCGGCGCGCAGGCCTTCGTGTAGGCGTTGTACTGCGCGATGCTCGAGTTGATCGGCGTCAGGACGTTGCTGCCGTTGGGCAGCGTCGTGAAACGCACGGTCGCGTAGGTGTACGCAAAGGAGAGCTGGCCGGCGAAGCCGTTGCGGCTGAAGTCCCCCTTGTCGAACTGCACTTCGAAACCCGAGGAAGTCTGGTAGCCGGCGTTGAGGCCCGAGGTAATGCCGGCGGTGTAGTTGATGTAGAAGTTCTCGACTTGGTCCTGCGTTTGGCGTAAGAACGGCGTCAGCTTGAACGACATATCCGTGCCGTGAATGTGCTGCTCGAGCGAAAGGTCGCTGTTGTACGAGACCGAGGGCGCGACTTGATGGCCTGGGCCGTTGAAGCCGAGCGAGTAGAACTGCGCGAGCGTATCGGGCAGATTCTGCTCGAGCGAGTTGTACTGCTCGTAGGCGGCGCTGGGCTGTTCGTTGTAGCGCCCGTAGCTCGCGCGCAGCACGGTGTCCGGATTCACCGTAAAGGTAAGGCCAAGGCGCGGCTGGGGAATATTGTAGTCGAAGGCGCCGGGCGAGTTCTGCAGGTGTGCGCTGACGTACTGGCTTCCGAATGCCGAGCACGGCTTCTGCGAGTTCGTGCTCCAGTTGTTCTTGCCGAGCAGCGCGCTGCGGTCGATCAGAGTCAGCGTGGCGGTATCGTAGCACGTGTCCTGATTGAACGCGTTGAACCAGAAGTCTCGGGCGGCGCCGAAATCGGTGTTCGCTCCGACGTAGGAATAGTTGTCGACGCGCACGCCGAAGTTGACGAAGAGCCGGTCGTTCGGACGCCACTGATCGTTGATCGAATACCCGGCGAAGTACGGCGTCACCGTGTTGTTCAGGCCGTATGCTCCGTTTTCGACGACGTAGTACGCGCACGGGCCGCCGCCGCAGGTCGCGCCCGACAGGTTGCTCCCGGATCCCGGATTGCTCAGCTTCAAGAAGCTCGGCAGCAGCCCGTAGGAGACGCCGCCGCCCTGGCCGTCCGAGCAGGTCGTCGCGACGGTCTGCGGCGTTTTGTTCTGATAGAAGCGATAGCAGGTACCGTCGAAGGGATCGTTGCGGTTGACGAGCACCGCAAACGCGTTACCGTAGGAGTGGCCGAACTGGAACATCTGCTCGTTGTAGATGCGCGCGCCGCGCGAGGTCGTGTAGCTGCCTTCGACCTCGAGCAGGTTCTGCGGATTGAGCTGGTCGGTGAAGGAGAGGCTCACGCCGCGCGTGTGGTTGTTGATCTCGTAGTCGCCGGAGTCGTAGTACGCGTAGGGCTGGAGCGACATCATCGGGCCGTTCTCGATCCAGTCGGAGTAGTACGAGTAGCCGTAGAGGCGCATGAAGGCGTTGGAGCTGAAGTTTTTCTGGTACTGCAGCTTGACGATGGCCTGTCCGTTGTAGCCGCGGTCGCGCTGATCGTAGGGATCGGGAATGTCGCCGAAGAGCGGGTGCGGCGGCGATGACGGGTAGAGATAGGGCGTCACCAGCGAGCGGTAGTTCGAGGGCAGAAAGGCGCCGGTGGCTCCGCGGTACTGAAAGGCGTCGAGATAGTACGGCGGGAAGACGCCGACCGTGTTGATCCAGTTGTTGTAGCCTTCGTCGTTGGGCGAGCTGAGGAACGTCGTGAAGATCTCGTCGTTGTCGTAGAGGAGCTGCACGTCGTCTCGCAGGCCGTCGTTCTTGTGGGGAATGCCGATGTGCAGGTTCACGACCGAGCTGCGCGTCGCGACGTTGGCGGCGTTGATCGAGCCGAAACCGATCGGCCCGAGGATCCATCCCGGAGTTCCGTTCTGCCCGACGTTCGGCGCGCCATTGGTGAAGCACGAGGGAAGATAGGTCTTGGCGAGTGCCGCTGCGCCGGGGCACGAGCCGAGCTGCTGGCCGAACTCGTTGGCGTAAGAGGCACCGCCGAACTGGTCCACGTACCGATAATCCTGATTGAATCCGCCGATGCCGACGTAGTAGGAGAACATCCGGTCGGGCGTTGATCCGCCGAACTCGACGTTGGCGCTGTGATAGAAAGTCGGCGTGCCGGCGCTCAGGTTCGCAGTCGCGTAACCGGGGTAGGTTCCCGTCTTGATGACTTGGTTGACAAAGCCGGCGAGGCCTTGCGCCTCGGCGTTCGAGGGCGTGGCGCCGGTGTAGACCTGCAGTTCGAGCTGGCCGAGCGACGAGAGCGAACTCGAGGGATAGTTATCAAAGGCGCGGTTGACGGGAATGCCGTCGAACTCGTATCCGACCTCCGACGCGTCGCCGCCGCGCACGTGGACCGCCTGCAGATACCCGTTTTGGTTTGCCGGCACGTAGGCGCCGGGAACCGAGGCGATCGCCGAATAGGCGCTGTTGAGCGCCCCGCCGCCGCCGAGCACGGCCGTTCGCGACTGCTGCGCGGCATTGATCGAGTAGACGTCGGCGGTCGTGCCGGCGCGCACGAGGCTCGACGAGCTGCGCGCGGTGACGCGCGCGATCGTTTGGATCGCCGAAGACATCTTCAAGGATAGGGTGCGGTGCGCGTCGGCGAAGACGGCGATGCCGGTGTAGTTGATCGCCTCGTACGCGGCTTTGGTGAGCGAGACGGTGTATTCGTCGGGAGCGAGCGAGACGAAGGTGAATCGCCCCTGCGCATCGGTCGTCGTCGAGGACGTCTGCGATGGGCTCGTTACCGTCACGGTCACCCCGGCGATCGGGGCCGACGTCTTTTCGTCGACGATGACGCCGCTGATGCCGCCGGTCGTTCCGGCGCGCGCGCAGAGCATCGCGCTCGAGCAGACGAGCAATGCGAGCGCGATCGCCGTTATCGCCCGCACGAGGCGTCCTCGGGATCGGGCGCGAGGCGCCCGGCGGCGAGAAAGGCGCGATACGACTTCATAGCGCTCCCGAATTGCGCGCACACGGCGGCGGCTTCCCGCTGCTGCGCTTGCGTTGGCGGCCCTTGCGAGAGCGCGATCACGCCCTGCAGAATCGTCAGGCGCTCGCGCAACCGGTCGGGTTTGAGCTGATCGTCCTCCGAGTTGACGACGCCCGAGGTAAACAGCGTACGGACGGCGGCGACGCCGCCGAAGCGGTTGAGCGCGCGATCGATCGCGGAGAGCATGTCGTTGAGCGAACGGACGAAGCGATAGCGCGCGAGGTAGTCGGCCTGCGTCCAGGGGGCGCGCGGGTCCGCTTCGACGTCGAGCGGCTCGTCGACCGAGCGCGCGCCGGCGTGCAGACGAATCCTGTAGCGCCCCGGTAAAACGGTAGCGCCGGAGCCGCCGCGGTTCCATTCGCGGGCATCATTCCACGGCACCGGAGGCTCCTCGGTGAGATCCCAGGTGGCGCGGTCGACGCCGGCCCGACCGGGAGCTTCGAGCGAGCGAACGAGCCGGCCGCTCGAGTCGAGCACGTCGAGCGAGGCTCGCCCGGCCGACGGCAGATAGTAGCTAATCGTTGCGCCCTCCGGAGGATCTTCGCCGGCGTAGGCGCCGGTGATCAGACAGCATTCGTTGGGATGCGTTCCGTAGTAGCTCGTCCACCAGCGGTACCACGTGTACGCGGTGCGCGGCGCGAAGAGGTGCGGCGCCGCGCCAGCGGCTGCGCCTCGCAGGCCGGCGATTGCGGCGGTATCGTCGAGGATCCAAAAGCCGCGGCCGTGCGTCGCGACGAGCAGGTCGTGGCGCTGCGGCTGCACGCGCATGTCGTGCACCGCCACCGACGGCATGTTCAGCCGCAGGCTCTGCCAGTCCGCGCCGCGATCGAGGGAGAGCCACACGCCTCCTTCGAGCCCGGCGTAGAGCACGTCGGGATTCTGCGGATCCTCGCGCACGACGTGAACGTATCGATCGGCGGGGAGACCGGCGACGATGCTTCGCCAGCTCGCGCCGGAATCGTCGGTGACGAGCACGTAGGGGCGCGGGTCGCCCATCACGTGCCGGTCGATCGCAACGTAGGCGCGCTGCGCGGAAACGTGCGAGGCTTCGACCGTATCGACGCGTCCCCACGGGGCGATGCCGGGCGGTGTAACGTTGCTCCAGTGCGTACCCCCGTCGGTCGTAATTTGAACGAGGCCGTCGTCGGTGCCGACCCAGATGCGTCCGAGTTCGAGCGGCGAGGGCGCAATGTCGAAGATCGTGTCGTAGAACTCCGCGCCGGAGACGTCGGTATTGATCGGGCCGCCGGCAACTTGCTGCTTGCCCGGATCGTCGCGCGTGAGGTCGCCGCTGATCCGCTTCCAGTCACGCCCGCGATTTTGCGTTTCGAACAGCACGTTGGCTCCGTAATAGGCGCGATGGTCGATCGGGGAAAAGGCGATCGGCGCCTCCCAATTCGACCGGTACGATAAGCCTTCCAACGCGCGGCCGTTCGTATCGGTGACGTCCGGCGTGATGTCGTAGTTTTGCCGCGAGCGCAGATCGAAGATGCCGAGCTGTCCGTTGAGCTGGCTGACGCCGACGTTCCAGATCGAGCTTGGGTCACCGGGCTGCGGCCAGACCCACGAACCGTCGCCGTCGTTGCCGACGGCGCGCCAGTCCGAGTTCTCGATTCCGAACGGACTGAGCGAATCGGACGGGCCACAGTAGGAGTCGTTGTCCTGTATTCCGCCGCAGAGGCGGTAGGGGTTCTCGTCGTCGTAGCCGATGCGGTAGACCTGCGCGAGCACGACGTTGAAGCGCCAATCCCACGTCCTTCCGCCGTCGATCGAGATCGGCGCGCCGCCGTCGTTGGCTTCGATGATGCGCTTGCCGTCGCGCGAGATCCACAGACCGTGATGATCCTGATGAACGGCGCTGCGCACGTCGTCGTAGGTGATGCCGCCATCGTGCGTCTCGATCAGATCCTCCGAGGAGAAGAAGACGTGATTGGGATTCGACGGATCGATTTCGAGGCGGCTCATGTAGAAAGGACGCTGGTTGACGAGCGTATCGGCCGTCATCAGCCGCCAGCGCGAGCCGGCGTCGTCGGAGCGCCAGAGCACACCCTGCTTCGACTGAATGAGCGCGTAGACGCGCGAGCCGGAGACGGCGACGCCGATGCGTCCCATCTCGCCGCCGGGCAAGCCGCTGCCGCGCAAACGGCGCCAGGTCTTGCCGCCGTCGGTCGATTTGAAGATGCCGTCGAGCGGGCCGCCGCTGCTGAAATTCCACGGAAGGCGGCGGAACTGCCAGATGCCCGCAAAGACGACGTTGGGATTCCGAGGGTCGAGCGCGATATCGGAGGCGCCGCTCGACGGGCCGAGGTAGAGCGTGCGCTGCCAGGTCCGGCCGCCGTCAACGGTGCGGTAGACACCGCGTGCGGTCTCGTCGCGATAGGGGTTCCCGATGGCCGCAACCAGTACGTGCTGCGGGTTTAGCGGATCGACCGCGATCCGTGAGATCGCCCACGTGCCGCGCAATCCGACGTTGCGCCAGCGCGCGCCGCCGTCGCGGCTGAGCCAAATGCCGTCGCCGTAGGTGACGTCGTTGCGCAGATTCGGTTCGCCGGTGCCCGCCCACACGGTGCGTTCGTCGCGCGGGTCGATCGCGATCGCGCCCACCGCGCCGGGCGCGTCTTGCGGCCACGCGGCACTCCAGGTTGAACCGCCGTCGACGGTTTTCCAGAGACCGCCGTCGGCGCCGCCAAAATAATAGAGATACGGATTGCGATCGGTACCGGCGACGCCCGAGGTGCGTCCGCCCGCGACCGCCGGCCCGACGTTACGCCACGCAAGGCCCGGCAGCGCGGGCAACGCAACGCCGGCCGCGAGCAGCAGCCCGAGCGTTTCGTTACGCTCCCATTACTTGGAGATAGTGGCGATCGAAAGCGCCCAGCAGACCTTCGGCGTTCGAGTAGGGTCCGGGCGAATAAGCACTCGAGCTTAGGCCGAGCTGCGTCAGCTGGTTGACGTGCCAGTCTTGCCGGTTCGTGAGATCCCAGAATTCGACGACATCGCTGGGATCGAAACCGGGCTGTACGATCACCGCCGTATCGAAGAGCCATTCGCAGATGACTTCCGTGCGATTGGGCCCGAGCGGGTTGCAATAGTGGACCATCACGTAATCGGGATGGAGGCTTAGCAGCATCGAGGGGAAGATCGTGTAGTAATAGACGCGGTCGAGCTCTACGCCGCTCACGGTTCCCAACGGCGGCCGCGAACTATGTCCGCTCATCGTCAGGCTCGTGCCCGGCTTGCGCAGCTCCGAAAAGCCGCCGAGAAACGCCCCTTCCGAGAGATCGTTCCGGCCGCTATCGGAGGGCGAAAGCTTATCGAGCTGCGGATGGACGAGCGGACAGTGGTAGCACTCCGAGTAGTTCAGGAAGATCAGCTTCCAGTTGCAGGCGAGCTCGTACGTGATGCGGTGCGCGGGGCGAAGGCCGCCGATCTCCCAGCGCGAGAAACGCCCGATCAGCGGCGCGAACGCCTCTTCAAAGCGGCGGATGCCCTGCGCGATGCCGATGAAGACGAAGCCTTCCCAGAGCGCGACCGGCACCTCGTTGAGCGGATAGTCGGCGCGATCGAAGCCGGGAACTTCGGCCATGTTGCGGGCGACCTTCAGCGCGCCGTCGAGGCCGTACGTCCACGCGTGATACGGGCACTGAATCGAGCCCGCAAAGCGCCCCCCGGCGGCTTCGCAGAGGCGCGTGCCGCGATGGCGGCAGACGTTGAAGAAGGCGTGAATGCGGCCGCCCGTATCGCGGGTCACGATCAGGCTCTCGCCGGCGCGTTCGACCGTAAAGAAATCGCCGGGGCGCGCAAGCGAGTCTTCGCGCCCGACGCAGAGCCACTCGTGCGCGAAGACCCGCTCGCGTTCGGTCGAAAAGACCTCCGGCGAGGTATACCAGGAAGCCGGCAACGTCTTTGCGCCGGCGCCGACGTTCGGCCGTACGAACGTATCCGTCATACCCCCAGACTTTCTTAAGCGCTCTGACGGAATCCGCCCGCACCTCTTGAAAGCTCGACGTCATGGAGCGGTCGCTGCCGCGCGAGGCATATTGGGACGAGGCCTTCTTCACTCGCGAACAACGGGCAATTTTTTGGGATCAGTGGCTCTATGCCGGGCGCGCCGAAAAGATCGCGGCGACCGGCGCGTACCGCGTCGTCGATATCGCGGGTGAGAGCGTCGTCATCATCCGCGGCGAGGACGGTCTATTCGCCCATCTCAATTTTTGCCGCCATCGCGGAAGCCGGCTGCTCTGCGGCGAGGGCGTCGTGCGCGGCGCAATTCGCTGCCCGTATCATGCATGGGCGTACGCGCTCGACGGCCATCTGCTCGCCTCTCCTTTCGTTCCCCAAGACGAGGTGCCGCTCGACGCTCGCCGGCTGCATCGCGTGGCGGTCGCGCAGTGGGAAGGTTTCCTCTTCGTGCACCTCGCGCCCGAGCGGGCGGGCGAACTGCTCGACCAGCTCGGCGAGATTCCGGCGCGGCTCGCGCGCTATCCGCTGCACGAGCTGCGCGTCGCGCGGTCGTTACACTACGAGGTCGACGCGAATTGGAAAGTGATGCTCGAGAACTATAACGAGTGTTATCACTGCGCCGGCGTTCACCCGGAGCTCTGCCAAATCGTGCCTGCATTCAAACAGGGCGGTGGCGCGGCACTCGATTGGGATCGCGGCATTGCGCACCGCGAGGGCGCGTGGACCTTCACCGCAACCGGCACGACGGAGCGCGCGCCGTTTGCGGGGCTCGACGACGACGAACGGAGGCGACACAAGGGCGAGTTGATCTACCCGAACTTCATGCTCAGCCTATCGGCGGATCACGTCGCGGCGTTCGCGCTCTTCCCGCGCGGCCCGGCCAAGACGACGATCGTCTGCGATTTCCTCTTCGACCCGGCGGAGATGGCGAAGCCGGGCTTCGATCCGAGCGACGCCGTCGACTTCTGGGATCTCGTCAACCGTCAGGATTGGCAGATATGCGAGAGCGTTCAGGCCGGAATGAGGTCGCGGGCGTTTCGCTTCGGCTACTACGCGCCGATGGAGGACGCGAGCCTCGACATTCGCCGCTACATCGCGTCCTTCGACAAGCTCAGGATGACAAAGAAGCTCAGGATGACAGAGCGGAAAGAGCATGACTGAGTACGACGTCATCGTTTTAGGGCTTGGCGGGATCGGCAGCGCGGCCGCCTATTGGTCGGCAAGGGGCGGCGAGCGCGTGTTGGGGCTCGAACAGTTCGAGCTGGGACACGTGCGCGGCGCGTCGCACGACCACTCGCGCATCATCCGGTACTCGTATTTTTCTCCGGCGTACGTGCAGCTTGCGAAAGCGGCGTATGCGGCCTGGGGACAGTTGGAGGCCGATTCCGGTGAGCGAGTCGTCTTCAAAACCGGGGGCCTCGACATCCGGCCGCGCGACGGCGCGATTCCGCTCGAGCCATATGCGGAATCCATGCGCGCCTGCGGCATACCCTTCGAGTGGCTCGACGCACAAGAGATACGCGGACGCTGGCCGGTCTGGCAGATCGACGACTCGGTGCACGGGCTCTTTCAAGCCGACGGCGGCCTCGTCGCGGCGCAGCGCGCGACGGCGGCGCATCAGCGCATGGCGCGCGAGTTCGGCGCAACGCTGCGCAGCGGGGTCGAGGTGATCGCGCTGCACGCCGGAGACGGCGGCGTCGAGGTCGAGGCCGGCGGCGAACGCTACCGCGCTTCGCGCTTGATCGTGGCGGCCGGCCCCTGGAGCGCGCGAGCGCTCGCGTACTTGGGCGTGCGAATACCGCTCGAAGTGACAAAGGAGCAGGTCATCTACTTCGAGTCGCGCGACCTGGCCAGCTTCGAGTTCGGGAAATTCCCGATCTGGATATGGATGGACGATCCGGCCTTTTACGGATTTCCCGTCTTTGGGGAGGCCGGATGCGTTAAAATCACGCAAGACGCCGGGGGTAAAGCGGTCGATGCCGATACCCGCGGCTTTGAAGAGGACACGGAGATTACGGCGCGCGTCTGCGGATTTCTCGAGCGGTATCTGCAGGGCGCGCTCGGCCCGGTGCGGCTCGTAAAGACCTGCCTCTACACGCTGCCGCCGGATCGGGACTTCGTCATCGACAGGTTGCCGGAGCATCGTAACGTCAGCGTGGCGATCGGTGCCGGCCACGCGTTCAAGTTCGCCGGCGCGATCGGCCGCATTTTGAGCCGGCTTTCGCTCGACGGCGCGAGCGCCGATCTCTCGCCTTTCGCAATCACGCGCCCGATACTACAGATGGAGAATCCACCCAAAACCTACATGGTCTAAGGAGCGCCGCGGACTAGAGCCTTCCGGCGGCAAGACCGCCAAGCGCGATCATCGCGGCGGAGAAAATCCAAAAGCCGAGCATGTTCACCCGGGTCTTGCCGCTGCGCGCCGTGTTGAGTATCAGGATCTGCGAGGCGAGCCAGACCGCGAGGAGCGTGTCTGCGAAGGCGAGCGATCCGAGGCGGCGCATGAACTCGTACTGCGCAAGAAACGCGATGATGGTTGCAAGCTGCACGAGAACCATAAGCCACGCCAGATAGCGCGGCCCGTAGCCGTCGACGTTGCCGGCGATGCCGAAGTGGATGGGGATGCGGTCGGGGAGATCCGCGTAGCGCTGCGAGGTTAACGCGACCGTGACGGCGACGATCGCGCCGCCGGCAAAAAACCAGAGTGAAGTCACCGGGATACGATACCTCCGGTGCCGCCCGCGAGTTTCAGCACCCGGAAGGGCGCGCCTCGAGGGCGGCCGGAAGTATGCGCGCATGCGCATCCCGATCGCCATTCTACTCTTCGCCGCCTCGACCGGTGCAGTCGCCGCGCAGACGGGGCCGCCCGGCTACACGCCGTCCGACGAGGCTGCGCAGGCGAAACTGCGCGGGCACGTCGGCACGTGGAATTGCATTTTTACGCCGCCGGCGACGAAGCCGTTTGCGTTCACCGAGGAGCAGCAGGGGAACTGGTTCGTCGCCAAGCTCGGCGGAGAACAGCCGGCAACGGTGTACGAGCGCTGGAGCCACGCGCTCCACTCCTATGTCTCGATCACGATCTTCGACTCAGGGGCGATGAACGTCGCGCGGAGCACCTCGCTCGATCCCGATAACGGGACGTGGAGCAACGTCTGGCCGGCGACCGATAATTCGGGGCGCAAGCGCTTCGACGTCCGATATTCTCGGACGGGCGACGCGATCACATCGACCAATCAGTTCTTCAACGATAGGGGCGGGATCGGAACCTTCACCACGACCTGCACGAAGCAGCCCTAGCACGGGGTCGCTGCGGCTCGGACGACGAAGTGGCGCCCAGTAACTGGAGGTGCCGATGCTTTCTCAAGCATTCAAATTGACGCGCATAACGGCCGCCGGGCTTCTTTTCGCCCTCGCGCTCGGGGGGTGCCACACCGCCGGCGTCGCCGGCTCGCCGAACCCGTTCGGCCCGTCGCCCTCGCCCGGGACGCCGGTCATTTATATCGCGCAGAGCGGAAATCCGGGGAGCGTAACGGCCTACGATCCCGAGGGTAACCTGCAGACCCTCGGCGGCGCGTGGACGAAGCTCGCGAATCCTCGCGCGATCGCTTACGACGGCGGTAACGGATTGCTCTACGTTGCCAACCTTACCGGCAACACGGTAACGGCCTACGATACGACCGGCAATCAGCAGGTGCTCACCGGTAATTTCGCCGGCGTCAACGTCCCGAGCGGGATCGCGTACGACTCGAGCAACGGCTGGCTCTACGTCGTGAATCAAGCGTCCAACGACGTCACGGCCTACGACGAAAACGGAGACCTGCAGCGTCTCTCCGGCGCGTGGGCCGGCCTGAGCAACCCGATCGGCATCGCCTTCGATCAGGGCAACGGGCTGCTCTACGTGACGAGCGGCTCTCCCAACTACAACGTCGGCGCCTACGACCAGCAGGGCAATAAACAGACGCTCTCGGGATCGTGGACGGCCCTGTCGTTTCCGACCGGCATCACGTACGTCTCGAAAAATGGTTGGCTTTACGTCACGAACGCCAACAATACGACCGTAACCGCCTATGACGGCAACGGCAATCAGCAGTCGCTCACCGGTTCGTTCGTCGGCCTCAACGGCCCGTACGGCATCACCTACAACACCGGCGCGGGGCTGATCTATGTAACGAACGTCAAAGGGGGCACGCCGACCGGTTACGACACGAACGGAAACAAAATCGTTCTCTCGGGATCCTGGTCCGGCATTAGCGGAACGCCTTACGGGATTACCTTCGTGCCGCCCCCATCTGCGAGCCACTCTTCGAAGAAGCGTCAATAAGTCGAGGAGGCCGGCGAACCGGCCTCCTCGATGGCTCTAGCGACGGTGCAAAACGCTAAAGCGCGTTGAGGATACGGAGGTCTCCGTTTTGACCGCGATTTCCGTCATCGTTGCGGCGGTTGTTGTCGGTGAAGTTCGCGGTGCACGAACCGGTTGCGGTTCCGGCCGTTACCGTATAGACGCTGTTGGAATCGCGAGTAAGCGTTGCGATGTCGCGGGAGGCGCAGTCGTCACTCTCTCTAATCTGCTGCCCGCGACCGCGATCGCGATCGCGACCACGATCCCGATCGCCGCCGCCGTTGCGGACGACGACGCCCATCGGCCCCGAGTGATTCGCGTCGAAGCGAATGCGACACGGGTTCACGTGAAGGTCTCCGTCGTTCGGGCAACCGCCGCCGTTGCGATCCAACGGCTGCGCGGAACCGGCGTTCATTGGGTTTGAAGCAACGGGCGTGGTTCCCATTGACGATTGTCCGCCCCCGCAAGCCGCGAGAGCCAGCGACGCTGCGAACGATGCCGCCGCGACGAGTTTCGAATTCAGGGTCATTGTATTCGGGTGCTCCTTTCTCGATGACCGAGTGCAGTCAGGATTACACCAAGTTGTGAAGCAAGAATAAATCGGGGAAAGTTTTACCTTCATGAAGATAAACGGAGTGCGTGGTGCAAGCGTTGAAGCCGCCGCAATGAACGATCAGCTGCAGCCGCGTCCGATCTTAGCGATCGTCGTTACCGTTGTTTGGGGCGTGCTGCTCTTCCCCGGCCTCTTGGGAGCGGCGCTCTCGCCGATGTTCTTCGACGCGCCGGGCTCGATGGGGAATCCCGTCGCGATCTTCAACGCGCTGGTCGTCGTATCGTTTCCGATTCTGTGCATCATCTCGATCGCCGGAGTCTGGGTGTTGTGGTCGCTGCATCGGCGTACGCCGAGGCGCGTGCCGTACGCGCAGATCGCTGCGGCCTGCTTACCGTTGCTTCCGGTCGGCTACGTCGTCGTCGCGATGATCGTCGAAACGGCGGGCGTCATTTTTAGCGGGCAGCCGCTGGGACTCCACAGCACGATTATCAAGCACTAGCCGCGCGTCTGCTTCTGCAGAGCCTTTAATGGAACGCTAATCGTGAAGCGTGATTCGGCGCACGGGACGGGCATCAATTCAAGCATGTTTACCATAAAAGGGAAGTGGCTCGCGGGCCTCACACTCTCATTGCCGATCGCGGCGTTCACGCTGCTCGGCGCGACCCCGCCGACGCATCCGGGGCGTTCATTCTCAACGCCGGTGAGACCGGCGCCGGCGGCGAGGCCGAACACGGTCATGATACCGCCGCACATCTTGACGCCGCCGACGAAGCCGGCTCCGAACCCGCCGGGCTTTGCGCCGGTGCAGCCGCCGCCGATCCTGTTTAAAAACCCGGCGCCGGTTCCGCCTCCGCACGCACAGCCGGGCACCCAGGAACCCAGCGGAAATCCTCCGCGGTAATAGACTACGAAACGTTCGTGGCGCTCTGGCCTTTAAAGGCCAGAGCGGCCGCGACGCGCCCCAACGAGAGTCCGACGAGCAGCGAGATCGCGACGACCATCGACATATTGTCGGGGCGTCCGCGCGCGCCGATGAGGATGCCGGCGACCAACAGCGGTACCGTTGCCGCAATGCGATAGATCCGCATACGGCAGCGCTGGACGATCTCGGGCGGCAGGCTCGAGCGGCGATCGCGCAGACCGACGACTAAAAGGATCGCGGTCGCCGCCCAGATTCCCGCGAGACAGCCCCAGTACAGCTCGTTGGCGAAGATGATGTCGCGCGCCGTGCCCGTCTCGTACGAACGCAGCAGCACCTGCACCATGAAGACGAGCAGCACCGTCAGCGCCAGTTTCGCGTAGTTCACGACCAGGCAGAGCGGCGTAGGAACGAAGACGTAGCGAAACGTCCAATAGTGCGACGCCCATAAGACGCAGACCAGCGCGAACGTCCAGACGTAGGCGACGAGCCAGTTTTGATGCTCGACGAGCGCCGCCGCATGGTCGGGCACGACGAGCGTTAAGCCAAGCAGAGCAAGGCTGAAGCCCATCACGATGTCGCCGAAGGCTTCGAGACGGCGAACGAATACTTCGTCGCGCATGGGCGCAGCGTTCGATTCGCCCACCCGAGTCTCCTTAGACTTCAGACTTGAGTTGCGCGGTGCGGCGACCGAGCAGAAAGATCGCAACTCCGGCAATCAGCATTGCAGCGGTGAGCCCGACGACTTTCACGACCGCGAGCGTCTTGTTCGGATCGTCGTCGGCCGGAAAGCCGGCGAAGACGATCGCCGCAAGCGTCGTCGCGAGGCCGACGATTGCCGCGATGCAGATGGTCACCGGACCACCGGGAATGCGAACGTCGACGGGCGTTCTCGCCAACGCGTGAAATTTCAGCGCCGACGCAAAAAGAAGAACGAACGGCACCATCGTGATGATGACCGTCGAGCTGACCAGCACGTCGTAAGCCCCCTTGACGCTCGTGCCTCCTTGCCCCAAGAAAATGAAGAGCGCGGCGATCGTGGCCATCGTGATCAGCGCCGCGACGGGCGAGCCCCAGCGCGGATGCATTCGTGCGAAGACCGGCGGCAGATATCGGTCGATGCCTGCGACGAAGGGAATGCGCGCGGTGGTCCCGAGCCACGCACCCGTGCTGCCGAGGCAGCTGACCGCGACGAGCAGCGCGGCGACCGGAGTCAGGATGCCCCAGCCGAAGCGCGAGGCGGTGCGCGAGATGGCGTCCATCACGCCGACGGATGAATTGATGTCGTGCGGTTGCGCTGCAACCAACAGGCTGAGCGTTCCCACGATGTAGATGATGGCGATCGCCGGCGCCGCGATCGCTAGGCCGACCGGAACCGAACGGCTTGGATTCTCGATCTCCCCTCCCATGAAGGACGCGGCCTCAGGGCCGGTCCACGCAAACGCAATGACCGACCAGAAGATCAGATCCTTGAGGCTGAAGCCGAGGCGCAGCGTTGCCGGCGTCAGCGGTGTCGCAGAGCCGAAATGCCACCAGGCCAACGCACCGAGTCCGATGAGCAGCAGCGTCGCGATCCAGCGCGCGAAGCCGCCAACGTTCGTGAGCCACTTGCCGATGCTCAGGCCGTAGAGATTGATGATCGTGGCGAGCGCTAACCCCGCGAGCGCGAAGATGATAAAGTACGGCGGCGATGAGGCGAGCGCGGCACCGCGCGAACCGGCCACGAAGAGCGCGTTGCCGGCCGCGAAGTAGAGCAACGCCGGGAAGTATGGAATGTTGCTCGCCCAGTAGGTCCAACCGGTCATGAAACCGGCGAACGGCCCGAAGGCGCGTTTGCTCCAGACGTACATCCCGCCCTCTTCGGGATAGTGCGAGGCAAGGAAGACGACCGAGATCGCGATCGGCGCGAACATCGTGACTCCGGCGATCAGCCAAACCAGCAGCGAGCTCGCGCCGGCCGCCGCCGCCGAGGCGACCCACTGCAAATTGGAACCGGCGACGACGAAAAAAAGCACGACGTCGAAAAGGCGCATCGAGCGCCGAAGCTGCATGGGCGTCGGAGGTTCAACGCCGGGAACGACATCGCCCACCGGTGGAAGCAGCCGGTGGGCGAATCGCGAACGAGCGAGTGCGCTATGGTGAACTTGGTTTGACTAGTAAGGGCGCCCCCAGTGACCCGGGTGCCAGTAATAGCCACCGCGTGCGTGCGCCCAGTTACCGCCATACCAGACCGCACCGCCGTACGGCCGGGCCGCATAGTAGCCGCGGCGCCAGACGTAACGGTAGCCGTTCCACGTCCAGTATCCCCCCACCCAATAGTAGTTGGGCCCCGGCGCGACGGGAACGGTCTCGTAAATCGGTGCCGGCGGTCCGGTTTGCACGTAAACGCCGCCGTAGACCTGAGCGGCGGCCGGCAGCGTTGCCGCTCCAAGGGCTCCCGCGCTCAGTGCGCAGGCGAGTAATGCGTTGCGAAGTTTCTTCATGCCTCATCTTTACCACCGCAGCCGCCTATGTGCTAACGGAGAATGATTAGAGGGTTATTCGAAACGCATGAGAGCGCAGGCACGTGCCAGTTCCCGTACTTCTCCCCAGAGCACGCTTGCCCGCCCGACGTACGACTCACGTTCGTCGCGAAGGCGACGCTCCGTCTGCGGCATCGTCGGCGGAAGGATCGAGAGCAGCATATCGCGATCGTGCGCTTCGCCGAGCGCGTCTTGCAAGAGCGTAAGGCGTTCCGCGATCGGCTGCAGCGGCGGCTCGCGATTCTCGAATCGCTCGAGCGCGTAGCGCAGACGCTTGCACGCGATGCGAAAGTCGTGCAGGCCGTGCTTATCGCGGTGCTCGAGACCGGCGGCGAGACGCCGTACTTCATCCGTGCGGGTTTTCAGCACTTGGCGCGCGAGCGCGGCGCCCCCGCCGCCGCCACGCAAGTCAACGCGCTCCGGCTTCACGAGACTATCGCACGAAGCGCGCGTGCCGCAAACGCCGGTGCGCGCATTGGGTCGCTTCGGCCTCGCGCTGCCGAAGCTGCGCGAAGAGCCACGAGGCGTTCTGCCGCTCGCCCTCGTCGACGGCGGCGTCGAGCAGGCGAAGCGCGATCGAGGCGTCGCGGGCGGCATCGGTTGCCGCCGCGGCGCGTTTGACGCGCGCGAGCAGCTTGCGCGCGGGCACGAGATCGGCGACGTCTTCGAGCAGCGAGCGGAAGCGCCGGCCGGCGGTGCGCACGTCGTGCAGTCGCTTCTCCGTCGGCGTGCGAATGAATCTTCGGCGCGCTCGCTCGAGCGCGTCGCGCTCGCGGCGGATGGCTTTTTGCAGCCAATTCATAACGCCAGCGCGTTCGACGGGAGTATTTCGGGCGCCCTTCGAGAAGTAACTCTTCCGACGTGAAATTGCCGCGCCTACTCGTTCTCGTCGTGCTATTGGTCGTCGTCGCCGCCGGCACGTGGTACGTACTCTCCAATCGGGCATCGCAGACCGCCGAAACGCTCGGCATCTACTACACCAAGGCCGACGGAAACTCGTTAGCGCAGATGCGCGTCACGATGCGGCCGCCGGAACCGGGCGAGAGCGCCGCCGAGCATCTCCACAACACGGCCCGGTATGCGGCCGTGCAGGCTGTCGCTGGTCCGCCCAGCGAAATACAAGCGATTCGTTTTCCGCCGGGGACGCAGGTCCTGAGCGCGAGCATCGACGGCTCGACCGCAACGATCGATCTTTCGAAACAGGTCGAACAGCAAGCCGGCGGCACGTTCGGCGAAAACGGCGAGTTCAAGGCGCTCGTCTACACGATGACCGCCATCCGCGGCATCGACGCCGTGCAGATTCTCGTCGAGGGAAGCCGCCTCGAGACGCTGCCTGGAGGTCACATTGAGCTGGATCAGCCGCTTCACCGCTCGGATTTCTAAGCTCGCGCCGGCGCTGCTGCTCGCGTGCGCGGCGGCCTCGCCGCCGCTACCGGCACGCGCCGACTCCGCCGTCGTGGCCCTCTACCAAGGACGAACGATCCGCTTTACGCACGTCTCGTCCCAGTCGGGCGCGCCGGCGATCGGGGTCACCGACCCGGGCCTGGCTACGCTGCTGCGCGCTACCGGTGCGGCGCTGACTTGGCGGCCCGGAGAGCGCTACGTGCTCGTGACCAACTCGGTTCCGGTCGTCATTAGCTTTGCAATCGGCGATCGCCGGTACGACGTTGGGCCGATCGCGCTCCAGGCGAACACCGCCCCTTTTCTGATCGGCGATGAAGCCTATCTGCCGATGCGCGAGCTGCTGCGCTCGCTCGATCTCGCGCTGCGCCAGGACGGTTCCGTGGCCATACTGCAGCCGCAGCTCTCGAGCCTCGACGTGCGCCAGCAAGGCGAGCGGGTCACGCTGCTTGCACACGGCGGCGCCGTGCTGCACGCGCGGATCGCGCAACAGACGCCTGCGACGATCTCCTACGCGTTCGACGGCGTCGGAACGACTCTGACCGGCAGCCGTCCGCCGGGAGGCGCGGTGCGCGGCATTGCGATCGCGAGCTCCGGCACGGTGCGTGCGCCGGTTACGACGGTAACGATTTCGCTGGCACCCGGCGCGATCGCCCAAGCGCCGCAGAATCCGAGCGGACACGACGTGCTGCTGACGATCGACGGGGCGATCGCGGCAAACGCGGCCCCGGCGCCGGCACCGCCGTCGTACGCGGTCGGCGCGTCGCCGACGCCCGAGCCTGGGACGCAGGGCCCCGCGCAAGTGACCGGCGTAACCGTGCAACAGAGCAACGACGGCATCAATGTAACGATCGCGGTCAGCGGGGACGCCGGCTACGAGTGGCATCGTCTGCGCGAGCCCGACAATCGCTTCTGGGTCGACATCAAGAATTCGCAGTTGCAGGGCACGCCGATCGAGCAGAGCGAGCCGGGCCCGCTGCAGTCGATGCGCGTTCGGCAGGTGGACCCGACGACGGTGCGTATCGCGCTCTCGCTCGCCGGTCCCAAAGATATGACGCTAACGCCGTCGGCGACTGGGCTCGCGGTTACGATCGGCGTGCAGGATGTCTCCGACGAGCCGCGCTCCGGAAGCGGCACGGTAGGCGGCGTCGTCGCAGCGGCGGCGGCCGGGCCGGCCGTAACGCCCGCGCCCCTGGACGAGACGGCCTCGAGCGGCGCGGACGGCACCGATTCGAGCGGCTGGAAATTCGGCCCGCGCAGCAACTACGTTCCGAATAATCCGCGGCTGATCGTCATCGATCCGGGGCACGGCGGCAGCGACATCGGCACGATGCACGGCGGCGTCTCGGAGGCGCAGCTCACGCTCGACATGGCCAAGCGCTTACGCGATCTGCTGGTCGCGCAGGGCTGGCAGGTCAAGATGACGCGCGAAACCGACGTCGACGTTTACCAGCCCAACGACAGCGCGCGCGACGAACTTCAGGCGAGGGACGACGTTGCCAATAAGGCCGGCGCGCGGATGTTCATCAGCATTCACGTCAACGCGTTCATCAACTCCGGGCCGTACGGTACGACGACCTACATCTCGAAGCCGGACGACGTCGCGCTGGCGCGCGCGATCGAGCGCCATCTCTCCGCCGACGGCACGAAGGACGACGGCATCGTCAAGAGCCACCTCTACGTGACGCTGCACGCGAAGATGCCGGCGGCGCTCGTCGAGACGGCGTTCCTCAGTAACCCCAGCGACTACGCGCTGTTGACATCGCCGGCGTGGCGGCAGAAAGTTGCTCAAGAGATCGCCGACGGGATCGGGCAGTACGCTCGCGAGTATCCCGTTACGGGCCAGCCCGCGCAGTAAAAGCCTCGGCGTGATCGGGCTCTTCGATTCGGGCCTCGGCGGGCTCACGGTTCTCGCACGCGTGCGCGAGCGGATGCCCTCCGTCGACGTCGTCTTTTTTGCCGATCAGGCGAACGTGCCGTACGGCGATCGCACGCACGCCGAGCTGCTCGAACTCGTCGCGGCCAACCTCCAGCGGCTCGACGCGCGAGGCGTCGACGCAATCGTCACGGCTTGCAATACCTCGTGCGCGGTGGCGGAGCGCTATGGCTGGCCGAACAGCCGCGCGCCAATCGTCGACCTCATCGAGTCGGCGGCGATGACGGTGCAGCGCGCCGGCTTCCGTCGCGCGGGCGTCGTCGCGACGGCTGCGACGGTTGGTGCGGGTTCCTACGGGCGCACGATTCGCGCTCGAGTCGGCGGGATCGACGTCGTCGAAGTGCCGGCACCGGCGCTCGTTCCGCTCGTCGAAGCGGGCAACGTCGACGGCGACGAAGCGCGAGCGGCGGTCGCCGAGGTCTGTTCGCACCTCCCGCACGACCTCGACGCGCTGGTCTTCGGCTGTACGCACTATCCGGTGCTCGAGCGGCACTTCCGCGCCGTTCTCGGAGACGGCGTCGAGCTGATCGACCCAGCGATCGTGCAGGCGGAGCGCGCGGCCGAACTTCTCGGGGAACGCGCAAACGGCAAGGGCACGACGGAATACCTCACCAGCGGCGACGAGGCGACGTTCCTGCGCAACGTCGCGCGCATCACAGCGAAGCGATAAGCTCGATTTCCTCTCGCATCGGGATGCCTTCCGCGCCGCCGAGCGGGATTTGCGGCTTCAACCGCCGTGCTTCGTCGACGGCTCCCGGCCGAAGTTCCTTTAAGCGGAAAACCTCGGCGCTGGTAGAAGCGCAGCGCGCGCAGATTATCGTTGGTCGTCATCACTCGCAGCTCGGTCGCGCCGCGTTCGCGCAGGTTCGCGATCACGGCTTCGAGCAACGCCGTGCCGATGCCGCGCCCTTCTCGCAAGGCCGCAAGCAGCAAAAGCTCGGCCGGAGGCGTGTCGCTAAAAATCGCGACGCCCTCGCGCTCGCCGGCGACCAAGGCGGGCATCTTGCGCACGTCGACCGCGACCCCGCGCACGATCAGCTCGGGGCCGCCCCAAAATTCGGCGAGAAACCCTTCAAGCCACGCGTCGTCGGTGCACAGCCTGGCGCGCCCTTCGACAGGCTCAGGATGACACACAATGTTGAGCGCTATTTGAGCGAGAGCAAGCCGACGTGGAACAATGAGAAGAAGAACGCGGTCGTGCCGATCGCCAGCGCTGCGCCCGCGACGACCTGCATGATCGTGTGCGCTTTGAGGTAGACGCGCGCCCAGCAGACCATGGGGATCAGCACCAGAAACGGAAGCGGCTGGCGCCCGTAGATCATCGTCAGCGCCGCGAGCGGCGCCGTAATGCCGATCGCGTGCGTGCTGATCTTCCAGTAGCGGGTGATGTACTGCACGATCAGGGTCGAGACGAGATAGCCGAGCATCGCGGCGATCATCAGCCGCGGCGCGTGCAATATCCAGAGTGCGATTGCGCCGAGTACGTCGAGGACGACGAAGGCGCTGAAGACCAGCTCCCGTTCGGCGCGCACCGACATGTCGAGATCGGAGATGCGATCGGTCGCGTAGAGCCAAAAGACGTAGAGCATCGGCCCGATCGAGAGGAAGAAGGTCGAGACGAAGAGCAGGCGCCAGAAGTCCAGCGTATCCTTCGCACCAATGTGGGCGAGTATCACGAAGAGCGCCAGGGCCGTCAGAAATGGGTTGAAGATCGTCGACAGAATCCGCGCCAAATCGCGCCAGACGCGCCGGTTTTTGATCGGAACGACGGCTGAGACGTGGTCGGCGCGGCTCTCGGATTCCGGCACTGCGGCTTGCCTACTCGTGCAGGCCGCCCGAGGCCTGCGGTCGTAGAGAAGATGCCGCAATCCCGATATTAAGGAAGAGAACCGTCCATTGAATTTAGTGCTCCTCGCCGCGACTGCGGCCGCCAAGGCCTTACCATCGGCCGCGGCTCCGACCTTGCCCAGGGGGGCGGTACCGCCGAACGTTCCCGTTCCGGCGCCCGAACCGATCCAGCAGACCCCGATCGCGATGCATGCGCCGTGGCTGACGCATACGTTGGCCGGCATCTTCATCGTCGCCGCGATCGCGATGATCGCGCTGCTGGCGGTTCAGACGACCAAGCAAGAGGGTCTGACCGGCACCATCGGCGGACGCGTCGAGTCGGCCTATCGCGGGCGGCTTGGTGCCGACGAGCAGCTCAAGCGATGGACCGGCGTCGCCGCGGTGACGTTCGTGGTCGTCGCCTTCTTTCTCTCGCTGACCGGAATTTGAGGCCATAAGCGACCCCGCGCAACTGCTCGAGGTCCGCAACCTTCGGACGACTTTTCGCACCGAAGACGGCCCCGTAACCGCAGTAAACGGTCTCTCGTTCTCGCTCGAAGCCGGCGAGACGCTCGGCATCGTCGGCGAATCCGGCTCCGGAAAATCCGTGACGGCGCTCTCGATCATGCGGCTCTTGCCGCGCACCGCGACCGTCACCGCCGATCGCATCGCTCTGCACGGCGAAAGCATCCCGGCTAAGAGCGAAGCGGAGATGCGCGCGATTCGCGGCCGGCGGATCGCAATGATCTTCCAAGATCCCATGACCTCGCTCAACCCGGTGCTTACGATCGGCGAGCAGATCGCCGAAGCCGTGCGCCTCCACATGGGCGTCGACAAGCGCGAAGCTCGCGACCGGGCCATCGACATGCTGCGAAGGGTCCGCATTCCGCTGCCCGAAAAACGGCTCGGCGACTATCCGCATCAGTTCTCGGGCGGGATGCGCCAACGCGTGATGATCGCGATGGCCCTCTCGTGCAATCCGGAGCTGCTCATCGCCGACGAGCCGACGACCGCGCTCGACGTGACGATCCAGGCCCAGGTTCTCGAACTGATGGACGAGCTCCAGCGCGAGACCGGTGCGGCCATCATCCTAATTACGCACGACCTCGGCGTCGTCGCGGAGTTCTGCCGGAACGTGCTCGTGATGTACGGCGGAAATATGGTCGAGTACGGCAATGCCGAGCAGATCTTTGCCGAGCCGCGCATGCCGTATACGCAAGGCCTGCTCTCGTCTCTGCCGAGACTCGATCAGAACAAGCGTCTGGTTCCGATCGCCGGACAACCCCCCAATCTCTTGAGCTTGCCCCCGGGCTGCGCGTTCGCTCCGCGCTGCGCCTACCGCATGCCGATCTGCGCCGAGCCGGTTCCTCTCTACGATTTCGGGAGCGGGCACGTGGCACGATGCTTCCTGTACGACGAACGGGCGCACGACCAGCGGCCCGAAAGCCAGCGCGACCTTCCCACGATTCCGGCGGCCGGCCCGTGAACGACGGCTCGCTCGTCGAGGTCAAGGATCTCTTCAAGTACTTCCCGATCCACGCCGGATTGATGTCGCGCCACGTCGCCGACGTGCGCGCGGTCGACGGCGTCAGTTTTCGGATCGAGGAAGGCGAGACGCTTGGGTTGGTCGGCGAATCCGGCTCCGGCAAGACGACGATCGGGCGGCTGCTCTTGCGGCTTCTGCCGGCGACGAAGGGCGAGATCATCTTCGAGAATCGCGACGTCCTGGCGATGAACCGCAACGAGATCCGCCGGCTGCGCCGCTCGATCCAGATCATCTTCCAGGATCCTTACGCTTCGCTCAATCCGCGGATGTCGATCGGCGAGATCATTGCCGAGCCGGTGCGGATTCACGGGATCGCGTCGGGTAAAGGGGTCGAGGAGCGCGTGCACGAGCTCCTCTCGCTGGTCGGGCTTCAGCCGTACCACGCAAATCGCTATCCGCACGAGTTCTCCGGTGGGCAGCGCCAGCGCGTCGGGGTCGCGCGCGCGCTTGCCGTCGACCCGCGCTTCATCGTCTGCGACGAGCCGGTCTCGGCGCTCGACGTTTCGATTCAGGCGCAGATCATCAACTTGCTCGAGGATCTCCAGAAAAAACTCAAGCTGACCTACCTGTTCATCGCGCACGACCTCTCGGTCGTGCGGCATATCTCGACGCGGGTCGCCGTGATGTACGTCGGCAAAATCGTCGAGCTGGCCGACCGCGACGCCCTCTACGAGCGGCCGATGCATCCGTACACTCAGGCGCTGCTCTCGGCGATTCCAATTCCCGATCCGGTGCTCGAAAAGCGGCGCAAACGCATCGTCCTGACGGGTGATATCCCGTCGCCGGTCAGCCCGCCGCCCGGATGCCGTTTTCACACGCGTTGCCCGGTCGCGTTCGAGCGCTGCAAGATCGAGGAGCCGCCGTTGCGGGAGTACGCGCCGGGGCATTTTGCCGCGTGCCACTGGGTCGAGGAGCACGGCGGCAAAGCGCCCGAGCTCGTCTCGCTTCCATAAAAAAAAATCGAATAAAAACGGGCGGCCGCTCTACGCGGCCGCCCGTCTTCGATATCGCGCGATATCCCGGTGCTACTTCTTGCGGCGCCCGTTCTTGGCGACTTTGCGGGCCACTTTGCGGCGTACGACCTTGCGAGCTACCTTCCGGCGTACCACCTTGCGGGCCACCTTCCGGCGCACGGCCTTGCGGGCCACCTTCCGGCGCACCGCCTTGCGGGCCACCTTGCGGCGCACCGCCTTGCGGGCCACCTTGCGGCGTATCACCTTACGGGCTACTTTCCGGCGTATCACCTTACGGGCGACTTTCCGGCGGACTTTCTTGCGAACGGCTTTCCGGACGATCGCCTTACGGACCAGCTTCCGGCGTATTCTCTTGCGAACCGCCTTGCGAATTATCGCTCCAACGATCGCCTTCTTAACGGCGGCTCTGCCGGCGGTTTTCTTGCGACGCCGCGTTACTTTCTTAACGGCGGCTGCAACGGCCGGCTCCATGCCGTTCATTGTGGAATCGGAGTCCATTCATTCCTCCTCGTCCCCGGGGACGATAAGCGTTAGTGGACAGCGCTTTTTTTCCAAGCGCTTTGCACGCATCATAGAGGATTTTTCCGAATCATGCAAATTCGCGTGCGCGCGTGAAAACCGCGCTCGACAACGGACGACGAAAAACGGCTGAAATTTGCGAGGCCTTGACCCCGGCGGTATACTAAGGCCCGTGAAAAAGCCCCTCATCATCGTCGAGTCGCCGACAAAGGCCCGGACGATCAAGAAGTTTCTTCCCGCGCGTTACGCGGTGAAGGCCTCAGTGGGGCACGTGCGCGATCTTCCGAAGAGTACGCTGGGCGTCGACGTGGAGAACGACTTCGCGCCCCGCTACCTGACGATCAAGGGCAAAGGCGAGATCATCAAGGAGTTGCGCGGGGCCGTAAAGAGCGCGAGCGACGTCTATCTTGCGACCGACCCCGACCGCGAAGGCGAAGCGATAGCCTGGCATCTGGCGGAGCTGTTGAAGCTCCCCGATCCCAAGCGAATCGAGCTCCACGAGATCACCAAAGAGGCGGCGATGGCGGCGCTCAAAGATCCGCACCACATCGACCTCGACCGCGTCAACGCTCAGCAGGCGCGGCGAATTCTCGACCGCCTGGTCGGCTACAAAATCTCGCCGCTGCTGTGGGCGAAGGTGCGCGGCGGGCTCTCGGCCGGGCGCGTGCAATCGGTCGCCGTCAAGCTGATCGTCGATCGCGAGCGCGAGATCGCGGCCTTCGTACCTAAGGAATACTGGAGCATCACGGCGCTGCTCGCCGGCGAGAGCGATCCCGCGATGCCGTTTTCCGCCGACCTCGTCTCGCACCGCGGTGAGAAACTCGAGCTCCGTACGCAGGGGGAGACCGAGAACGTCCTGCGAGCGCTCGACGGCGCCGCCTATCGCATCGCCGGCATCAAGAAGCGCGAGGTGCGCCGCCAGGCTCCGGCGCCATTCACGACTTCGACGCTCCAGCAAGAGGCCTCGCGCAAGCTGCGGATGCGGGTGCGGCGGGCGATGCAAGTGGCACAGAGCCTCTACGAGGGGCTCGACCTCGGGGGCAGCGACGGCACCGTCGGCTTGATCACCTACATGCGTACCGACTCGACCCGGATCAGCGATTCGGCGCGCGATTCGGCGCGCGAATTCATCGTCTCGGAGTACGGTGAAGCATTCCATGGCGGGCGCGTCCATCGGGTCCGCGAGGGTGCCCAAGACGCGCACGAAGCGATCCGGCCAACCGCGATTCACCGGACGCCGGCGAGCTTGGCTCACGTGCTCAAGCGCGACGATCTGCGGCTTTATACGATGATCTGGGAGCGTTTCGTCGCTTCGCAGATGTCGGCGGCGGTGTTCGACCAAACGATCGTCGACGTCAGCGCGAACGAGTATGGATTCCGCGCCACCGGAACGGTGATGCGCTTTGCCGGCTTCACCCGCGTCTATGAGGAAGGCAAAGACGAGGAGAGCACCGGCAAGGGACGCGTCCGGTTGCCCGAAGTGCACGAAGGTGAGACACTCGATTGCCGCAAGCTCGAGCCGAAGCAGCACTTCACCGAGCCTCCGCCGCGCTATTCCGAGGCCGCACTCGTCAAGGCGCTCGAAGATAACGGCATCGGCCGGCCGTCCACCTACTCGACGATCGTCGAAACGATCCAAGCCCGCGGTTACGTGACGCAGCAAGAGCGGCGCTTCACGCCCACCGAGATCGGCGCGGCCGTCAACGATCTGCTCGTCGAGCATTTCCCGAAGATCCTCAACCTCAAGTTCACCGCGCAGATGGAGGGCGATCTCGACAAAGTCGCCGAGGGGCACGAGGATTGGGTCGCGCTTTTGCGCCGCTTCTACGGTCCTTTCGAGACCGAGCTCCAGGAGGCCGAGAAACGCCTGCCGCGCCTAGAACTGCGCGACGAACCGACCGACGAGATCTGCCCGAACTGCGGCCGGCCCATGGTCATCAAGACCGGGCGGTTCGGGCGCTTCATCTCGTGCACCGGATACCCCGAATGCAAGACGGCAAAGCCGATCGTCAAAGAGACCGGTGTCGCCTGTCCCAAGTGCGGCGGCGCGATCGTGGAGCGGCGCTCGAAGAAAGGCCGCACGTTCTACGGCTGCGCGACCTATCCGAAGTGCGATTTCATTTCGTGGGACGCCGTCGTTTCGCAGCGCTGTCCGGTCTGCAACTCCTACGTCGTCTCGAAAACGCGGCGCGGCGGGGTTACCCAGCTCGAATGCGCGGCCGACCGGCAGCATGAGGTTAAGGAAGAACCTGCGCTCGTCTAGGCGTTGGCGCGTCGCTTTCCGTAGAATAGTTCCCTGAAATGGAGCGGTTGACGGTTATCGGCGGCGGGCTCGCCGGGTGTGAGGCGGCGTGGCAGGCCGCGCGGCTCGGCGTTGAGGTCGACCTCTACGAGATGCGGCCTCAGCGCAGCGGCCCCGCGCACAGGACCGGCGCACTCGCGGAGCTGGTCTGCAGCAACTCGCTTCGCGGCGCCGCGTTGGAGAACGCCGTGGGCTTGCTCAAAGAAGAACTGGCCCGGATTGGTTCGCTGATAGTAATCGCGGCGCGCGAGAATGCCGTGCCGGCAGGCGGCGCGCTCGCCGTGGATCGGGCGCGCTTCGCCGAAGCGGTGGAGGCGCGCATCGAGGGCGAGTCGCGCATCACGCTGCGGCGCGAAGAGTTAAACGCGATTCCGGTCGACCGACCGGCGATCGTCGCGTGCGGTCCACTGCCGAGCGAAGAGTTCTTGGCGAGCTTGGATGCGTTGCTCGGCGGCGGCCGGCTGCATTACTACGACGCGGCATCGCCGATCGTCGCGGCCGATTCGCTCGACGAAACGCCGATGTTCCGGCAGTCGCGCTACGACAAGGGCCCAGCGACCGGCTCGGGACAGGGTGACGATTACCTCAACATCCCGTTGGATCGCGCGCAGTACGCACAGCTGCTGGCGGATCTTCGCACGCTCGAGCGGCACGCGGCGAAGAGTTTTGAGGAGACGCGCTATTTTGAGGGCTGCCTGCCGATCGAAGAGATGGCCGACCGCGGCGACGAGGTGCTGCGCTTCGGCCCCCTCAAACCCGTCGGGCTGCGCGATCCGCGCACCGGCCGGGCGCCCTACGCCGTCGTGCAGTTGCGCAAAGAGAATGCCGAAGGGACGGCCTACAATCTCGTCGGCTTTCAGACGCGGCTTGCGTGGCCCGCGCAGCGCGAGGCGTTCGGAAGGCTCCCGGGTTTAGCAAATGCGGAGTGGCTGCGCCTGGGCGTGATGCACCGCAATACGTTCATCGACTCGCCGCGTCTGCTCGACGAACGCCTGCGCTGCAACGGAACGCGCGCGCTCTATTTTGCCGGGCAGATCACCGGAGCCGAAGGGTACGTCGAAGCGGCCGCTTGCGGCGCGATGACCGGTATCGCGGCGGCGCGCCAGATCCTCGGTTTACCCCCGGTGGAGTTCCCGCGGGAGACGGCCTTCGGTGCGGTCGTCGCGCACTTGCAGAACCGGCATAGCCCCGATTTTCAGCCCTCGAACGTAACGTGGGGGGCGTTCCCTGCCGATGAGACTGGGAAGAGGCTGGGTAAGCGAGAGCGGCGCCGGATGATGGCGCAACGCGCGCTCGAGGCGATCGAACGCTTCGCGGCTGAAACCGTCGCGGCGCCCGCGGGGTACTGACAGAAGCTAATGATACGATCCACCACGATTCTAGCCGTACGGCGCGACGGCAAGCTCGCGATCGCCGGAGACGGCCAAGTTACGCTCGACAAGACGATCGTGAAGCACGGTGCGCGCAAGGTGCGCAAGGTCAGCGGGGGCAAGGTGCTCGCCGGCTTTGCCGGCTCGGCCGCCGACGGGATCACGCTGCTCGAAAAGTTCGAGGGCAAGTTCGCGGAGTTCAAAGACATCACGCGAGCGGCCGTCGAGCTCGCAAAAGACTGGCGACAAGACCGCGCGCTGCGGCGTCTCGAGGCGCTGATGATCGTCGGAAATCCGGAGCACCTATTCCTGCTCTCCGGGACCGGCGACGTCATCGAGCCCGACGAAGGCATCGCGGCGATCGGCAGCGGCGGTCCATACGCGCAGGCGGCCGGCTCGGCGCTGCTGCGTAATACCGAGCTCTCCGCGGCCGAGATCGCGCGCAAAGGGCTCGAGATCGCCTCGGAAATCTGCATTTACACAAACTCCGACATCACCGTGGAGACGCTCCCATGACGGGCATGCTTGCGACGACACTCGATCCCGCGACGCTGACGCCTCGCCAGATCGTCGCCGAGCTCGACAAGTACATCGTCGGCCAAGGGAAGGCAAAGCGAGCGGTTGCGATCGCGCTGCGCAATCGCTATCGCCGGGCGCGCGCGAGGGAAGATCTGCGCGAAGAGATCACACCGAAGAACATCCTCATGATCGGACCGACCGGCGTCGGCAAGACCGAGATCGCGCGCCGTCTCGCCGCACTCGTCGGCGCGCCGTTCATAAAGGTCGAGGCAACGAAGTATACGGAGGTCGGCTACGTCGGGCGCGACGTCGAATCGATGGTCCGCGATTTGGTGGAGGCGGCAATTCGCACGGTCACCGACGAACGGCGCGACGAGGTTCGCGACATGGCGGCACATCACGCGGTAGAACGCGTAATCGACGTGCTGCACCCCGAGTCGCGGCCGCCGGGAAGCTCGACGGGAGGTGGTCCGCTCGGAGCGGCGCTCGGCTCGATCTTCGGCAGCAACTACGCGCAGCAGCAACCGCCGGGTGCGGGCGCCACGCTCTCCGCCGACGCCCAGCGCGTGCGCGATCAGACGCGCGGCGAGATCGAGCGCGGCTTCTACAACGTCCGGCTGATCGAGATCGAAGTCGAAGAGACCCCGAGCCTGCCGATCGGCGTGATCGGCGGCGGGATGGATCAGGGCGGCGACATCGGCGAGATGCTCGGCGGCATCCTTCCGAAGCGGCGCACGAAGAAGCGCGTGACCGTTGCGGAAGCGCTGCGCATCTTCGAGCAGGAGGAGGCGGCAAAGCTGATCGATAGCGACGCCGTCAAACGCGAGGCGCTGCGGCGCGCCTCGGAGGACGGCATCATCTTCATCGACGAGATCGACAAGGTTGCCGCCGGTTCGCAGCAGCGCGGCGGTCCCGATGTTTCGCGCGAGGGCGTCCAGCGCGACATTCTGCCGATCGTCGAAGGTTCGACGGTCAATACCAAGCACGGTCCGATCAAAACCGATCACGTGCTCTTCATCGCGGCGGGCGCGTTTCACATGAGCAAGCCTTCGGATCTCATTCCGGAGCTGCAGGGGCGCCTGCCGATTCGGGTCGAGCTGGATTCCCTGACGGCGGCCGACTTCAAGACGATTCTGACGCAGCCGAAAAACGCACTGGTGGAACAATACAAGGCACTGCTCGCTACCGACGGCGTCTCGCTGGAGTTCCGGGACGACGCGATCGAACAGCTCGCCAACTTTGCGATGCGGGTCAACGAGCAGACGGAGAATATCGGCGCCCGGCGCCTGCACACGGTTCTGGAGCGGATGCTCGAGGACGTCAGCTTCGAGGCGCCCGAAGAGGGCGGTACGGTAGTGGTCGATAGCGAGTACGTGCGCAAGCGCTTGGCCGACGTCGTCGAGAACGCCGACCTCTCCGGGTACATTCTCTAAGAGAATTCCCATTAGCCCAGGAAGGGTCCGACCGGCGCGGGGCGGATTGTGTATCCATGAAACAGCCGCTCACGGGTCTCGTCTTTCTAACTATTGCCGCCGTCCTGACCGCGTGCAATGGCGCAAACAGCATCAACACCCCGCCTCCGGGAACCGGATCGAACTGCGGTGGTCCTCCCAGCTCGAACAAACTCGAGGTGCTCTATCCCATCCCGAACTCGAGGAACGCACCGCCGGGCTTAGGGAACATTTACGTCTCAACGAAGGGTCAACTCCCGCCGAGCAATGCGTTCAACTTTCTGTTGGTGCAAGCCAACGGCGGCCAGACCTTTACCGGGCCGTTCACCGGAATCAGCGAGTCGCAGATCCCAACGCCGCATGCGACGCCGTCCTACTCCAAGCCGATCTACTACGCAACGCCGATCGGAGGTCCGTACGGATCGGGGTACTTCATCGGTCCCGATCAGGCCGTCAGCCTGTTCTGGAACGATGGCGGAACCGGATGCACTCCGCACCTTCTCGTGAGCTCCTTCCGGACGAAAAAATAGGGCGCGCGTCTGTGGACGTGCCGGAGTAGCGGGCGGCTTTTACCGCGAATAGCCGCCCGCGATGCCCTATGTCCGCGAAATCTTAAGCGAAGGCCACCCGACGCTGCGCAAAGTCGCCAAGAGAGTCTCGCCCAAAGAGATCGGGGACCCGCTCTTTCAGCAGCTCATCGACGACATGTTCGAAACGATGTACGCCGCACCGGGCGTCGGTCTGGCCGCGCCGCAAGTCAACGTCTCCAAGCGCCTTTTCGTGATGGACGTGCACGATGACGAGCACGAGCCGATGGTCGTGATCAATCCGAAGATCGAGGTCATGAGCGAAGAGGTCGAGCTTCGCGAAGGCTGCCTCTCGGTGCCGGGGATGGTTGGTGAGATCGTGCGTTTCAAGCATGCCGCGGTCAGCGGTCTGGATCGCAACGGGGAGAAGATCCGAATCGAGGGCGACGGCCTACTCGCGCAGTGCATTCAGCACGAAGTCGATCATCTCAACGGCGCACTCTACATCGATCGAGCCGCCAACCTGCGCGAGGCCGTCAGCGAAGAGGAGAAAGAAGCCGCAGAGGCTTGAAGACGCTGTTCTTCGGCACGAGCGCCTTTGCAGTGCCGAGCCTGCGCGCCGTCGCGCAACGAACGCCGTGCGCGGTCGTTACCCAGCCTGACCGGCCGGCCGGCCGCGGGCATCACCTCGCGCCCAGTCCGGTCAAAGCCGCGGCGCTCGAGCTCGGGTTGCGCGTGTACGAACCGGTGCGCTTGCGGGCCTTTGCGGCGGAGATCGCCGGCGAAAACTTCGATCTGTTCGTATTAGTGTCGTACGGGCGCATTCTGCCCGCCGAGCTGCTCGCGCTGCCGCGTCTGGGCGCGCTCAACGTGCACCCGTCGCTGCTGCCGAAATACCGCGGCGCAACGCCGATTCAGAGCGCGATTCTTCACGGGGAGCAAACGACCGGCGTTTCGATCATGCTGATGGATGCCGGCCTGGATACCGGCGACGTCGTCGCCGCGCGAGCGGTCGGTCTCGGACCGGATGAAACCTACGGCGAGCTGCACGATAGCCTCGCGCAGACCGGCGCCGATCTTCTCCGCGAGGCGCTGGAGGCGGCGGAGCGCGGCGAGTTGCGCGCGACGCCGCAAAACGGTGAGGCGACGCTCACTCGACTCATCGCCCGCGAGGATCTGCGCATCGATTGGAACTGGGCCCCGGAGCGAATCGCGCGCACCGTGCGCGCTTATTCACCGCAGCCCGCCGCTCGGGCGGAGATCGACGGCGAGAGCGTCAAGATTCTGCGCGCGCACGTCGACGAGACGGGCCGGCTCGTCATCGACGAGCTGATCGCGCCGAATCGCGGACGAATGACCGGCGAAGCCTACATGCGGGGCCGCAGTGAGCGCGCGTGAACTGGCGTTGCGCGTCGTGCTCGACGTCTTTGCGGATTCGGGAGCGGCGCGCACGGCGCACGCCGCCTTCGACTATCGCGTGCGCCGCGCCGGTCTACACGAACGCGACGTCGCCTTCGCGGCGGAGCTGGCGTACGGTGCGATCAAAATGCGCCGCGCGCTGGATTTCTATTTGGCGGGGCGCGTCAAGACGATACCGGCGGTCATCCACGAGATACTGCGGCTGGCGATCTACGAACTCGTCTATACGCGGGCCGACGAGTACGCAACGGTCTTCGAGTTCGTCAACCTGGCGAAACGTTTCGGCCATCGGGGGCTCGCGAATCTCGTCAACGCGGTGCTCCGAGGCTTTTTACGCGATCGCCCCGCCGCACCGCAGCGCGACGCGTTCGAAAGCGAAGACGAGTACCTCGCGACGCGCTACTCGTTGCCGACGTGGCTGGTGCGCCAGTGGCGCGGCCTCTTCGGAGCGCGCCTCGAAGAGATCTGCGCCGCGGTCGACGAGCCCGCAAAGGGCGCGATCGTTGTGAACCCGCTGCGCGGCAATGCGTACGAGGCTGCCGCGGCGCTACGCGAAGCCGGTGTCGAGACCGCTCCCTCGCCCATCGTTGCCGACGCACTGCTGCTCGAGCGGGGACGCGTGGGCGAGTTGGGAGGCGATGGGCGCTGGTGGCCGCAGTCGGAGAGCTCGGCGATGCCGGTGGATATTCTGAACCCGCAGGTGGGCGAGGCGATCCTCGACGTGTGCAGCGGGCGCGGCAACAAGGCGCTGCAGATCGGCGGCCGTCTGCAGCGGCAAGGCACGCTTTTCTGCATCGAGCGCGACGAACGCAAAGCCGCGCTCCTCGGAGAGCGGCTCGAGCAGGCGCAGGTGGTCGCGGCGATCGTCACCGGCGATGCGACGCAAGCGGTGCTGCCGCCCGGCCGGCTTTTCGAACGGGCGCTCATCGACGCTCCCTGCTCGGGCACCGGCATCGTCGGGCGGCAACCGGAGGCGCGCTGGAAGAAGCAGCACACCGACGGCGAACGCCTTGCGTCCACGCAGCGGGCGCTGCTCGAACGGACCGCGCGTCACGTTTATCCCGGCGGCGCGTTAGTCTATGCGGTCTGTTCGGTCGACCCGCGCGAGACGACGGAAGTGATAGATTGGTTTTTGGCGCGAGAGAACTTCGAGCGCGGCCTGATCCCGGCGGCCTACGAGGGGCTGCTGACGGAGGCTGGAGACGTTCTCGTGCCTCCCGGCCTGCACGGTCGCGACGGCTTTTACATCGCCCGCTTAGAGCGTCGTCCGTGAGCTTCTTCGAGCGCATCGAACAAGCGTGCGCGCAGTTTATCGAGCGGACGTTCGCCAAGAGCTTCCCGAGCGACGTCGAGCCCGCGCAGATCGCGCGCAAGCTCGTCGCGACGATGGAGGCGCAGACGCGCGACGAAGACGGCCGGCCCAGCGCGCCCTCGGTCTACGCCGTCTACGTGAGCGCCGCGGACTTCGAGCGCCTCGAGGAACACCGCGAATATCTCGAAGAGGCCTGGATCGACCTCCTGAGGGATCTCGCGGCGAAGGTGGGCGTCGCCTTCGTCGACGGCGAGCCACGTGTGACGATGTTCGCGCGCCCGAGCGTGCCGCTCGGCGCGATCGCAATTGAGGTGGGCGACGCCGCCAGAGCAAGCGCCCAGTTTGCGCTGCGAATGATCAAAGGGCTACCCGTCGATGGGGTATACTCTATTACGGGGACGACTCGCGTCGGACGCGGCGATGAGGGCGAAATCGTTCTGCTCGACCCGAGCGTTTCTCGAGCGCATGCCATTGTTGAGTTCGATGCGGGCGAGCCGGTCGTGCGCGATCTCGATTCGACCAACGGAACCTACGTCAACGGACGGCGGGTCCGGGTCGAATCGCTGCGGGATGGAGACGAGCTGCGATTTGGAAATACCCGAATGAGATTTGAAAGCGCGTGAATCCGCGGATTGGATCGCTCGAGATAACGGCGGCGCTCGCCGTCGTGGCGGTCCTGGCTGCGCGGCCGCGCCTGCGCGGGGCGATCGAGATCGGCAGCATCTCACCGATGCAGCTCGAGTTCGATATCATCGAACGGCAGGCGCGGCGGCCCGTACGGGGGCGTCCGCCCTTCTACGTCGGGCGCGCGAAAGACGCCGGGATCTCGCTTGGGGATCCGGAGGTCAGCCGGCGGCACGCGCGTTTCTCCAGCCACGACGGGGCGGTCTACGTCGAGGATTGCAAGAGCCGCAACGGCACCTTTCTCAACGGACGCCGGATCGGCGAGGCAATTGAGGTGCGCGAAGGCGACGAGATCGACGTCGGAACGACCCGCATGCTGGTGACCTCGGTGCGGCCGGCATGACGCTAGCGATCCGCGGTGACCGGACCTCGTGTCTGAGCCTGCAGCTCGGGCCGGGAACCTGGCTGCTCGCCGTGGCACGGGGCTTCGGACAGATCGGCGGCGCCCCGACCGAGACCGCGTTACTCTCTCGCCTGAGGCTGGAGTGTCAGCGCCGGATGCGCAGCCCCCGCTTTCGCCGGGCAATCGATCGTCCGCAGGCGGCGGCGACGGCAATGCTGGCGATCATGGGCCGCGTCAACAGCGCACTCTACTCTTGTACCGCCAGTAATGACGATTACGTCACGGCGGCGGCCTCGGTAACGGCCGTTATCGTCGTGCAGCGCTACGCCTATGTGATTCACGCGGGCGCGACCGCGGCATATCTGGTGCGCGACGGGGAAATCATCCCGCTCTGCGCCGACGACGGGCTCGACGATCCGCAGATCCCGGTACTGGCGCGCGCCTTTGCGACGGCGCCGGCGCTCGACGTCAGCGTATCGAACGCGCGTCTTGCGCCCGGGGACGCGATCGTCCTGATCGGGCGCCGGGTCTCGAGCGAACTCCAACTGCGCGCGCTGCTGCAGCGCTTGGACGAAAGCGAACCCGCCGAGCATGTTCTCGTCGCACGTTTCGAAGAAGACGGCGCGCTCGGGGAGCCGCGCGGCGGCGCTCGCCGCCGAGTGAGATTTGGGCCGCTGGCGCTGCGGATCTTGGCGCTGATCGGGTTTCTCGCAGCGGCGGTCCTCGCACACTGATCGCCGCAACCGTCCGCCGGTTCGCGCCGATGGCCGGCGCGCTGGCCGTTGCCGCCCTAATACTCTCCTACGCTCCGCCCCACACGATCGGGCCGCCGTGGATGCTCGCGCTGCTGGCGGCGCTGGCGATCGCGTGGGTGTTCTGGCAGCCGTCGTCGAGCCTGCGTGACGACGTGATGCCGGCGCTCGCCGTCGTGCTCTCGGCGCTCGGCCTCGCGATGGTTGCGCGGCTTGCGCCGGCTCTTGCGGCGCGCCAGCAGCTATGGGTGCTCGTCTCGCTGGGGCTGGCGATGATCGGGGGGCCGGCGTTCACGCACTTCCGGAGGTTCGCCGCGTTCAAATACCTCTGGGTCGTGGCCTCGCTCGTACTCTTCTTACTCCTGATCCTCTTCGGCCAGGAGATCAACGGCGCGCGTTTATGGATTAAAGTCGGACCGATCCAGTACGAGCCGATCGAACTGATCAAGCTCTTCATCGTGCTCTTTCTCGCCGCGTATCTCGCCGAAACGGCCGACGTGATCGCCAAGGCGAAGCTGTGGTCGCTGCGCGCGAACCTCAAGTATCTTGGACCGCTCTTCATCGGCTGGGGCGCGTCAATGGCGATCCTGGTCGTGCAGCGCGATTTGGGAATGGCAACGCTGCTGCTCGCGACGTTCGCCACGATGCTTTACGTCGCGACGCGCCGGTGGGACATCGTGCTCTTCGGCGCGCTGCTCTTCGCGCTCGGCGCGTTCTGGGCTGTGCATCACTATCCGTATGTCAACTCGCGGATTGCCGTGTGGTTCAATCCGTTCTCCGATCCGCACGGCGCGGGGTACCAGTCGTCGCAGGCCTACTACTCGCTTGCGGCAGGCGGCCTGCTGGGCACCGGGTACGGATTCGGCCACCCGAACTTCATTCCGGACGTTGCCACCGACTACGTCTACGCGGCATTCGCCGAGGAGTTCGGCGTGGCCGGCGCGATCGTCGTGCTGGCGATCTTCCTCGATCTCGTGCGGCGCATCTTCGCGGCGGGGCTCGAGCAGCCCGATCTCTACTCGAAACTGCTCGCGACGGGTCTGGGCGCGACGCTCGGCTTTCAGGTCGTCATCATCGTCGGCGGCGTAATCGGGCTGCTGCCACTGACCGGCATCACGCTGCCGTTCATCTCGTATGGCGGAAGCTCGCTCTTGGCGAACTTCTTGCTCGTGGCACTCGTCTGGGCGATCAGCGCCCGCCCTCGGAGGAATGCATGAGATTCTTCGCCGCCGCCGCGCTGGTATTGGCGCTGGCGGCCTGCGCCAAAGCTTCGAACAATGCGAGTACTGCGGCTGCGGCCTCGGCTTCGGCCGCTGCCGAAGCGGAGAATCCCGCCTCGGCGAGCGATGGCGCCACCGTCTACCTCGAGAATTGCTCGAGTTGTCACCAGACCAACGGGGAGGGGGTCTCCGGCGCGTTTCCCCCCCTGGCAGGCAATCCCGTCGTGACCGGCAGTCCGGTCACGGTCATCGCGATCGTCAAAAACGGGCTCGAGGGGAAGATCGTCGTGCACGGCAACGCCTACAGCGGCATTATGCCGGCCTGGAAGAAGCAGATCTCCGACCAGCAGATCGCCGAAGTGATCTCGTACATTCGCAGCGCCTGGAACAACAACTCCGGCGGCGTGAGCCTCTCGCAGGTGCAAGGGGTCCACTAAGCCTGGAGGTTCCTTATATCGAGACGACTTCGCCCAGATTCGGGCGTTCGCCGAACTCGATTTCGAAGAGCATCTCGACGTAGTCGTGCATCCCCGGATCGGTATGGCGCAGGCGTGCTCGGGTGGCGCGCGGCCACGGCGACCCGCTGTCGTTGGCTTCCACGTACGCGCGCAGCGATTCGGCGAAGTACTCGTCGACGCCGGTCGCCGCGTAGGGAGTCACAAAGGCGGTCGCGTTTGCAAAGAGTGTCCGCACCTGGGGATCGATGCCGCTGCGGTAGACTCCGCCGCCGAGCGCACAATCCAGCGCATGGCCGAACTCGTGCGCTACGGTCATCGGACTGCGCGAGCGCAAGTACAGCGCCCGCTCCTCGACCACGAACAGGCCGGCGGGCGGAGCGGGCCAGGCGTCGACGTCGATCCCCAAGCGCGCAAGCGCGGCGGAGGCTTCGCGGTAGAGCTCGGCTGGGCGCAGCAGCAGAATACGGATGCCTCGCCGGACGGCGTAGGCAAGCGCGCCTTGCCCGAAGAGCAGAAGCGTCGCCACGACGGCCGGCTCCGCGGGGCGGCGACGGGCGCCTTCGAAGAGCCGGCGTGCGGTAACGACGGGATCCTTCTGCATCCGGCCATCGTTGCGCAGGAGCGTTGCGTCGCGGTTGCCGGAAAGTTTTCAGAATTTCTTCATATTCGCCGCTTAGCTTGGGGGCCGGGGCAAAAACAACTTAGAAGATCAAGCCCGAATGGGAGCGCCAATGAGTCGATCTCCTATCCGCTTTCCGTTGCTACAACTCGTCGCCGTCGCAGTTCTTCTCTCTGGCTGCGACGGCGGCGTTTCGGGGTCTTCCCCAGCGGTCTCGCCGCACGCGCGAAGCGCCGCGAGGGATTCGGTGGGATTGGGCGCGGTGCTGACCTCGCAAGGCGGGCAAATCTTCGGCTTCGACATCAACCAAAGCGGCAGCGACGGGGTGCTGGCGACGGCATTCAACGTCGAAACGTTCGATCAGAGCAGCGGTACGATCGCGAAGGTCTTTCCGAAAACCAATCCCCCGGGTACGTCATACGTGGCGATCGACATCTCCGCGGGCGACGTGGGCCTGATCAATCGCCAGGTCGTTCCCAAAGGAAAGATCTACGCAAAACGTCTGTACAACGTGATGGAGCCGGTCACGGCGGGCAAGTTCACCGGCAAGTGGAGGCCGCCGGTGAAGGAATTCCAGGTGGAGTTTGCGGGACCGAATCAGAGCACGGCCAACACCGCGATCTTCGGCATCGAGCTCAAGAACCAAGACGTGCCGGACCTTTTCTCATCGAACATCGCCAAGAATACGTTCGGTAAGGTGATCCACCTCGATCCGAACACCTTCGGAGTCGGAAACGTGCCGCAAGTCGCGCAAGACACGGCAACGAATCAGGCGGTCATTGCGGAGACGCCCGACGGCGGCCGGGTCGGAGGGCTGCCGCCGATCAACGTGATGGTCAACCTCAAGACCGGCAAACAAAAAGAGTTTAGCGGCTTCAACAACGGCTACTATGGCGCGGGTTACGTCAACGGCCTCGCAGTCGATTCGGCGACCCGGATCGCGGCGACGACGACCGAGCTCAACGCGCAAGTCGAGTTCTACAACCTCGCCAAGCAGAACGGAGTCTACGCGCAGCTACCCTGCACGAGCGACACGTCGCAGGAGAATAGCGGGGCGGGCATCGCCAACGATTCGCTCAACGGACTCTTTCTCGTGACCGACCCGACCTATTGCGACGGCAGCCAGGGCAGCGCGCTCGTCGTCTATGACGAGAGCGGGAATCTGGTCGAGACGATCACGGGTTTCAAGTTCGCGATCGGGGAACCGGCGCCGGTCATCAACCCCTCGAAGCGCATGGGCTGGGCCTTTGGCCCTGGTTTTAACCAGCTGCAGCAGTTCTTTTATTAAGGGGAAGCGAACGGCCCTTTCCTCACTTGCAATTTGGGAGGAATAGACCATGTTGCGATACACGCTTACGGCGGCCGCTCTGGCAGCGGCGCTGCTCGGAGCCTCTGCGTCGGCGAAGGCCGCCGGCGCTCCGATCTCCGATTCCGACTATGTCGCTAAAATATCGACGGCCGCGCCGCCCGCGGTGGTGAAGGGCGCGACCATCGTCCAGATGGCCGACAACGGAACGATGCGCACGATTCAAACGGGAAGCAACGGCTTCACGTGCATGCTGCTCGGCCCGCAAGAACCGATGTGCGCGGATAACAACGCGATGGGCTGGATGAAAGCGATCATGACGCACGGAACGCCGCCAGCGTCGACCGGTTTCGTCTACATGCTCGCCGGCGACGAAGGGGCGAGCAACTCCGATCCGTACGCGCGAGCGCAGACCGCCGGCAATCATTGGGTGAAGACGGGACCGCACGTGATGATCCTCGGCCCCTCGGTAAAGAGCATGGGTTATCCGATGGGTATCGATCCCGATCCGACCAAGCCGTACGTGATGTGGCCGGATTCGCCGTACGCACACCTGATGATCCCGGTAAGCGTTAGCCCGTAAGCGGGCGCACGCTCGCATGAAATAGCCACGCCGTAGGAGTCCGAGCGGCGGCATTGGAAAGTCGGCCAGCCTATGGCTAGGCATGGGTTGGGCGCCGCATTGCTCGGACTTCTCTTCATAATGGCGTGCTCGTCGAACGGTGGCTCGACGCTTGCTGCGCGCAGCGGCGGCGACCTCGCGACGCTGCCCGGCGTCCGTCCGGCGAGCGGTTCGATCGGCCAGTACATCTCGCACGTCGTCGTCATCATTCAAGAGAACCGCAGCTTCGAAAACTTCTTCGCGGGTTATCCCGGTGCGAATGCGCCGCTTTCGGGCTGTTCGCTTCCGCTCGGCTCGCATGCGCACCCGCGGGTCGCCGCTCCGTTCCGTCGCGAGTCGAGTTCCGGATCCGGATGTCCGCCCGGCGACGTCACGATTCCGCTCAAGCAGATCAACTTCGATGGGCCGGACCTGCAGCACAACTGGCATTCGTCGATGCTCGAGTACGACAAGGGCAACATGGACGGTTTCGGAGAGGTCGGGGGGAAGGAGGCAAATGGTGCGTACTCGTTCGTGAAAGAATCGCTGATCTCGCCGTACTGGACGATGGCCAATCAGTACGTGCTCGCCGACGCGATGTATCCGAGCGAATGGGGCGGGAGCTTCACCGGCCATCTCATGCTGATCTCGGGCAACGATCAGATCCGGGCGGCTCCGAGCGAATCGGAGGTCGATTTCCCCAACGGCCTGCATGACGACTGCGACGCGCCGAGCGGTACGAGAAGCTCTTACATTACGATAAAAGGCGCGCCGCACTTCTATCAGGGCCCGTTTCCGTGTTTCGATCAGTTCAATACGATCGCCAACGTGCTCGATAAAGCCGCCATCTCGTGGAAGATCTACGCGACGAAGGTCGTCGGCGGTGGCATGTGGGAACCCTTCGAAGAGATCAAATCGGTGCGTTACGGCCCCGACTGGCGCACCAATGTGATCGCGCCGCAGACGACGATTCTCACCGATCCCGAAAACGGGAAGCTTGCCGACGTAACCTGGGTGACGCCGAGCAAAAAGGATTCCGATCATCCCGGCAATCGCAGCGGCGCCGGCCCGTCGTGGGTTGCCTCCGTCGTCAACGCGATCGGGGAGAGCTCCTACTGGAACACGAGCGCGATCGTCGTCGTCTGGGACGACTGGGGCGGCTGGTACGACAACGCGAAGCCGCCTCAGCTCGATTATCGCGGCCTCGGATTCCGGGTTCCGTGCCTGATCATCTCGCCGTACGCCAAAACCGGCTACGTCGACCACACGCAATACGAGTACGCGAGCATCCTGAAGTTCATCGAAGATGTCTACAACCTGCCGAACATCGGACCCGCCTCCGAGATGTACACCGACGCGCGCGCGAAAGGCCTCGACAACGCCTTCGACTTCAGCCAGAAGCCGCGGGCGTTCGTGAAGATCGGTGGGAAGTACCCGCTCGCGCACTTCTTGCACGAGCCGCCTTCGAACGAGCCGGTCGACACCGAGTAGGCTGACTCTCTTCCGGTCCTAGCCGGAGCCTAATCCCAACTCGGATACATTCGAGCTTGCCCTGAGCGTGGTCGAAGGAGGCCACATTCGTGTGGCCCTCCTATCGTCTGCCTCGCGCCTCCCGCATCCGTCCCTTCGACTCGGTCAGCCGGCCTTCGTTTGGGATTAGGCTTTAGCGCGTGAAACCGGCGCGCGTAGTGGTCGCGGGAACTACGTGGATTGTTATTCGGGCGTGGCGGGTGCCGTCACTTGCTGCGATGCGCCACGCCCCTAAGCGGAGCGGCCAGAAGGCGTTGCCGGTTGAATCGAGCGGGAGCGGGGCGCCGTCGACGCTCCAATGAATTGCGTTGTTTGAGCCGATTGCGCGGAGTGCGATTTGTTGGGAGCGCGCTTGGAGGGCGTTGTTTGCGGCGTTGAGTACGAATGTATCGCCGTCGTGGGGGAAGGCGATGCGGAGCGTGCCGGGCTCGCTGCGGGGCCGTAGCGAGGCGATCTCTTGCGGCTTGACCCACTCTTGCACGATTGCCGGACAGGGTTGGGCGCGCGAGGGAGTGCGGCCGGTCGTTGCGCAAATCGCGACGCGAACGTAGCCGCGGGGCGTTGTGAAGGGTTGGGGTTCGGCGTTGCGTTCGTAAAGATGCAGCATGATACGATTCCAGAGCGGCCCGGCGCCGGTGACGCCCGAGACGCCGCGCATCGCGCTGCCGTCGAAGTTGCCGGCCCAGACGCCGACGGTGTAATCGCGCGTGAAGCCGACCGTCCACGTGTCGTGGAAATCGGAGGACGTTCCGGTCTTCACCGCGGCCGGAAACGGCATCTCGAGCACCGAGTGCAGCCCAAACGAATGCGAACGGGCGTGCGGATCGGCGAGGATGTCGGTCACCAGTTCCCACGCCGGCGCCTCGCCGACCTGGCGATCGGCGCCACCCTCGCCCGAGAGACGCAACGGCAAGAAGTCACCGTTGCGCGCGATCGCCACGTAGGCTTGTACGAGTTCCCAAAGGCTGACCTCACCGCTTCCCAGCGTCAACCCGAGACCATAATACGACGCGGGGCGATCGAGATGCGCAAAGCCCAGCTCGCGGAGACGGTCGAGCAGATTGCCGACCCCGAGATCGGAGAGGACTCGCACGGCCGGCACGTTCAACGAGTTTGCGAGCGCGTAACGGACGCGCACCGGACCGCTGAAGCGGCCGCTGTAGTCGGCGGGCTGATAGAGGCGCCCGCCGGGAATCGCGTAGGCCGCGGGCACGTCGGGAAGGATCGTCGTCGAGCGAATCGTTTCGCGTTCGAGCGCGAGCTCGTAGGTGAACGGCTTTAGCGACGAGCCGGCCTGGCGCAGTGCCTGCACGCCGTCGTTGCGTCCCAAGGCCGCGTCGGAAAAATAGTCGGGCGAGCCGACGTAGGCGAGCACGGCGCCCGTTGCATTATCGGCGACGAGTGCGGCTGCGTCGGTGACGTGATAGCGGGCCAGCGCGTTGATGACGTCCTGCGTCTGTGCCGCGACGAAACGTTGGAGCGAACGATCGAGCGTCGTCCGCACACGCCCTCCGGCGTCGGCGCCCCCGCGGTAGAGATAGAAGAGCGCGTGCGGTGCGTCGGCGATCCCCGAATCGTGCCGCCGAACGTCGAGCGTCTCGGCGAAGGCCTCGCCGGCCGTCGTGCGATCTATTTTTCCAAGCGCGACCATCCGGTCGAGGACGTAGCGCTGGCGCTGCCGCAGCGCGTGCCAGTTCGAATCGGGTGTGAGACGCGACGGATCGTTCGGGATCGCGGCGAGCAGCGAGGCCTGGGCGAGATCGAGATCCGAGGCGGGCTCGCCGAAGTAGGTGCGCGCCGCCGACTCGATCCCGTAGAGATTGCCACCCATCGGCACGCGGTTGACGTAGGCTTCGAGGACCGCTGCTTTGCTCGAGCCGATCTCGATGCGTTGCGCGGTTGCGATCTGCGCGAGTTTGTCTTTCATCTGGGCGAGCGCTCCGCCGGGGGGCGTCGGGGGATAGAGCAGTCGCGCGAGCTGCATCTCGATCGTCGAGCCGCCGCTGCGCGCCTCGCCGAAGATCGCGTACTCGCGCGCGGCTCGCAGCAGCGCGAAGATATCGACGGCGCCGTGCCGCCAGAAGCGCGCGTCCTCGGCGGCGACGATCGCCTCGCGGAACTCCGGCGAGACGGCCTCGAGCGGCACGCCGATCGCATGCGCCGAGTCGCTGCCCAGAATCGTGCCGAGCGCGATGCCGGAACGATCGGTATAGGTCACGGATCCGCGCGCCGCGTGAATCTTCGCTACGTCGATGCCGGAGCGTGCGAGCGCGCAAAGCGCGGCGAGGACCGCGAGCGCGAGCAGGGGAGCAAAGAGTTTCATCGGCTCGAGATGAAAAGAGGCATGCGTGCGTCTGCTCTATTCGATGCTCGTCGTCGCGGCCATCGTCGCGGTGGCATCCTGCAACGGAGGGCCCGGGCCGGCGAAGCTCGCGCCGGTCGCCGCGGCGCCCACGCCCTCACTGCCGCCCTGGATCGCCTCGATCTCCCCCACCCAGAC
>JBAQAW010000050.1:0-15456 GCA_049285915.1 Candidatus Cybelea sp. | reverse complement strand
TGCAGGTTCTCGAGACGCCACGGGGCAAGCGCCTGGGCGCTGTTTTGCTGTCTGAGGCCGATCAGATGATCCCGACGCGAGGCATCGATTTTCGTAAACGATTGCTCCGTGCTGAGATCGGCAAATATGGAGCGGTACCAGTTCGCAAGGCGAAAGATCTTAGCATAGAAGAGCTTCGGGAGGTCGTGCTCGACTATCGCGCTCGCGCGGTTGGCTGAGCGCGTACGAGAAGGGTAGCCTCGATTGGGCGTGAGCGCCTCTGTCCCTCTGCACGGCTTCGCGATCGCGAGGCGCGTTGGCGTTTCTGAACCGAGGCGGCTTCGAGAAAGGCGCCGAAACATTGGAGCCGCCAATTCATTTACGCCGTTTTAGCGCGAAGTGCGAACCAAGCGATGCCGGCGACGGTCACGATGACGGCCTCGCGCACCCATCCGTTGTCATTCTCCTCCGTGTGGACCCTTCTTAGTTGCGCTGGATCAGGCGTCGACGAGTGCAAGTAACTGCCTTCAAGGGTCGTAGGCGCAGGTGTTGCTACAGAAGGAGCGATTTCGTCATTCTGTTCTCTTGTGAAGAAGTAATTAGTGATCGAGGCCCCTATCACGAAGACGAGCACGGCGGCTCGAAGCGAACTCATAGCGTCTTCATCCTGTAGCGCTTTTCAAGGTCTTGGCTCCCATCGACTGGTAGACTTCGCGTGTGTTCAAATGAACCTCCTATGCCTTTTCTTCGAGCAGAAGCATACCACCCGCACGGCAGCCGGTTCTGTCGGCTGCGCACCCTGACTTGGCCCCGGAAAATCAGGCCCCGACCTGAAGAAATCCCGCTTGTCGGAAACAAGATCGTCGAGATTCCCAAGGAGCACCGAGGCCGCGGACTTACAACCGCGTTAAGCGAAACACCGTGCCGAATTGATGGGGTCCGCCGGTATAGGCGGTGCCGAAAAGAGTGCCGTTGGAATTAAGAAGTGCATCGTGCGGGTTCTCGCCGTCGTGGATGCCGTCGAGCCGGTAGAGCGTCTTTTCTTTCCCGTTGAGGTCAACGGAGAAAATCGTTCCGCACCCGCAACCGCCGCCGTTGCCGGAGGTCGTTCCGACGAGCTGGTTGTTGACCTCGATGAGCCCGGCTTCGGGCCGCGAGCCATCCAGATATCCCGTGAAGCTATAGAGAAGGCTCTCTGAGCCATCGAGCGTCAATTTGAAGATCGCCCCGTCGCCGTGGGCACCGCCCGCGGAGGTCGTTCCATAGAGGGCGCCCTGCACATAAAGAAGCGTACCGTAGGGACTGGCACCATCTCCGTTCTTGCCGAAAGTGTGCAGCCGCTTGAACGTGCCGCTCGGCGAAAGCGCAAAAGCGGTTCCCCGGGCGCCGTAAAAGCCGCCGCCCAAGATCGCCGTGCCGTACAGCATGCCGCGTACTTCTATCAGGCCGCCGTACGGTTGAGCACCGTCACTGTTGCGAAAGTTATGAATTATTCGTTCACTTCCGCTCGGCGTTATTGCGAAGACCGTCCCGCAATAGGAGCTGCAGTTTTTCCCGTGGCCTCCCATCGTCGTCGTGCCGTAAAGAACGCCTTTGTACGCGAGAAGATCGCCGGCCGGCTGCGTGCCGTCCCCGTCCGCGCCGAAGCTGTGAATGACCTTCTCCTTGCCGGCAGGCGTGACGCGGAACACCGTCCCGTTGTCGTCGTCGGCACCTCCATGCATCGTCGTGCCATATAAGGCGTTCCCCGTCGCCGTCAACCCCGAATATGGATTGCCGCCATCTGTAGACGAATAGCCGCCAAGAAATGCATGGACGATCCGTTCGCGGCCGGCGCGGTCGATCTCAAAGACGGTTCCCCCGCCGTGCTGCGCGCCACCCGTCCATGTCGTTCCGTAGAATTTACCCCCGAATTCGATTAGCCGCGCAATCGGCGTGCCTCCGTCGTACGCAGTAGGGTCGAACGCGTGCAGTACGTGAAAAGGGCTTCGATGAAAGGGCGCGACGACGCCCGCAGCAGGCGCGTCCGAAGCAACCTCTGGTTGCACGGGGTCGTGCATTACTTGACAGCCCGTTATGGCGAGAACACTCACCGCGACTGCGCATGAAATTAAATTACGACAAACGATTAAACGCTTCAACTCGCATTGCCCTCCCCGAAGCGAATACGGCACAACAACGAAGATTCCATGCTTGTCGCCAGGGGTGCATTTACTCTCCGCGAACTTTCCCGCGGTGAAGTTTCTCAGTTTTACACGGAGGACGCTCCTACTATGCGTCGCCTCGATTGCGTTGGCAAGTTGCGCTAGCGGCTCTTTAAGCGGCCCTCGACTGACCCCCGAATCCATCGCGACCGGTGCTCCGATCGTCGTTCGGATGTCAGCGCTCCCAGGTCGCGCCGCGACGTATCGCGTGATCCACTCCTTCAGTTACGGGGACGGCACCTACCCTTTTGCCGGCCTCCTCCCTGCGGGCGACAAGTTGTACGGCACAACATCAGCGGGGGGTAAGAGCCAAACTCAAGGCGGCTGCGGAACCGTCTTCGTTATCGCCGCACTGCAGACGGAGAGCCTGCTTCACAGTTTTCAGTGCCCGCCGGACGGTGAATATCCGACCGATTCTCTCATCAAAGTCGGCGGTGATCTCTACGGAACGACCCAAGGCGGCGGCACTTATCGTAACGGGACGGTCTTTGCGTCGACCAAGTCGGGCAAAGAGCACGTGATCTATAACTTCCAGGGCGGCAACGACGGTGCACTGCCGGAGGGCGGCCTAGTCACGCTAAATGGCAAATTCTACGGCACGACGCCGATCGGCGGAGCCTACGGCCAGGGGACCGTATTTGAAATCACGGAGAAAGGCAAAGAGCATCGACTCCATAGCTTCGGATATATGAGCGACGGCGCCGGTCCCGATGCGGGCCTGATCGTAGTGAACGGAGCACTCTATGGTACGACGTCCGGCGGCGGTGCCGATAATTGGGGCACCGTCTTCCGTGTCACGACGACCGGCAAGGAGCATGTGCTCTACAGTTTCAAAGGACCGCCTGACGGCAGCGCGCCGATGACCGAGCTGACCGCTATCGGCGGAGACTTCTATGGCACGACGAGCGGCGGCGGCAAATATATTACCGGCACCGTTTTCGAGTTGAGCGCATCGGGTAGCGAACGTGTGCTTTATGCATTCGGATCGCGCCCGAACGACGGGCAGTTTCCAACGTCACCGCTGACCGTCGTAAAGGGCTCATTTTACGGTGTGACCGGAGCGGGCGGCAGCGGTCAGTCGGGAATCGTTTTTGCCGTTATGCCATCCGGCAAGGCGCGGACACTCCACAACTTCGGACGCGGCACCGACGGGGAGTTGCCGAATGGTCGCCTGATCGTCAGCGGCAATACGCTGCTCGGCACCACGCAGTACGGCGGCATAAATAGATACGGCACGGTTTTCGCGTTAGATCTTTGACTCGTCCGGTGCCTAAGGATCTTCCTCCGTACGCGAGCCGGCACAATCCGGCGTGAACGCCGGGGCGTTTATCGGGGTGAACGCGCGCGCCGACTGCGTGTAGTCGAACGAATCCTGCAAGTCGTCGGAGGTCGCATCGGTCGTGCCGAGGTTTCCGGTACCGAACGTTTCTTCCGTAAAATGCAGAATGCTGCCGAACTCATGCTGCACGTGCGAAACGTAACCCGGTTGCACGACGTAAGGTGAGATCAGCAGGAGCGGCACGCGGAAGCCGAGGTCGTAGTTGTCCCGCCGATTCGGCGTGACGTGATCGAAGAAGCCGCCCCAGTCGTCCCAAGTGACGATGATGGCGGTCGAATCCCAGTACGCGCTCTTCCCGACGGCGTTGACGATGGCTGCCACCCACGACGGGCCGCCGGTGTTGCCGTTGCCGGGATGGTCGCTGTGCTTGCCGTCCGGCGTCACCCAGGAGACCGCAGCCAGCGTGCCGTTCTGAATGTCGCTAAGAATCTGCTGTGGCTTCGGGACGACAAGGCTCGAATAGCCGCTGCCTTCGCGGATGTGTTGAATGGCATCGTAGGCATGCCACAAGCCCGGGCCGGTCCCGCACTGGTAGTAGCGCCACGTGACCCCCGCCGTCGTCAGCAGATCGCCCAGCGTCTGGCGGTCGAAACACGGGTACACCGGCTTGCCCGGCGGCGCGCCGAGCGGCTCGATCGGGATGGTTTCAACCGTAGAGCTGGGCATGCTGTCGCAACCACCATTGCCCTTTCCGGGATTGTCCAAAATCTGCCGGGTAGGGTATGTCGGCGCCGCTGATGCGGTTCCGCTGATAATCTCCTGGTGCGCCGGGAAGCTCGGGCCCTGGTTCGTTTGGAACATCTCGTCCCCAAACGCAAACTGCGCGGCCATGTCGAAGTACGGTTGCACCTCGGGTCGCGGCACGTACGCGTACGGACAGTCGTCGTTGGGTCGCTTTTCGCAACCCGCGCCGGTAGCAGCTGCGAGATTCCAGCCGTTCATTTGGCAAACTGACGGGTTACTCGGAAGGGCGTTGCACTCGGCGATGAAGTTGCTATTCTCGTGAGAGATGTCGCCGGGCCAGCCTAACCATTTTTTGTGCAGCAGAACCTGATTTCCGTTGGAGTCGAGACCGTAATTCTGCGTATTGGCGCCAGGCAAACCCTGGAACAAATTGTCGGTCGTTCGATTCTCTTGAAACACGATGATCACGTTGGTAATCGGGGTCACACCGCGCCTGGCCAGAAACGCCGAGTGGCCGCGGGCGCTCGAAGACGTGGTGCCGAACGACGAGTTCGGCAGTCCGGTCATCGGCGCACCGGGCGAAGCGCACGCCGATAGGAACGTCAAGAGGACGACGACAACGAAACTCTTCATCCGCAGGCTTTCTGGGCCTCATTTTCGCCACCTTCCCCGGGCGCTTCGGATGCGCGTCGCAGGCGACCGGAGACGATCTTCATCGTCTTCGCCTCTCGTTGGTCTGACCGAACGCTTGCGCGGTCCGCATAGCGCTCGATCGCGGCTCGTCGCGGGAACCGGCCGGCGTCCGCTATAACGGATTGCCATGACGAGCGGGGCAAGTCCGGCACCCGCAGCCGAATCGGGCCCGACGGTCAACGCTGCTCCTGCGCTCAGGTGGTCGCTTTCCCTGCGCATCGCCTTTCGCTTTGCCTTTTCGTACTTTTTGCTCTACTGCGCTCCGTTCCCATTGACATGGATTCCGTACCTAAATCAAGCGGAGGAGTGGGTCTCTGGATTTTGGCATGCGATAGTGCCGTGGGTCGCGGCACACGTATTGCACCTTCCCCGGCCGATCACAATTTTCGAAAACGGCAGCGGCGACACCACCTACAACTGGATTCAGGTCGGCTGCTTCCTGGTAACCGCCATCATCGCGACGGTCCTTTGGTCGGTTCTCGATCGCAAACGCCCGAGCTACGACCGTCTCTATCGCTGGTCGCGCCTATACTTGAGATTATGGCTCGCGTCGATTCTGTGCTCGTACGGAGCCAGTAAGGTAATCCAGTTGCAGTTTTCGCCGCCGCTGCTGTCGGCGTTGATCGTGCCCTACGCGCAACACTCACCGATGGGGCTGCTCTGGACGTTCATGGGAATGTCGAGAGCGTACAATTTCTTCGCCGGTTCTGCAGAGATGCTTGCCGGCATTCTTCTCGTGATTCCGCGATTCACCACGCTCGGTGCGCTCCTCTGCGTGGCCGTGATGAGCAACGTTTTTATGCTCAACATGAGTTACGACGTTCCGGTTAAGCTCTTTTCATTCCACCTGCTCGTGGCAGCGCTCATCCTCGCCGGTCCAGATTTCGCCAATATGGCCCAATTTTTCGTTTTTAAACGAACCGCACGACTGACGATCGACCGGCCATTCTTTTCCAACCGGCGTTTGAATCTCGCCGGTCTTATATTGCAGCTCCTTTTCGCTGCGTTTCTGGTGGGCACCGACCTGATCGGCGACTTCTCCTACTTGCAAAACGAGGGAGCAAACCGTTCGGTCCTTTACGGCGTTTGGTCGGTCGGTCGCGCAAACGCCGATTGGAAACAGATCGTCTTCGACGACTACAGCGTCTTCGCAGTGCAGTCTCGGGAAGGATCGATGCGGTACTATACTCAAAAAATCAATGCTGCGCGTCGGACAATAACAATTTCGAGCTACCACGACCCCCCTTCCGGCGGCGTTCTACGATTTATCGAGATGCCGCCGAATCAACTGCGCCTTTGGGGCCATCTCGGAGGCCGGCGGATCGCCGCGGCGCTGAATCGTGTCGATGATTCGAAGTTTCTACTCACGCATCGCGGATTTCACTGGATCAGCGAATATCCGTTCAATCGCTAATCGGCCGCGCCGGGGCCCCACAGTTTAAGGCGCGTTAAGGCGGTCCGCAGTAGCCGTCTGCCCTATCTTAGCTCGGCCTTCCGCCTCGCCCAATATCGGGTAGGAGGAGTCGTTTCTTACCTGAAGGGAACACAACGTGTTCAGTTGTCGTTTTTCATGTGTGCAATCCGGGTCATGCAGAGCGCCCAATCCTCACTCTGAAAGGGAACCAGTTTATGCGAGCGGTCCTTAGGGTCTCCCTTGCCGTCGCGTTCGCAGTAGGGACGGGCGCCCTTGCCGCCTGCGCCGGCAGCCCCGTCTCCACTCCTTGGGTTGGCTCCCAGTCCGGCAACCCGGAGCGCGCGCACGGGTTGGCCGACGGCAGCAGTTCCAAGATTCAGCACGTCGTGATCCTCGTTCAAGAGAACCGGCCGTTCAACCATCTCTTCATGGGCTATCCCGGAGCGACGACGCAGAACTATGGCTACATCAGCACCGGCAAAAAGGTTAGCCTCAAGCCGGTCACGCTAGAAGCAAACTTCATACCGGGATACGGCCTGAAGGATTTCTACACGGCCTGCAACGGGACGGGCAGCATTCCGGGCACGAATTGCCAGATGAACGGCTTCGACAAAGTGCCGACGCAGTGCGGCGGCAACCATTGTCCAATTGCGTACCCTCCGTACTCCTACGTGGAGCCGAGCGAGGTTAAGCCCTACTGGGATTTAGCCAAGCAGTACGCCTTGGCCGACCAGATGTACGCATCGAACATTGATGAGAGCAGCTTCATCTCCCATCAGTACATTATCGCCGCGCAAGCCATGGCGTCGTTTAACTGGCCTAGCACCGAAGAGTGGGGCTGCGAAGGACCGCCCGGCAACAGCGTCCCCATTCTCGGCCAAAACCGCATCCCGAACGGGAAGAGGCAAGCAGTCTGCTTTCCCGATATCACGCTCGGTCAAGAGGCGGACGACGCGGGGGTTACGTGGACCGCCTATTCGGCGCCGATCGGCCCCCGAAACGGCGGCGGCTATAATGGATATCAGGCCAATCAGTACGTCTACAACGGCCCAGATTGGAATAAGAATATCGTTCAAAACCCAGCGACGTTTCTCACCGACGTGGCTAAAGGGAAGCTGAGCCAGATCACCTGGATTACGCCAACGTTTGTAAACTCGGACCATCCCCAAAGCATGTCGAATACCGGCCCGATGTGGGTAGCCTCGGTCGTCAATACGATCGGCCAGTCAAAGTTCTGGAATAGCACCGCCATCTTCATCTTCTGGGACGACCCCAGCGGCTTCTTCGATCCCGCGCCTCCTCCGTACGTGGACTACGACGGGCTGGGGTTTCGGCTTCCGCTGTTGATCGTCTCTCCGTACACGAGGAAGGGCTACGTCTCTCACGTGCAATACGAGCACGGCAGCATTTTGAAGTTCACCGAGGATATCTTCGGCTTGCCGCGGCTATCCGACAGCGATACCCGCGCCAACTCGCCCGCGCAAGATGTCTTCGACTTCAATCGGCCGCCGCGTAAGTTCAAAGTCATTAAGAGCACCCTGGGGAGGGATTATTTCGTTCGTCAGCCGCTCGATAGGCGCCCCGTCGACACGCAGTAGCGTAGCGAACGCGGCCCGTGTTCGCGAGCGCGCGGAAAGAGGCGGACGAGATCGACTACCGGCATGATCGATGAAAAGGTTGCGGTAATCACCGGCGCTTCGCGCGGCATCGGCGCGGGCCTGGTAGCCGCGTATCGCGATGCCGGCTTCAAGGTGATCGCCAACGGGCTCTCAATCGGAGAGAGCGCAGACCCGAATGTGCGCAACGTTGCCGGCGACATCAGCGACCCCAAGACCGCCGATCTCATTATGAGCGAGGGCCTTGCTGGATTCGGGCGCCTCGACACCCTCGTCAATAACGCAGGGGCCTACATTTCCAAGCCATTTACGGAGTACACGCCGGATGACTGCGGCTTGATGCTCTCAACAAACCTCACGGGCTTCTTCCACATTACGCAACGCGCGCTGCGGGTGATGGAGGCTCAAGGTTGGGGTCATATCGTCACCATCACGGCGACGGTAGCCGAGCAACCCGTCAAAGGTGTCCCCGCCGCCCTCGCATCGTTGACTAAGGGCGGCTTGAATTCAGTCACGAAGGCACTCGCTATCGAATATGCATCCTGCGGCATCCGAGTGAATGCGGTCTCGCCCACACTCATCAGAACGCATCCCGAGGCGTCCTACGCCGGGCTCGAGGCACAGATCCCCCTCGGGCGAATTGGGGAGATCGAAGACGTGGTCTCTGCCGTAATGTATTTGGAAAGCGCCTCGTACGTAACTGGCGAGATTTCCCATGTCGACGGCGGTCAGAGCGCGGGCCACTGGTAGGAGCTTTTACAGTTTCTTCACGATTTGAGGAAACGGAGCGGCAATGCAAGCCCTTAATCCGCGAACCCGGCCGCTGCCGCGCCCGGCGACTGTGCCGCCGTCTTACCTCGGTCAAGTCGCGGTGCTTGCATTTGCGGTCGCGGCCGTCGCCTTTTTGCTGGTTGAAATCAATGACATGCGCGCCGGCATGGACTCCGTCAACGCGGCGATGCTCCAGACGAACGCGCAGCTCTTACGGACGAACCATCAACTCGGAACCGTGACGTATTTGCTCCGCGGCACCAATCGCTCGCTGATCGTTATGCAAGGTCAGCTAAACGGTACCAACAACACTTTGGGCCGCACGAACGCGCAGCTACGCGCGATGGGCGGCAACATTGCGCCGATGCGGACGGCGATCGATGGGATGACGAAGAGAATCGTCCACGCGAAGCTACTGTTCTAGCCGCTAGGTGGGCTTCTCCGAGACGATCGTCAGCGTTTGTGAGTTGACGCTGTAGTTGCCTGCCGCCACCAAGTCGTTCGGATGCGCGCAAATTGCGCTGTTGCTTGGGCCGTAAATCACCACGAGACCCGATGGTCCGCACGGTGTTTGCGTCAGATGGTAGCTTTGAAGAAGCTTTGCGCCTGGGCTATCCGGCTGTGCCTGATAGGAGTTGTAGGTCACGTTATTCGCGGCAACGATAGATCCGTAGACCGCAGCTGAGGCGGCTCCGATCGCAAAAGCGCCCCAAAACCCGCCGCCGTAATAGTACGGCGCAGGGTACCAGGCATAACCGCCGTTCCAGCCCCACGCCGAGTAGCCGTGATAGACCGGATTCGTCACGACCGCACCATGATAGACGACGCCGTTATTCGCGTACGTACTTGCGTGATAGGTCTGGCCGTAGGCGTTGGTCGCCGTCGACGATCCGCCGTAGGTATGGTTGTAAGTATTCCCGCTTCCGGAGGTGTGATACGAGCCGTACGGACTGCTGCCGCTGCCGTTGTGATTGTAATTGCCGGAGTTGACGTTCCCGCTGGTACTGCCGCTGCGGCTGGCGTAGCCATTCGAGGCGCTGCTGCCGTGATAGTAGTTGCCGTTGCTGTTCGCTCCGCCGTAACTCGTGCGGTTATAGTTCCCATTCGTCGCCGAGGTACTGCGGCTGTAGCCGTTGTTGGTGCTGGTCGCGGTCGTCGTACGGTTCGTACCGGCCGGCCCGGTACTTGAATGACTGTAGCTCTGCGAGGGGTGCGCAGCCGCACCCTCACTATGCATGTCGAATCCGCCGCCGCCGCGACCCCCTCCACCTCCGCGACCACCGGCGGCGGAGCTCAGGGGCGCCAAGGCGAGGATCAGCGCGATCGCTGCGACACGTTTAGCGTTCATTTTTGCACCTCGTCTACAATGCCGGTGAGCGTTACGTACGTCCCTTTTTTCGTTCGAACCGCGAGCAGGACGCCGCGGGGAGGAAGCTGGGTCGAAGAGTGGCTGAGTGCCTGTGCGGTCTCGCTCGGATTCAGCCAGACCGTCCCCGATTGTAACGCTATGTGCGTGGACTGACCGTTCTGTAGGAGGGTCGCGTCGTATGGCAGACACTCGACGAGCTCACGGACCTTCGTGCATGCCGCCTTACCAAGGACGATCGTGCCCTGCCGGTCACTCGAAGTGATAGCCATGCTTTCATTCCGAATGCTGATGTGCACGTTGGTGTACGTCTTTTCCGATCCGTCGCGCTGTTGAACGACGACCGTCCCCGAAGCATACGCAGGGCTGAAGGGCGCCCCACAGATGCCGGTCGCGAGCAAGACGCCGAAAAGAATTCGGCCGATCAAAGTCTTCATACCCAACATTGTACGCCCGCGCCCCGCCGGGGCGGTATCCGAAAAACGCAAGCCGCGAGCGCCACCGTTGCCTCGTTCGTGCGGGGGCGGCTCCTTCACATCAGTATTCGGCAGTCCGCGCGCGCTGCAAGTTCACGCTTTCTTAATAGATCTGCGTTAGATTCGATGCCAAGCCATCGCCCTGTAAACTGCGCAATCCATTATTATTATCAAGGAGTAACATGAACTCGACGAAAGCACTTCGATCCATAGCGGTCTTCGCGGTAGCCGGCATCCTGGCCGGCTGCGCTTCGGCACCGCAGTCCTCATCGAGCGCCCTGCCCATTATGATGCAGCAGGCGGAGACTCCGATGACCTGCAAATCGGATCACGGCGTCTCCGTAAAGCCGTGCTCCATCAACCTGTCGCTCTCCAATCCTCAGGAATCGGTGACGACAAAGGGCCCGACGGGCACTTTCAGCTTCAACGGCGCGGCATGCAAAAACAAGCACATTGCAACGATCGCGGGCTCCGGTCACACCTTTCGGGCAACGTGGGGAACCTCGTCCGGCTCTTGCACCACCGTCTTTACCGATAAGACCAAAGCCGGCAAAACCATCGGCACCGCCAGCCTTCATATCAACAACAGGGCCTAGTCTCGGCCCGAGAGAGGTGGCGCCCGCCGATCGAGCTATTTCGTAAACGGCACGTTATTCGGCGTAACGATCGAGGCGATGTCGCGAACGATCGCAACCGCTACCCCGGGAACCGGCCTCTCTCGCTGGCTGTTGACGAACGCGATGATCGTCGAACCGGTCGCCGGCATATAATAGGCGCTCGTGTTGTAGCCCGTTATGCCGCCCGTATAGCCATACCAACCGGCGGAGCAACCGATTCCCAAGCCAAAACCACGGTTTCCTTCGCCGGTCGGCAAACACGTAAGGCGCTCTTTCTGAGCCGCCACGCTATTGGTCGTTCCCGTTACGTAGGCTTTCACCCACCGCTTCATGTCCGCCATGTTTGAGATCATGGCACCGGCTGCCCACGAAATCGAAGGCGCGAGGACGGAGGACTCGTCAACCCATTCGCCGTTGGCATCAAGAGAATAACCGTGCGCGTACGGGGCGGCCATGTTCGGGTCCGTTGTCGGAAACGACGTGTGGCTCAGCCTCATCGGAACGAGAATACGGTCGCGGATTTCCGCCGCGATCGTGTGATGCGTCACCTTTTCGATGATGAGCCCCAGCAAGAACCAGTTGGTATTGCTATAGTTATACTTCGTTCCCGGGGCGAATAACGGCGGCTGCTTCGCCGCAACGGCGACCCACTGCCGCGGGGTCCGTCCCGCCCAATCCGCCGGGCTTTCTTTTTGGACCCCAGGAACGGAGTAAATATCGATGATGCCGCTGCGCATTTCCGCCAACTCCCGCAGCGTTATGATTTTTTCGTTCGGTATCCTTAACCCAAGGTTGAATTTAGCGATCGTATCGTCGAGCCGCAGCCTCTTCTCGTCAACCAGCTGAAGCAGCACCGTCGTGACGAAGGTCTTGGTGTTGCTGCCGATGCGAAAGAGGTCGTCGTGCCACATCCCCTCCAGCGGGGAAAGGCGCGCGAATCCGATTCCCATGACGAACTCGCCTTTCCCCGGCACCCATACTCCAATGGCTGCACCCGGAACCGGCTGCGTCCCGCCGTATTTCGCGAGCTCCCTTGCAACGGCGGCGGCGATCGCCTTGTGAACGCCGGGAGTGAACTGAGGGTTCACGGCGGAATCCGCCGCGACGACGTTCGGGGAGAACAGCATTATCCCAAGGAGAGCCACTAAGAGGCGCTTCATACTGCTCATTTCTTGAGCGCACAGATACTGTCCGCTTCGCCGCTCGCCGCCGATACTGCGCGAGTCGTGCGTCGCAGTTATGGACCGATTCGCAGGGACTCTCAGCCTCCGGTTACGCCGTGGGGGTTGCGCTCACAGCCCCGCCCCGCTTTACTCCTAAATCGCGGGTAGCCTGGCGTCTCTCCGCGTTTGCACCGGCGAAAGAAGGCCGAGCCGGATGCGCTCGATGCACTTCATCTTGGAATACTAACCCACGTGACTGCCAGGTGCCTGGCACACCTTGCTTGTCAAGAGTCCGTTGTTCGTGCTGATCGCTGCGGCGCGGCCGAACGCGCACGCTCACATCTTGGCGACCGCAGCACTTACGCTGGCCCTCGCCGCCCGGCTCGACGACGCGCGCGCGCAGTTGGCGGCGATTAATAGGATCGAGCCGGGCTACTGCGTCGACGACTTCCTGACCGCTTTCCAGTTTGCCCCGGACGGCGAGCAGTTATTTCGAAGCGCAGCGAAGAGCATCGGGATGCCGTAGGGTCCTTAACCGAGTTTAGCCTCGGTCCCGCGCTTACTTTTGGCTGGCGTTGACCTGGATCTCCGGGTGGAAGCCCGTCCAGCACGGCGTGTCGAGAATGAGGCCCGAGCCCGAACCCGTGCAGTAGAACGAAGGATCGCCGTAGTTCACAAACACACCGTTCAGATCGGCGTTGCTGCCGATGAAGCCACCGTTGCCGTCGGCCGAAACGTTGAGCGCGTCGTACCCACAGCCGCCAGGCGACGTGAAGCACTGCGTGTTCTGGCCGATCGGATTGTACCCCGCGTCGCTCGTGTTGTATGCGACGGTGACGATGGCTTCGGCGGGGAGCGCCACCTGCGCCGGGTTGAAGTTGAACCAGATCACGTGCGAAAGCCCTTTGTCGCACAGTTTGTCGACCTTGCCGACGAACTTGCCCGCATCTTGGCCGGTGCAATTCGCGTCGTCCTTGGACGGCCGATACGGAATATTAAACGTCCTCGTCTGGGTGGCGATAAGCTGCCCGACACCGAGCGAAGCGCTCGACGGATTCAACGCCGCATAGACCTTCAGGGTGATCGGAACGGGGAACGCGTCGCCAGGGGTCGTCTCACAGTCGTCGGAGTACCAGTGACCGCTCTCGCAGCCGAACGAACTCATAACGACCGAGACCCGCTTGAGCTTATTAGCGCCGTGCGTGAAGACCAGCGCATCGCCGATCTCCTTGGTCGAGCAGCACTCAAAGCCTTCGCTCGAAATGTTGCTGCTGACCTTACTCTGCATAAGGGTGACGATGCTATCGTAGACCGTGCCCTTGGTGACGCGCATCGCGTGAACGAAAGCGCTGTTCGTCTCGGGATGAACGGCAAACACCATGTGTTTCGACCGCGACTGCGCGGGAACGGGCACGCCGCCGGGCGACGAAGATACGCTACCGGGACCCGCGCATGCAGCCAACAACGCGGCGGCCGTAACGCATGCTGAAATGAAAAAGCCACGTCTCTTAAAACATCCTAACATCATGTGTCCTTCCTTGCGATTCCTTACGCGGAAACGCAGCTGTATTTCTAACGTGTCTAAACTGGGCGGGGTTCGCGGGCCGGCGGCTGCCGCTGTCGCAAAACTGGGGTATGTCTAGCATAGAGGTAACGAACCGAGCAGCTAATCCGTTCCAGTTTGCGCTTAAGTGGATCTGCTACTTATGTCGGCTGATTGTCGTCGAGCGCGAGCGATATCTGCATTTCGAAATTTATCCTTGCGGGCACGGACGTTCGCGTTCGTTTTCACGATGACGTTGAGCGGGCTCGCCGCGGGTAAGCGCCGTCTTCTTTTCCCTCAAACCATGCCGTGGGGCGCCCCGCGGCGAGGTCGAGGTCCGGCATGAATCTCTCATCTACTCTTAGCCGTTTCACCACGAATTGCGCCGGGCGGCGTCGACGGCATTGTGGAAGAGACTCCTCACGATGCCGATCTTTTTGCGAGCGCTCGCCGCCTTTTCCGTAATCCTCTGCCTCCGGCCCATAGCGGCGTGGCCGAACACCTACTCGCGAGAGGAGGGCTGGGAGATCCAGGTCGGCCGGGAGCGATACGCAGACTATATGCAGCGCGGCGAGATCGTCCCGCCGCAATCGCCGCTCTATCGGACAATCGACCCGATCGGAAAGGCTATCGCCGCGGTTGCCGACCGGCAGTACTTTGCGCCATTCCATTTCATATTACTGAACGAACAGACTCCGAATGCATTTTCCATGCCCGGCGGCGACGTCTATGTGACGACCGCGCTGCTGTCGTTTCTCAAGAACAGAGACGAGCTCGCCGGCGTGCTCTGCCACGAAGTCAATCACGACATCCACCACGACATGTATGACGTCTTCGAAGCGACTCAGGGCGGCAGGTCGCCGCAAGATCCCCGAGTGATTGCCGAAGAACGCGCCGCGGAGGCCAATGCGGACCGAGCCGGCGCTTACACCTGCGCGAAGGCGGGCTTCAATCCGTGGGGGATGGTGTGGAATTTCAGGCAGTACCGTCAAGCGATGGGCGTCAGTAACAATGGCGGCGTGGATCACCCGAGCGACGAGCAGCGCGAAGCCGAGCTGATCGCACTGTTTCGAGAGCACAGGGCGACGTTCGGAAGATTCAGTGACGATGTCGCCAGCGCAACCCCGCTAGCTCGCTCTCAGCAGGTCGCGCAAAATCAATATTCACAGTCCCCGCGATATCCATCGCAGTCGCAATACTCCCAACAGTATCCTCAGTATCACCAGCAGTCGCAATACCCGCAGCAGCAGTATCAGCAATACCCGCAGCAGCAGCGCCCGCCCTATCCACCGCCGCCGCTTCCTCCCTGTTATCCAGGCTGCTAGCAAGCGGCGCCCGGAAAGCGTTCCGGCGCCGGAGCATCAGATGTACCTGCGCAGCCTGGGCCAATAGGTGCTCAGCGGCATCCGAATTCCGCGGCAGATCCAGATCGGGAACCCGTTTTCGAGCGGCCGCCCCCACGGATTGGAGAAATGCGAGACGATGCGACGGCTTCGGAAGAGATGCGCCTGACTCTCGCAGTCTCCGTGAACGTCGATGATCACGTTGCCGCTGTAGCCGCGCGAGCCCCAGACCCAATACTGATTGTGGC
>JBAQAW010000049.1:0-1828 GCA_049285915.1 Candidatus Cybelea sp. | reverse complement strand
TCGGCCTCGGGACTCCGTACGTCGATTACTCCGGCCTCTTCGCGAGCATGGGGATCGGGCCGTATACGATTACGAGCGTCTGGGGGCCGTCAGGCAATCGGCCCGCCGTCGGGATGGAGATCCTGCGCCGCTTCATCCTCACGTTCGATGCTCGTCAGGGGCGGCTGGGCCTTGCGCCGACCGTGCGTCTTCACGACCCCGTTCCGAGTCCAGGGCCGCAATATTGAACGAGGGGCTCCCATCCGCCCTATCGCACGATCAGAATCGGAATCGTCGCCTCTTGCACGACCGATTCGGCAACACTACCAAGCCACAACCTTTTGAGTCCAGTGCGGCCATGACTTCCCATAATTATAAGATCCGCATGGCTATTCGTCGCTACATCGAGTAAGGCCGAAGGCGGGTAGCCTTCTACCACGACGGTTTCTAGAGTAACACCCGAATCTGCGTATTTCGAGACGGCATCCCTTTCGATTTGCCGAGCATCTTTATTTAATATGGCAATATATTCGGTTACGATGTCTCCGGCCGCGACCGTCGTCGACGCCGCCGCGCGTACGACATCTACAACCATGCACACCGTACAACGCGCGTGTTGCTCCTTGGCGAGTCGTACTGCTATGTCGAGAGCTTTGTGAGAGCAGTCCGATCCATCTAGCGCAACTAAGATATGGCTAAACATAAGGGGTGATTTCGCAGCGTTGGACAAATATCCACCCATGACGCGAATAGTCCGAACGATTCGGACCCGTGCCCCTGAGGACGTAGTGATCGATCGGCTCCAAGACTTCTTTTCTCAACACCCAAAACTCCAGGTGAAGGCGTTGGGCCCTTCAACCGCCGGCGTTGACGTTCAATACTTCTTGCTTTTCGATTGGCTTAGCATTTCTCCGCAGCGTGAGGGTTTGGCATTTTCGTGGCGCCCAGTCTGGCGTGGCTTTCCCGCGTTCGGTGCCACGCTGACGGTGCGGCCCAGCGGTAAGAAAACGGAGGTCGTGCTCGACGGTTCCTATGAGCCGCCGGGCGGTCCCTTAGGGCGTGTTTTCGATAGCATTGTGGGTCGAAGACTGGCAGAACGCACGATGGACGAGTTTCTCAAGCAGATCGCAGATAACCCGTAACGAGGCAAACGCCTCCGCGCGAAGCTACGAGGCTTGTCGCCTCAGGGGCTCGGATACCCTTTCGCCCGTTCGTCGCGCTGATAGTGCCCTTCCATTTCGTCTCCGATATGCCGCAGCAAGGCCTGAGCCGTAGCGCTTGCGATTCGGCCGCCGGCCACCACGTCGAAGGCGGCGCCCGCAATGCCGCCGGGTGGCGAATACGATCCGCGCAACTCCAGGCGCGAGCTTTCGTACGTCTCATCCGCGCGCACGGTTAGTTGGCCTTCAAACTCTGGGTAAGGGCCGCCCTGCGGTTTCCAGTGAATGCGCCAAGGCTCATCGAAGTGCATCGGGTCGGTTGCCGGCCCGAAGTTCACGATGACTCCCTTTGTCAGTTCCATTCCAGGTCCCGGCGCGGTTAATGTTAGCCGGCCTCGCTCTCCAGATGTTGCTCGCGCTCCGACGCTCTCGGCGAGATAACGCTTCGCAAGGTGGTACGGGCAGCGTACGAGACGTATTTCGTCCAACTCCGACATGGAGCAACCTTATCCCAGGCATTAGAATAACCTTTCGGAGGCTTCCAGCCCCGAATGTGCGGCGCGCGCCGTAAACCAAGCGCGCGCATAAAAGGCGGGGAGGAGGCTTTTCGCCCGCATTCCAAGTCGCAAGGCATGATGCGACTGACTTCTCTAGCATTAGCAACTGCGATTTCGCTCGCGGGTTGCTCT
>JBAQAW010000048.1:0-7530 GCA_049285915.1 Candidatus Cybelea sp. | reverse complement strand
GAGGGTCGCGCCGAAACCCTAACTCTGCGGCCCGTCGGCCTCCACGTTCAGCGAGATATCGATGTTGTTACCGACGATCAATGGGCCGTAGCTCATCCCCCACTGCGTGCGATCGATCGTTGCGGTCGCCTGATAAGCGATAATCGATCGGCCACGCGGCGACTTCCCCGCGCCGACGACTTGCGCAGCGAGCGCGATCGCGTGGGTTTTGCCGTGCATCGTCAAGTCGCCGGTGATCGTGAAGTGTTTGGGATCGGTGGCCAGGATGTTGGTGCTGACGAAGTGGATGTCGGGCGTCGAGGCGACGTTGAAGTAGTGCGCCGAGCGAAGATCGTTGTCACGCATGTCGTTGTGCGTGTCGAGCTTCGAGGCGTCGAGATCGGCGGTGACGGCGGTCGGAATCTGCGAGCCGCTATTGAGCGTGACCGACGCGCTCTTAATCGGAATCGTGCCGATCACCGGAACGATGTCGAAGTGACGCGCGGTGAACTGCGCGGTTGAGTGCACGGGATCGACCGTCCACGTTTCGGATTGAGCGCCGGTCGCGGCGCCTACGCTCAGCGCGCTAAAGAAGAAGACAGATGCAAACGTACGTGCTGCTTTCATTGGCGACAGCATTTCGCAACGGGCCGGCGTTTCCCTGAACGCGTTGCGGGAAAGCGAGCAAGCGCGCCGAAGCTGGCGGCATGTCGCCGGAGCCACAGCGGCGCCCACTGGCCACGCGTGAGCGCGGCTGGGCAAAGGCGCTGGCGCAGAGTCTGAATCGCGCCGGCGTTGCGCCCAACCTCATTTCCGTTGCGAGCCTCGTTTTCGCCGCCGGCGCCGGCGTCGCGCTCTGGGCGACAAATGAAAGCACCGGCATTGCCCGCGTGCTGGAACTGCTGGCAGCGGCCGCGTGCATTCAGCTGCGCCTCGCGTGCAACATGCTCGACGGGATGGTCGCGATCGAAGGCGGCCGGCAGACGCCCTACGGCGAGATCTTCAACGATATGCCGGACCGCTTCGCCGACACCGCGATCCTCGTCGGCGCGGGCTACGCGTCGAGCGAGTTCTCCTGGGGCGTGCAGCTCGGCTGGCTCGCCGCAATCCTCGCGGTGCTCACCGCTTACGTGCGCTTATTGGGCGGCGCGATGGGCGTGCGTCAGTATTTCACCGGACCGATGGCCAAGCCGCACCGCATGGCGGTGCTCACCGTTGCGTGCCTGCTCTCGACGCTCGAGCCGCTCCTCGGTTGGCACGGTCAGGTGCTCGCCGCGGCGTTAGTCGTAATCGTCATCGGTTGCGTCGCGACGCTCGCGCGGCGCACCGCGCAGATCGTCTCGGAGGTAACGGCTCGTTGAACGGGCGCCCGCTGGCCGGCACGATCGCTTCTGCCGTGCGTTGGATCTGCGGCGCCCAAGCGACGTGGCGTGCCGGGCTTCCCGAAAACCGGCAGACGATCTTTTTCGCAAACCATACGAGCCATCTCGATTTCGTCGTATTGTGGGCCTCACTGCCGCGCCTGATGCGCGAGAAGACGAGGCCGATCGCCGCTCAAGATTATTGGGAGACCGGCATCCGGCGGATGCTTGCGATCGGGGTCTTTAACTCGTTGCTCGTGCCCCGCCACTGCGGCGAGAGCAGTCGCGAAGTCGCGGCCCAAGCGACGATCGATCACATCGCGCAGGAGATGGGCGACCGCTACTCGCTGATCATCTTTCCGGAGGGAACGCGCGGAGACGGCGAAGCCGTCGGGCGCTTCAAGAGCGGGCTCTACCATCTGTGCCTGCTAAAGCCGCAGGTGCAGCTCGTGCCGGCATACCTCGAGAATCTCAACCGCATTCTGCCCAAAGGCGAGTTCTTGCCGGTGCCCTTCATCAGCCGCGTGACCTTCGGTGCGCCCACCTTCTTCGACCCCACGGAGTCGAAAGCGTCGTTTATCGAACGAATGCATCGAGCCGTCTGCGAGCTGCGGGCGCCGTGACGATGGCCGGCCGCGTCTTCGACCAGCAGCTCGTGTGGGCGTGCGGCGCCATTCTCGTGCTGCTGATCGTCGCTACCGGCATCGGCCTCATTCTGCGGGCCGTCGTCAGGGATCCAGCTGGCGCCGGGGCGATCGATAATCTCAACGCGCGAATGCGCTCCTGGTGGGTCATGTGCCTGATCTTCGGCTTGACCCTCGTCGTCGGGCCGACCGGTTCGCTCGTGCTCTTCGGGTTGGTCTCATTTCTCGCGCTGCGCGAGTACCTTTCGCTCGTTGCGACGCGCCGAGCCGATCATCACACGCTCTTCTGGACGTTCTTCATCTTTACGCCGCTGCAGTACTACCTGCTCTCGATTCGCTGGCTCGGGTTCTTTATCGTAATTCCGGTCTACGCGTTTCTCTTCATCCCCGCGGCGATGGCACTCGCGGGCGATAGCAAAGCCTTCTTGGAACGCGCGGCCAAGATCCAGTGGGGGCTGATGCTCTGCGTCTACTGCCTCAGCTACGCGCCGGCGCTGCTCACCCTGCAGATACCCGGCTACGCCCCGGATGCAAAGCTGCTGCTCTTCCTCGTGATCGTCGATCAGCTCAGCGACGTGCTGCAGTACGTGTTCGGCAAGCTCTTCGGGCGGCACAAGATCGTACCGGCGATCAGCCCGAACAAGACGTGGGAGGGCTTCATCGGCGGCACGTTCAGCGCTGCTGCGATCGGCACCGCGATGTGGTGGCTCACGCCGTTTAGCATTCCCGTCGCCGCCGTCATCTCGCTGACGATCACGCTGCTCGGCTTTGCCGGCGGCTTGGTGATGTCGGCGATCAAACGCGATCTCGGCGTGAAGGATTACGGCACGATGATCGGCGGACACGGCGGCATTCTCGATCGCATGGATTCGCTGATCTTCGCGGCACCCGTATTCTTTCACATCGTGCGTTTCTTCTACGGCCTGCGCTAATCAAAGCTTATCAAATAAAAGCACTCGCGCAATGGCGATGCGGGGCGCCGTCGAAAGCAGCGCCGGATGAAGAGCACGGCTTTGGTATCTCTTGTTGCCGCGGCGGTTGCGGCGTCCGGCGTTTTCGTTTTGAACTGCACGCCGGCGCTTGCCGATGCCGGTGCGGCGACGATGTTTCGCGCCGACGCGGCGCATCGCGGCGTGTACGATTCGCCCGCGCCGAATCTGACGACGGTAAAGTGGCGTTTCCAGACGAAAGGCCGCATATTCTCCTCGCCGGTCGTCGACGCCGGCGCGGTTTTCGTCGGCAGCAGTGACGCGCGGCTCTACGCCGTCCGCGCCTCCGACGGTACCGAGCTTTGGCATTTCGCGACCAAAGGTTCGGTCAACTCGACGCCGGCCGTTTGGAACCAGACCGTATATTTCTCCAGCCTCGACGGCAACATCTACGCGGTAAACGAGCGCGACGGGAAAGAGCGCTGGCGCTTGCGCACTGGGGGCGAGCGCCGCTTCACGGCGCCGGGCATCCACGGGATTCAACCCCGCACCGAAGTCATGCCCGATCCGTACGACGTCTTCTTGTCGTCGCCGGCCGTGTGGAACGGTACGGTGTACGTCGGTAGCGGCGACCATAACGTTTACGCGATCGACGCGCAGAGCGGCGCGCTGCGCTGGAAGTTCTCGACCGGTAACGTCGTGCACGCTTCACCCGCCGTCGCCGGCGGCATCGTCTACATCGGCAGCTGGGATCGCTACCTCTACGCGCTCGATGCGCGCACCGGCGCCGTACGTTGGAAGTTCCAGACCGGCGACGACCACGAAATCTACAATCAGGTCGGCATCGCCGGCTCGGCAGCGGTCGCGGACGGTACGGTCTACTTCGGCTGTCGCGACAGCCATTTCTACGCGCTCGACGCGAAGTCGGGAGCCTTGCGCTGGAAGCGGGACGAGAGCGGCAGCTGGGTCATCGGCTCGCCCGCGATCGCCGGCAGAACGGTGCTCTACACGACCTCGGACGAGCGCAAGTTCTTCGCCGTCGACGCGCAGAGCGGAAGCGTCAAGTTCAGCATTCCGTATGGCGCTTTCTCTTTTTCATCGCCGTCGGTGGCGGACAACGTCGCGTACTACGGCTCGTTCGATGGAAAACTTTACGGCGTCAACGTGACGTCGGGTGAAGTCGTCGCGCGCTTTTCCACCGACGCGTCTAAGCGCGGGTTGCCCGCGCATCTCGACAAATCGGGCAATCTCGACATGAGCACGTTCTATCGCGAGCCGACCCTCGACGGCGTGATCGTGGGGCTCAGCGGCGTCTACAAGCTCGGATCGATCGCGGGGTCGCCCTCGCTCGCCGGCGGGACGCTCTTCATCGGAAGCACCGACGGCACGCTCTACGCGATCGATTAGCCGCGATCCGCCGCCGGCCGGCAAAAGATTCGAGCCGCGAGCGTTGAAAAAGCGCCGCTCTACACATTGGGAGGCGCAATGACCGATCGATCGATCGTCGCTGGAAGCGAACGAACCTTATTGCCGGGGAGCCGAGTCGTCGGCGATGCGGATCCGGCCGAGCACGCGACCGTCACCGTCTTCGTGCGTTCGAGGCACGACCAAGACCCGCCGGCGGGAACGCTCTCGCACGCGGCGTTTGCCGATCGCTATGGCGCCGACGCCGAAGATTTACAGCGGGTCGAAGCGTTTGGCCGCGCGCACGGCTTAACCGTCGTCGAAAGCAGTGCGGGACGGCGCAGCGTCATTTTACGCGGAAGCGTCGCCAAGCTCAGCGCGGCATTCGGCGTTACGCTCAAACGCTGCGAAGGCGACGGCGTCCAGTACCGCGGCCGCGAGGGCAGCATCACGATCCCGGCCGACCTCGCCGATATCGTTCAGGCCGTGCTCGGCCTCGACAACCGCCCGCAGGCCGATACGCGCGTTCGCATCGCCGCGGCGCCATCGGTTTCGTACACGCCGGTGCAGATCGCAAAGCTGTACGATTTTCCCGCCGGCGCCGACGGAACCGGCGAATGCGTCGGGATCGTGGAACTCGGCGGCGGCTTCAGCCAGCCGGATTTCGCGGCCTATCTATCAAGCCTTGGGCTCACGGCGCAGACCGTCACGACGGTCTCCGTCGACGGCGCGACCGAGACTCCGGGACAAGATTCCAACGCCGACGTCGAGGTGATGCTCGATGCGGAGATCGTCGGCGCCATTGCACCGAAGGCCGCGATCGTAATGTACTTTGCGCCGAACACCGATCAAGGCTTTCTCGATGCGGTCACGACGGCGATTCACGACACGAAGAATAATCCGTCCGTCATCTCGATCAGTTGGGGCGCCCCCGAAGCAGACTGGACGCAGCAATCGCTCGACGCGCTCAGCTCGGCGATTTCGGCGGCGGCGGCACTCGGCGTCACCGTCTGCATCGCCTCGGGCGACGGCGGATCGAGCGACGGCATCGACGACGGAAAGTCGCACGCCGATTTTCCGGCCTCGAGCCCGTTTGCATTGGGTTGCGGCGGAACGACGCTGACGGCTTCCGGTAACGCCATCTCGTCGGAGGTCGCGTGGAGCGATTCCGGCGGCGGCGTCAGCGATGTCTTCGCGCTACCGTCATTTCAAAGTAAAGCCGGCGTCCCCGCACCACCGGCGGGATCGAAGGGCGGTCGCGGCGTTCCCGACGTCTCCGCCGATGCCGATCCGAATACCGGCTACCAGGTACGCGTCGACGGCCAGAGCATGGTCGTAGGGGGCACCAGTGCCGTCGCACCGCTCTGGGCGGCCTGGGTTGCGCTGGCAAATCAGCAGCTCGGGCGGCGCCTGGGCTTTCTCAATACGAGCCTCTACGGATTATCGGGCTATCCAAAACAGCCCGGACCGATTCGCGACGTGACGCAAGGAAACAACGGCGCCTATAACGCCGGCCCCGGATGGGATGCATGCACCGGCTTGGGCACCCCCGACGGATCGCGCTTGCTGCAAGCCTTGTAACTACGGAAGGCGGTACTGCTTGTCGTCGCCGCTGGGCCGCGACGGCCAGACCTCCGCGACTGGCGTTCCGTGCATCGCCGCACGAATCGCGACGATCTCCGCGGCGTTAAGGCCCTCGCCGACGATCGCGGACGTCACTTGCGAGCCGTTCCGCCACGTGTAGCGGTCGCGCCGTATGATGACCTCGTGCCCGTTTCGCATCGTGTCCATATCCTCGAACATATACTTTGAAGGAGGCGCTTCGCGCGGATCGTAGCCGGAGGCCCAGATCGTAAATTGCTGTCCGTTGCGCCGGCGATAGCGGAACGTAATCGACGGCGCACCGACGCTCCATGAAGCGCGCGACTTCGAGAAGAGGCCCGGTGAGATCGTCGCGATCGTTTCGCCGGTGGCGTCGCGCGGAAGGCCGACGGGCGGAGCGAGCGTAAAGGGCGCGCGCGCTCGCGCCTGTTCGAGCGTCACGGTTTGTGGGCGCATCGCTCGCCACACGCGCTTTGGCGCGGCCGGCGGCGGCGTCCACTGCAGAAGCTCGCGAATTTCATCGCGAAGGCTTTGCGTGAAGCCCGGCGCAACCGCCGGCACGAGCAATATCGCGAGCAGTACGGCGGCCACGACGGCGAGCGAATAGCGAGGCGCTCGGGAAGCGGCCGGCAGTTGCGCCTCCGCGAGCCGGCGTTGGATCGCTTGCGATGGCAGAGGCGGTACGCTGATCTGCGCGAGCATGGCCGCTGCGGCCGCGCGCATTTTGCGATCGTCAAACATCGTGGAGTGCCTCGCTGGTGAAACGGGTGGAACGCTCTTCGGGCGTCGATAGGGCTATTCGCAGCGCCCGGCGCGCGAGCATCAGTTGGAAGCGGACGGTAGATGCGGGAAGCGCTGCCGTCATCGCGATCTCTTTGGCTGAAAGCCCGGCATAGTAGTGAAGCAGAATCAGCGCACGCCGGGCGGGTGTGAGCGCGGCGAGCGCGTCGTAGAGATCGATCGCGTCGCTGGGATCCTCGAAGGCGCCGCGTTCTTCGGTGGCTCCAAGGCTCTGCGTAGCCGGGCGATGCCGCGCGACGGCGAGTGCCGCGTTGACGATGATCCGGTAGCTCCAGGAACGGAAGGCTGCGGCATCCTTGAGGGCGCGCAACGAACGAGCGATCTGAGACGTCGCCTCTTGGGCGGCGTCCTCGGCGAGGCCGGCGTCGCGTAGAATGCCCCAGGCGAGCCGGTAGGCTTCCGGCCAGACGGCCGCCGCGAGCCGCTCCATCGCCGCGCCGTCCTGCTTGGCGTGCTCGACGAGGCCGGCGTCCACCGTAATCGGCATATCTCTTTAGATGCGCTCCGGCACCCGAACGTTGGTGGCGGCGAAATGATTTAGCATTTGTCCAAAGGCGGGACAGGCGCATTGTGTAAGCGTCCAAGGCATCGGACGTACTTCAACACGCCTACAGGCAAGGAGAAAACGAGCGCGATGAATTCGAGCGCCACGTCGACCGGTTCCGACCTGCGCGATTTCCTGATGCTTCCCTATGCCGAGCTTGAAGAGCTCAACCTGCGGGCCAAGCAGCAGCGCCAAGAACGAGTGCCCCTGCACGCGCTTGCGGAGCAGCGCCTTGCGTATCTGGCCGACGAGCCGCGGATCAAGGC
>JBAQAW010000047.1:0-21704 GCA_049285915.1 Candidatus Cybelea sp. | reverse complement strand
ACGCGGTGCGGGGCGGCCCATGGCGCCCAGCGGGCGACGCGGGCGGTGAAGAGCGGTTCGTCGGGAAAGACGGCGACGATCGGCGTGCCTACCATGCCGGCGACGTGCAGTGCACCCGAATCCGGCGCGACGATCGCAGGCGCGGCGGCGATCGCGGCTTTCCACTCCGCCGTATCCTCAAAGAAGGTGATCGGGAGATTCGTTGCGGCGTTGATGCGTTGCGCGTAGCTCGACTCGCTACGCGAGGAGATGAGGTGCAACTCGCCGGCGGAGGCGAGCCGGCGGACGAGATCGACGACCTCTTCGAAGCCTATGCCGAGACGTTCCCACTTATCGGTCACCTGAACGGCGATGCGATCGTCTTCGGGGGGGCGTCTGCCGAGGACGAGCGGCCGCAGCAAGGCGAGATCGCGCGTCGGCGCATCGTCGTCGACGAGCGGGGCTGCCAGACGAAATAGCGTCTCGCACTCGTGGGGCGTAGCGTCGGTCAGTCTCGCGGCGCGGTAGATGCTTCGCGTCAGAAGGCGGCGCGACCACAACGCTTTGAACGGCTTGCTGCGAAAGTCTTCGAAACCGACGCGGACCGGCGCGCCGACGGCCCCGGCGAGACGGTAGCCGCCGGCGTCCTCCGTGGCGACGAGAACGTGCGAGTAGCTGCGCGCGCGCAACTCGCATCCGAGGCGCTCGATCTCCGAAACGTTCGCCGGCGCGTTGGAGCGCAGCGCGAAACCGGCGACGATGACCTCGCGTACCGCGCCCGGTGCAAATGCGTGCTCGTTGGCGGAACGCAAAACGACGTCGACGGGGATCGCGCGCCGTCGCAAGGCTGCGATCGCCGGAGTCAATGCGAGCGCATCGCCGATTGCGTCCAGGCGGATGATGAGCACCGACGGTGAAACCTCCGGCATGCCCGCCTTTTCGGAATCTCCGAACCTCGTAACCTTCGAGGAGCTCGAAGGTTACCGGACGGTGCAGAACTTCGGATACGTTTCCGGAAGCGCATCGCGGCCGCGCAATCGGCTTCGCGCGACCTTTCGCAGCTTGGGGATGCTGATCGGCTTGGCGGGTACGGAATTCTTGAGCGATGCCGAGCAGCTCCGCGGCGAAGCGCTCGAGGCGTTGAGCCGGCGCGCCGAATCGCTTGGCGCAAACGCCGTGATCGGCTTACAGTTTTACGTCACCGAAGGCGGTGACGGCTCGTGCAAGGTGGTGGCCTTCGGCAAGGCGGTCTCGCTGAGCACGGAGGATGCGCGGGCGTGAACGAGGCGGAGCGGGAAGGCCGCCGGGAACTGCTGGCGGCGGCTGCGGCAGCTGCGGGTGCGTGCCGGCGCTGCGCGATCGGGTACGAGCGCCGAAACAATGTGTACGGCGAGGGCGATCCGTGTGCGCGCCTCATGGTCGTCGGCGAGGGACCCGGCGAAACGGAAGACCAGCTCGGGCGGCCGTTCGTCGGCAGAGCCGGCCAGCTGCTCGACCGCATGCTCGGTGCCATCGGCCTGCCGCGCGAAGACGTCTACATCTGTAATACCGTGAAGTGCCGGCCGACCTTTGCCGGCCCGAACGGGCCGCGCAATCGCGCCCCCGAGCCCGAAGAGATGGCGAACTGTCGCCCGCTCCTGGACGAGCAGATCGAGATCGTCGCGCCCGACGTGATTCTGGCGCTCGGCGCTCCGGCGGCGAAGTCGTTTCTCGGACGCGATTTTCAGATCACGAAGATGCGAGGGCGCTGGTATGCCGGACCGCGCGAGACGCCGCTGATGGTGAGCTTTCACCCGGCGTACATTCTGCGCCAGACCGGCGGCGAGATAGAGGCCGTCAAACGCCTGGTGTGGAGCGACCTTAAAGCCGTGCGCGCGAAGCTCGACGAACCGAAGGAGCCGGCGCCTGAAGAAGCTGCGGCGCAAGCGATGCAAGCTGGGCTCTTCGAATGATGCGCGATCCGCTCGAGATCTGGTTGCGCGACGTCGTTGCCCGAGCCGGGTTCTCCGGAGCCGGCGAGTTTGCCGCGCACTTCGACCTGAAGCCATACCGGTTGCGCCAGCTTTATCGAGCGGCGAACAAAGAACTTCTCGCCGCGCCGAACGAGGTGACGACGCTGCCGAAGGAGTTGCGCGCGGCGCTGACCGATCGCAACGTTCGTTTCTCGGTGATCGAACCGGTCGTGCTGCAGCGTTCGAACGACCGGCAGACGACGAAGGGCCTCTTCCGGCTGGGCGACGGAAAAGAAGTCGAAGCGGTGCTCATGGAGCACTACGGCGACCGCACGACGCTCTGCGTCTCCTCGCAAGCCGGCTGCGCGTTTGCCTGCGCGTTCTGCTCGACCGGGCAGGCCGGTTTCAACCGCAACCTCACCGCCGGCGAGATCTTCGATCAAGCGTGGTTCTTCGCGCGCGAAATCGCGACGCGCGGCAAGCGGATCACCAACGTCGTCTTCATGGGCATGGGCGAGCCGTTTCACAACTACGAAGCGGTGATGGAGGCCGTCGCGCTGCTCAACGACGCCCGCGGATTCGGTTTAGGCCACCGCCACATCACGATCTCGACGGTCGGGCTCGTCGACAAAATCGACGCGTTTGCCCAAGAGCACACGCAAGTGAATCTCGCGATCTCGCTGCACGCGCCCAACGATACGGTGCGCTCGGCATTCATGCCGGTCAACCGGCGCTATCCAATCGCGGAGCTGATGGCGGCCTGCGAGCGCTACGTCGCGCGAACGCATCGCAAAGTCTTCTTCGAGTACGTGATGCTGGCCGGAGTGAACGACGGTCAAAAGTGCGCGCACGAGTTGGCGACGCTGATGCGCGGCCACATCTATCACGTCAACCTGATTCCGTACAACTCGACGCCAGACGGCGCGTTCGATGCGACGAGCGACTCGCGCATCTGGGAGTTTGCCGCAATCCTCGATAAAGCCGGCGTTCCGGTCACCGTGCGCCAAAACATGGGGCGCGATATCGCCGCAGCCTGCGGCCAACTTCAGACCGAAACGCAGCCGAAAGCACACCACGCCGCGCCGGTGACGTAACGTTCATAAAAAACGAGGCGCCGCATTACTGCGGCGCCTCGCGCGTTTCGATGTGTCCGGTCGGGATGATACCCCAAGCGTTCCGACACTACCACATTCGCTACGGCTTCGCAACAGCGCACGCACCGCCGCGGCTGGAGCGTCCGTGAATCGGACCCGGAACCGCTTGGGGTATCAAACCAGCGGTCGACGCCATCGAAACGCCCCAGCCGTTTTCCATCACTCGCTGAAACATTATCGACAACCGGCAAGTGCAATCGATTCTGAGGCGGCGTAAGGATTCAGTTCTGAGGGCGCGTCGCAACAGCGCACCCAGCGCCGCGGCTGGAGCGCCGGAGATTGTGTAGGACGCGTCGCGGGAGGGCATGATATCCAAGCGATGCGACAGTTTCAGGTTCGTTACCGGTTTGCAACGGCGGAGCGATGATCAAAGAAATTGCCTTCATGTCGTATTCCGTTCGAAACGTTCCGCGCGCCGTGGAGTTCTACCGCGACGTCCTCGGCTTGGAGGTCGGCACAGAATTCAACGAGCGCTTCGTGGAGTTCAACGTCGGGTCCGGGAGTTTTGCACTCGACGGCGATCCGCCAGGTTATGAGCCCGGAACGTGCACGGGACTCAATTTCGAAGTTGCCGATATCTTTGCGGCGCATCAACGCCTGGTCGATCGAGGCGTCGACGTCGGCGCCGTCTATGAGTTTCGGGCATGCTCGGTGTGCTTTGCCAAGGATCCCGAGGGCAACCGATTTGCGCTTCATCAGCGCAAAGCGACGGAACCGGAGATCGAGCATGCTTTTGCGGGGATAGCGGTTGCCGATTATCCGCGCGCGATTGCCTGGTATACGGGCCTCTTCGGCCGCTCGCCCGACGTGCTCGTCCGAGAGGACGCCGAGGCGATGTGGCGTGTCACCGAGACGGCCTGGGTCTACGTCGTTCGCGACGCCGCGCGAGCCGGAAAGGCGCTGGTGACGGTTTTGCTCTCGGATCTGGACGGGTATCTGGCGGGGATCGCGGGACGGGGCGCGGCCTCTCCCGAGATAGAAACGGCATCGGGACTCTTCCGTCGCGCGTCCTTTGTGGACGCCGAAGGCAACGTCCTTACGGTTGGCGAGCGCCTTGACGGTCCAAAGGTCCCAGCAGTTGAGTAAATCCGGCCCTTTGGCAGCCTTGGCGGGGAACGCTATCATTGGTTCTATGGGACGGATCCTCAGCGTCGGTCTTTGCTTTGGCGTTACTTCGCTCGTTGGCTGCGCGGGTCAGGCCGCGGTGACGCCGCCGGGCGCGACGGCGCCGGCGAGTGCCATCACGCAGCAGGCTGTCCCGCGCCTCCCCTGGCAGGCGACGCGGCTCGGTTCTCCCGACGCGCGTCACTCCTGGATGGCGCCCGAGGCCAAGGAGCGCGACCTGCTCTACGTCTCGGACGACACGAGCTACGACGTCTACGTGTTCTCCTACCCGCAGGGTAAGCTCGTCGGGACGCTGACGGGTTTCGCCGCTCCGGGCAGTCTCTGCAGCGACGCGCGCGGCGACGTCTTCATTCCCAACGTTCTTACGTCGACGATCGCCGAATATGCGCACGGCAGCGCGAGCCCGATCGCCGTGTTGAACGACGCAACGCAATCCTATCCCGACGCCTGCGCCGTCAACCCAGTCACGGGAGATCTGGCCGTCAGCAACAACGGCAGCGGAACCGGCGAAGGGCGCGGCGGCATCGCGATCTACCATGCCGCAGCCGGCGACCCGGCATTTTACCGGACGATGTACCACCCGTACTCCTGCGGCTACGATCCGAAGGGCAAACTCTTCGTCGACGGCGAGGATGCAAGCTTCGACAACTTCCAGTTCGGCGTACTTCCCAACGCCGGGACGCACTACCGCAAAATCGTGCTGAACCAGGCGATTTCGCTGGCCGGCGGCGTCGCGTGGGACGGCGCACGCATCGCCGTCGGCGACGTGTACGGAGCCGCCATCTATCAGTTTTCGATCAGAGGCTCTAACGGAAACCGCGTCGGATCGACGCCGTTAACCGGCACCGTGGCGGCCTGGCAGTTCGAGGTTGACGGCGGAAGAGTCGTCGTCCCCAACTACGACGTACAGCACCAAACCGGGTCGAAGATTTTGACGTACGACTATCCGAGCGGCGGAGCCGCTCGGAGGGCATTTGGGGCCGGCGTCGTTCTCGATCCGGTCGGCGCGACGCTAAGCCGGCCCCAATAACGTCACTTGGCGTCTCCGGGCCAAAATGTGGTAAAAAGCAGAGATGGCTACTTGGCGCGACGTCCAGCGTATTGCGCTCGCGCTGCCCGGCGCGACCGAAGAGGCGACGAGGTCCGGAAACGCCGCGTGGCTGGTCAGCGATAAGTTCTTCGCCTGGGAACGCCCGCTGCGAAAATCCGATCTCACAGCGCTTGGCGACAGGGCGCCCACCGGGGCCATCTTAGGAGTGCGCGTTGCGGATCTCGAGATGAAGGAAGTCCTGCTCGCGAGCAATCCGCAGGCGTTCTTTACCACGCCGCACTTTGACGGCTATCCGGCCGTGTTGATCCGTTTACCGAAGATCCCGGCGAAGCTCCTCAAGGACGTCATCGTCGAAGCATGGCTCGCGCGCGCGCCGAAGCGTGCGGTAACGGCTTATCTTAAAGCAAACAGCAAAGCGTAGTTGGGAACCTTCGCCGCCGTTCTCGTGCTCGCGGGCGCGAATCTCATCATCGCCCTGCGCTGGGCTTACGTCGTGCGCGGTTCCCAGGTCAGCATCGCCGCTCGCGAAGCCGAACCCGGCTTGCCGAGCCTGTCGATCGTCGTTCCGGCCCGCAACGAAGAGCGCAACATCGCGCGCTGCGTGCGTTCGCTGCTGGCCACCGCGCATCCGAACTTCGAAGTGATTGCGGTCGACGACCAGTCGACCGATCCGACGCGACGGATCCTCGATGAGATCGCAGCGGGCGACCGACGCCTGCGCGTGATTGCCGGAGAGCCGCTGCCCGAGGGCTGGATCGGCAAGCCGTGGGCGCTGTGGCAGGGCGCGGGCCGCGCTCGCGGCGAGTGGCTGCTCTTCACCGACGCCGATACGGAACACGAAGCCGCGGCCGCCGCCTCCGCGCAGCAATGCGCGCTCGAGAACGGATACGAGGTCGTCAGCCTTTTGACCGACCAGGAGACGATCTCGCTCGCCGAGCGGCTCTTCTTGCCGACGATTCTTTTCGTCATCATGTTGGGCATCGGCGCCGTCGACGACGTCAACGATCCCCGCAAGCGCGACGTCGCGATCTTTAACGGGCAGTATATCCTCTGCTCGCGAAGGGCCTACGAAGGAATCGGCGGTCATCAGGCGGTGCGCGGGGAGATCGCCGAGGATCTCGAGCTCGCTCGCCGCTTCAAGCGCGACGGGCGCTTCAGGATCTTTCTGGCCGGCGCCGCCGGCCTCGTTCGCACCCGTATGTACGCATCGTTTACCGAGATCTGGCAAGGATTCGTGAAGAACTTCGCGGTGGGTGCGCGCGGGCGCCCCTTCGACGCGATTGCCGGAGTGCTGCTGCTCGCCTCCGTCTCGCCGCTGACGCCGCTTGCGATGCTTTGGCTGCTGCTCGAGCGCCAGTGGCTTGGCCCAGTAATCCTGGGCCTCTTTGAGGCGGCCGTCATTGTCATCGCCGAGATCGGGATGCGCCGCTCGCGCTTTCGCCCCGGTTCGGGACTCGCGCTGCCGCTCGGGCTCTCCCTGACGCTCGCGATCTTTGCCACCTCGGTCTATCGCTCGTACGTGGGAGGCGGCGTCGAATGGCGCGGACGGCGTTACGGCGGGGGTTTGCCGGACGAGCGCAAAACCTAGCGCCCCAATGGAGACCGCCGCAACGCCTCGCCGCGTGACGATGGAAGAGGTTACCGCGCTTGCGAAACGGCGCGGCTTCATCTTTCAATCCAGCGAGATCTACGGCGGCATCAACGGCTTCTGGGATTATGGACCGCTGGGAGCCGTGCTCAAGCAGAACGTCAAACGCGCCTGGTGGCGCGACACCGTCGAGCTGCGCAACGACGTCGTGCCCTTCGACTCGTCGATCATCATGCATCCGATGGTCTGGAAGGCCTCGGGACACATCGATGCTTTTCACGACGTCATGGTCGATTGCAAGGTCTGCAAGCACCGCTTTCGCGCCGATCACCTCAAGGATCGCTCGCAGTGCCCCGACTGCGGCAGCAAAGACTCGTTTACCGAGCCGCGCAACTTCAATTTGATGATGCGCACGTCGGTGGGCCCGATGGAGGATACGTCGGCCGTCGCCTATCTGCGCCCGGAGACGGCTCAGGGCATCTTCGTCAACTTCAAAAACATCTATCAGAGCGCGCGCAAGCGCCCGCCCTTCGGCGTCGCGCAGATCGGAAAGTCGTTTCGCAACGAGATTACGCCGGGCAACTTCACGTTTCGCGTGCGCGAGTTCGAGCAGGCCGAGCTCGAGTATTTCGTGCCCGACGACGGAGCGGATATGGAGGTCTTTCGCGCCTGGGTCGACCGCCGGAAGGACTGGTACGCGAGCTACGGCATCGCCTCGGAGCGCCTGCGCTTCTACGAGCTGACCGAGGCCGAGCGCCCGCACTACGCCAAGGCGGGCATCGACGTCGAGTATCTCTTCCCCTGGGGATGGGGCGAGCTGGAGTCGATCGCGCACCGCGGCACGTACGATCTCGACGCGCACATGAAGCTCTCCGGTAAGGATCTGCGCTTCTTCGACGAGGCGAGCAAGACGCACTACACGCCGCTGCTCGTCGAAAGCTCGGCCGGCATGGATCGAACGACGCTGACCTTCCTGATCGATGCCTACGAGCGCGAACGCAGCGTCGATCCCAACGGCAAGGAGACCGAGCGAACCGTGCTGCGCTTCCATCCCTTCATCGCGCCGGTGCAGGCGGCCGTCTTTTCGCTGGCTCGCAACAAACCCGAACTCGTCGAGCGCGCGACGACGATCGAAGCGGCATTGCGCCGCGAGCTGCGAACGCAGTACGACGAGGGCAACATCGGGCAGCTGTATCGCCGTCAGGACGAGATCGGCACGCCGTTCTGCATCACCGTCGACTACGAGACGCTCGACGACGGCACCGTCACCGTGCGCTCCCGCGATTCGATGCAGCAGGAGCGCATACCGGGCGAGGCCCTCGAGGCCTATCTGCGGGATCGTCTCCGATGAGCAAGTTCGTCTACTTCTTCGACGAAGGACGCAGGCTGGCGTCGCAGTCCGATCCCAACGCCGAGCGCAACATGCTTGGCGGTAAAGGCGCCGGCCTGGCAGAGATGACCGCCGCCGGCTTGCCCGTTCCATCGGGCTTTACGATCACGACCGAAGCATGCCTGAGCTTCTACGATTCCGGCCGCCGGTTTCCGCATGGCCTGCAGGCCGAGATCGACGCGGCGATGGCCCAGCTGCAGAAACGAACCGGCAAGCGGTTCGGCTCGGTCGACAATCCGCTGCTCGTCTCCGTGCGCAGCGGCGCGCGCGTCTCGATGCCGGGGATGATGGATACGATTCTCAACCTCGGTCTCAACGACGAGACCGTCGAGGGCCTGGCGCGACTCACCAGCAACGAACGCTTCGCCTGGGACGCCTACCGGCGCTTCATCATGATGTTCTCCAACGTCGTCCTCGGCATTGCGAAGGACCGCTTCGAAGAGCTGATCGAGGAGGCGCGCAGCGCGGCGGGCGTGCGCACCGATGCCGAACTCGACGCCGCAACCTGGAAGAGTCTCGTTACGCGTTTCAAGGCGATCGTCCGCGAGAGCGGCAGAGACTTTCCGCAGGAGGTCGACGCGCAGCTCGTCGCAGCGATCGAAGCGGTCTTCGACTCCTGGCACTCCAAGCGCGCCGTCGACTACCGCCGTTACAACAGGATTCCCGACGATTGGGGTACGGCCGTCAACGTGATGGAGATGGTCTTCGGGAACATGGGCGAGGACTCGGGAACGGGCGTCGCCTTCACTCGAAATCCCAACACCGGCGAGCGCGTGCTCTTCGGCGAATACCTGACCAACGCTCAAGGCGAAGACGTCGTCGCCGGAATTCGAACGCCCGAGAAAATTTCAGATCTTGCGCGCCGTCAGCCCAAGGTCTTCGCAGAGTTCGAAGAGATCGCCGAACGCCTCGAGCGCCACTATCGCGACATGCAGGACCTCGAGTTTACGATCGAACGGGGCAAGCTCTTCATGCTGCAGACGCGCAACGCGAAGCGCAGCGCCGAGGCTGCGGTCAAAATCGCTTGCGATCTCGTTTCAGAAGGTTTGATCGACAAGCGGCGCGCCGTCGGCATGGTGAGCGCGCAATCGCTCGATCAGCTCTTTCACGCGCGGATCGATCCCGATCAGAGTGTCGAGGTTGCGTGCAAAGGCCTCAACGCGTCGCCGGGGGCCGCGACCGGGCAGATCGTTTTTTCGGCCGAGGACGCCGTCGTGTGGAAAGAGCAGGGCCGTAAGACGATCTTGGTTCGCACCGAGACCAATCCCGACGACGTGCACGGAATGATCGCCGCCGAGGGTATTCTCACGCAAAAAGGCGGCGCCACTTCGCACGCGGCCGTCGTCGCGCGGGGGATGGGCAAGCCGTGCGTGGCGGGCTGCGAAGCCGTGCACATCGACCGGCACCACAAGCGCGCGAGCTTCAACGGCAGCGAGCTGCGCGAGGGAGACTGGATCACGATCGACGGCACGACGGGCAACGTCGCCGTCGGCGAGCTGCGCCTGATTCCGCCGCCGTCACAGTTACCCGAATGGCTCGCGAAATTTCTTTCGTGGGCCGACGAACTGCGCCGCATGCAGGTATGGGCGAACGCCGACACGCCGGAGGACGCGGTGAAGGCGCGCGAGCTCGGCGCGCAGGGCATCGGCCTATGCCGTACCGAGCACATGTTCATGCAGCAAGAGCGCCTGCCGATCGTCCACGAAATGATTCTCGCGACGACTCGCCCCGAACGGGCGAAGGCGCTCGAACGTCTGCTCCCGTTCCAGCGCGACGATTTCTATGGGATCTTGTCGGCGATGGAGGGACTGCCGGTCACGATCCGGCTGCTCGATCCGCCCTTGCACGAGTTTCTGCCGTCGTTAGAGCTGCTGCTGGTCGAGACCACGGAGATCCGGCTGACCAAAGGCGTGAAATCGCCCGAGTACCTCGAGCGGGAGGCGCTGCTGCGCCGCGTTCAACAACTGCACGAGCAGAATCCGATGCTCGGCCTGCGCGTCTGTCGCTTGGGAATCGTCTTCCCGGAGATCTACGAGATGCAGGTGCGGGCGATCTTCGAGGCGGCCTGCGAGCTAAAGCGTGAAGGCGTCGATGCGCGCCCGGAGGTGATGATTCCCGGCGTTGGGACGAAGGAAGAGATGCAGGCGACGGGCGACGCGGCCAAGCGCGTCGCCGACGAGGTGCTGGCCCAGCACGGCATCGCGCTTCCCTATCACATCGGGACGATGATCGAGCTGCCGCGAGCGTGTATCGTCGCCGACGAGCTTGCCGCCTGTGCCGAGTTCTTCTCTTTCGGAACCAACGACCTCACGCAGACGACGTATGGCTATAGCCGCGACGACGCAGAGGGCTCGTTCATTCCCGTCTACCTCGAGAAGAAGATCCTCAAAGACGATCCGTTCCAGGTTCTCGACCGGCGCGGCGTCGGCGGCCTGATGCGCCAAGCGGTCGAACTTGCGCGGCCGGTGCGCGCGGGAATCAAGATCGGCATCTGCGGCGAGCACGGCGGCGAGCCGAGCAGCGTGGCGTTCTGCGACCAGCTCGGGCTCGACTACGTCTCGTGCTCTCCCTATCGCGTCCCGATTGCCCGGCTCGCGGCGGCGCAGTCGGCGATCGGCGTGCTGCGCTAGTCGGCCCGCGACGAAATCTCGGCGCAGAGGCGGCGCGCGTCGCGGATCGCCTCCTCGCGCCCCGGAGCCCGGCGCACGAAGAGCTTGCGCCAATAGGCCTTGCCGCTCAGCTTGGCGATGACGTCGGAGGCTTGCCGCGCATCGATCGCGCCGCCCGGCCCGTCGACAAGGACGGTGAACGGTTGGCCGATGCCGAGCGGCAGGCGATGGCGCAGCTGCGACTGGGAGTCGGCCCAGATGTTTTCGCTGCCGAAGCGCTCGCGCAGCGCGTGCTCGCAGGCTTCGAAAGCGCGCAGATCGCGCTCGGCATTGAATTCGGCGGCCAACGCGTAGACACGCACCCGGTTACGCAACGCGTACGAGGCTTCGCTGCGCGAATCGTCGAGCGCGTTGAGCACGCGGAAATCGTCCCAGCGCAAGAACTCCTCGATCGGATCGAGGGCACGCGGATCCGGCCAGATCTCCCGCAGCACGTCGTGCAGGACGTGCTCGAACATTCGCGTCGTGTGATGGAAGTAGACCGAGGCAAACATCATGTAGCGCGCCATCACGAACGACTCCAGCGCGACGACCCCGCGCCGGTCGATTCCAACGACGTCGCGCCCCTCGTGGCGCACGATGCGCAGCGACGCGATCAGCTGCTCGGCGTCGTACCGGCCCGTCGCGACGCCGGTGAAGTAGGCGTCGCGCTGCAGGTAGTCCATCCGGTCGGCGTCGAGGTTCGGCCCGCTCACCAGCTCTCGCAGCGCCGGATAGCGCGTCGCGGGATCGCCCGCGATCAGGCCGAGCACGTCGGCGGCGTCGACCTCCAGTGCGGCGATGCCCGCTGCGACGTCGGGGAGGGCCAGCATGTCCGCGGTGCGCCGCTCGTGACGAACGCCGAGAACCTCTTCGCAGGCGTGGCTGAACGGGCCGTGCCCCACGTCGTGCAGGAGCAGGGCCGCGCGTACGAGGCGCCGCTGGTATTCGACCTCGTTGCGATCGCCGAAGAAGTGCCGGCCGTGGCGCACGAGCTCCTCGAACGCGCGCGCGCCGATTGCGAGCGCGCCCAGCGCGTGCGAAAAACGCGAATGCTCGGCCGAGGGAAACGCAAGATACGCCAGCCCCAGCTGGCGCAGCCGTCGCAAGCGCTGCATGATCGGAAGATCGAGGAGCCGCGCCTCGGCGCTGGAGAGCTCGATAAAGTGGTGAACCGGGTCGAAAATGCGCTTCATTCCAGCCGCGACGGAATACGCGGGGACACCGAAGAACTCCCGTCTTAAGGAAGTATCGTTCGAGTGAAATACGATCAGGGGGCTCTTCGCGAAATCCGAGAACGCGTCGACATCGCGGGCTTCATAGGGCAGCACGTGCAGCTCCGCAAGCGCGGCAACGATTTGGTCGGGCTCTGCCCGTTTCATGCCGAGAAGACGCCTTCGTTTCACGTGCATCCCGATCGCGGGTTTTTCAAGTGCTTCGGCTGTGGGACCGGCGGCGACCTGATCACGTTCGTGCAGAAGCTTGAAAACGCGTCGTTCGGGGATGCGGTGCGACTGCTCGCCGCGAAGGCGGGCATCGAGCTGGAACCCGAGGACCCGCGTAAGACCCGCGCACGCAGCGAACGCGAGTCGATCTATGAAGCGAATCGCGTCGCGGCGGAATACTTCGCGCGCATGCTGGCGACCGAGCGAGGCGCCGCGGCGCGGCGCTATCTCGAGCAACGCGGCGTCGAGCCGGCGACGGTCGAGCGCTTTCGGCTCGGCTATGCGCCCGATTCCTGGAGCGGACTCGTGGCCGAGCTCGAACGCAATGGCGTCGACCTCACGATCGCGGCAAAGGCTGGATTGCTCAAGCCGGGCCAGCGCGGATATTACGACTTTTATCGCGACCGGTTGATGGTGCCGACGTACTCGACGACCGGCGAAGTGATTGCGTTTGGCGGCCGCGCGCTCGGCGACGGCGAGCCGAAGTACCTCAACACGTCGACGACGCCCGTCTACGTGAAGGGTCATCACCTCTACGCGCTCAACCTGGCGCGGCGCGCGGCGCAGAGCGACGGGACGCTGATCGTCGTCGAGGGCTATTTGGACTGCATCGCGCTGCACCAGGCCGGTTTCGAAAACAGCGTCGCGGCGCTGGGTACCTCGTTCACCGCCGAGCAAGCGGCTGAACTGCGGAAGTATGCCGAGTACGTCTATCTCTGCTTCGACGGCGACGCGGCGGGAAGCGGCGCTGCAACCAAAGCGGTCGATATTGCGTCTAAGGCCATCGAGAACACCGGCTCCTCGGTGCGCATCGCCTTGCTTCCCTCCGGAGAGGATCCCGACAGTTTCGTTCGTGCCCGCGGGGCGGCGGAGTTCCGGCGCCTGCTCGACGATGCCAAGCCGGCAATCGCGTTCAAGATCGACAGTGAGATCGAGCAACTGCGTGCCGGGTTCGATTCCCCGTCTCGAGTTGCGCCGAAGGCGGAGGCGCTCATTCGAAGATTAGCAGCCCGTGAGGAATGGGACCGCTGGCGCGTTTATGTAGCGGGGCGGCTGCAGGTGAGCGTGGACGACCTCCGGAACAGCCGGTTCCTCACCGATAGCGCGAACTTCGCTCCCCGTCGGCAGAACACGCTACCGGAAAGCCGTCATGCCAGCATCGCCGTCGAGCCGCTCTCCTTCGAACGAGAAGTCGTGAGCATTCTGCTCGAGGAGCCGGCGCTTGCAGAAGAGTACGGCGAGCGCATCGCTGCCCCGCGTTTCCGCAACGCAGTGTACCGGCGAATCTACGAACGGATCGTCGGTTCGGCAGGCTCGTTACGCGCGACGGCCGATGTTTTCGGACTCTTTGCGGAGGACCAGGCGATTCTCGACGTACTGGCCGAACTCGGACAACGGGACCGGAGTTCGGCGGTGAGGTACGGCGATACGCAGGATCGCCGCGCGCACCTGGAACGGGTGGTGGAACGGCTCTTGCTCGACGACGAGCGGGAGCGGTATCGGGAGTTGTCGGACATCATAGACAAAGGTTGGGTCAACGGCGAAGCGGTTTCGGAGGAGCTCCGTTCCGAATACGATGCGCTGCTTTCCAAGTTAAAACGCTAGTGAACGTTGCCAAAAACGGAGCAAAAGAGAGGGGAGGTGAAACAGAAAAACATGCCACGTAAAAAGGGCGGGGCACCGGTAGCGGAGCCCGCCGTGCCCGCGACATTGGAAGAGCTGAAGAAGAAGCTCCTCGCGCGCGGTAAGACCCAAGGGTCGCTGACCTACGAAGAGATCAATAGCACGTTCGAGGTGCTCGAAGAGATCACGCCCGAGCAGCTGGACGAGTTCTTTGAGGAGATCACCGGCGCCGGGATCGAGCTCGTCGACGAGCAGAAGGACGAGAAGCCCGAGTCGGAGCGGGAAGAGGAAGTCGAGCAGACCGTCCCCGATGGTCTGTCGCTTGACGACCCGGTTCGCATGTATCTTAAGGAGATCGGGCGCGTCCCCTTGCTCTCCATGGAGCAAGAGAAGTCGCTGGCGATGCGGATTGAGGCCGGCGAACTCGAAGGGAGCCGGAACGGGCAGGCTGACTCACGGGTGGTCGACTCCGGTGAGGAGGCCAAACGCCAGCTGACCGAAGCGAACCTGCGCCTCGTAGTCTCGATCGCCAAGAAATACGTCGGTCGCGGGATGCTGTTTTTGGACCTCATTCAAGAGGGTAACCTCGGCCTGATCCGTGCGGTCGAAAAGTTCGACTACCGCAAGGGTTATAAATTCTCCACGTACGCCACGTGGTGGATTCGCCAGGCGATCACGCGCGCGCTCGCCGACCAGGCGCGGACGATTCGCATCCCCGTGCACATGGTGGAGACGATCAACCGCCTGATCAAGGTCTCCCGGCAGCTCTTGCAGGAGCTCGGCCGCGAGCCGTCGGTCGAAGAGATCGCCGAATCGATGGCGCTCACGCCCGAAAAGGTGCGTGAGGTCATGAAGATCTCCCAAGAGCCGATCTCTCTGGAGACGCCGATCGGGGAGGAGGAAGATTCGCATCTGGGCGACTTCATTGAAGATCAAGAAGCGGTCGCGCCGGCCGAGGCCGCATCTGTAATGCTTCTCAAAGAGAAGATGCAGGACGTCTTGCAGAATCTTACCGAGCGCGAACGGAAGGTACTGGTTCTGCGGTTCGGCCTGGAGGACGGCCACCAACGGACGCTCGAGGAAGTCGGACAAGAGTTCGGCGTTACGCGCGAACGCATCCGGCAGATCGAGGCCAAGGCGCTGCGCAAACTGCGCCATCCGTCGCGAGGTAAAGCCCTGAAGGATTACTGGACGAACGAATAACTTGGTACTGCCCATACTACTCGCGGCGCTGCTCGCCGCGAACCCATCACCGTCACCTACCCCAGACGAGCGGGAGCTGCCGACGATCATTACGGTGATCTCGTCGCCCTACTGCAACTCGCTCGCAGATCACTTCAATGGCGCCCTGATGCCGATGCTGGCCAACGACCGTGTCCTCGACACGGTCGGCGTGCAGCTGGACGACCTCAACACGCTCTTCTACACGACCAACTACGTTCAGCAGTTCCTGCACGTGCGCGACAGCGTCTATCGCCAGGAGGAGACGCTCAACAAGTCGCTGGCCGGCATTGAGGCCAACATCAAAGCCTTGCGTGAAGGCGCGGCCCAGACGACCGACCCGAAGGCGACTGCCGCCGTGCAGCAGGCCTCGTGGCAGCTGCAGACCGTCTACGATCACCAGCGCCAGCTGGCGATCGACCTCGAGAATCTTTACCACGCGATGCTCGACTACAACATCTCACGCGCGAACCCGCCGATGGGTGGATTCAGCGAACGCGAGATGACGGAGGCGCCGGCGATGCGGGATTCCAAAGAGTGGCTGCACTACTACCCGCAGCGCGCGATCATCGATAAGAGTGAAGATCAGGCCGTCGACACGGCCTACGAGGCGGCTCAGACCTACTGCCTCCCCAAGAAGAAGCCTTAAAGCCGGGTCCTTCGACAAAGCTTGTCCTGAGCGAGCGGAGCGAGTCGAAGGGCTCAGGATGACACGCAGGGCGCGTCGTGCCAGGGCTACATATCGGGTTTCTCGGCGTTTGCGCTCGGAATGACGTTGGGGTTTTTATCGGCAAACGCGCCCAGCGGATTGGGCTTCACCCACACGATGAGATCCCAGATCGAAGGGAAGAGGAAGACTTTCTTGACGTCCGCGGCGCTCTTGGCCTTGCCCATCTTCACCAGCGTCTCGGGCTTGGGATTCTCGGGGCTGCCGTGCTGCGCGTCCGCGAATTTCTCGGCGCTCACCGCGCCGTAGACCTCGGTGCCGTTCGGCCCGATCAGGATGTAGTGGATGTGCTCGCGGAAGGAGACCCAGCGGCGATAGTTCACACCCCAGAGTTTTGGCGGCTGCGGTGAGGCGCTTTGCAGCACCGAGTAGTCGGCGCCGAGCAGATTTCCTTTTACGTCGTACCAGAGCTGGCTGGGATGCTTTGGATCGCTGCTCTGCCACTGCAGGTTCGCGTAGCTGATCGCGCCGTCTTCATCCTCGTTGCCGTAGCGGAAGTAGCCGGCGTTGACGGCGTCGGCCGGCGTCGGGAAGCGAGCCGTCAGGTCTTTTTGAATCTGCTGGACGAAGGCGACTTCGGTGCCCTGCGGCACGGGTGAGAGGGACGGTGCCGGCGAGGGCATCGGCGTCGCGGCGTATCCGGGAATCGTCGTCAGTGCGAAAATTGCGATTGCAGCGGTCAGGCGAATCAACAAAGGTACCTCACTTTCTGGCGTCTTCTTCCAGAAGTGAAGCAAAAAACATCGTGCCTTACGGCGTGGGTGTTTCCGCCGGTTTTGGGGTCGGCGTCGCGCGCGGAACGGGGGGTGCCGTCGGCAGCGGAGTCGCGAGCGGCACAACGGGGAAGGTCGCGTCTGGAACCTCGGAGCTCTGCGCGAGCGGACGAGGCGTAACGATCGCCGTCGCCCCGGTGGCTGTTATCGAGATCGTCGCGTCGGTGCGAGCCGGTACTTCCGAGCCGGCTTCCAACACGAAGTTCTTGCCGTGGCGGAAGATCTGCCAGAGGCTGTAGTAGGGGACGAAGATATCGCCGACGGTATCCTCGGCGGCGACCGTGGATCCGTGTCCTGAAGAGACGTGTGGTTCGAGGCGCCCGACCGGAGCCCGCAAGGGAAGCTGACGGCCGTCGGGCAGCGTGAGCGGCTCGAAGAAGATGTCGACGAATCCGTAGGTGTCGGCGAGGTCCGCGGCAGAGACGTCGACGATTCGAATCGTGGCGGGAGCTCCCGCCGGGGCGACGCTTTTACCGTTAACGACGATCGCGCTCTTGAGATGAACGCGAATTAATTGTCCGGTCTTAGACGCTTTCGACGAGATAGGATCGTCGAGCACGAAGAGGAGGGTTGAATCCAACGGCAACACGTTTCCGCTTGGCGGAGCGGTTGGGCTCGGGGTCGGTTTGGGCACGGGATGAAGAGGCATTGGATACGCTCCCGCCGTTCCCACGCCGACGATCACCAGGGCGAGCAGGTAAAGGCTCAGGCGCGACCCGAGCCGTTGGATCTTAGCTGGCGCGCTTCTGAGCTTTCGCTGCGCGTTTGCCCTCTTCGATGAGTTGCTTGACTTTCTGTCCACCTTTTTGGCCAATTCGTTCGTAGAAGTCGGGGCCGTAACGATCACGCGTGGCTTCGCCACCCTTTTTGCCACCCTTCTTGCCGATCTGCTCGTAGAACTCGTGGCCGTGGGCTTGCTTTGTCGCAAGGCCGCCTTTACGTCCGATCTCTTCGTAAAACTGGGCGCCGTACTTGAGTTTGACGGTTTCTCCGCCTTTTTGTCCGGCCTCTCGGACGGACATTCCGCCGGTGCGGCGGTTTGGTTCCTGATTCCCTGACATTTTTTTCCTTCTGTTACCGGTGCCACCAAGAAGGGGCGGCACTCTCTTTCCATTTACTACAACGCAAGTGGGGGGCGAAAAGTTTGTCGCCCGGGTTGGGGCTTAATGAGAGCAGACAGAGGTTAGAATCCTTTGAAAAGCATCCCCCTACCTGCTTTAGAAGGCGCGTTTGGTATCAATTAGGATGGTCACGGGGCCCTCATTGACTAGCTCTACCGCCATTTTAGCGCCAAATTCCCCATAAGCGACCGGGACGTTCAGGGAAGCGGCGGTGCTCCCGACGAGCTCGTAGAGGCGCCTCGCCAGCGGTTCGCGGGCTGCCGCGACGAACGACGGGCGCCTCCCGCGCCGAACGTCGCCGTGCAACGTGAACTGCGAAACGACCAAAAGCCCACCGCCCGTATCGCGCAGCGAACGGTTCATCAAGCCCGCTTCGTCGGCAAAAACCCTTAATTCTACGATCTTTTCGGCGAGGGAGCGGGCGTCGCGCTCGTCATCGTCGAGCCCCACGCTCACGAGCGCCAGCAACCCGGCCTCGATTTCGCCGACGATCTCACCGCCGACGCGGACGCGGGCTCCGTTGACGCGTTGAACGACCGCTCTCACCGCGAGAAGATCGAGGAGACCGCAAAGAGCGCGTTTTCCCGGCGCTCGAGCACGCGGCGATAGAAATAGCCGGCCCAGTGCGTTCCGAACGGCACGTAGATGCGCAGCCGATAGCCTTCGGCGACGATCTGCCGCTGCACGCTGGGACGGCAGCCATATAGCATTTGAAACTCGAAACGGTCGCGTACGATGGCCTGGTTCCCGGCGAACTCTTTCACGGCGGCAATCAGACGACGGTCGTGCGTAGCGATGCCCGGATAGTTGCCGTGTAGCAACAGTTTCTTCGCAAGCTCGAGATACTGCGCGCGGATCTCGGTCATTTGCCGCAACGCGATCTCGGGAGGCTCGTTGTAGGCGCCTTTGCAGAGGCGGACGCGCGCTTGCAGGGCGACTGCCTCGTCGACGTCGCCCGGCGTGCGCTTCAAATAGGCTTGCAGCACTTCGCCGACGTTTTTGTGCTCCGCGAACGTCTCGCGGAAGACGCGCAACGTGGCATCGGTGACGGCCGATCCCTCCATGTCGATTCGAACGAACGGATCGGGATTGCGCAGCGCGCGCTCCGCAAGCGCGATCAGGCTCTCTTTGGTGAGCGCTTCGTCGAAGAGCAGCCCCATCGCGGTGAGCTTCACCGAGACGTTCGAGGCGACGCCGCTCTCGCCGATGGCGTCGAGCATCTCGAAGTACGTGTCGCGCGTGCGCAGCGCGCCGTCACGCTTGAGGACGTCTTCGCCCAAGAAATCCAACGTCGCGGACATGCCTTCGGCGTTGAGCGCGCGAACGACCTCGAGCGCGTCGGCGATCGTCTCGCCCGCGACGAAGCGGCGCGCAAGGAAGTAGAACTTCTTCTGGAACACGGCGCGGCTTGTTCGGGGGCCTAGTGCACGACGCCTCGGCGCAGAAGCCAGGCAACGGCCAGCACGAACGCCGCCAAAACGACGAACGCGTAGCAGAGCGCGAGCGCCTCGCGCACGCCGGACGCCGAAAGCGCCACGTAGAGCGCGACCGGAAGCGAAGTCGGATGATACGCCACGATGCTGGTCGCTCCGTACTCGCCGATCGCCCGCAGCCAGGCGAAGGCGACGCCGGCGCCGATGCTTCCCGATGCCGCCGGCAGCGCGACGCGCGCGAAGATGCGCCATTCGCTCGATCCCAGCGTCCGAGCGGCATCGGCGTAGATCGGATCGAGCGCGCCGAATGCGGCCGTTGCCGCAATCGCGACGAACGAACCCGAGACGAAGAACTCGGCGACGCCGACGCCGAGGAGCGAATCGGGTACGGTCAAACCGTGGAGCCCAAGCCACGCTCCGGCGGGCGAGTTCGTGCCCAACGCGTAGAGCAGCATCAGCCCGGAGGCGACCGGAGGGAACGCGAGGGGCAGCGCGAGCGCGAAGAGCGCCGCGGCGCGCCAGCGAGGCGGTCTTCCTGCCAGGTAGTAACCGGCGGGGACGCCCAGGATCGTCGCGACCAGCGTCGCGCCGGCCGAGGCGATCAGCGAGACCCGAATCGCGTCGCCGGCGGCCGCGCCGGCCATCGAGAGAGCCGTCTGGGGCGGCATCGCAACGACGACCGCGAGCACCGGGAAGACCAGCGCGGCGAGCAGCGCGAGCGCGGCAAGCGCGAAGAGCGGTCCCGGCGAGCGCAGCCTCATGCAGGAAGCTTCACCAAGCCGTCGCGCAAAGCGTTCTCATGAGCGCCGCGTTTCTCAAGGTCCTCGCCATCGCGGTGGCGCTCGCGCTCGACGTCTTTGCGGTGAGCGTCGGCGTCGGCGTCCGTGGGGTCACGCCGGAGAGGCGGCTGCGCATCGGCATCGCCTTTGCCTGCGCCGAGGTTACGATGAACGTGGCCGGCGCGGGGCTCGGGCTGCTCGCCGGACGCTTGATCGGGGATGCCGCTGGTTACATCGGGTTCGCGGCGCTGATCGGATTGGGCGTCTACATGATAAAAGAGAGCCGCAGCGCGCGCGGGGGCACCCCGCAGTTCGACCTGACGCGCGGCCCCGGATTGTTGATGGCGTCGCTCGCGATCAGTCTCGATTCGCTGGGGATCGGATTCTCGATTTTATATGTCGGCGTGCCGCTTCCGGTCTCGCTGATAGTCATCGCGATCGTCTCGGTCGCATCGACGATGCTCGGCCTGCTGATCGGGCGCAGCCTCGGGCGCTTCGCCGAACGCAATGCCGCCTTCATCGGCGGGGCACTGCTCGCGCTTACGGGCATCGTCTTCGCCGCGCTCAAGGCGCTGCACGCCGGATAGCTAACTCGCTTTTCGTGACCGTTGGTCTGCGCATTCTGGAGCTTGCACGCGCCGCCGGCGCTCGTTCGATCTTCGTCGTCGGTACCGGCAAGGGCGTGGGCAAGAGCACGACGCTCGGCGCGATTTACGAGGCGGCTTGGGGTGCGGGATTGCGGACCGGCATTGCATCGGTCGGTCATAAGCCGCGCTGGCGCCTTCGTCCGCAGACGCTCTTCACGACCGCGCGGGCCCTTTTACCGGCCTCGCCCGCGTGTCAAATCCTCTCCGCGCCTCGTCTCGACAGCTCGGCCGGAGCGATGTTGTACGCACGAACCGTCTTCGGCGGCGAGTACGATTTGATCGGTCCCTCTTCGGCGTCGGGGCTCCGCGAGAGCATTGCCGCGCTCGAGGCGCAGTGCGAGATCGTGCTGGTCGACGGAGCGATCGACCGAATCGCGACGCTGGCGGCTTCTGACGGCGCAATCGTCGTGGCGTGCGGCGCGGCGGCGGCAGCGACGCCCGGCGAGGCGGTCGCGGACGTTGCGGCGCTGACCGCGCGTCTGCAGATTGCGCCGGCGACGGCGAACGCCGCGGCAATCGAGCTGGAGGGAGCGTTGACGGCGACGACGGCGGCGGCGCTGATCGCGGCCGGTGAAGAGCGCGAGATCGTCGTGCGCGACGCAACGCAGATCGTGATGAGCGGAACGTCGCTCGCCCAGACGCTCGGGCGTTTGCGGGTGCGCTGCCGGCGGCCGTTGCGCGTCGTGGCGGCAACCGTATGCGCGCTGGCGCCGGAACGCTTCTTCGAACCGGCGTCATTTCTGCGCGCGGTCGGCGAAGCGACGGGCCTGCCGGCGTTCGACGTCTTTGCGGGCGCAGCGGCGTGAAGGCGAACGACCTATTCGACGAACGTACGGCCGAGCTGCTCGGCTTCGAGTGGCTGAGCGAACGGCTTTCGCCGAGGTCGCCATACGGCACGCGCATCTTCGCGCAGCTCGTGCCGTTTCGTCGGGGCGGCGAAGAAGCGGCGCAGGGCCGCGCGCAGCGGATCGCGGCGGTCGCTGCGGAGGTCAAAGCCGATCGCGTCGCTGCCGTGCGGATCGAACTCGAGGGGCTCGCCGACGTATTG
>JBAQAW010000046.1:0-31332 GCA_049285915.1 Candidatus Cybelea sp. | reverse complement strand
ACTTATTCCTTTGCTGATCGTCGGCTTGGTGGCTTTTCCGCTCACCGTATAAGTGACGACATCGTTAGCCGCGGAGTTCGAGATATAGATCTTTTCGCCGCCGGCATCCGGGATTTCGGAGCGCGTCGCGGACAGACGAGCTGCTCCTTGGCGAAGGTTGGGTAGCGCCGGCGTGGCGGCCGAGTGCCCCTCACCGCTGCACGCGGAAAGAGCGGCTATCAAAACGGCGATCGGCGTAAGAAGAGGTATAGGCCGCATTCCAAGACTCCTTAAGCGCCCGACGCTCCGGACGCCTTAATCTAGACGTTACTTTAAACTGTCGAACGCTTCCTTGGTGCCTTCGACTGTCCACGCAGGACCTTCGAACCTTCTCCTTGGCCTCGTCTTTGGCGGATTGGGTGCGATCCCGTTTTTCATCCACAACCCGCCCCCGCAGCCCGGGCTGGCCGGAGAGTTCAACCGCATCTTTTATCAATCGCACTGGGTGCAGTTCGTCGCTTTCGCGCAAGTCGTTGCCGGTCTGCTGCTGCTCGCGAACCGCTACGTCCCGGTCGCGCTCATCATCGTGGCAGGGTTTCTATATAACAGCTACGCCTTCCACATCACGATGCTGCCCATGGTACTAGCGGCGCCGATCGTGGCTACGATTCTTTGGCTCTTGGTTGCCCTTCAATATCGCGCCATCTTCGCCCCGATCTTCCGCGCGAAGCCTATCGACGTTCCCTAACCGGTTTTCAAGAACCAATCAAAAGGGACTTAAGCCACGCCGCTGGTGCGACGCGGAACGTGGCGCTTCTCGTCGATGTCGAGAAGGTCGGGCCACGTCGTTACGTCGGTTCGGTCGGATGCGATCTGTGCGCGGAGGCCCTGGAAGGCCTTCGCAGACTCGCCTTGCGGTTCGCGGGATAGCCAGTCGCGATTCCACCGCTCGATATCTTCGTGCGACTTCGCTTCGACGAATGGTCGCGTGAACGCCTCAATCTCCGCGTCGCTCGTGGCGTTTCGAATTGAATCGAGCATTTGCTCGTGATCGATACCCAGAAAGCTGAAGACGGCCTGGTCCATCGGACAGTTGTAGTGATACTCGCCGACGGTACCGTGAGCTTCCGCCTTCCCCTTATCGATCGCCCGCCCGAGCTGAACGACGCCCTGCCATTTGTCGCGCACGCTTCGAGGATATTCTTTAGTTAGATCCATCAAACACTCCTTAACTTTTGCTGTTCCATAGGACACTCAGCGGCTTAAGACGGTTGCGACTTCCGAGAGAGCTGGGTGCGCTTAGGGTACTGCCGAGTTACTGAGTTACGTCGAGGCAACCGATGCGTGCAGCGGCGGTGGCAATTGCGTTAGAGCGATCGAAGTTGAGCCGACGAAGCTCTAAAAGCCCAGCAAGCCGCCATCGGAGGCGGTAACTGGGGCGGTCGTGAGGCGATGGACGTCCTAGCCAGCCCAGACGGCTGTAACTGCCCTAAAGCGGACGAGGAATTCGCCTACTCGCTGCGCGAGTCGACGACGATGATGTCGTCCCCAGCGAGGCTGCCGTTCATCGTGATCCGCACGGCCCGGCTATTGCTCGAGCCAATCACGGAAGGCCATGCTGAGGGCATGTTCCACGTGCTCGACGATCCGTCGCTTTACCGGTTCATGCCGAGTGAGATTCCAACGAGTCGTGCGTGGCTGCGCGAACGTTACCGCGCCCTTTCCCTGGGCGTGTCACCCGATGCGTCGCAGTTGTGGCTGAACTGGATCGTCTCGCGGCTCGAGGATCGCACCCCCATCGGCTACGTACAAGCCACGGTACCGCTGAGCCTCGTCCATGCGCTCATGGGGTGGACGATCGGGCGCGCCCCCCAAGGGCACGGGTACGCGCGAGAATCCGTCCGCGCGGTTTGCGGCCATCTCTTGCGCAACGGCGTCGCCGAGGTTCGGGCCACGATTGATGTGTGCAACGGGCCATCGATATCGGTGGCGGAAAGCGTCGGCTTTTTTCGCGAGACCACCGCCACGTCCGAGGACGTGCTCGATGGAGTCCGCGGCACCGACCATCATTACGTCTTGCGCACCCTACCGTCGTGATGCACTCTTCGCCGAGAATACCTTCGACTTGGAAAGCCTGGGGACGACTAGCGAGAATTGATGTCATCGCCAGCCAAAAAGGCCTGCGGGCCGGGGGCGCGCAAATGTACGGCTCGGCGTGGAATTGTTGCGGTTTTCCGATCTCGAATGCCACTATGGGGCGCGCGAAGTATTCTCGAGTATTAGCGGAGTTTTTAACCACGGCGAACGCATCGGCCTCGTGGGCCCCAACGGCGCGGGGAAGTCGTCGCTGTTGCGTCTCCTCGCCGGAGTCGACCGGCCATTCGGCGGTACCGTCGTACGGGCGAAAGGTCTGAAGCTCGGATATCTCGCTCAGGGCGTTGCAGACGAGACCGAGTCGACGCTGCAGGGGCTCGTCGACGCTGCGCTGGCCAGAGCGACGCACGAAGAGTGGGGCGTGCGCAACAAAGCGCTGCGCACCATGCTCTCCGCGTTCGGCTTCGCTCCTACTGAATACGACCGTCCGCTACGCTCGTTTTCAGGCGGCCAGCGGGCGAAAGTGGCATTAGCGCACGTGCTGATCGACGAGCCCGACTACCTGATTCTCGACGAACCGACGAACCATCTCGACGTCGCGACGATCCGCTGGCTCGAATCGTTCGTGTCCAACGATCCCCGCGGTTATATCGTCGTTTCGCACGACCGCTACTTTCTCGATCGGATAGCTACGCGTATCTGGGAGATCGAGCGAGGGCGCTTCCACGCCTATGCGCCCGAACGGCCCGCATACACGGCGTACCTTGCCGCGAAAGACGCACGGCTCGAGGTGGAGCGACGCGAGTACGAAACCTTCGTTGTCGAACGCGACAAGCGGCGCAAGACAATTGCCGGTCTGCGAGCGACGCATACTTCCTCGGATTACAGTCAAGTGCGCAGTCGCGAGAAACAGCTGGCGCGCATCGAAGCGACAACGCGAGGCCCGTCACCCGCGGCTCCAGAACGCCAGATCGCTGTCCGCCTGCGCTCATCGCGGCGTGCCGGCAGCGGGTTCGCCTTCGAAGCCCGGGGCTTGAGCAAAGCGTACGATGAACAGCTCTTCAGCGGGCTTGAGATCGACGTCGAGCGCGGAGAGCGCCTGGGCATCGTCGGTCCAAACGGCTCCGGAAAGTCGACGCTTCTGAAGATACTCACCGGCGCGGCGCAACCGGATTTCGGATCGGTTCTCTTCAATCCCGCCGCGCAAGTCGCGTACTTTGCTCAGAATTCGCACGATCAGCTCGACGTCGGGCAGAGCGCGCTCGCCGCCGTGCTGGACGGCGCTGCGCTGACGCCGCAGGAGGCGCGCGGACTGCTGGGCCGCATGCGTATTAGCGGCGATGCCGCCGACAAAGCCGTGCGCGATTTTTCCGGTGGCGAGCGGCGCCGTATCATGCTCGCACGACTGATGGCGCGCGCGGCAGACATCCTGCTGCTCGACGAGCCGACCAACGATCTCGATATCGACAGCCGCGAAGCACTCGAAAGCGTCTTGTGCGAATACGAGGGAACGATCGTCGTCGTCTCGCACGATCGCTATCTTCTTTCGCGCCTGTGCGATCGGGTATTGTGGCTTGAACGGGGCGCGTGGGGGCTCGTCGACGGCGGTTACGACGCGTACGAGGCGGCCCAGCGAGAGCGCGACAAAGCGCTCCTTGACCGCGCGGTCGAGGAGTCGACCGTGCGGGCCAAGGCGTCGCGTCAGACCCCGTTGCGCGTACGCTCGCAGCTAAAGGGGCAGATCGAGCGAATCGAGCGAGAGATCGAAGGCCTCGACGCGCGCGTCAATGAGATCGAGCTTCTCTTTGAGTCGCCCGAGATTTATAGCGACGCGACCGGCTCCAGAGCGTTGAGCCAAGAACTCGCCGGACTAAAAATGCGCAGCCGAGAGCGCGTCATCCAGTGGGAAGCGTTGCTACATCAACTCGAAGAACTGACGGCCACGTAACCAGGGCCGTCACTCCCGGCGCGAATCCCCAAACGCAAGCAGGCCCGGCCTTTCTGGGTATAACGTCGAGCAGCAGCGCGATTCGAGAAGGACCTGTGACCGATGCGACGTCAGTTCTTGGCTCTTTGTATCTTCAACACGGTTGCCATTGCCGGATGTTCGAGTGCGGGTGTTCCCTACCAGGCTGACAGAGCGGCTGTCGAAATAGGCAAGCCGGCGAAGCCCTTCGAAGTGTTGCACATTTTTAAGGACGGTAACGACGGGGCCGAGCCGGAGGCTGCATTGCTTCTCGACCACGGAGCGCTATACGGCACCACGTATAGGGGCGGCGACCGAAACGATGGCGGAACGGTGTACAAAGTCACGCCGAGCGGCGGATACTCCATCATACATCGGTTTGTCCGGCACGCGCCTTTCGGTCAGCGTGCGAATCCTGATGGCGGTCTCGTAAGCGATACTGCAGGGGACCTCTATGGCACGACGTTGGAAGGCGGCCCGCTGCATAGGGGTACCGTGTACAAAGTGAATGCGCGCGGTCGAGCCACGACCTTGTACACGTTCTGCGGTGGCTCCGATGGAGAGTTTCCGTATGCGACTCTGCTTCGAGACGGAGCCGGCAACCTGTATGGGACGACTCAGGCCGGCGGTAATACCGCTCTCTGCGATCGTGGAGGCTGTGGAGTCGTCTTTAAGATCGACACGTCCAACCACGAGTCGGTGCTCTATGCATTTAAGGGGGGCACCGCCGATGGAAACGATCCCTATGGCGGCGTGGTGCGCGACCGGCAAGGAAATTTTTATGGCACGACAATCGGCGGCGGGACGTCCGATTGCGTGGGAGAGGGTTGCGGAATCGTCTACAAGATCGACGCGAGCGGCGAAGAGACGATCCTTCACCGTTTCACGAATGGCGCCGACGGCGGGCATCCCAGTGACACGCTGCTTCAAGATTCGGGCGGTAACCTCTATGGAACGACCGATTCCGGCGGACCAAAGGACGCCGGCTTGGTGTTCGAAATCGACGAGACCGGCAACGAAACGGTCCTCTATAATTTTACCGGCGGATCGGACGGCGGGGGGCCGTTCGCCGGCCTAATCCAAGATGCGCACGGCAATTTTTTCGGCACGACTGAGTTCGGTGGAAAAACGTCCTGCCAGTCCGGGTGCGGCGTCGTGTTCGAGCTCGACCCGAGCGGCCGCGAAACGGTGCTCTACCCCTTTACCGGGAAGAAAGATGGAGCGTACCCGCTCGCCGGCGTAATCATGGATTCGGCGGGCTATTTATATGGGGCAACGCCGGAAGGCGGATATCAGAGGTGCGCAAACGGCCTCGGCTGCGGCGTTGCATTCAAACTGAAACTTTAGGCCTAATGACGCTGATAGCGATCGACGTACCTCGCAAAGGCCGCCTCCCGCATGTAACTCCAAGCTGCCGGCACCTGATACTGCTCGGCCCAACGTGCCTAGCACAAGACCCTCGCCTGTCCTCGCTATCGAGCCCCCGATCATGTAACCCTTTGCGTCGGTTGGCGGCTGCAATGCTTGTAAGTATAATACGCGTAAGAGAGATGCCAAAGCGCACTAAGGCTTACGTGGCGGCAATGCCGGCTTCGGCGATTCCGGAGCTACGGGAGCTCCTCCGCCGTTTACGGGCTCGGAAGGGACGCGGGGCAACGTCGTCATGGTGCGCCTCGGCGATGAAGCGCTCGGACAGCTGGACGGTCTCGTTGAGTCGGGACTATTCGGAAGCCGCTCTGAGGCAGCGGCGTTTCTAATGGGCACCGGGATCGAGGCGAACGAAGAGCTCATCACGCAGGCAGCGCATCGCAGCGCCCAAATTAGAGATATCCGCCTCGCATTGAATGACGAAATTGTGCGATCGCTTCGCAAGAGAAGCATGAGCGGCAACGCCGTACGCTCCCGCAAGGGCCCGAAGGCGTGATGAAGGCCGTAGACCCGATGCCGATTACGTTCAGGCTTGCAGGTGGTGCACAGCCTTTGATCGTGTTACCAGTCTTCGTAAACGATCGTGGGCCATTCGCGTTCATTCTAGATACTGGCGTTTCACTCTGTATCGTGACGCGCAGCCTTGTTTCCGACGTCGGAATCGTCGCGTTAGCCGCGCAACAGGGCTACGGTGGCGGAGGACGGGTATCGCTGGGAGTCGGCTCGGCCGACTCCATCGCGCTCGGACATGCAAAAGCGCACGGAGTGCGGGTCGGCATTACCGACGAGTTACTCCGGATTGCGGCAACTATTGGCGCACGGGTCGACGGAGTTCTCGGATATGAGTTCCTACGTGACTTTCGACTGGCGCTCGACTACACGAGCCAGACGATTGAACTAGCCCAGGGCTCCAGTTCCACTAAAGTTTCCGACGACTTTGGACCAGCGTTGCCGTTCAGATTGGCGCATTCAAGCAAACCTCTCATTCTGTTCGATGCATACGTCGACGAGTTCAGGCCTTTCAATTTCGTCTTAGACACGGGCGCCTCGACGACGGCCGTCTAGCTACCGCGGGAAAGGGCTTGCCTGCCTCGAACACCCTCCATGCCAGGAGGCAAGCGAGATGAACGTCGTAGACGTCGGCCGTTACGCCATGGCCGTGACATCAAGCGGAATGTTGGCGCTAGCTCTTTGCGACTGCGCGGTTCGGTCGAGTTCGCCGATGCCACCGAGTCCGGTTAGCGCGGAAGATGCGCCTCCCGGGAGCCGAACTTTCAACTACACGGGGAAGAAGCAGACGTTCATCGTGCCGGCCGGCGTAACGCGGCTCACGATTACGGCATCTGGCGCGAGCGGCGGAAGCATCGGCACCTATACTGGCGGCCACGGTGGGCTGGTGAAAGCAGAGATTTCGGTAATGCCGGAAGAGTCGCTTTCGGTTTTCGTTGGGGAAAGCGGCCGCACAGGTACCCGCAGATCTTTTAATGGCGGCGGCGCAGGTTCCGGCAGCCGCCACCATCGCAGCGGCGAAGGCGGCGGCGCATCCGATGTGCGGCTCGATACCGGTGTTCGGATTCTCACCGCCGGCGGCGGCGGAGGAGCCGGTTCCGCTTCGGGAGAGCACACACACAGGGACTCCGATCTTCGTTCTGCGTCCGACGGCTATGCTCAAGGAGGCGACGGAGGGGGAATGCGCGCGGACGACGGCGAGCATGGCGCAGCTGGAGATTATGAGGCTTCGGGTGGCCTCGGTGGCGGTGGCGGCTCTCAGACCACCGGAGGACGCGGCGGCCACGGCAGCAGCGGCGACGTCTGCTCGGGCGGGACCGGCGGCACTGGGGCGCGGCACCTTGGCGGCAACGGCGGTAACGCCGGCGGCAGCAGTTGTTATGCCGGCGGCGGCGGTGGTGGCGGCGGCAGGTACGGCGGCGGTGGCGGCGGCGGCCCCGCTATGAACTGCGGGTCTACATACTATGGCGAATTTGGCTACTGCGCGTGGGGCGGCGGTGGCGGCGGTGGCGGCGGCTCGTCGTTCATTGAAAAATCGGCAACGATGATCAAGAACGTCAAGGGAGGAGCGCCATTCGGAGATGGCCGCGTTGTGATCTCCTGGTAGCGCACACGCGCGCGTAGCCGCAGCGCATCAAAAAAGCCCTTCAAATGCAAAGCGTTTCGCCAAGCGAATTGAGAGCGCTTTGCCAGCCCGAAATTCCGCCGCATGGTCCACTGCAAGAAGTTTAAGAGACTATTATCCGATGTTATCAAATTCGGGTTTCGCCCGTGGTGTATGCCAGCTTGCCTTCTGTTAGTTTGACTGTACGCACCTCGCATTTAAGCAAAACTGGAAGGTGGGAATACAATGGCTCGTCTAGCCTCGAACCTAGTAATTCTCGCAGCATCGTCGGTGCTCGCGGCGTGTGGCGGGGCCTCCCCGCTCTCGCCGTTGACCTCGCAAAACGCACTAGGCGTCGCGGGATCCACTCACCAAGTGGCCGATGCTGCGGCCCGTCGTAGGGTAATGAAATTAGCGCAGTCCAGGATTAAGCACGTTTTCGTGTTGGTTCAAGAGAATCACACGTTCGATCAGATCTATGGCCTTTATCCCGGGATGAACGGCAATTACGTCGAGAACCTCGGGACATATCTCGCTCAAGAAACTGATTGTCAGTACGACCCTGAAACGTTGGGTTGTCAGCGTCCGTTCTTGATCACGACGAATCAGAACAGCCCGAGCTACGTCCCCGATGCGCCCGATATCAACGGTGGCAATAACGGTCGCTACGATCAGGAATTTGCGATCGATCGGGGCAAGATGGACGAGTTCCTCGTCGATAACGAAGCCGGGACGCCGGTCCTCGGGCCGACCCCGAACCCCCAACAGATCGAAGCTCACAATGAGTCGATCGCCATCGAGGGGGTGTACGATTGCGACACCGTTCCATACCTGTGGTACTACGCGAAGAATTTCGCACTCTTCGATCACTACTTCCAGGCCTCAACCGGAGACTCAACCCCGAGCAACATTCAGCTCTTTTCAGCGCAAATCGGGCAAACGGAGGCCGCCGCGGGTGAAGGCACCCTTTCCCAACCGCTCCCCAGCGGGGGTTATTCGGACGGCGTACCGATTTCGAACGACGACAACCCGCCCTCATCGCAGTTGCCGTTTGGAGTTACATCGTATTCCGGGGACGACAGCACGTTCCAAAGTTACGCGACGGCGCCGGTTATGCTGAGCCCAACGATGGATCGCGCAGCTAAGAAGTCCAAAGTCGTTGGCTTCATCGGTGACGACATCTCGAAGGAAGCGCGAGCACTTCGCCGCTCCTTCGGCTGGGGATGGTATGAGGAAGGACTTTACACGTCGAACGCGGGTTTCTCCGCGCATCATACCGCACCGCTCTACTTCGACTACCTCAATAACGCGCACTCGGCCTTTGCGAATAAGCAAACGCTGCGCGACAATACACAAAGCAACGGCTTGGTTTCCGACATTCGGAACGGGAAACTGCAGTCCGGAGTCTATTGGGTAAAAGGCGGAAACGAGAATTCGTACGGCTTCGTACCCGCGGACTCGGTCTTTACGAACAACCCATCGGGCGGGAAGTATTTCGTCGGCGACGACGACCATCCGGGGAGTGGGAGCTCCGATCATCAGGTCGCCGAGGCCTATCTCGCGACCGTCATTAATGCCATTGCGAAAAGCAAATACTGGAACGACTCGGCCATCATCGTCACGTGGGACGATAGCGGAGGCTTCTACGACCACGTCCCGCCGCCGGCGTACGGGCAAACGTGCCCGCAGGACAGAAGCGGCTCGGAAGAAGGATACTCGTGCGGCGACGGCGTTCGCATCCCGGCATTAGTCATCTCGGCGTTCTCCAAGACGGGCGCCGTCGTTCATGACTTCTCCGATCACGGCTCGGTCTCGAAGTTCATCGAAGGGGTCTTTGGCTTACCGACGTTCGCCTCGTTGCCGGATGAAGCCAAAGGCGTTCAACAAGGTCTCTCGCCGGCCGACGGCGACAGCGCGACGTCGAATCTATTCGATGCGTTCGATGAAGGCAAGCTCCGCAGCAACTCATTCAGCCCCCCATCGCTTGCCGAGATCTCCTCGCCAGGCGTTCCACCGAAGATGAGTTGCTCGACGCTCGGAATCACACCGATTCCAGCGCCGGCATCTCTGCCGGCGGGGTACGAAACCTCCGGATACTACTTACACCAGCAGCTCGAGGGATCGCGTAAAGCCATTCGGCTTCCTCGGGTCAAGGACGACGACGACTAGGATACTCTCGTAACGTTGCTGAGAGCCCGGCGCTTATCGCGCCGGGCTCGTCAAATTTGAACGCGCCCCCAGTAAATGCAACGTGGACGGCGCGATGCGGATTCACTGAAAGAATCGCTACTTTTCTGAGCTACTTGCTGCTGATTGCCGAACCAATCGGTTCTACGACCACCGAGTCGTTGTAGTGACCAGGGGTACCGCCCGACGGATATGCCCAACGGCCCACCGAGCTCACGCTGTACGCGAAGGTAATGCATGGGCCCGCGAAATACTTGCTGAACGGAGTGATCGTACCTTGGTCGACGTCGCAGGCAGTGCCGTCGAAGTTGTTGAGCGGGGTGGATCCCACGATCGTCGCACTCGAACCCGACACAGTCAACTGGTACACGCACGAAGCGTAGAGCCCCTGGCACTCCTGATCATTGATGACCAGCTGGCTTTTCACGCGATCCCAGTTCACGCCACCTGGATATTGAATTGTTCCACCGCTGTAGTTGACGGTATGCATCCTACGCTTGCCGGACGGCAGCTCCGAGATCATGACGGCGAAGGTTGGGTAGCTGAAGCCGTCGACGTAAAGATTGCCGTCGGTGTCGTACGCCGGGAAGTAGTACTCGTACTGTGACGGATTGCTATATCGGGTGGGGCTTCCCGAGCCGTTCTTGTAGACTTCGACGCCGCCGGCGCCGCTGGAGCTGGCGCCCCGGGTTTCGCTGAGAGCCAGGTCGCCGTTGGTCGGATTGACCGCGCAACCCGCCGGAGTGCCGAACGGATCGCTCACAGATCCCAACAATTTGCCGGTGCGCGCGTACTTGAGGCCTTGGCTAGTGCCGGTATTGACAACCCAGATATTGCCTTGCTTGTCCTGGCACATGCCCTGGGGCCCGTTGAAGCCCGTCAGCGTACCCTTGAGTTGCAGCGCTGGGAGCGTGAAGATGTACACGTCCCCGGAGGAGTCGTCCGAGATGAAGAGCACGTGATGCGCTCTCTTGACGTCCGGCGAGACCCACGATTTGTGATGGTCTGGGTTGACTTTGGGCGTGAGCACCGACGTGTAGGTCGCCAGGTGGTGCTCCATCGGTCCGAGCCCGCGTCCGCCCGACGCCAGGCCTTGTCCGGTCCACGCTGCAACCGACGAGGGGGACTGAAGTCCGCCGCCGCAGCCGGCCAAAAGCGCGACGGCCGCCATGACCCCGTAAGCCAACCTCCAGATTTTCATTGGGAAGCGCTCCGATTCTTAATGTAAAGAGGCCAGCGTGGCCTTCGAAATCTCACCGAATAAGCACGTCTCGCACCAATATATCATCGTGGGGCTGCTCGTGCACAAACCCCGCGGATGCCGTCGAGCCGCCGCGCTTCGAGCGCTCAAATATATGGAGTTGCACCGTGATTCGGCGATCGTCACCGCCGTGCATCCCGACTCACAGGGCGAAATCGAGTTCCTTCATGCGACGGAGGGAGGACCGCGGCGCAGGCGCTACCCAGCCGAAGCGCTAGAGAAAGTTTCGCGGACCTCCTAATCCGCCTACTACATGCTTTGCTTGACTGGAATGTTCGTCAGCGGCCCTTCTCCGCCGACCTGCTCGATGGTGTCGCCCTGTGCGACCGACCAGTGATGGACGCCTGCTGGGACTGCAATGAACGACCCCGCCGGAAGCACCCGCGCGTTAGACTTGTCGATGGTATTACCCGTCCCGAACAAAAGCGCTCCTTGGATCACGGTGATATATTCGGCGTGCGAATGGTAATGCGGCTTGTTTGTGTAGCCGTCGGGCATCTTGACGCGAATGATTGCGGAGCCGGATGAGTTCGGATTGCCGACCATCACCGCATTCCAAGAGCCCTTCGCAGGACCGGTGGCGGCCACCCAGTGGAGGCTATCGGACGTAAAAAAGACCGGAGTTGACTGCGTCGCGGCGAGCGTAGCGCCGGCAGTCACGAGCAGCCCCAAAACGAGCCACGAGAAGAGTTTCATAGACTATCCTTTCACCGAAAACCTATAGAAATGCAACGGGATTGCTTACCCCCTTCGCTACTCCGAAGACGGAGGCCCTTTGCGAAACAGATGTTCGTTAGAACGCCCCGATGCTGAGTGCAGCGCCGGGCTCCACCCGATTTCCCGAAGGTTCTCGACAGGTTAGGTCCATACAAGAGTCGGATGAAGGGCTTCGAACAGGTGCACAAACCCCTGCTGCCGAGTTTGTGGAGCGATAGGTTGCTAGTGCGTCCCCTTCGCGAGCAGGACGCCAAGCCGATATTCGATTATCGATCGTTGCCGGATGGTTCAAATATCAGTCGTGGGGTTCAAAGTCCGTCGATGGGCTTTTGTCTTTCATCAGGGACAATGCCATCGAAGGCTTAATCGCGGGGACTTGGTATCGGTCAGGCATTGTTCTCAAAAACAATAGGTGCCGCATTGGAGTCGATCTTGCGAGCCGGACGGTAGATGTTTCCGCCATGGGTGTGCAGCCTTGATCAACGCTCCCCGGATGCCGTTCGAGCAGGAACTCCGCAAAGAAGGGAACGTTCCCGCGGGAGCCGCGTCGCAGCGCGTCCGCATGCGCAACAACATCCCCACGATCATCGTGTCCAGCGCGGTCGCCGAACGAGGACACATTGGGTGATCGCACAGTCGTCGTGCGCACAACAAATCTTCCGATCCTTCTTGCAAACACCCCGCTCCCGAACGACGTCGTGTCGCGCCGCGGCGCCAGGAATCGACTTTACATGAAACTGATGCTTTCGCCCGCTTTCGTGGCTTGCGCTCTCCTGGGGTTACCCGCGAGCGCGTCCGTCACTACGACTGCAATCTCGGTAACGCCGGTTTTCGTTCCCGGCCCGTGTCCCGCGCCGCCGAAGCCGATTGCCGAATTGAAACAAGCACGCTGCGGGGAGCTCATAGTTTCCGAAAACCGGCACCGTGCCACCTCGCCGACGATTCGGCTCTCCGTGGCGATCGTCGCGGCAGCGTCGGCGCAAAAGAAGAGTGATCCCATCGTTTGGCTCGCCGGCGGCCCAGGCGACGACGCGATCACCGAGATTCCGATGGCCGCGGCAGGCAAGTTGAGCGCCAATCGTGACGTCATCTTCATGTCGCAGCGTGGCACCTACACCGCACAACCGCGGCTAGCGTGCCCATCGGTCGACCGCTGGCCCAAGGACACGTTGAACATGCCGTCCGACGCCGCCGCGACCGGAAAAGCATACTCCGTTGCGACGCTCAAATGCCGTCAAGAACTCGCATCGAAAACCGCCGACCTCGGCGCCTACAACACGCTGGAAAGCGCCGCCGATCTCGAGGATCTGCGCGTCGCAATGCATATCGCGAAATGGAACATCTACGGTATATCGTACGGAACAGATCTCGCGCTCACGTACCTGCGCGAGCATCCTGGCGGAATTCGATCGGTAGCGATCGACGGCGTCTTTCCGCCGTCGCTCGCCGGCGGAGGCGCGGCCTGGACCAGCGCCGGCGAGGGCATCACTGCCGTTTTTAAAGCGTGTCAACGGCAAACGCCGTGCCGTAAACGCTATGGCGATGTCGGCGCGGCGTTCCGCCGACTCGTCAACCAATACGAAGCATCCCCGAAAACCGTCGCGGTCCAGGTCCCCGGCCAATCCGGCAAAGCGAGCGTCAAGATCAGCGGCGGCATGTTGTTTCAGTGGATGGTCTCTCCGGGAACGCATCTGGCGGCGAAGGTTCCCGCCGCGATCTACGCGCTTGCTCACGGCAATCCGGTACCAATCGCTTCGACCTGGGCGGCGCTGAGAGTCGATGCCGGCAACATAGGCGTTCTCGGCAACGGCCTGTTCTACGGCGTCTCGTGCGGCGAGTGGGTGCCATACGAAACGGAGCAGAGCGTCGTTGCAGCCGGACGGCGCGCCTTTCCCACGTTCCCGGCGTCCGTCTTACGGAACGGAACCTTGCCCTTCATGCGCGAGAACTGCAACGACTGGAACGTGCCGGCGGTCTCTTCGTTGGTTCGAGCGGTAACCGAAAGCCGCTTGCCCGTACTCGTCATCAACTCTCAGTACGACGGTCAAACGGCGGCGGCGTTCGGATCGTACGTCGCGAAAAAACTTCCAAATTCGGTGGTCGTAACCATCCCCAACATCGCGCACGTCGCCTTCGGCAGCCCCTCGGCATCCGCGAACGCCTGCGCATATGCCATCACGCGGTCGTTCTTCGACGTGCTGACCAAGGCGGACACGTCGTGTGTCCGCAAAGTGCCTCCGACGAATTTTGTGCTCTAATGGGCGACCGGTCGTCGGTCGTCATGCTGACCTAAAGCCCGCGCGTGCGTAGCGACGCTCATGGTCGGGCACGCGGCCGGCATGGCCTGGAGTGGGCTGACTAGCCGGATGGGCCCGCGGCGGGGCGAGGTGCGGACCTTCCTCCTTAGACCTGCGTCTTATAGTTGTAGAACCAATGCTCGTCCGGCTCGAAGCTCGCGATGACGGCATGACCGCTCGGAACCGCTGTCATTTTAGTGCATATCGCCTCATTAGCGCTGCGCGGTTAGCGCTCGCTGGCACCATTCTGAACCGACAGCTCCCAACGATACCCGTCCGGATCGTGAAACCACAGGCCCATATGCGGCGAGTCCGGCGCCGTGGCGCCGATCTCGTCGCCCGGATCTTCCAGTTCTACGCCGTTTCTCTTCAACGTCTCGAGCGCTTCGCGCAGCGCGCGCATACTGTCGACGTGAAACGAAAAATGGTCAATCGTGTCCGGATGGGGCGTGCCTTTGAAGAACGCGATGATCATGGCGTCATTCGTCAGCGCGATGGCCTCATCGGACCGGAACATTTCGTGCAGATCGAAGTTCTTGGTCCAAAACTGCGCGCTCTTCGCCGGGTCTCTGACCGCAAGACTAAAATGCCAGACCGCGCCAAGTTGTATTTTCATGTCCGTACCTCCTCGTAACGCATCAAATCGCGCTTGTCTGAAACACTTGGCGCTCTGGAAGGCGCGTAAACGCTGGGCTTAATGGCGCGCGACATTCCAGAACTTTCTTTGTTCACAGTCGATGGGAAAGACGATCGATTCACTGATCCGCGTTGGAACGCACATTCGTCAGCGCCGCCATTCCACCATCGACACCATCCGTCCAGTAAGGAACGAGCGCCTGAAAGCCCACGCGACGCCGTGCGCGAAATCCCGCAGACGCGCGGCGCGCAAGCGATTATGCTTGCGCTTTCGTACAGTTTGATGGCCTTGACCGAACGGTAGAGTCCGCATCTTTTCTCGCGACGAGCGAAAAAATCGACGTTGATGTTGCTTGATCACAATCTGGATCGGTGACCCATAAGACACAGCGCGTCGTGCCTAGCGCGACAGGCCAACCTTATCCGGCGAATGATGCCGCGAGGCACGGTTTCGAGTTTTTCCGACGATGTCTGGAGAGTCGCCTGGCGACATTGCGTTCGGGACCCGACGGCAATCTTTGGGTTTGCGCCACGACGAAGCTCGTTCGGATCACTTAACCCGCCGCACCGATAAAACCGTGCGATATATTTAGTTGAAGTAGAGGACGAGGGTTTTGGGGAATGGCCTTAGGCAAAGGCTGGATTCCTCGGAATGGTGACCTTGGGTGTATTTACCTCCGGCGCAGATCCACTCTTCATGCGTCCAGTCGCCCGACAGTCTCGCGCGCCCTTGCCGGTTTGTCGTGCCTTTGGTGATCAGCTTGCCGTTGGGCCACTTCTCGTGCGTTATCGTGATCTCGATATTCGCGAGCGGCAGGCCGCCCCTACGAGCGGTGACCTCCACCTGCGCATTCGGTTGCACCCTGTTCGCTAGCGGAACGGCTGCGTTGGCGTTCGGCCCGTTCGTTGCGTCGAGCGGGTTTGCGCATGCGGAGAGAGCGATCAACGTAAGCGCGACAATCGCGCGTTGGCTAAAGCTCATAAAGACTCCCCTCTTTAAGCGCGAAACGAGCTAAGGATCCTCGCGCGCTGTGCCTCCAAATAGCTAAAGAATCGCCGATATTTGTGGTTCGTCATCCGCGATGCTCGGTCCCGCCGGAGGTGCAGACCGCTCCTTACAGCGTCATGGGAACCGAATCTGCTCGCGAGGACTACGCATGGTTTTCCATGCCGTCCCGACGAGTGTATTCTAGTGCGTTGCGAGCGATCCGCTAATCGCGCCGTAATCGCGTCTACGCCCTGGGTCCGAGCTTGGCTGCGAAGCCGGTAACAACTTGCCTGTCAGCGTTTGGCCGCCTAACGTTATCCGCACGTTACTCGGTATACCCGCTCCTAAGCAGCTCCGAGGTTAGGCCGGAGAGGGCGCGTACCATTGACGAGATCGTGGAGCGATTCTACGCCCTCAATCCTTACGATCGAGAGGCCGTCCCGCATCTGCTCAAGCGAGAACATTCCGAGCATCCCGATCTGCAATGCTTTGCTATCTCGGCAAAGCGGTACGTCCTTTATCGCTGGCGGCCGGGTAGTCGGATTCAGATCGTCAAAGCCCCGGAGAGCGCATTAGGCGCCATCATCGGACGATCTCGCTACGAAACGACGGCCAAGCTGGCCGCTCGGATTTGGTTGTCGATCTTGATGGAGCATTTCGATGTAAATCCCGGGCAACGGCATCGCCAAGCCGTTGACCGATTTCGACGTGCCCCTTCGCCGCAAGTTTCCGATTAGTCAACCGGCCATCTACAAACGGCTTCAGGCATACAATCGACTGAAATCCTACGATTTCAAAGTTAAGCCGTTCGGGTTCGTACAGAGTGTCGCGATCGCGAAAGTCGCGGGTGCCGACGTGCTGCCGATCGCGCCGTACGAGATCGATCTCGCCAAGTCGCCGTCTACCATGGGTCGATTTTAATACGGGTGAGCCGATTCGCCTGGATTGGATCGGCAGCGGTATGGACGGCGCGCTTGAAGTCACTCGGCTGAGCGAGTACGTCAAAGCCTATCAGCGGCATCCCGAGTCGAAGGCTGCCGATCGCGATGGCAATCCCGCGGGCCAAGATACGGTCGGGATTCTTGGTCGGTTACGGCTCGAATCAGGGGCGCCGATCCGCATCGGCAAGGAAGTCGATCGGCTCGATACCGATGAGGGGCCTCGCTTGGACCGGACCTCCGGTTGAATATGAAGCGAACAATCTCGCGGAGGATATCGTCTACCTTGCTAAGCTTCCTCAGGCGGGTACAGCGTGGCATCTCGGCGTGACGGAACGCGGGTGGCGCAAGATCGTCAAAGGCGAATCGCTTCCTAAGAGCGCCACATGCGAGCGCATTCGGCAAACTGCCGAGGCATATCGGTCGAGCGAAATAATGCCTGAGGCGATCTCGACGCGGTTCCGAGCGCCCGCTCTTACGGTCACGGAGCAGGCGCGCGGAATCGACGGTCGGTCGACTTGGCACCGTACTCGCAGACCCTAAGTCTGTAGGAGCTAAGAACGGCGGCCTGTGGATGATCCTCTGGGGCGTTTCGTTATTGGGTGAACGGACTTTGACCCTCGTTACCTTTGATCCCGGTCATCACTTACTCGTCTTGTGGCCCTGGTCAAACCTACGCTGGGTCTTATGCCCCAATTAACCGACCGGTGCGGGGAACGCAAATGGCCAGTAGAATCGTTTCCCTTCAGGATCCCAAGGTCAAGAAAGAGGAACACGATGACCTTACTAAGTCTAGGCCGCGCATCGGCTATCGGCGTGGCGATTTTATATTTAGCCGGGTGCGGCGGATCGTCGTCCACTGCCACAATTCCCCACGGGTCACCCGCAATGCGCGAGTCCGGGCAGCATGGCAAGCCGGGCAGTGGTGACCTCCTTTACGCGACGGGTGGATGCGGAGGCACCTGCGTGCTTTCCTACCCGAATCTTAAACTGGTAGGCACGTTGTCAACAAACGGCAGTGACGCCTGCTCCGACGGTCAGGGAAATGTCTTCCTAACTGAGGGCGCCGAGGTCGAAGAGTACGCGCACGGCGGTACTTCGCCCATCGCAACTCTCAACATTCCAGGAGGCGAAAACGCCCGGGGTTGTTCAGTAGATCCCGAGACCAACAACCTCGCTGTCACATTTACAGGAAGCGACACCGACCTTGCTATTTTTGCGAACGAGCGAGGCACCCCGACGCAATACACTACCCATATCGGCGCTATGTACTGCGGCTACGATGACAACGGAAACCTCTTTATAGATGGCCTCAACGACCAGAAGCCCGCTTTTGCCGAGCTACCGAAAGGCTCAAGTGAGTTCACGGTTTTATCTATCCCAGAATCGGTGGGCGCACCGGGCCAAGTTCAATGGGACGGTAAATACATCACATACGAAAGCTACGACCAAACGAGGCAGGTTTTTCAGCTTTCCATTTCTGGCTCCGAAGCTGAAATAGTTGGCAGTACAAAGTTTAACTCCATGCCCAAGAGGTCGTACCCGTCGTGGATTTACAGCAGCAGCGTCATCGTGCCGTACAACATCCGAGGCATTCGAGCAAATGTAATCGGCGTATGGAAATACCCCAAAGGCGGCAGGCCAATAAAGACGATTCGGAAGTTTCCTACCTTTAAAAAAAGAACTATAGATTTTGCCGGTGTTACGGTAAGCGTGGAGCTGTAGCCTCTACCCTTTACATCGCACAAAGTAAGAAAGAATCGAGACCGAGTTTATGACAACCTATTTTTCACAGCCGGGTATTATCAATGCCATCGATTCGTTGGTTTCAGTGGGTGGCTCACCCATGGGCTTAGTTGCGAACAATACCGGAGCTGCAACTAACAATACTGGAGCTGACCCGCTTTCGCGGACGGTTTGTGATTATACATCAGGCAGCTTGACTCCGCCGTTCATATTCTACGGGTGAGATGTTGCCAATCGAGGTATGGCGCCGATGCGGGTTGTACCATCCTTCGATGAAGTCGAAGACCGCGAGCGCGGCTTCACGTTGCGTTTTGAACCGATGCCGATCGAGCAACTCGCACTCTAAGGTTGCGTTGAAGCTCTCGCACATCGCATTATCATAACAATCGCCAACCGATCCCATCGATGGTCGGACGCCGGCTTCCTGGCAGCGCATCGAGGGGAGGGTCGGAGCGAACACGGCCTCGCGATCGCGAAGCCGTGCAGAGGGGCAGAGACGCGGGGCTACGTTTCCTCATAATCCGAGGCGGAGGGCGACTGGGCGGAGGGCGACTGGATGAAGCTGCGGTCGCTTCAGCGCAAAACACTGATTGCAGTGCCCACAGGTTCTGAGAGTCCTTCGATGGCGTCGACGGCCTTCCCGAAGCCCGGATATCTCCAGAAAGAAACTTGCGTCGTGTGATGGATCCGATCCCAGACCGGGCTAATGAAATGGTGCTTGTAAATCGTGAACTGGAAGAGCTGCTTCGCATTAATTATTTTTCTTGAACTGACGACAACTGCTTTGGAATCCTGAACGCGGATGCGGTAGTCGAAAACGGTGGAAGTGGAATCCTCCGTTACTGTTGAGAGATACCTGCCATCCCATGCCAAGCCCCCGAGGTCATCAATAGGCCGCGACAGGCGAATATTCGTGAAGGTTGAGGAGCCCTTCGCGAGCTCCGCAATGTGGTTTTTGGTTCCACGCGCGAAGAAGTTACCGCTACCGTCATAAGTGTCGTAGTATCCGTAATCATAAGGATTCCTATAAATCGTGGGCGTCCCGGTTTCGTCCTTAAAGAAAAATACGTCATTGCTATCGGCACTCGCGACGGCAAGCGTGTTTGTGGTCGGGTCCACGGAGCAGCTAAAAGGGTTGAATTCGCCACCGGAATCGTAAACGTATATCACCTGGATGGGCTGCGTGTCTCCGTGGGCGTATTCATAGACGGCCCTCCCGAAAAGGTAGGTTACAAAGACATTTCCGTCTCTATCGCTGCACAATCCCTGGCCGGAGGGGCCATTGAGTAGGCCAACTTGATGAGCTGAAGGATAACTGTAAACGAAGACGCCGTAATCCGAGGAGGCATAAAGCAAACTTTCACTCTTCGCTTCCGCTAGCATCCAGGACCCGTCGCTCTCGACCTGAGCGCCGATCGGTGGTGTTTCGCGGACTGCACCCGGCGCGCCGATCGGCGGCTGCGATCCGTCGCACCCTGCAAGCATCGCAACAGCCGCGCAACTCGTAAGCGCGCGGCGGCTAAAACCTAAAATCCTCACTTCTATTCCTCTCGCAGCGTTAACGGTCGGCGGCCCTAGGTGTTCTGCGTGCCGGCGCTGCTGCCTCGGCTCCGAAAGCAGCCACGGCCCACGATATCGCGACGCAGCGCATGGGGCGAGTGCCCGCGGTGGTTTGCGGGCGGCGGCGCAATCGCGCTGGCTCTCTCTACGTACCGCCTCTCTGTGACCTCCGTACAACTACGGATACCGTCGGGCTCCGTCGCGCGATATCTTCGAACACAGTGGCGCCCCGGTCGCTCGACCTGTGGAGAACCGTCAGATTCTTCACGCGGTCGGCGAAAGCCATGCACGATTTCACATTTAGAGGATGGGAAATGAACCGACGCATTGAGAGACAACGCATTCGGACCGACGCTTGGTGCTTGGCAGTGTCGCTTGCGTTGGTTGGATGCGGGCAGGCAGCGCAAACCGCACCGCCGCCGGCCCGCACTTCGTGGATGGCGCCCGCGAAGAAGGCGCTTGATCTGCTCTACGTCTCCGATCCCACGACGGGACTCGTCTATGCATTTTCCTATCCAGGCGGGCAGCTCCAGGGCACGATAAGCGGCATTATCGGGCCTGTCGGTCTCTGCTCGGACAAATCGGGGGACGTATTCGTGTCCAACTTCGGAGCAAGCGATATCCTTGAATACGCTCACGGGGGAACGAGCCCGATCAGCACGCTCGTCGATAGCGGATACTTCCCTGAAGGCTGCTCCGTCGACCCCAACAGCGGGGATTTGGCGGTGACGAACTACTGCCAGGGGAGCGGCAACCAGTGTATCGGTAGCGGCAACATTGCCGTGTATCAGAACGCGTCGGGCTCTCCGGCCTACTATTCGGGCCCCATACGCGACCTGTACTACTGTAGCTACGACGATCGGGGCAATTTATTCGTAGACGGACAGAGCGATCCCGTCGGAGTACCCGAGTTGGGCGAACTGAAGCGGGGTGCGAGCTCGTACGAGACGATTACGGTCGACCGTCATCTGTACTGGCCTGGCGGCATCCAGTGGGACGGAAAGTACGTCGCGTTGGGCGACAGCGAAGCCGGGGGTAAATCTACGTCCTCGGTTCACCTTGTACGCATTGCTGGAAGAAAGGGCACGGTAGTCCAGACAATGCGCCTTGCGGGTTCGGGCGCTATCGAAGAGTTTACGATCTTCGGGTCGAAGCTGATCGGACCCGATGCTAAAATCCCCGCGGACTCAAGTGACGTGCGCATCTGGAACTATCCCACCGGGGGCCAACCTACAAAGGTTATCACCGACGATTTCTTAAGCCCGGCGGGCACAACGATTAGCGTGGGGAGGTAGCGCAATGAGACTTGCATTTGTCGCGCTTGCGCTGGGAACGACTCTTACGAGTTGCGCCTCGCCGCCTTCCGTGACGCCGCCCCTTTCGGTGAGGTTAGGTTCGGCGGCAGCGAGATTCGGGTTCGCAGAGGTGGGCCACGTCGACCGTGCGGCGTCGTGGATGGCGCCGCTCGCGGAATCGAAGAAGCTGCTCTACGTTTCCGACATTGGCGCGGAGGACGTCTACGCCTTCTCGTATCCCGATGGGGTGCTGATGGGCACCTTGACCGGCTTCATCGAGCCCAACGGCCTCTGCGTCGATAAAAAAGGCGACGTGTACGTGAGCGATACCTATGCGGGCGAGCTCTTGGAGTACGCTCACGGGCGAAGCAAACCGATTCGTAAGATCAAGGATCCAGGAAATCCGCTCGGGTGCTCCGTCGACCCCCTTACCGGCAATCTCGCAACGAGCCATGCGAACGGTACGTTTGCGATCTTCACAGAGGCAAAGGGGAAGCCCCAGGTCATCGTGGGTGGTCGCGTGTTACACGAAGGGATGTTCTGCGGCTACGACGATAAAGGCAATCTCTTTGCCGATGGCCAGAACTCTTACGGATTAATTCAGCTCGGGGAAATCCCCAAAGGCGGCAACGGCCCTTCGGCCATTTCTGTAAATCTCAAGATGGGATGGCCGGGCGGCGTGCAATGGGTTGGCCACGACGTTGCGGTCGGCGATCAGTTCGCAGATAAGTTCAACCCATCGCAGGACGTCAACGCGATCTACCGGTTCAAGGTAAGCGGAACTACCGGGACGCTGCTGAGTACGGCAGAGTTAAACGGCGGCGGTGACGTCGTGCAGTTCTGGATCGAAGGAGCTAATGCGATCGGCCCCGATGCTCAAAATGAAGATGTGGCGTTTTGGAAGTTCCCTGGCGGCGGCAACGCGCTCAAGATGGTGAACTATAACTTTTACGAACCCGTCGGCGCCACGGTCAGTAACCCTAAGTGAGTCGGCTGGGACGATCGCATTTTATCGAACGGTTACGTTAACCGCATTGCTCGGTAGCAGATCCACCAAAAGAATGTCCTAGCCGACTTAGATTATCACATAACGAAAGCTGATCGGCTGTCTAAAAAACCGGCGCCACCTCAGACAAACTTGCCGGCACCAATATGGCGCCCACTCTTAGTAATATCGGCGCTTTCTTTGGCCGTCCTCACCCTGCGGAATCGAAGGCAAGCCCGAAGCAGCCACAGCCGCTTCGCCGCGCGCCACACGGTCGATGCGCGCCACCGATTACCTCGCGACGTCTCGTATTCGCGATCGTTGAGCACATTCGCGATCGTTTGATACCCGTGCCCTTGGAGGCGCAGCGCGGCGATCGCACCGGCACTGGGTGTTGGCGATCGGAAATGCGCCGAATCTGCGGCGCGCAAGCTGCATCGTCACTCCAGACGCTTTCGGGAATGGTCTTCGGAGCGTCGCCACCATTTGGGCATGCGTTCGATTCGCTCGTGAACTTGCCAGGTCCGAGTGAATAAGCTGCCGCTCCCTGCCCCCGCGAGGAGTCCCTCAACTTTTTGAAGCACCGATAAGCCGATGAATCGCTTTGTGGCGTCTCTTTAGCGACATTTATCTGTCGTGCTTGGAGCCTTTAACACATGAGAATCTCAATTTGCTTTGCGCTTGCCGTCGGCGCCGGTGCAGCAGTGCTCCCGGATTGCAGCGGATCGCAGGCTCCGATGGGCGCGCCGGGCACGATGCCGCAAAGCGCGACGATCGTGCCGGCAGGCAAAATTCTGGACCACGTCCAGACCGCTGCGTCTTATAAGGTCCTGTACAACTTCGGCAAGCCTCAGCATGATGCCGCAATCCCAACCGCGGGCTTGATCGACGTGAAGGGCACGCTCTACGGCACCACGACAAGAGGAGGTGCGTACGGCGGAGGGACGGTCTTCAGCGTCAGCACCGCTGGGAAGGAGGAGGTAATATATAATTTCGGTGGCGGTTCGGATGGCTACGACTGCATGGCGAGTTTGATCGACGTAGAGGGCACGCTGTACGGCACTACGGCAGGAGGAGGCAAGTACGGCGGGGGGACGGTCTTCAGCATCACAACGACTGGCACGAAGCACATATTACACAACTTCGGCACCGCCATCGGCACCGATGGCTCAGACCCAGAAGCGAGCTTGATCTACGTTAACGGAACGCTCTATGGCACCACCGCCGCCGGCGGGGGACCGCATGGGAAGCTCGGGGGAGGAACAGTCTTTAGCATCAGTACGACGGGCACGGAGCGCGTACTGTACCGCTTTCGCGGCCGATTCAACGGCATAATCCCCATGGGGGGCTTGATCGACGTGAATAACACGCTCTACGGCACCACGTCATTAGGCGGTGCTTACCACCAAGGGACGGTCTTCAGCGTCACTATGGCAGGGCAGGAGCACTTGCTGTACAGTTTCCGCGGCAACACAGACGGCAGCGACCCTGAAGCCAGCTTGATCGATGTGAACGGCGTCCTCTACGGCACCGCCGTGGGAGGAGGCAAGAACTACCACGGTACGGTTTTCAGCATCACTACGGCCGGGAACCTGGATGTGCTGCACAAGTTCGACGGCAGCCCCGACGGCGCAAATCCCTTTGCGAGCTTGATCGACGTTAAAGGCGTGCTCTACGGCACCACGGAGCAAGGCGGTACGTACCCTTACTCGTACCCTCACTACGGAACTGTTTTCAGCACCAGCACTACCGGCAGGGAGCGTGTCGTGCACAGTTTTGGCAGCGGCTCCGACGGCAATTACCCCGCGGCGAGCTTGATCGACGTGCGGGGAACACTCTACGGTACGACCGAGAACGGCGGGCGGTACAACGCCGGCACAGTCTTCGAGTTGAGGCCGTAAACGGCGACGTCCGTCCATTCTGGCCGCGTTCCCGAATCGGAGCAAGTACAGATTCGCGTCCTTTCGTGCCGTAACATATGCTTGAGGTACTCCTTGGGGTAAAGTAATAACCGGTTGGCTGCTAGGTTACCATTGGGCTTTTCGCGGACCAAGCCTCGTGAGCATGACCCTCCCAAGCATCGACTTCTTCAGAGACGGCATAATCGGCACGACCGTTGCGACGGTACGCTGCAAACTCCCCCAGGCGAATTCGCGGGCAGCGCTCGACGCGCGATTATCGATGAGCTGGTCCGCCACAGCAACGGCTGCGCGATCGCCCAGGTTCTTATGGACACAGGCTTCATCCACGTCGAAACCTTGCATCAGAAATCGCCGGTCCGCAACGCCACTACCGTGCCGCTCCGCCGACGCCGCTGGTGATCGCGTGGGCGTATTTCCGCACCAGGTTGGTGCCCGCGATCTGATCGAAAATCCACAGCCAGCCGCCGGTGATGCCGCATTGCGTGTGCCAGTTCTTCATCGCCGTCTTTGCCTCCGCCGGCGTCAGATAGGGCGGCGCCGAGGGTTGGTCCGATACGCCGGGATAAACCGGCACGCTGCCGAAATTCCAATTCATCCCCGACCCCGAGCAGGGACTGTTGCCTTCCCCCCCAGCAAAGGTCTGCAAATGAATGCCATCCACCGTGCCGGCGCGCTTTTTGTTGATTTGCGACACCACCGACGTCCAGTAATCGGAATTGGTATAGGGGTTCATGGTAACCTTGTAGCCAAGTTTACCCAGCATCACCGCGAATTTGATCGTTGAAGACGAATCATAGCTGTTCTCGTCATCGAAATCGATCGCGTCGAGCGGTAGCGCCGCCTTCAGCGCGGCGAAATCCTTGTAGAGAATGCTGTCTGGTCCGGTTCCCTGCGAATCGACCAGCGCTTTGACATTCTCCCAGTCGCCGTAGTTGGACGACCCGATGCTAAGGGTGACGCGCTTGACCTTGCCCCGCTTGATCTTCTTTAGATCGGCGGGGAAATCGGGGTATGTTTCATTCCCGATATAGTCGCCCTCCGATGTCAGCGGAAATTCGCCATTCAGGTTCAAATCGCCCGTGCTGCCGACCTCGACGCTCCAGACGATAAGTTCATTGAAGCCTGAATTCTTGAGTTCATCGATATTTTTCGGGACGTGCTTGTAAACCGGCCCTCCCCCCAGAATGCCGACATAGCCTGTCTGTGCAGTGGCCGTCACCACGCTGGTCTGCGCGGCGCCGCTCTGCTGAAACGAGGCCGACGGCGCTAGTTGTGACTGGGCCCCACCGCCGCACCCTGCGAGCATTGCCACGGCCACGCAAATTGCAAGCGCGTAGCGCCCAAAGTCTGAAGTTCTCATGTGCTGTGCTCCTTAAGCATGAACGCATCGACGGTCAGCTGTGCGCCCCCGTCGCACTCAGTTTTATCTTCGATAAGGCGCCTCGTGGAGCCCTACACGCCTGGATTCGATGTGTGGTCCCTCGTGCAGCTCCCTGAAGACATGCGCCGAGCGGCTGAGGCGTTCGGCCGGTCGGAGATAGAGCGCCTATTCGATGCAAGCGACGCTCCATCATATGAGGGCGAACTCCGGGATTTTCTCGTGGAATCGATGTGGAAGAACGTCGGGGACGTAGACAGTGGCGCCGACAGGCTCCGCGCTCGTCAGATAAAAGAGGACATCAAAGGCCTGCGCGACGTGACCGAGGACGTTAGGCGGTACGCCGATCTCGTCGTCGCGCACAACGCGAGGGAGAAGCCAGCGCCTGTGGCCTTCTCCGTCATCTCCTCGGCAACCGACGAGATTGTTCGTATAGCGAAACGCTATACGGCAGTTCTCACAGGGACGCGATCGATCTCGATAACCGCGTACTGCGCGTGCGCCAATCACTCGAGGTGGTCGGCACCGGCAAGGATCGGGCCGTGCGTTTCAAGGCGCCGAAGACCGAGAAGAGCCGGCGCGACGTAGCGCTGACCTCGGGCGCGATTGAGGTCCTGCGCTCGCAGCACGCGCGGCAGTCGAAGTTGCAGCTGCACCTGAGCGGCCCATTTTGTGATGAGCGGCTCGTCTTCCCCAATCCGCGCACGGGCGAACCGTGGAAGCCCGACACCTTCTCGAACGAGTTTCTGCGGGTCGTCAAAGCCTCTGGGTTACCGAGGGTGAGCTTCCTCGGGCTTCGTCACTCGTACGCATCGATCTCGCTACGCGCAGGCACGTCCTTGAAGGTCGTTTCCGAAATGCTCGGTCACACGACGCCCGCGATCACCGCGGATCCTTATACGCACGTGCTGGGCGATTTGAAAGCCGATGCCGCTGACCGGCTCGACGCGATCTTTCAGCGCGCGGAGAAGCGCCGTGCTGTTGGTGCGGAGTCGGGCGCGTGGGCCAAATGTGGGCCAATCGAGCGACCGACTTCGAGCCCAGCAAAATAAGGCCCGATGTGGTAGCGCCAACGGGAATCGAACCGCAATTCGGGGTCCCGGCCGCTCCCGAGCATTGACGAAAACGCTTATTCTATCGGGATTCCGGCGCTTCGCCGTTCCAACCGATTCCGACCAATACCGCGGCGATTCGACCGCTCCGTGACAGATCTGTGACAAGATCGGGGCCTTAAACCCGTTGTTGCAACTCCTTCCTATCGAGGATCAAGGCCGGCGGCCCCACGTCCGTCGGCCAAGGCGCTCTCGCCGGACTAAGCAGAGTCAGTCCTCGGCATTCACACAGTCGGCGAGCCCGGCCGGTTTCGTGCCCAACCTAAGGGCGATCGGCTTATCGAACCAGCTCCTTAGCGACGCGTCCGATTGCCTTCTTACGCTCGACTGGATCGCGCGGCACGAGTAGCGCCACAACGTCGTAGCCGACGGCGTCAGCCATTTCGCGGACGCGCCCAAGTTTTGCCGTGCTTAACCCGCCCGATAAATCGCGAGATATTGAGGCCGGCTTTCGGTTGACACGCCGCGCCAGTTCCGCGGCCGAAATATGTTGCTGCTCCATTGCGTCGATGAATTGCTGTTCCAGCCGCAACTCTTCCAGATAGCGGTCGATGCGGGCGGCCCTCTGCGGGTCCTCACGCAGGCGGTCATACATGCTGCGCTTACCTTGCGCTTGTCTCGCTCGCCGTGCCTCAGTTGCGTTCATAGTACTCACCTCGTTGCGTTCGTCGAACATAGTCGTCCATGGCCGCGATCGTTCGTCGAACTGACGCTTTTCCGATCTTGTCCAGTTTCTGTTTTTGTTTCGGGTAATAGTCGCATACGATCCAGACGTCAGCGCCGGCGTGAAAGACGGTAAAACGATGCTTGCCGGCCTTGATCGCGAGAATCTTTGGATCATCGTGCTCTTCGTTGACCCGAGACTTGGCGATGTGCTTGCCGCGTTCGAGGTCGCCCCAGTATTTGACGGTGGCCAGAATCGCGTCTTGATCGTCCTCGTCGAGCTCGTCGAACGCATCCCTACCGAGCATCTCGTCGCCGGCGTTCCAGTACCACTCGAAGCTGCGCGTCGTGCCAACGTAGATATCGAGGTCGTCGCTGGTCCGCTTCACGCACCGCAATAATAACACTAGCGTTAACATATTACAAGCATCGGCTGGCACTCGTTTACTTCGGGGCTTTGCTCCGAGAGAAGCTTGCGCCGCGCTTGCTTGGTCTGCCTTGGGACGCGGGTTGTCCAGGATTGCTCGAGCCACCTTAGAGAAACGCGAACCGCCCATGGCAAAGGCTGCAAACGATGCTGAGGTGGCATTCCTCCGGAGCCAGCTCGCAAACCTGGACGCACAACGAGCCGCCGTCGAAGCGCGGCTTGCAGCCCTACTCGAGCCGGGATCCGAATCGGACCCGATCGTGCCGCCAACAGCCGCCGCCCGAAAGCGAATCGCGCAAGAAAAGATCGCGATCTTTCGGCGGCTCTTTGCCGGCCGCCCCGACGTCTTCGCACTGCGATGGGAGAACGCAAAAAGCGGTCGCTCTGGCTACGCGCCGACCTGTTCAAACGAATGGGTCGCTGGAGTTTGCGGAAAACCGAAAATCAAGTGCGGCGCATGCCCGAACCAAGCCTTCATTCCCGTAACCGACCAGGCAATAAAACGACACCTGCGTGCGCCTTCCGGTTCGAACGGCAGTCGTGCCGACTTTGTCATGGGCGTCTACCCGCTATTGCAGGACGACACGTGCTGGTTTCTGGCAGCCGATTTCGACGGCGAGCAGTGGGCTGAAGATGCCCTCGCCTTCATCGAAACGTGCCGTGCGCGCGACGTGCCAGCTGCGCTCGAGCGCTCGCGATCGGGTCGGGGTGGGCACGTGTGGATATTCTTTTCGCAACCGGTAGCTGCTCGAGAAGCGCGCCAACTGGGTGCCGCGCTGATGACCGCAACGATGGAGCGCCGCCCGGAGATCGGTTTCGCATCCTACGATCGCTTCTTTCCAAATCAAGACTATATGCCTGCCGGCGGATTCGGTAATCTGATCGCGTTGCCGCTCGCGCACCGTACTCGCGAGCGCGGCAATAGCGTGTTCATTGACGACGACCTCCAACCGTACGCCGATCAATGGACCTTCCTCGAGTCGTTGCCGCAAATGACGGCGGCAGCACTTTCCACATTGGTTCAGGAGGCTACCGCAGCGGGTCGGATTTTGGGCGTTCGCATGCCGGTCGACGACGATGAAACGGAGGCCCCCTGGCTTCTGCCGCCGTCGCGCCGTCGCGAGGCTGGAGCCGTCCGTGGAGAGCTACCCGCGTCAGTGAACCTCGTTCTTGCCGACGGCATCTACGTCGATCGCTCTTCACTCCCGCCCGATATCGTGGCGCGTCTTATCCGCCTGGCCGCCTTTCAGAATCCCGAGTTCTACCGAGCGCAAGCGATGCGCTTACCGACATATGGGAAGCCACGAATCATTTCGTGTGCTGAACTGCAACCGCGCCACGTGACCCTTCCGCGTGGTTGCCTGGGCGAAACCCTCGAACTGCTACGGTCGAATAATGTGAAGCCTATTGTCGAGGATCGTCGCGAATCTGGCGCCCGACTCGACGTGCGCTTCTTGGGGAAGTTGCAGCCCGAGCAAAAGCAAGCTTTTGACGCCGTGATCGGGCATGATTTCGGCGTCCTGGCGGCGACCACGGCGTTCGGCAAGACCGTGGTTGCCGCCGCCGCAGTCGCTCATCGTGGCTGCAACACGCTCATCCTTGTGCATAGGCGCGAGCTGCTAGCGCAGTGGGTCGAACGGCTCAAGACGTTTCTCTCCGTTGAAGCAGCCGATATCGGGACTATTGGAGGCGGTCGACGCAAGCCCACCGGGTGCATCGACGTGGCCTTAATCCAGAGCCTTGTGCGCAAGGGCGAGGTATCCGATCTCATTGCCGGTTATGGGCATCTCGTCGTCGATGAGTGTCACCACATTTCGGCATCTACGTTTGAGATGGTGGCGTGCAGGTCGAAAGCGCGGTACGTCCTCGGGCTCTCAGCGACGATCGCGCGCAAGGATGGTCACCATCCAATCATTTTCATGCAGTGTGGCCCCGTACGACATCGCGTCGACCCCCGTACGCAAGCCGCTCGGCGGAGTTTTGATCATGTTGCCCAGGTTCGAACGACGTCGTTCCGGTTACCGCCAGACTTGCAGGTGCCGGGGACCTCGATGCCGGCGATCTTCGCCGCTCTCGCGAAGGACGAAACGCGCAATACACTGATCATCGATGACGTTCTAGCGGTGCTGGAGGCTGGTAGAAACCCGTTGCTGCTGACGGAGCGGCGCGATCATCTCGAGTACCTCGCATCGTGCTTCAAAGGGGCCGCGAGAAACATCACCGTTTTGCGCGGTGGCATGACCGCCGCCGACCGGCGAACCGCGGAAGCATCTCTTAGCGCACCTGAGGGTAACGAACGCCTAATCCTCGCCACCGGACGCTATCTCGGCGAGGGCTTCGACGACTCGCGACTCGACACGCTATTCCTCGCCATGCCGATTTCGTGGAAAGGGACGCTCGCCCAGTACGTCGGTCGCCTTCACCGCGACCACGCCGACAAGAAAGAAGTGGTCGTCTACGATTACGTCGACGCCGAGGTTCCCGTCCTAGCGCGAATGGCAGCGAAGCGCCAAGCCGGATATCGCGCTTTGGGGTACCGCCAGCGATCGGCGGGGCTTATGCCCGCGCATGAGCCCCGACCCTCAGCGAGATACGTCGCCGGTGACGATCGACGACCCTCAGAGGTCGTCGACAATTACTGGATCTACGCCGAGCGCCGCGATCGCGAAGCATACCCAAAACAAAGCGATCGTGGCGGCAAATGGATGCTGTTCATCAAGAATTCCGAGATCGATGCCTGGTGGATGAAGATAAAAGCCGCCACCGAGGACGGCGCGTTAGGCGGCAGCGCGAAGGTCGCGACGATGAAACCGAATCCGAACGCGACAAGTCCTGACACCCGAGTCATCTGCGTCTACACCTATGACGTCGAAGACGAGACAGATTGCACGCGAGTCCGCGAGGCGCTTCGCATCCTTGGCGTTACGTGGAAGATTCCGTACAAGACCGATGCCGATACCTACGCGGGCAAGTATTCGAAACAAGCCCAAGGTCGGGTAAGCAAGCGCTACGAATAGGGCCGAATCTTCATCGAATGCGCACAGTGGCGGTCGCGAAGCTATCGGAGGTTCCGCGCCTTCGGACTGTCGTCTGATGGTCAAATCAGCCGGGCCACGCGATTTAAACGGCGAGCTTCGTGTGCCAGAGCCCTATAGTTCCAGCACTTCTGGCCCGCGCCGTCTAGCGGCGGCGGAGCTCGCTGGAACCCCAATGGGATACTGACGTGTAAGGCTTAATCCGGTCCAGTCGAAGCTATGAGTTTCCCGCGCGTTGCCGCTCGCAATCATCCGCGGCCCGATCTTGCCTTACGTGTCAGCTCATCCACGGCGTCTCCTGCAGGACGCAACGACGGACCGAAGCGGACTCATTCCGGGTAACTTTGCTATGCCACGAATAAGGCACGTGACACAACAACGCAAAATGCATGTGACAAAATCCTTGCGAGGTCAAACAATAACTGTCGCTTTCCTAAGAAAATCGACGATGTTTGGTAGCGCCAACGGGAATCGAATCGGTTCAAGCACGGTCGCCGCGGATCGCCGACGGTCAAAAAAGCCCAAGAAATAGCGCCTTCTCGCCAGCGTTTGGTCGTGAGCGGCCGGTGACGGTTGCCCTTGACGGCAACCGTTTGGCAACCGCG
>JBAQAW010000045.1:0-14817 GCA_049285915.1 Candidatus Cybelea sp. | reverse complement strand
CGATCTCGGTCAACCTTTCGGCGATCGTCGCGCTCACGCTGACGCCGGCGCTCTGCGCGCTCATCCTTCGAAAGCGAACGCGCATGTGGGGCCCGTTCGGATGGTTCATCGACGGCTTCAACAAGATGTTCGGGGCGGTGACGACCGGCTACATGGGGCTGCTAAGCTGGCTCATGCGGCGCGTGATACTCGTCGTCGGACTACTCGCAGCCTTCTACGTACTCGTTGCGCTGCTCGGCACGAAGCTGCCCGGCGGCTTCGTGCCGGATGAGGATCAAGGCGTCGTCTATGCGCTGGTGCAGCTTCCGTATGGGTCGTCCTTGGACCGTAACGCCGCGCTCGTGGGCAAGATGGAAAATGACCTGAAATCGGTCCACGGCGTTGCCGACGTCATCTCGCTTGCCGGGTATAATTTGCTCACGTTCATTCAGACGCCGGACACGTCGAGTTTCATCATCGTCCTCCACCCGTGGGAGGAGCGCACCAAAGAACACCTGGCGCTGCACGATATCATCGCGCAAATCAACCAGAAGATGAACGCCTATCCGCAAGCGGCTTCGTTCCCGTTCGTGCCGCCGACGATCCCCGGCCTTGGGAATGCATCGGGCTTCGCCTTCGAGCTGCAAGATACCGGCGGTCACACCGTCGACCAACTCGCCGCCGTTGCGGACAAGGTCGTCGCGGAGGCGCGCAAGCGTCCCGAGCTCACGGCGATCAACAACACGATGCGAACCTCGATCCCGCAGCTCCAGCTCGACGTCAATCGCGACAACGCCTCCACGAGAGGCGTGGCGGTGAGCGACGTCTTCAAACAATTGCAGGCGTGGCTCGGCGGCCTAGTCGTCGACGAGTTTACCTACTTCAACCGAACCTGGGACGTGATGATTCAAGCGGAGCCGGAGTTTCGCGCAAATCAGAACAGCATTTCGTCGATTTACGTTCGCAATAACACGGGCCAAATGGTGCCGCTGCGCTCGGTGACGACCGTGCGCCGCGGTCTCGGAACCGATTTCATCCAGCGCTTCAATACCAACCGCGAGATCGAGATCTTCGGCGCGAACGCACCGGGGTACAGCACGGGACAGGCGATCGCCGCGATGGGTGAGGTTGCGAAGAAGGCGATTCCGGCCGGTTACACCTACGGCTGGTCGGGCACGGCGTATCAAGAAGTCTCGGTCGGAAACACGCAAAATATCATCTTTATGTTCTCGGTGCTGCTCGTCTTCTTGTCGCTGGCGGCGCAATATGAGAGCTGGATCATGCCGCTGGCCGTCCTGCTTGCCGTTCCGACCGGCGTCTTCGGCGCATTCCTTTCGGTGCTCATGTGGAAGCTCGACAACAACATCTACGTACAGATCGGTATCATTCTGGTAATCGGCCTGGCCGCGAAGAATGCGGTGCTGATCGTCGAGTTCGCGCGCGAACGGCGCTCCCACGGGGCCTCGATCAGCGAGGCAGCGACCGATGCGGCGCGCCTGCGCTTCCGGCCGATCCTGATGACGTCGCTCGCATTCATCATCGGCGTGATTCCGTTGATGTTAGCGCACGGCGCGGGGGCCGCGTCGCGGCAATCGCTGGGCTCAACCGTTTTCGCCGGGATGCTCGCGGCAACGTGCCTCGGCATCTTCTTTACCCCATCGTTGTACGAGCTGGCCCAGCGATTAAGCGAACGCGGCAAGCGCAAAAAGTCGACGGAGCCCGCGGCGGTGCAGCCGCATGAGGGACCGGCGTGAAGTTCGCGATCGCACTTGGCGTCATGGTGCAGCTGATCGCATCGTGCGTTGCGCCGACCCCGTCGACCCCGCCCGACGCGGCGCTTCCACAGGTGTATCGTGGAGGTGCGCTTACGACGTCGTCGCTCGGCGCGATGCCATGGCGCCAGTTATACGAAGACCCCGTGCTGCAAGGGTTGATCGAGAAGGCTCTCGTCCACAACTTCGACGTGGAGATCGCCTACACGGCGATTCTCGAAGCTGAGGCGCGCCTGGGAATCACGGCGGCGAATCAGTCCGTTTTCGTCAATGGCAACCTTCAGGCGCCGTATCAGGCGACCGCCGGCAACAAGCCTCCGGGCACGCCCGACTCCGAGTTCTATCCGCAATTGGGAATCGGGGCGAGCTATCAGGTCGACCTCTTCGGCAAACTCGCATCGGCCACGGGTGCGGCGCGCAACCGGCTCCTCTCCACCGACGCGGCAAAGAATACGGTGCTGGCGACGGTGGTTGCGCAGGTGGCAAGCGCGTATTTTCAACTCCGCGAGCTCGACGAAGTCCTGAAAATCACCCAACAAGCCGTGCCCGGCCGGCAAGAGAACGTTCGCCTCATGAAACTCCGCGTCGAAGGCGGCGAATCTTCGGCGCAAGATCTGAGGCAGGCGGAACAATCGCTCTATCAGATTACGCAGAACGAGCCGGCGATTCGCCAAGAGATCGCCAAAACCGAAAACGCGCTCGCGGTGCTGACCGGCGATTATCCGCACGACATCCAGCGCGGCCTGCCTCTGCAGAAGCAAGTGACGATGCCCGCGGTACCCGCAACGGGCGTGGCCAGCGAGCTGCTGCAGCGCCGCCCGGACATCATCCAGTCCGAGTATGCGATCGCCGCGGCCGCCGGCGACGTCGACGTGGCGCGCAAACTGCTCTATCCTTCGCTGACGCTCGGCGCCTCGGCGGCGGCCGCCGGCAGCATCGTGCACGGTGAGTACGTCAATGAGTCGGCGCCGAACGCCCTCCAGTCGGTCAACGGCGTCTTCTACGGGCCTTTCGGTCTCTTCTCGATCGTCGCGCAGCTCCTCCAACCGATCTTCAACGGCGGCCAAATTAAATCGCAGATCCACCTCGCGCAGGCACAACAGCAGCAGATCGCCGTCTCCTATCTGCAAACGGTCCACCGGGCCTTCGAAGAAGTCTCCGACGACGTCGTCACCTATAACGAATCACGCCTGCGGACGCACGAGCTCCAACTCTATGAGGGAGCCTCCCTCGACTCCGTGCGGCTGGCGAACGAGCGCTACGAGAACGGCTACACGTCGTACCTCGAGGTCCTCGACGCGCAGACGCGCGCGTATCAGGCGCAAACCGACGTTGCCTCGGCGCAACTGAACGAACGTCTGGCGCTCGTACAACTCTATCTCGCCCTCGGCGGCGGCTGGCAGTCGCAATGACCCAACTCACTCAACGACAGAGGTGCACATGGACTGGTTCGTAGCAACCCTCAGGCAGTACCCGGAGATTGCGCTCTTCTTATCGCTGGGCATCGGTTACTGGGTCGGCGGCAAGAGCTACAAGGGATTCAGCCTCGGCGCCGTCACCGCCACGCTGCTTGCCGCGATCGCGATCGGGCAGCTCGGCATCAAGATCTCCGGCGACGTCAAAGCAACATTCTTTCTGATCTTCCTCTTCGCGATCGGCTACGGCGTCGGCCCTCAGTTCATCCGAGGCATCACTAAGGACGGCCTCCCACAAGCGATCTACGCCGCGATCGTCTGCGTCTTTTGCCTCGGCGCCTGCGTCATCGTTGCGAAGGCGGCGGGATACGACTCGGGTGCAGCGGCGGGCCTCTTTGCCGGATCCCAAACGATCTCGGCGTCCATGGGCCTGGCGACCGACGCGATCAACCGGCTTGCGCTAACGCCGGATAAGACCAAGGCGATGCTCGACATCATGCCCACGGCGTACGCGGTCACGTACATCTTCGGCACGATCGGCTCGGCGATCGTCATTGCGATCTTCGGCCCCATGCTATTGCGCATAGATTTGAAGAAAGCGGCCAAAGACTACGAGGAGCTACATGGCGGCAAGCGCGAACTCGGCGGGCTCGGCGATGCTTGGCGGGCGTACGACGTGCGCGCCTTCCTAATCGCGCCGGACGCGCAGGTCGTCGGAAAGACGGTTGCCGAGACCGAAGCGCTTCTCACCGAGGCCACGAAGGCGCTGGGGAACCAGATGTACGTTTTGGCGGTGCGTCGCGGCGAAACGATCAGCGAGGCTACGAGCGATCTCGTCTTGCAGGCCGGCGACCATGCATCGGTAGTTGGAGAGCGGGATCAGGTCATCGCGCTCCTCGGCCGCGCCAGCAAAGAGGTCGACGATCCCGAACTGCTCTCCGCGCCGATCGAGGGCGTCGACGTCTACGTCACCAGCAAAGCGGCCGATGGTAAGACGCTGGCAGAGCTCGGGAGCCTTCCGGGCGCGCGCGGCGTTTACGTTCGCCGCATCAAAAGGGGATTTACCGAGACGCCGATTCCGGTGCTCGGCGATTCCAAGCTCTACCGGGGCGACGTCGTTACGCTGGTCGGGCGCACGCAGGACACGAGCGTCGCGGCCGCGGCGCTGGGTGTCGTCGATCGCGCTACCGACGTCAGCGACGTCGCCTTCATCGGCATCGCGATCACGATCGGCGCGCTGATCGGCGCGGTCGTCCTCAAGATCGGTGGGGTCCCGATTACGCTCTCGACGGCCGGCGGCGCGCTGATCTTGGGAATCGTTGCGGGATGGTACCGCGCGGTTCGTCCGACCTTCGGCCGCATTCCGTCGCCGGCGCTGTGGTTCATGAACTCCGTCGGTCTCAACATGTTCATCGCCGTCATCGGACTCACCGCCGGTCCGAAGTTCGTCGCCGGGCTCCAGCAGCTCGGCTTCGGCCTCTTCTTATGGGGCGTCGTCGCCACGACCGTACCGCTAGTTTTGGGGATGTTCCTTGCAAAGTACGTCTTCCGTTTCCACGACGCCATCACGCTGGGCGCGGTCTCCGGAGCGAGAACGACGACGGCGTCGCTGGGTATGGTCTGCGACGCCGCGCAAAGCCAGGTTCCCGGACTCGGCTACACCGTTACCTATGCCGTCGGCAACACGCTGCTGACGATTTGGGGCATGTTCATGGTCATGTTCGTACACTGAGATGAGTAATCTGGAAAAAAACAAAAAAAGCCGGCAGGTCGACGTCTTCTTCGCAACCCCGGGAGCCCGTGAAGATCGTTGGCGCGATCTCGTCGATGCCGCCAAGAAGTGGGCTGCAGGGACCGGCAGCCGCGCGGAGTTCGAGTCGGCACTGAGCGATGCAGCCGTGATCGAAGAGTTTCACGGCTATCCTGGGCCGAGCCTGATGGCGGCGCTACGCGATCGCGCCGAGAGCGATGATTCCGCTGGGGCTTCCGCGCTCGCATGGCGGATAGCCTCGGCATTGCTCACGCGCTCGTTTAGGCAACATGCGTCGGATTGGGATCCGCATTCCGATATCTCGAGCACGGTCCCCGACGTATTGCCGCCGACGCTGGGCCGCGCCGCGGCCGCCCCTCCGTATTTCGAGGTCCTCATCGTCACGGGAGCGCCGATCGAACGATGGGCGTCGATCGCGGCGGAGTGGCGCCGGCTGCGTCGTCCTCAAGACGAGTTCGTCTACGAGCCGGTCATCGTCGGCACCGCCGAGGATGCAGTCTGCGCAACAATGTTGAACGCGGACCTCGCGGCCGTGGTGGTCCACGAGGGTTTTGGATATCGCTCGCGGCACGATGCCCCGGTCTTGCGCGCCATCGTCGATCCCGTCGTGAAGGAAGAGCTTTCGGACGGATCCGCGCTGCGCTTGGCTCGGGTCATTCATCAGGCGCGTCCCGAGCTCGATCTCTACCTGCTTTCGGATCGGCGCGTCGAGGAGATCGCCGGCGATCCGGCAGCCGACATCGTCCGGCGCATCTTCTACGCCGTCGAGGAGTTGCTCGAGCTGCACCTGGCGATACTCGAAGGCGTTGCGTCGCGCTACGAGACGCCGTTCTTCGATAACTTGAAGAAATATGCGGAACGGCCGATCACGACGTTTCATGCTCTGCCGATCGCCCGCGGCGCGTCGATTTTCAAGTCGGACTGGATCCGGGACATGGGCGAGTTTTACGGCCCGACGCTTTTCCTGGCCGAGAGCAGCGCAACGACGGGCGGTCTCGACAGCATGCTCGAGCCGACGGGCACCATCAAGCGCGCTCAAGAACTGACTGCTCGCGCGTTCGGCGCCGAGCGCGTATTTTTCGTGACCAACGGGACATCGACGAGCAACAAGATGGTCGTGCAGGCGCTGCTGGCTCCCGGCGACATCGCAATCGTGGACCGTAACTGCCACAAGTCCCATCACTACGGGTTCGTGCTGGCCGGCGCGCAGCCGATCTACGTCGAGGCCTTCCCTCTGACCGAGTTCTCGATGTACGGCGCCGTGCCGCTGCGTACGATCAAACAGGCGCTCCTGGCGGCAAAGCGCGACGGACGGCTCGATCGCGTCAAAATGATCGATCTTACCAACTGCACGTTTGACGGCCACATCTACAACACGCGCCAAGTCATGGAAGAATGCCTCGCGATCAAACCCGATCTGATTTTCCTGTGGGACGAGGCTTGGTTCGGGTTCGCGCGATGGTCGCCGTTTTTGCGACCTCGCACGGCGATGGGCGCCGCAGCCGACATCGAAGAGTGGCTGCGCGACCCGGCGAGCGTCGCCGCCTACGAGCAGCAGCGCGCCGAGTTGGGGAAGGATCCGTCAGAAAAAAAACTGCTCGATACGCGGCTGTTGCCGGATCCTCGCAAAGTGCGGCTTCGCGTCTACCAGACCAACTCCACGCACAAGTCGATGTCGGCGTTGCGGCAAGGATCGATGATCCTGGTGAAGGACGTGGAGTATCACACCGTCGAGCAACAGTTCAAGGAAGCGGTGTTCACGCACGCTTCCACCAGCCCCAATCAGCAGCTGATCGCCAGCCTCGACGTCGCGCGGCGGCAGATGGAGCTCGAAGGCTTCGGCCTGGTGGCGAACGCGATCGAGGTCGCTCTGGCGATTCGTCGCGAGGTGAATCGGCATCCGCTGATCTCGAAGTACTTTCGCGCCGTCGGGGCGGACGGGATGGTCCCCGCGGAGTACCGGCGGAGCGGCTTCACCGACTTCCTCGCAACGGATGCGGACTGGGCGACGACGCGCAAGAGCGTGCGGGACGACGAATTCTGCCTCGATCCAACGCGGATGACGCTCGTTTGCGGGACGGCCGGCTACGACGGGACGCAACTCAAGAACCTGTTGGCCAATCGCTACAACATCCAGCTCAACAAGACGTCGCGCAACAGCATCTTGCTGCAGTCGAACATCAACAACACGCGCAGCGACGTGGCGCACCTCATCCGGGTCCTCGTGGAGATCAGCAAGGAGATCGAAGAACGGCTCGCGTCCGGCGGCGAGGGCGAACGTAGAGAGTTTGCGGCCCGCGTAAAGAGCCTGATGACGGACGTTCCCGACCTGCCGAATTTCAGCCATTTTCACGCGGCCTTTCGACACGATGCGGGAACCGGCACCAACGAAGGCGACATCCGAAGCGGATTTTATGCCGCCTACGATGCGGAAGGATGCGACCACATTCCGCTGCACGACAAGGAGATCGATCGCCGCTTAAAGGACGGGCCGCCCCTCGTATCGGCGAATTTCGTCATCCCGTATCCGCCCGGTTTCCCGATCATGGTACCAGGCCAAGTCATCACGGCCGACACGATCGACTTCATGCGCAAGCTGGACGTGAAGGAGATTCACGGCTACAATGCGGCGCAGGGGTTGAAGCTCATTAGCCCGGCCGCGTTGGCGAAGCTCGACCGCCGTAAAGTGCACCATTAGGCGCAACGAGCGTGATCGACTTTAGATACTTCGACGTTTCCAACCGGGTTCGCCGGAAGGGCTGGGCCGGAGCAGCGCGGAGACGCTCGCCGCCGGTGCTGCACGTGGCACCCGAAAAGGAAGAGTTCGGCATGTCCTAGATATGTGCGAGTCGTACGTCATACGTAAATTTACATCAATGAAGGAGTCTCAATGAATCGTTTTGTCATATCGGTATGCTGCGGATTGGCGATCCTCGCCAGCTCCGCGGCGGTTTCGGCCCAGTCGGGGCCCAGCGTCACGGGGACGTGGAGCATCCAGCAGTCCGGAGTCAACGGCACGACCACCTCGACGGTCAAGCTTACGCAATCCGGCAACGGCATCGTGGGAACCAACGCCGCAAACGGAAACGGGTTCACCGGCGAGTTCGCCACCGGCGATCGGATCGACGGAAAGTGGCATGGCCCCGGCGGGGCCGGCTGGCTGACCGTTTACGTTTCCCCCAATGGGCACAGCTTCAATGGAACCTGGGGTTATAACGGGCGCCCCGCAAACGGCTCGTTCGTCGGCAACAAGATCCTACCGCCGTCACCGATCACCGCGGCCGGTACCTGGAACGTAGCCGGCGCCGGCGGTCCGACGAAATTCGTCGGAACGATGAAGTGCACGCAATCGGGTCCAACCGTCGTTTGCCACTCCGCCGGGCCGACGCTCAACGGCAAGTTCCGGACAAAGGATAAAGTGCGAGCGACCTGGGCGGCCGGCGGCAAGTCCGGCTGGTTCTCGTTCTGGTTCAACGGCGACAACAACAGCTTCAACGGCATTTGGGGCGTCGGCGCCGATTCGACCCCACCTGTGGGCCGCGTCGTCGGGCAACGCGCGCTCTAAAACTAAGCTCGCCGCGAACGTGAGCGGCGTCACTGCGACTCGGGCGGGCATCGCTCGCCCGAGTCTGGTTCGCGGCTAAGAGGCAACGCGTTGGGCAACATTCTCGATCCGATTCCGACGTGGGCGCTCATGCTCGGATCGGCACTCTTAATCTTTGCCGCGAACGAGCTTGGCTTCCGTTTCGGGCGGGGCAAAGGGCCGGGACTCAGTGCACAGGATCCCTCCGCGGTCGTGCAGGCGGCCGCGTTTACCGTTTTAGCCCTTCTTTTAGGGTTCTCGTTCGCACTCGCGCTTGGCCGGTACGACGCGCGGCGCGGCGCTCTCATGCGCGAGTCAAATGCGATCGCTACGACCTGGCTGCGATCGCAGCTCCTTGACCCGCAGGCAGCACAAGCCGCCCGCGCCGATCTTCGCATCTACGTTGCCGAGCGCATCGCATTCGCGCAAGCCGATACCGACCCCGATCGGCGACTCGCCGCCGACGAGAAGTCGAGCGCGGTCCAGCGTGGGCTCTGGCAGGCGGCACTGCAAAGCGCCCGTCGAGACCCGCATTCCACGATGGTACCGCTCTTCATCGCGGCGCTCAACGATGCCATCAACTTGAGCATCGAGGAACGCGCGGTTCTTACCACTCACATTCCCGACGTCGTAATTATCGGGCTTCTGCTTATCGCGTTCATCGCGTCGGCGATGATGGGCTACGGTTTTGGGCGGCAAGGGCAGCGCGCGCTGATTTTCAAGGCAAGCTTTGCCGTCATGCTGGCAATCGCATTTGGCCTGGTTCTCGACCTGGACCGCCCCCGACGCGGCCTAATCCGTGTCAGCCTGGCGCCGTTGCAAGCCGTCCAGCACCTCATGGAGTCAACGGCCGCGCAGTCCGCCCCGCCGTAAACGATTGCAACGGCCCCAAAGCTTACAGGTCTGCCGCGTTTTGACTGCGTAACGTCTTCTTTCCGGTGCGCCCGACGCACGGCCCCATCGAACGGAGGAAGCACGCTGTTATGAGTACGCACGAAGCCTGGGAAAATCCCCAAGCGATGGCCATTCCCAAAGAGGGATATTTCGAGCGCGTAGAAGGCAACTACGGTCCGGTCTTTCCGCGGACGCCGGCGAACTACGGCTTCACGATCATCGCGAAGCTAAAGCCGGGGCGAGAGGCTGCGATGCGTACGTATGCCGATACGATACAGACGGCGATGAAAGCCGATCCGAGCTACCTCGCTCCTCTGAAGCTCCATTTTTTGAAGTGGGTGTTATTCGATATCGGCGGTGACACGTATTTCATGTACCAAGGGATTTTCGATACCGATTTCGACAAGTACACCGACGACGCCGTCGCGCTGTTTCTTAGAGCCGGCTTGTCGACGGCGTTTGAGAATCTCGAGGGTTTCCCCGAAGATTGGAAGACGAACGTTCCGGCCTTCGTAAAGTTCGTCCGCGACCATCATCGCCCCAGCTTCATGGAGTACGGAGAGTATCCATACGTCCCCGCCGACGAAATAAAGAAGGCGCTGCGCGTCAAGAAGAGCCTCGGGGAGATGCTCGACCAGATGCAATAGGGCATCGGGGGATAAGGCCGTGACCGCAACCTACGACCTGATCGCCATTGGTGCGGGGCCTGCGGGGGAGAGCGCCACCGAGCTGGCCTCGCTTTTTGGGCTGCGCTGCGCCATCGTCGAAAAGAACCTCCCGGGAGGGACCGTTACCACCACTGGCGGCGCGCCGACCAAGACGCTGCGCGAAGCGGCGCTCTTCGTCTCCGGATTCCGCGACGGCGACACCTACGGGCTGCGCATGACGGCGCCTCCCGAAGTCGCGATGGACCTCATCCGCACGCGAACCTGGAGCGTCTGCTCGCAACTCCAGGAGCTAACGAAAAGGAACATCCTCGCACGCAACGTCGACTACATCGAGGGGGAGGCGCACTTCGACCGCGACCACACCATTAGCGTTTCACGCGACGGACGCGCGGTTGCGACGTTGCAGGCGAAGGTGGTTCTGGTTGCGACCGGATCGCGTCCGCAGCGGCCGAAGGGAAGTGCGTTCCAGTTACCTGGAGTCTTCGATACCGATACGATTCTGTACCGAGAGCGCGGGGCGCCGAAGGCAATCGTCATTGTGGGGGGCGGTCCGGTCGGCGTCGAGTTCGCAACCATCTGCCGAGCGCTGGGCGCCGCGGTTATGATCGTCGATCGCGGTGAGCGCTTGGCGACGGTGATGGATGGCGAGGTCTCCGCGCGCATCGAGGAGTTCTTTCGCGAGTGGGGCGTCGACCTGAAGTTCGGCTGCACGGTGGAAGACGTCGCTGCGAGCGGCGACGCGCTCGACGTTAGGCTTTCGACGCAAGAGCACGTCGGCGCCGATACGGTGCTGATCGCGGCCGGGCGCGTGGCCAACACCGAGGGCCTAGGCCTCGAACTGGCGGGCGTCCGCGTCGACGCGCGCGGCCGAATCGAAGTGGGCGGTAACTTTCAAACGTCGGCCGACGGCATCTTCGCGGCCGGCGACGTTCTCCGGCCGACGCTCGCCTCGATTGCCATGGAGCAGGGGCGCGCGGCGATTTGCTCCGCCTTCGGCATTCCCTTTGAAGGAAACGTCGATCCGACGCCCGTCTCAGCCATCTACGGCATGCCGGAGCTTTCGGGCGCGGGCCTAACCGAGGAGGCGTGCCGGGAGAAGGGGTTGAGCTACGAGGTCGGTCGAGCCGACCTCGCGCTTACGCCGCGCGGCGCGATTGCCGGGCACGGCGGCTTGCTCAAGCTGATCTTTCAAAAGGAAGACCGAAAGCTGCTCGGCATTCACTGCATCGGCGAAATCGCGTCGGAGATCGTCGGCATAGGTCAGATGGCGATTCGCTGCGGCGCCACGCTGAATACTTTAGCGACGATGTCGTTCAATACACCGACGTACAGCTACGCGTACAAGTACGCGGCGCTCGACGGACTGCGGCGGCTCGCCGCACGAGGAGATCAGAGATGACGACGACTCCACTGGGCCGAACGTATAATCAGCCCCACGTACCGCGAAAGTACTCGCCGGGGAAACGCAGATTCAGCGTTTACTGGACCTGGAGCTATCCTTTTGAGGCTAATCGCGACGTCACTGGGCTCGACAATCGCTTTTCGTCGATGACCGAAGTGCGGCGCGTCGCGTGGCCGGCCTACGAGCGGGACGAATATTCGCACAAAATGTTCCTTCAGGGGATTGCGGGCACCCTCGAGCTCTTCCACCTCTCGCTCGTGAACTTTCAAAACGCCGTGCAAGAGGCTACCGGTAACGCGGTCGCAGTGTACCAGCGCGTCGACCAGGCCGGCCAGAGGCTGCCGATCGACGAACGCATCTTAGCCGACACCGATACGCTCATGATATTCGGCTTGGATCACATGGTCGCCGAAGAAGAAGCGACGCCGGAAGAGATCGCGGCGCTCGAACATTTTTTGAGCCGCGAAGGGACGTGTCTGGTTCTCGGTCCCCATCACGACGTCGGCGCGTCGTCCGATCTGAAAGTTCGCGACATGGAATACCACCATCACGGCGATGCGTTGGTACCGCGGCAGCAGCGGTTCGCGAAGTACGTGCGCTCGCTGATGAAAGGGCTCGGCGTGCCGGTGGAAAACCGCTACGGGCTGCGACCGGCGACGCACCCGGGCACGACGCGCCCGGTGCCGATCGTCGCGGCTAACGATCTAGATGCGCGCGGATGGCTGACGGGCGTCTCGTCGTTCGTCTTTCACATGCACCTGCCGCATTACGCGCTTACCGACGAGAACGCCAACGGCATCCACGTGCTGGCGCGTCAACCGATCGATCTTTCAAAGCCGCATCCCTTTACCGAAGCGGGGAACCGTGAGATCAATATGTTTCTCTGGATGCCGCCGGCCGGCAAGCGTGCGGGTGACATCCTGTTCGCGGACTCGACGATCTTTACGACGCTCTTCGGCGGCGATGAGAGCCTGACTCGTTTCTGGCAAAACCTCGCAACGAAGTAGGAGACCGCGGTGAATCTCGAACTCGACGATATTCAGAGCGGCGTACTGCGTCCGCGCCCCACTCCATTTGCCGCCACATACGTCCTCATTCGGATCGACGACCGCGCCGCGGGTCGAGCGTTGATGCGCCGCCTGAGCGAGATCGTCGCCTCGGCCGCCCATCCCGAAAGTCCGGCGAGCGATACGTGGGTGAGCGCATCGCTCACGTTTGCGGGATTGAGGAGCCTCGGCGTCCCGCAGGCGTCACTCGAGAGTTTCTCCCCACAATTCCGTGAGGGGATGGCGGCGCGTGCGCGCCAGCTGCACGACGTCGGCGAAAACGCCCCCGAACATTGGGAGAAACCGCTCGGCACCGGCGAAGTTCACGTGGTGTTGACGGGTATCTCAAAGGACGCCGTTACGCTGGAAAAAGCCGTCGCGCGGGCGCGCGAGGCCTATCAAAGCGTTGCGGGGATCACGGCGATCTGGCGACAGGACTGCTACGCTCTTCCTACCGAGACCGAACCGTTCGGTTTCAAGGACGGCATCAGTCACCCGGCGATCGAAGGCAGCGGAATTCCGGGAACGAACCCGCACGAAGTTCCACTGAAGCCAGGCGAGTTCGTTACGGGATATCCCGACGAATACGGCGGCGTCGCTCCGGTCCCGCAACCGGAGATTCTCGGCCGAAACGGCAGTTACATCGTCTTTCGAAAGCTGTACCAGCGGGTCGCTGAATTTCGCCGTTATCTCAAGGCCAACGCATCGAATCCAGACGACGAGGAGTTCTTGGCGGCGAAGATGATGGGCCGCTGGCGCAGCGGAGCGCCGCTCTCGTTGTGTCCCGTGCACGACGATCCCGCGATCGGCGTCGACCCAACGAAGAATAACGATTTCTTGTTCAAAGCCGACGATCCGCTCGGCTACAAGACGCCGCTGGGCTCGCATATCCGGCGAGTGAATCCACGCGACGCCGAGGTTGCGGGGGTGGTGCGAATCCATCGAATGATTCGGCGCGGCACCGCCTACGGACCGCCCCTGCCCGACGGAGTGCTCGAGGACGACGGTGCGGATCGAGGGCTGATGTTCGCTTTCGTCGGCGCAAATCTCGGCCGCCAGTTCGAGTTCGTTCAGTCGGAGTGGATGAACGACAGCGCGTTCTTTGGCGGCACTTCCGAGCAAGATCCGGTCTGCGGAGCCGCGGACGGCAGCGGCATCTTCCCCATCCCGCGAAGGCCGATCCGAAGGGTCCTCGCTGCGCTGCCGCGATTCGTCGTCACGCGCGGCGGTGAGTACTGCTTTCTGCCAAGTCTGAGTGCCTTGCGCTGGCTGGGAGACCTCGACGATTAGATTTCTTTTGCAATAAAGTAGTGCAGCGCCTCGTTTAGCGGATCTTTGGGATCGATGAGTGCGCGCAACATCCCCATGTGATCGGCTCCGTTCTCTTGAATCGTGGTCGCTGCTATGCCGGCAGCGCGCAGCGCCGCCGCAAACCTCAGCGCCCTGCCGCATGAGTCCGGGTCGTCTTGGGTGCCGCACGCCGTTACCGTCGGCGGCGAGTGAGGATCGACGTGTATGGCCGGAGAGAACGCGCCGCGTGCCTGAGGAGTCTCGCCGTAGATGTGGCCGTCCACGCGCTGCCATGAATCAGGCTCGCCCGAGAGATCCCGCACGTCGTACGCGCCGGCTACCGCGAAGATGCCGCGAATCGCACCGATCGATCCGCCCGCACCATTGAGGTATTGCGGATCGGTTCCGATCACGGCGGCGATCTGAGCGCCGGCGGAATGGCCCACTAGAAAGACGTTGTGCGCCTCGAGCCCGTAGGCGCCGGCATGCCGAATCATCCACATCGTAGCGAGCGCAACGTCCCGGCAAGCGCCGCCCGCATCGGATTGAGGATAGAGGCGATAGGAGACGACCGCCGTGGGGATTCCTTGCAGGGCGAACGCCCGCCCGACCTCGGCATACCCCTGCCGCGTTCCCTGCATAAACGCGCCGCCGTGGATAAAGATCACGATTGCGGTCGAATGCGGATCTTGCGGAAGGTAGAGATCGAGCCGATGCGCGTCGCTGCCATCGCCGGCATAGTCCAGACCCGACGCGACTTGCGGCGCGCTCGCGCGCGCGATTTGCGGCGCATTCGCGTACGCGACCGCGGCTGCCAGGAATACCCCGGCGAGCGCGCCCGAAAATCTCGGTCTACCGCCCACGAACTATTCGCTGCCGATTCCTTGTGGAGCAATGCCGTCGAGCTCCGCAAGGGCATCCTCCGGCAGGCGCAGCGCGGCTCCGGCCACGTTCTCGTGCAGATGCGCGACCGAAGACGTCCCGGGGATGAGCAGAA
>JBAQAW010000044.1:0-90101 GCA_049285915.1 Candidatus Cybelea sp. | reverse complement strand
GGCGTGCACGGCGCGGCGCTCTGCATCGAGCGGCTCTTGGGCGTCGGCCGCGAGCGTTCGACGCCGCGCGGCGCCGTGGTCGCCGCTCGCGTCGCGTTGACGTTTGCGGTCGTAACGCTGGCGTGGGTGCTCTTCCGAGCACCGAGCTTTGCCGATGCGCTGACGGTCTATCGGGCGATGTTCGCGGGGGGGCCGGGCGCCGAATTACTGACCGGATGGCCGGCGGTGCTGGCCGCCGCCATCGTTGCGTTCGGCCTGCTGCGCTTCGTGCTCGAACGGCGCAACGTCGCGCCGGCTTGGCCCCAACTGCGCCCGGCCTTGCAGGTAGGAGCGCTCGCAGGCTTGCTTTTGGCGCTGCAGCTCTTCTCGTGGTCGGGACCGTCGCCGGCGTTCATCTACTTTAAGTTTTAGCCCGAAATGGGTAAAATCATCGGTGGATGTTCGACGACGATTACGATCACGCTATCGAAACCGCAGTTTTTGAAGACCTCCACATCGTCACGCTGCGGGGGGAATGGGACGTTTCGACACGCGAGCGGTTGCGCGAGGCGCTGGCCGCGGTCGGCAGCGATCGGGACGTGGTCGTCGATCTGCGCGGTGCGAGCTTCTTCGATTCAACGGCACTCGCCGAGCTCATCGCCCTCTATAAGCGTTTGCTCGGACAAGGGCGACGCTTGGAAGCGTTGGTCGGCAACAGCAACATGCGCCGCCTGCTCGAGCTTACGAGCCTCGATGGTCTGCTCGGCGTCTCCGAGCCGCGGGCGCGCTATCTCGCGGAGTGTTTGCCGCCGCCGTCCTGGGCTTCCTAGAGGTTCGTTAGTTCGCGCTCGGTGACGGGCTTTGGCTTGCGCCCGTTCGCGCGTGCCTTGTCGATCGCTTCGGCGACGTGCAATGCCAATCGCCCGAGCAGCGGAATCATGCGCGGGCGCAACAGACGCGGATCGAAGGCCGACATGTACCGGTCGTTCTCCTCGATGCACGCGCGCAGAAAGCTTGCGGGCGTGAGATTCGCGAGTGCGTCGTCGAAGAGTCCGGCCGGGCTCTCCGCGGGCTTCTCGCTCTGCATCTCGTTACCCATTGCGGCACGGCGCGCGATCGCGCCGGCGTAGCTGAGCAGCGCCGGAAGCGACTGCAGGGCCGTCCCGCGCAGGCCGCGGCGATTGCGATCCCACGCGACCCAGTTGACGAAGAATACGATGTGGCGCGCCTCTTCGCTCAGCAGGCGCGTGAAGAGCGAGGTCAGCGCTTCGGGGAGGATGCGCGCTTCTCGCGCCAAGCGGAAGATCCCGAAGCCGGCGAACGAGTCCGCGCACTCGTCGTAGCCGAACTCGACGAAGGCCTTTCGAGTCGGCTGCTTCTCGCGGAACCGCGGCGTCACCGCGAGCGCGTAGCGATCGATCATGCACTGCAGGATACGGCCGTGACGATCCTCTTCGTAGCCTTGCAGCTGGATCGCGCGGCGTACGAGTTCGTCGGACTCCTTTTCGCCGAAACCCGCCAGCATCGTACCTGCGCCGAGCTCGGCTTCGAGCGCCATTCTCCAGATCGGAATCGCGCGGAGGCGAGCGAGGGAAAGTTCGTCGAGCTCGGGCCACGGCCAATCTTTCGGGTCGTAGGCTTCGTGCGTGTCGATAAAAGACCGGCAGAAAAGCTCTTTATGCTCGTTGGATCCAATGCGCACCGTCGTACCTCGGGCTCCTGCAGTGAGTGGCTGGAAGTGAGTGGAAGAGGGAGGCATGACGTCGCTTCCCGACGCGCTTCCTTTGAGCGGCTACCGCGATTCCCTTCAGCGATATTCCAGAAAAATCGCGTATTCGTTCGAATCGGTGGCCGGAAAAATCATTGCGGAGCGCCTTCCGGAACGTTTCGTGCGCGATCCGGTGCGGCCGCGGCTGGTGCTCTGGGCGTGCGCCGTCAATGGCGGCGATATCTTAGATGCGCTGCCGGTCGCGGCGGCTTTCGATCTCTTCGAGCGCTTCATGCTGCTGCATGACGAGCTGACCGATACCTCTGCGGGCACGATCGCTCGCTGGGGCTTGGGGCAGAGTCTCAACGCCGGCGACGCGCTCTACGCCGTCGCCTTCCGCAGCCTCGCGAGCGACGTCATCTCGGCTCCGCGTCGCTTAGAGGCTGCGCGCCTCGCCGGCGAAGCGGTTCTCGAAGCGATCGAAGGGCTCTCCGGGCCGATGCAGGGACGTTGCGCGCTGACCGGCGCGGCGCTGCAGACCGGCGCGGTCATCGGCGGCGCAAACGAAGAGACGGCGCGCGCATTCAACCGCGCGGGGCGCGCGCTGGGCAGCGCCGCGCTGGCCGGCGATGAAGCCCAAGCGGCGGATTTCGCGCGAGAGGCCGTCGCCGCGCTCGCGCCGCATGTGAGCAACGAGGCACTCGAGACATTTACGGAAATTGCGCTGAGCTTTGCCCGACGAACAGCCTAGTCTGACGCCGTCGCGAAAGGCGGAGCACCTGCGGATCAACATCGAGGAGGACGTCGACGCCAAAGGCATTGACGCCGGCTTCGATGCCTACGCATTTCGCCACAGCGCGTTGCCGGGGATCGATCTGCGCGAAGTCGATTGCACGCGCACCTTCTTGGGCCGAAGACTCGGCGCTCCGCTGCTGATCTCGTGCATGACCGGCGGAACGCCCGAAGCCACGCGTATCAACCGGTGCTTGGCGCGCGTGGCCGCGCGCTTCGATCTGGCGATGGGCCTCGGCTCGGGGCGCGCGCTGCTCGAATCGCCGGAGACGCTCGAGAGTTTCGACGTGCGCGACGACGCGCCGGGGATTCTGCTCTTTGCCAACCTCGGCGCGGTGCAGCTCAACAAAGGCTACGATGCCGCCGCGTGCGCGCGGCTCGTGGAGATGCTGCGCGCCGACGCGCTCGTGCTGCATCTCAATCCGCTGCAAGAGGCGCTGCAGCCCGAAGGCGACACAAATTTTCGCGGATTGATCGGACGCATCGCCGGCGTCTGCGCGAACGTGACCTTTCCCGTCGTCGTGAAGGAGGTCGGCTGGGGCATCGGACCCTCCGAGGTGCGGGCGCTCTTCGATGCGGGGGTTGCGGCCGTCGACGTGGCCGGCGCCGGCGGCACTTCGTGGAGTGAAGTCGAGCGCCATCGCATCGGCGAACCGTGGAGAGCTCGCGTCGCCGAAGCCTTCGCCGGCTGGGGAATCCCCAGCGCCAAAGCGCTGGTCGAAGCGCGCCGGGTCGCTCCCGACGGGCTGCTGATCGCCAGCGGCGGCGTGCGCAGCGGCGTCGACGTCGCCAAAGCGATCGCGCTGGGTGCCGACCTGGCCGGGATCGCCGGCCCCTTCGTGCGCGCGGCCGACCTCGGCCCCGAGGCCGCCGAAGCGCTCGCGCTGGAGTACCTCGAGGCGCTGCGCATCGCCATGTTCTGCACCGGCGCGCGGACGCTCGAGGAGCTGCGGCACAGCGCCTTGACCAAAAAGGACTAAGCCCGGTAGACTAACCCTTAAGATGAAGAGCGTCAACGTGCACGAGGCCAAAACGCACTTCTCGCAGCTGCTTGCGAAGGTGGCCGCCGGCGAGGAAGTGATCATCGCCAAAGCGGGCCGGCCCATCGCACGGCTCGTGCCGGCGCAGACGCCTGCGCCCCGCGAACTGGGCTGGGACAGCGGCGCGCCCTTCCGGATCGCCGACGATTTCGACGAGTACCTGCCGGACGAATATTCGGAGTACCTGCGCTGAAGCTGCTCCTCGATACGCACGTCTGGCTCTGGATGGCGTTGCAGCCGCAGCGGCTCGGTGAAGCCTCCCGTTCGATGATCGCCGACCGCGCGAATAGCCTCTTTCTTTCGATCGCCAGCACCTGGGAGATCGTCGTGAAGCAGGCTCGCGGAAAGCTCGAGTTGCCGACCGACGTCGCGACGTATCTGCGCTCGCGCCTGCCGCGCAGCGGCGCCACGCTGCTCGACGTCTCGCTCGACCACGTCTTTGCGTTGGATTCGATTCCCGATCGCCATCGCGATCCGTTCGACCGTATGCTCGTGGCACAGGCACTCGTCGAGGGAATGAAGCTCGTGAGTGCCGATCCGCGAATCCTCGCCTACCCCATCGCTACGATCGACGCGCGCCAATGAACCTGACGCTCGCGGCTGCCGACGCCTATTGCCGGACGCTGACCCGGCGTCACTACGAGAACTTCTCGGTCGCCTCGCGCTTCGTGGATTCCGAGATGCGCCGCGATCTGACGCGCATCTATGCCTTTTGCCGGACGACCGACGATCTCGGCGACGAGAGCCCCGACGGCACCGCGCTCGACCGTTTGGCGCGTTGGCGCGACGAAGTGCGCGCGCTCTACGCGGGCACGCCGCCGGTGCATCCGGTGCTCTTCGCCCTCGCGCGAACGATCGAGCGCCGCGCGATTCCGCAGCAGCCCTTTGCCGATCTGATCGAAGCCAATGTCATGGACCAGCACGTTAGCCGTTACGCGACCTGGGAGGAGCTCATCGGCTACTGTCGCCTTTCGGCGGCGCCGGTCGGGCGGATGGTGCTCCGCGTCTTCGGCGTGAGCGGCGAGAGAGCCGAGGAACTCTCCGACGACGTCTGCATCGGCCTGCAGCTGGCAAACCACGCGCAAGACGTCCGCCGCGATGCCGCGATCGGGCGCAAGTACCTCGTCGAGAGCGATCTGGCCTCGCTCGGTGCGGCGGGCGCCGCCGAGAGCATGGTGCGCCGCGCACGTGCGTTGCTTGCTTCGGGCGAGGAACTCGAGCGGCTCGTGCCGCGCCCCCTGCGGCTGCAGCTTGCGCTCTACCGCATGGGCGGCCTCGCGATTTGCAACGCCATCGAAGCGCTCGGTTACCAAACCGAGCGCGAGCGGCCGAGTCTTTCGACACCCACGAAGGTATCGCTGGTACTGCGTGCCGCAGTAGAGAGCTTTTCTCGGAGGCGGCCAGCATAGTGATCAATCTTCAGCGGGCACTCCGCGGCAAGGCGGTTCCCACGCCCGATCGGCTTCGGGCCGAGCGCTTCAACCGGGACATGGCCAAGCGGGAGGCGGGAAATTTCTATTGGGGCTTTATCTCGCTCGGCTATCACGAGCGAATGGCGATCTACGCACTCTACAATTTTGCCCGCCAGGTCGACGATGAAGCGGATACGATCGGCCTGGAAAACCTGCCGGCGCGCCTGGCCGTCCACCGCGAGCGCATCTCCTTAGCCGTCCGCGGAAAGTACGGCGACGATCCAATTCTACGCGTGCTCTCCGAGGCGATTGCGCGCTACGCGATCCCCGAATCGGAGCTGCAGATGCTCGTCGACGGGGTCGAGATGGATTTCAGCCGCTCGCGTTACGAAACGTTCGAAGAGCTGCGCGACTACTGCAATCTCGTGGCCTCGGTCGTGGGGCGGATGTGCGTTCGCATCTTCGGCTTCACCGATCCGATCGCGCTGCAGCGCGCCGACGACCTCGGCCTCGCGCTGCAGCTCACGAACATCTTGCGCGACGTCCGCGAGGACGCCGTCGACATGGGGCGCGTCTATCTTCCACAAAACGATCTCGCCCGCTTCGGCATTCCCGAATCGGCCCTCATCAACGGCGAGAGTTATCCGGGCTGGCCGGCGCTCATCGCGCTGCAGGTCGAGCGCGCGCGCGAGTACTTCACCAGCGGTTACGAGGTACTGCGCTACATTCCGCGCCGTCCCGGCGCCTGCGTGCAGACGATGGCTGGCATCTATGAAGAGCTCCTCAAGAAGATCGAGCGCGATCCCGGTCTGCCCTTGCGCGCTCGCGCGGCACTCTCCAAGAGCGAGAAGCTGCGCGTCGTCGTGAGGTCGTGGCTATCGAGCGCGTAGCGGTCGTCGGCGCCGGGCTCGCCGGACTCGCGGCGGCCCTTGATTTAAAAGATGCCGGGCTTGCGGTCGAGCTTTTCGAACGCAGCCGGCTTCTTGGCGGCCGCGCGACGTCGTTTGAGATCGACGGCATCGAAGTCGACAACGGCCAGCACGTCTTCCTGGCCTGCTGCGACGAGTTCATCGAGTTCGCCGCGCGCGTCGGCATGGAAGATCGGCTGCATCTGCAAGAACGCTTCGAGGCAACGATCCTCTCGCGCGACGGGCGAGTCGGACACCTCGTAACCGGCACGCTGCCCGCGCCGCTGCATCTGCTCCCATCCTTCGCAGGCTACACGCATCTTACGCTGCGCGAGAAGGCGAGCATCGGGCGCGCACTGCTCGCGGCGATGACGCAGGGCGATCGCGACGAGACCTTCGAGGCGTGGCTGGAGCGCAACCATCAAGGGGCGGGCGAGCGGCGGGCATTCTGGGATCCATTCTTCATCCCCGCACTCAACGCACCATTCGATCGCGTCGGCGCCGCCGACGCGATGTTCGTACTGCGCACCGCGTTCTTGAAGGATCCCTCTGCCGCGCGTTTCGGTTTCTCGGAGGTGCCGCTCGCGCATCTCGCCGCCGCGGCGGCGGCATCGCTCGACGCCGTCCACCTTTCGACCTCGGTGATCTCGATCGAGCCGAAGGACGAATCCGTCACGCTTCGCCTCGCCGGCGAAGCGTTCGATTTCGACGCCGTCGTTTTGGCCGTGCCGCCCCGCCAGGTGGAGCGGATACTCGGCGACGGGGCGCGTTACGAGATCGCCAACCTCGACGCCTACGATCCCTATCCGATCATCGACGTGCACCTGTGGCACGACGGCGAAAGCATCGGCATCGACTTTGCCGCGGCCCTCGAATCGCCGCTGCAGTGGATCTTCGAAAAAAAGCCCGGCTACCTGTGCTGCAGCTTCAGCTCTGCCGAAGAGTACGTCAAGAAACCAACGAGCGAACTCGAAGCCCTCGCCTGGAGCGAGACGCAAGCCTTTCTCCCCGAACTCAAAGACGCAAAGCTCGTCCGCAGCGCCGTCACGCGCAACCCCGAAGCCACCTGGCTTCCAAAAATTCATCGAGCGCGCACCAAACAAAAAACCTCTCACCCACGCCTCGCGATCGCCGGCGCGTGGACGGAGACCGGCTGGCCCGACACCATGGAATCGGCCGTACGCAGCGGCAAAATCGCTGCTGCACTCATCCTCTCCGCCGCCTCCCACGAAGCCTTCGATGTTCTCTCCGGCGAAAATATTTCTGCCGACACCGTTTTTCCCGAAGGAGCTTCTGCTGGCACAGAAGAGCCTGCTGTACCCTTATCCGAGCCTTCGGTAGTGATTGCGCAACCGTTTGTTTCGGATGCTGCTCATCTTGGGCGAGGACCGTCTGACCGAGCGCCGGAGCAACCTAATAATTCCTTTGAGACTGCGCGAAGCGCAGTCCTGAGCGAGCGCAGCGAGTCGAAGGGGCCACACGGATGTGGCGCGACGAATGTGTCCGAGCCCAACGGTGAGCAGCATCTGAAACAAAGCAAAGAGCTTCAAACAAAAACCCACGTAGCTCTCGGGCGCGCGGTAGACTGGCTTCTGTACCAGCAGAACGAGGAGGGGTGGTGGAGCGGCGAGCTCGAGACGAACGTAACCATGACCGCCGAGCACGTCCTGCTCTTCAAGTTTCTCGGCTTGCCGGTCGACGAGTTCCGCAGCGGTGCGATCGCGCACATGTTAAACCATCAGCGCAGCGACGGATCGTGGGCGCTCTATTACGACGGTCCCGCGGATCTGAGCACGACGATCGAGGCCTACGTGGCGCTCAAAGTGCTCGGCGTGGATCCCTCGCGCGACGAGATGCGCCGCGCACTCGACACAATTCTCAAAGCAGGCGGCGTCGTGAAAGCGCGGGTCTTCACGAAGATTTGGCTCGCGCTCTTCGGGATCTATCCGTGGTCGGGCGTCCCCTCACTGCCGCCGGAGATGGTGTACTTTCCGTTATGGATGCCCTTTAATCTCTACGATTTCTCATGCTGGGCTCGCGGAACGGTTGCGCCGCTGACGATCGTCGTCTCGATGCGGCCGATCCGCCCGCTCGGAACCGACGTCAGCGAGATCGTCGCGCCGGGGACGGAGAACGAACTCGGGCGCGTTACCGGGCCGCGCCACTGGCTGATGGCCGTCGAGCGCGTGCAGAAGCTCTACGAGCGCCTGGTGCGCCAGCCGGGGCGTGACGAGGCGCGCAAGCGCGTGGCGCAATGGATCGTCGAACGCCAAGAGGCCGACGGTAGTTGGGGCGGGATTCAGCCGCCGTGGGTCTATTCGCTGATCGCACTCAATCTGATGGGCTACGGGCTCGATCATCCGGTGATGCGCAAAGGGATCGCCGGCATGAAACGCTTCACCATCGACGATCGCGAGGGCTGGCGGTTTCTCGCGTGCATGTCGCCCGTGTGGGATACCGCGTGGGCGGTGCGCGCACTGGCACTTGCGGGCTTCGAGCGCACGCATCCGGCGATGCAGCGCGCGGTGCGCTGGCTGCTGCGCGAACAGATTCCCGACGACGCTCCCGGCGATTGGCGGATGAAGTGCAAGGAGACCGGCGGCAACGGCTGGGCCTTCGAGTTCGACAACGACGCCTATCCCGATATTGACGACACGACGATCGTCGTGCTCTCGCTGATCGAGGGCGGCGATCGCGACGTCGTTGCCGATGCCGTCGAGCGCGGGCGGCGCTGGACGCTGGCGATGGATTCGCGCAACGGCGCCTGGGGCGCGTTCGATCGCGATAACGATCGCCAGCTGCTCTACCGCATGCCGTTCTCCGATTTCGGGGCGATGATCGACCCGCCGACCGAAGACGTCACGGCACACGTGCTCGAGATGATGGCGGGCCTCGGCGAAGGCGTCAACCATCCTGCCGTGGCTCGCGGCCTGACCTACTTACGCGAGACGCAGAAGCCGTCGGGTTCGTGGTTTGGGCGCTGGGGCGTGAATCACGTCTACGGAACCTGGTGCGTGATCTCGGCGCTTGCCGCGCTGAAGACCGGGCAGGAGATGATGGACCGCGCGGCCGCGTGGCTGCTTTCGGTGCAGAATCCCGATGGCGGCTGGGGCGAAAGCTGCCATTCGTACGTCGATGAGTCGTTTGCCGGGATCGGAGCCAGCACGCCCTCGCAGACCGCCTGGGCGATCGTGGGCCTACAGCTTGCCGGCTACGCGCAACACCCGGCGGTCGCGGCGGGTCTGGAGTACCTGTGCAAGCGTCAGCGAGCCGACGGCACCTGGGACGAGCGGGAGTGCACGGGCACGGGGTTCCCGCGCGATTTCTACATCAACTACCATCTGTATCGGCATCTCTTTCCGACGATGGCCCTTGCGATGAACGCAAAAAGCTGCCATTCTGACCGAGAGACCGTGAAGGAGCCAGCAACCCAACTATGAGCATGCCCCTCCAGCAGAAGATCGCCGTCGCTAAATATATTGCCGGCAAGCGGCTGCGTGGCGAGAAGAAGTATCCACTCGTGCTCGAGCTCGAGCCGCTGCTGCAGTGCAACCTTGCTTGCGCCGGCTGCGGGAAGATCCAGCATCCCGACGAGATCCTTCGCCAGCGCCTGAGCGTCGAAGAGTGCATCGCGGCAGTCGAAGAGTGCGGCGCTCCGATGGTCTCCATCGCCGGCGGCGAGCCGCTCGTCCACGAGCAGATGCCGCAGATCGTCGAGGAACTGGTCAAACGCAAGAAGTTCGTCTTCCTGTGCACCAATGCGCTGCTGCTCGAGAAGAAGATCCATCTCTTCAAGCCGTCGGTCTACTTCGTCTGGATGATCCATCTCGACGGCATGCGCGAGCGTCACGACCAATCGGTCTGCCGTAAGGGCGTCTTCGATAAAGCGATCGCCGCCACGAAGCTGGCGAAGGAGAACGGCTTCCGCGTCTTCACCAACACGACATTCTTCGATCAAGATGGCCCCGAATCGATCCGCGAGGTGCTCGACTTCCTCAACGACGACCTCAAGGTCGACATGATGCAGATCTCGCCGGCCTACGCGTACGAAAAGGCTCCGGACCAGGAACACTTCTTGGGGGTGCAACGCACGCGCGAGATCTTCAAGGAAGCATTCGCGGGCGGCAAGCGCAAGAAGTGGCGCCTGAATCACAGCCCGCTCTATCTCGATTTTCTCGAAGGCAAGACCGATTTCGAGTGCACGCCGTGGGGCATCCCGTGCTACACGGTCTTCGGCTGGCAGCGCCCCTGCTACCTCATGAGCAAAGAGGGCTACGCGCGCACCTACAAAGAGTTGCTCGACGAGACCGACTGGTCGAAGTACGGACGCGGCAAGCATGAGTCGTGCAATAATTGCATGGCGCATTGCGGCTACGAGCCGACCGCGGTGATCCGCACGACGGCCTCGCTCCGCGAGTCGGTTCGCGCAGCCTTCAGCGGCTAAAGACCGGCCGTTCCATGAAGCGCGGCGCGATCGGGCTGCTCGTTGCGTTCTTGGCACTCGCCGCTTGCGGCGGCCACGATAGCGGGCCGGTAACGCCGCTTCCGGGCGCGCCTGCGCCGGGCGCGGTCGTGCACCCGACGAGCGTCACCGAGCTCCCCGAACCGCCCGTCGTCAAGTCGGTCAACGGCGTCGCCAAAGTCAATCTGGAGGCCGCCGAAAACTATACCGTCGGCATGCCGACCTTCGATTATAAAGGCGCCAACGACGTCGCGCCGACGATCGAAGTGAAGCCGGGCGATACCATCGTCCTCAATTTGCAGAACAATCTTCCCGACGTCCCGCCGCCCGCCGCTATGCAGGGCGGCATGCAGATGGACGGGATGAAGCCCGATACCGGGGCGCGGGAAGACATGAACCTGCACTTCCACGGACTGGGCAGCTCACCAAAGAAGCCGGCAGACGACGTGCTGACGATGCTTGCGAAGCCGGGTCAGTCACTGCACTACGTCGTGCGCGTGCCGGCCAATCAGGAGCCGGGCCTGTACTGGTATCATCCGCACGTTCACGGCGTGACCAGCTTCCAGGTCGGCGAGAGCGGAATGTCGGGCGCGATCGTCGTCGACGGCCTCGAGCGCCATCTGCCGGGCCTGCGGAAGATGAAGCAGCGGCTGATCGTCGTGCGCGCGACCGGACTCGGCGGCGACGATGCGCGGCCCGACGGCAGCAACGGCGCGCCCTGCGTGACCAAAGACGGCCTGACGACCTCGCTCAACAACGCCGTCACGCCGACGATCACGATTTCGCCGGGTGAGAAACAGTTTTTCCGGCTCATCAACGCGACCGGGCATCGCACCTTGAAGTTGAAGGTCGACGGCGAGCAGCTCGAGCTCGTTGCGATCGACGGGTTTGCGCTCGATACCTATCCGGGAACGCCGGCTACGAAGATGGTCTCCTCGATCACGATACCGCCGGCGGGCCGCGCGGAGTTCGTGGTCACCGGGCCGGCCGACGGCCACGCGCAGTTCCGTTCGCTCTGTTACAATACCGGGCCGAACGGGGACCCGGATCCGCCGCTGCTTCTGGGAGATCTGCGCGCACCGGCGCATAGCGCGCGGCACGTCGCGCACATCGCGTCGCCCTTACGCGTCGGCGAGCCGCTGCCGCGCAACGTCTACACGACCGCGTTGCCGCCGCCTTCGGTGAAGCGGCTCGTGATCATGAGCGAGAACGGCAAACCGCAATTCTTCATCAACGGTAAGGCCTATTCGGTCAAAGCGCCGCCGATGTTCGTCGTCCATACCGGTACGACCGAAGAGTGGAAGATCGAGAACGTTACCGAAGAGATTCACGACTTCCACATCCATCAGACGCACTTCGTCGTCGAGAAGATCGATGGGATCCCCGTCGATCATCCGCACTGGGCAGATAGCGTCGTCGTGCCGCACCGCCGGACCGTCGGCGGCAAGAACGTCCCCGGCACGCTCACGCTGCTGATGGATTTTCGCGACCCCACGATCAAGGGCGAGTTCTTGTTCCACTGCCACATCCTCGATCACGAAGATCAAGGGATGATGGCAAAAATCGAAGCGATCTAGGAGCACCGGCGCGGCCTGGGGCGGCCGCCTTTTCAGCCGCCCATATTCCTGTGCTATAATCGTCGTAATGGCCCCGCGGCACCGTATCGGTTATATCGACGGTCTTAGAGCCGTTGCAGTTCTTTCCGTTGCGGTGTATCACGCATTACACAACGCAGGCAAAGCATCGATTGGGGCGCCGGTCGGGGTCGGCCTCTTCTTCGTAATCTCCGGATTCTGCCTCTCCTATCCGACGCTTTTGCGGATGCGAGAGGACGGGGTCGCTAACTTCGACGGAGCATCATACGCGGCGAGGCGGGTCGTCCGAATCCTCCCGCCCTACTATATCGCGATCGGCGCTCTCGTTGCTTTTGCGTGGATCATCACGCGCTTAGGGTTTGGATTGCCCGAGTCGATGCCGCGCGGAGGGATCACGACCGACGACGTCGCGCACGCGTTGTTTTTCTTGGACGCGCATTCTCGTTATATCGACTGGTCTTTTTGGACGCTGCCCGTTGAATTCAGGTGGTACTTCATTTTCCCCCTAGCGCTATGGCTGTGGACTACGTCGCCGCGCGCATTTCTCATTGCCCTTGCGGCACTGATGTTCGTCGTCCCGTTCACCTTAGCGGCAAACACCGATCTGTTTGTATTGCCCGCGTTTTTGTTGGGAATCGTTGCGGCGCACCTTCGTCTATACGAACGGCGCTGGGAGCGCTGGGCGCTTCCTCTTGCCTTTTTACTGGTACCACTGGCTTATCTGCAGAGCCCGGGCTTTATTACGCCGCTTTGGGCTTTGGCGATGTTCGCGGTCGTCGTTTCGGTGGGATCGTTTAGGGTATTCGAGATGGTGCTATCGTTTCGCGGCCTGACGGTAATAGGGCTGGCCTCATATTCGATCTATCTGGTCCATCAGCCGGTGATCTTGTTCTGCGAGGCTCGGGGTATCGGCCCATGGCTTGCGCTTTTCGTTTCTTTACTTGCTGGATTCGCGTTCTGGGCGGCGGCAGAGCGGCCGTTCGTTGAAACAGCTCTGCGAGTCCGCATGCTTTCAGAATTGTGCGGGATCTTCAAAAAGTGGGCGATATGGCTACGCATCAAGCCAATTCTGCGCCTCGGAAAGCCAGCTTTCGGAGAGGCCGAGGCCGCATAATCTCGCGCCCAGACGGCTAGCGAAAGACGCTCGAATCCGTTACCATGGAGCAGACCCACTGGACGGAGCACTCGATACGGAGCGCTCAACGTAGGAGGTTGCCCATGAGACAAATCGCCGCGGACGCCGCCCAGGCTCGCAGCAGCTGGGGCTGGTACGTCGCGTTAGGTATCCTGCTTATTGTGGTCGGCATCTATGCTATCTGGGCGGAAGGGGCGGCCACGCTCGTCTCCGTCCTGGCACTTGGCATCGCGCTCCTCGTCGCGGGCGTCGGCCAGCTCGTCGCCGCCTTTATGGCTCGCGGCGCGGGCCACCTGATCCTGTTGCTGCTCGTCGGCCTACTAGACATCATTGTCGGTCTGATGCTTCTGGAGCATCCCGTCGCCGGCGCTCTCGTGGTTACGCTGCTCCTTGCGGCGTTGCTCGTGTTCGGCGGCGTCTTCCGATTTGTCGGTGCGCTGTGGATGCAGTTCCCAAACCACGGCTGGGTCGCAGTCAGCGGAGTCATCAGCGCCATTCTCGGCATTCTGCTTTGGGCTCAGTGGCCGGTATCGGCAATTTGGTTCATCGGCTTCGTCGTCGGACTAAACTTCATTTTCGCCGGGATCTCGTGGACCTGGCTGGGGTGGAAGCTGAAGGCAGCGTAGCTGCGTCTTCCTAAGGCGGCGGCCGCCGCGAACCAAAGCGCAATGCGTGGAATAGCTCGAGTACCGATCGCTCAACGCTGCTTTGCGGGCATCCTTCGACAAGCTCAGGATGACACTGAAAAGCTCAGGATGACATTTCCTTCGCGCCTGCGCGAAGCGCAATCCTGAGCAAGGCGCGTAGCGCGGCGTCGAAGGGTCAGGATGACACGGGTTAGCCGCCGCTGGGGTACTTGTACCTCATAACTTTTTCAAGGTTGATGCCGCGAATGATTCCATGGGAGTGATAGGTTAGACCCCACGAGTCGATCGACGACATATCGGGGAAGATGCACGCTTCGAGCGTTTCATCGATCGCGCCCTTGAGGTACCAGCCGCCGCCGGCGCCCGTCGTTCCGCCGAACTGATCGGAACCGCCGAGCTGCGTGCAGTAGCACGAGGCGGGGTTACCGTTGCACGAACCCGTCGGATACGGCGCGTTGATGTAGGCCAGGGCCGCAAGCGTCGGCTTCTTCGTGTAGAGCGTGGTCAACAAGATGTGGATGCGCGAGCCGTCCTTCTTGAGCGTGTATTGGCAGAAGCTCGCTTTACCGGCGAGGAAGAGCAACGACGGGCCATTGCTGCCGTACACGGCTAGGCGATGCTCGACTTCGCCGTGAGTCTGCTTGCAATACGCAGCAGCCGCGGCCTCCGAGAAATCGGGCGCGACGGCGGCTCCGGCTGCCGTCGAGACTGCTCCGGCCGGCGCGTTGGCGACGGGAACCGACGATGCCGTCGCTCCCGAGCCGCAACCGGCAAGGAGGGTTGTGAGAGCGGCAATTGCCGCAACGGAAAACTTCATACTCTTGAAGTACCGTGCCGCTTGGGGCGAGCCCTGGTGCGGCGGGCGTTCTTCGACACGATCCTTCGACAAGCTCAGGATGACGCCGAGTCGAAGGGTCAGGATGACAAGCGCCGGCTGCCGAAGCTGATTTCCATGGCGGGCGGCGAGCGCGTTTTTCTGACCGGAGCGACAGGCTTCGTCGGCTCGCATATTCTGCGCGAGCTGCTCGATTCGGGTTACGCCGTGCGCGCATTGGTACGCGGCGGCAAGCGTGTCGACGAACGCGCGGAGCACGTCGAGGGCGATCTTCGCAACGTCGGTGCGTTTGCACACCAGCTGCGCGCCTGCCGTTATCTCGTTCACTGCGCGGCGCTCTACACGTTCTCGCCGCGCGCGACCCAAGAGATCGGCGCAGTCAATGTGGAGGGCACGGCAAGCCTGTTGCTCGCCGCGCATCTCGCCGGCGTCGAACGCGCCGTGCTGACCTCGAGCTCCGCGACGCTCGGGCACGCCGATGGACGCTACCATCGTTCGAAGCTCGATCAGGAGCGCGTTGCCTTCGCCGCGCGTATCCCAACCGTCGCGCTGCTGCCAACCGCGCCGGTTGGGCCGGGCGACGCTAAGCCGACGCCAACGGGAAAGCTGGTGCGCGACTTTGCGCGCGGCAAGATCGTCGCCAAAGCCCCGGGAAGCGGCGGGATGAACTTGGTGGCCGTCGAGGACGTCGCGCGCGCGCACGTCGCCGCGCTGCATCACGGAGATCCCGGCGCGCGCTATGCGATCGGCGGCGAGAACCTGCGCATGGATCAGATCTGGGCGATGCTTGCGGAGATTACGGGCAAGCCGATGCCGGCGTGGCGAGCGCCGTATGCGCTCGCGTATCTGGCCGGATGCGTCGACGAGCTTCGGTGCCGTCTGAGCGGCGCCGAGCCCGAGGTTCCGCTCGAGGGAGTGCGCATGTCGCGCGAGCGGATGTACGCCGATTCCTCAAGCGCGCAGCGCGATCTCGACTACCATCCCACGCCCGTTCGCGACGCGCTAACGCGCGCGGTGGCGTGGTTTCGCGAGAATGCCCGCTGATCCGAGCGTCGTGCTGGTCGGCGCGACGGCGATGGAGTGCAAAGCGCTGCGGCGGGCCGTACCGCACGCGCGCATCGTGCAGACCGGAATCGCGCTGGCGGCCCTGAAGGAACCACTCGGCGACACGGTCGTGAGCTGCGGCCTCGCCGGCGGCCTGCGCCGCGGCCTGCCGACCGGAACGGTGGTGATTCCGCGCGAGGTGCGCCGCCCCGACGGCAGCGTGCTGCATTGCGACGAAGAGCTGACCGGTGCGTTGATTCGGGCCGCGCTGGGGCTGCGCATCGAGCCGATCGTGGATCCGCTCCTGACGGCCGATGTCATCGTCAACGGACCGGCCCGCGGGCGATGGGCGGCGCTGGGTTATGCGGCTGTGGATATGGAGACCGGGCGCCTGCGCGCCGCGCGCGTGGCGGCAGTCCGCGTGATCCTCGATACCCCCGAAAACGAGCTATCGGGCGACTGGGCCAATCCGTTGCGCGCGATGCTGCTGCCAAGAAACTGGCCGCAAGCGCGCTGGCTTGCGAAGACGGCGCCGCGCGCGGCGGCTCTCTGTGCCCGCATCGTTGCGGCAACGCAGGGCATCGGCGCGTAGCTTCGTATAACCGCGCCAATGATCATCGAGCGGATCGACTCACCAGCCGACGTCAAACGCCTCAAACGCAGCGAGATCGATGTCCTGGCAAGTGAGATTCGCGATCTGCTCGTCCGTACGTGCGCGGTCAACGGCGGACACCTCGCGCCGAATCTCGGCGTCGTCGAGCTGACCCTCGCGCTGCATAAAGTCCTCGATCTGCCCACCGACAAGCTCGTCTGGGACGTCAGCCACCAGACGTACGTGCATAAGATTCTCACCGGCCGGCGCGACCGTTTTTCGACGATTCGGAAGGGCGGCGGCCTCTCGGGCTTCGCGATGCGCAGCGAATCGCCGTACGATCCGTTCGGCGCCGGCCACGCCAGCACGTCGGTCGCGGCGGCGCTCGGCATGGCGCTGGCGCGCGATCTGGTCGGCAGCGACGAGACCGTCGTTGCGGTCCTCGGTGACGGCGCTCTGACCGGCGGCCTCGCCTACGAGGCGCTCAACAATGCCGGGGCATTACGGACGCCGTTCATCGTGATTCTCAACGACAACGAGATGTCGATCGCTCCCAACGTCGGCTCGATCGCGACCTATCTTTCGATGCTGCGCACCAAGCCGTTTGCAAATTTCGTCCGCCGCACCGGAAAGATGGTGCTCAAGCGCATTCCCCTGGGCGGCGCGGCGAAGCGCGCGATCGAAGGCGCGGAGATCGGGGCGATGCACTTCATCGGCCCGTCGGAGAAGACGGCGGTGATCTTCGAGGAGCTTGGCTTCCGCTATATCGGGCCCGTGGACGGCCACAACTACGACGTGCTCCTCGATGCGCTGCAGACCGCCAAAGACTTCGACCGTCCGGTGCTGCTCCACGTGCGCACCGTCAAAGGCAAGGGCTACGAGCCGGCCGAGCGCGATTCGCGCACCTTCCACGGCATCGGCGCGAACGCGTTCGAGCCCAGCGACGGCAGCAAGAAGACGTCGTCGGGCGGCCGCCCGAAGTTCCAAGACGTCTTCGGCGACGCGATGATCGCGGTTGCCGAGAAGGATCCGCGCGTCGTCGGCATCACCGCGGCGATGCCCGACGGCACCGGCCTGGCAAAGTTCGGCAAACGCTTTCCCGAGCGCTACTTCGACGTCGGCATCGCCGAGGCGCACGCCGTCTGTTTTGCAGCGGGCCTGGCATCGAGCGGTCTGCGGCCGGTCTGCGCGATCTACTCGACCTTCTTGCAGCGGGCCTACGATCAGATCGTGCACGACGTCGTCGTGCAGAGTCTTCCCGTCGTCTTCTGCATGGATCGCGCCGGTTTCGTCGGTGACGACGGCCCGACGCACATGGGGCTCTACGACATCGCCTACCTGCGCACGCTGCCGAACTTTACGCTGATGGCGCCGCGCAACGAGGCGGAGCTGCAGCCGATGCTGGAGCACGCTTTGACGCTCAACGGGCCGGCTGGGATACGGTATCCGCGCGGTTCGACATCCGGCCGCCACGACGAGCCGCTCGCGCCGCTCGTCCACGGGAAGGCCGAGGTGTTGCGCCGGGGACGCAGGGTCGCGATCCTCGCCTACGGCACGTCGGTCGACATCGCGCTCGATGCAAACGTCGAGGGCGTCACCGTCGTGAATGCCCGCTTTGCGAAGCCGCTGGATGAGGCGCTTCTGCTCGAACTCGAGCGCGACCACTCGCACGTCATCACGCTGGAAGAACACTCGCTCGCCGGCGGCTTCGGCACCGCCGTCGCGGAGTTCGTCTCCGATCGCGGGCTGAATTTGCGCGTCGAACGGATGGGCGTCCCCAACGTCCTCGTTCAGCACGATTCGCAAGATAAACAACGGGCGCTCTTCGGCCTCAACGGCGAAGCGTTAGCGGCCCGCGTCCGTCAGATCAGTGAATCGAAGTCGGAGAAGTCAGTAGTCCGAGCTCGCTAAGCCCGCGCAGCTCGAGCAGCCAGCGCACGTACGCCAGAAACGTCACGTAGTAGACGTAGACGCAGCCGAGAAAAGCGATCGGGCTGAGGATAACGGCGCCCGAGGGAAAGACCCACGCCAGCGCGATCGGCAGACCGAGCAGCACCAGTTCGACGATCCCTACGAAGATCGCGAGCAGTACCATGAAGGCGAGCGTCTCCCAGAAGTGTCCGGTCGTAATCGCCCACGACTCCTTGAACGGATTCTTCCCCTGGTCAAGCAGATAAGCATAGGTTGAGAAGTTGAGCTTGACCGAGATCCAGATGCCGGGCCAGATCAGCAGAACGAGGCCGATCTCGGTGGCGAGCGCGACCACGAAGCCGATGCCGAAACAGACGAGCACCAGCATGAACGTCATCTTGAAGGCCGGCCGGGCGACGCGAATCACTGCGGGCAGAATGAAGAATATCGCGACGGCTGCAAAGGCGGCGACCGGCTGCGAGGCGATCTCGAGGCGCACCGCCTGCTGGTCCGAGGGGCCGGAAAACTCGCCGAGCCACATTCCGAAGATGACGCCGAGCGCGGTCAGGGCGGCCAGGATCCAGTAAACGAGCATCCGCCGCTCCATGAGCGGCCATGCGCCGCGGAAGGCCGACCCGATGACGCCCATGATATCCGGCTGCGCCGTCTTCACCGAGCAAGCATTCAAGTGTTGCCCTGACGGGCCCCTCCGAGAGCCCCGTGATACCATATTGCGGTGATAACCGGCGCTCTGGAGCATCCGTTCTGGCTGGCCCTGGGTCTGGTAGCCTTGCTAGCTATCATAGTAGCAGCGCCAATCCTGGCTCGTCGCCTCTAGCCTCTCGCTTCAAACTGACCCGCCGCCCACCAGAAGGTTTCCTTGACGCTCGTGGCGACGGGTGATAAACTCGTTTCCTATGCCCCGGGGCGCATGATAGTCGCCAAAAAGAGAAGGGCGAGACACCTCCGGTAAACGGAGCCCGTGTTTCGTCTTTTTGGTGTGCCCGGAACCTTCTAGTGCCCCACGGATTCATTAACTTAATATTTTCAACCGTACAGAAAGAGAGTAATGGCGAAGACGACGGCTCCGAAGTCCCCCGCGAAAGCCTCAGGGGATGCCAAGAGCAGGCCGAAGCGATCTGCTGCCTCAAAGATCGCCTCGGAAGGAAACGGCGCTTCCAATGTAATGCCTTCCACGTTCCCGATGCCCACCGGCGCGTTCACGATCGAGCAGCGCCCGGAGCCGGGCCCCAAACGGGATCGCTTCTCCTTTGCCAAGATTCCCCACGTGCTCGAGGTGCCGAACCTCATCGAGCTCCAGAAGGCCAGCTTCAATTGGTTCAAGACCGAGGGTCTGGCTGAGGCGTTCGCATCGATCTCCCCGATCAAAGACTTTACCGGCAACCTGATCCTGGAATTCGGCGAGCACTCGCTGGGAGAGCCGAAGTACTCGATCGAGGAGTGCCGCGAGCGCGACATGACCTACAGCGCGCCGCTGCGCGTCCGGGTCCGTCTGATCACGGCGGAGTCGGGCGAGATCAAGGGCATCCCGGACCAAGAGATCTTCATGGGCGATTTTCCGCTCATGACCGACAAGGGCACCTTCATGATCAACGGCGCGGAGCGCGTGATCGTGAGCCAGCTCGTGCGCTCGCCGGGCGTCTATTACAGCCAAGACGTGGATACGAACTCCCGCCCGACGTACAACGCGACGATCATTCCGAACCGAGGCGCTTGGATCGAGTTCGAGACCGATAACGGTACGAAGAACGACGAGACCGAGGGGACGATCGGCGTCCGCATCGACAAAAATCGCAAGATCTACGTCTCGACCTTCATCCGCGCGCTCTCGCGCCCGGATCTCGGCTGCGACTGGGAGAGCGACGAAGCGATCGTCAAGCTCTTCAACGACAGCCCGCTGATCCGCAACTCGATCGAGAAAGATCGCGACATCAAAACGCGCGAAGACGCGCTCAAGGAAATCTACAAGAAGCTGCGCCCAGGCGAGCCCGAAAACGCCGAGAACGCCGAAAAGCTTCTCGAGTCGCTGTTTTTCGACGAGAAGCGCTACGATCTCGCCGGCGTCGGCCGTTACAAGCTCAACGCGAAGTTCCACTACCGGATCGAGAACCCCGATGTCGACGCGCGGGTCGACCACCCGTACGTCGTCATCGACGAATACGCCGACGCCGGGCTCGAGATGCCGCCGATCGGCGGGAAGTGCCTGACGCGCGCCGACATGGTGGCGGTCATCCGCCGCTTGATCAAAGTCGCGACGAAGATCGTGCCCAAGGACGACATCGACCATCTCGGCAACCGCCGCGTCCGCTCGGTGGGCGAGCTGCTGCAGAATCAGTTCCGGGTCGGCCTGCTCCGCCTGGAGCGCGTCGTCCGCGAGCGCATGACCGTTCAGGATATCGAGACGGTCACGCCGCAGGCGCTGATCAACATTCGGCCCGTGGTCGCCGCGATCAAAGAGTTCTTCGGCTCCTCGCAGCTCTCGCAGTTCATGGACCAAACGAACTCGCTCGCGGAACTCACGCACAAGCGGCGCCTCTCGGCGCTGGGGCCGGGCGGCCTCTCGCGCGAGCGTGCCGGCTTCGAAGTTCGCGACGTCCACCACTCGCACTACGGACGGATCTGCCCGATCGAGACGCCCGAAGGCCCGAACATCGGTCTGATCGGTTCGCTCGCCACCTACGCGCGCGTCAATAAGTTCGGCTTCATCGAGACGCCGTACCGGGTCGTGCGCGACGGCATCGTTACCGATGAGATCGTCTATCTCACCGCGGACCGCGAAGACGAGTACATCATCGCGCAGGCCAACACTCCGGTCGACTCGGCGAGCGGAAAGATCACGGCCGACTCGGTCGTCTGCCGGTACGCTGAGGAGTACATCGAAGAGCCCGCTTCGCGCGTGCAGTTGATGGACGTCTCGCCCAAGCAGATCGTCTCGGTGGCGACCGCGCTGATTCCGTTCCTCGAGCACGACGATGCAAACCGCGCGCTGATGGGCGCGAACATGCAGCGTCAAGCCGTGCCGCTGCTCCGCCCGGATGCGCCGATCGTCGGCACCGGCATGGAGTATCGCGCGGCCAAGGATTCGGGCAGCCTGGTCGTGGCCGACGAGGCCGGCGACGTCACCGCCGTCGACGCCAAGGGCGTCACGGTGCGCAACACCGACGGCGTAGAAAAGACCTACGAACTGCTGAAGTTCGTTCGCAGCAACGCCGGCACGTGCATCAATCAGCGCCCGATCGTCTCCGTCGGCGACCGCGTCGGCGCGGGACAGGTCATCGTCGACGGACCGTCGTCGGAACAGGGCGAGCTCGCGCTGGGACAAAACGTTCTGGTCGCGTTCATGCCGTGGGAAGGCTACAACTACGAAGACGCGATTCTGATCAGCGAGCGCATGGTAAAAGAGGATCGCTTCACCTCGATTCACATCGAGGAGTACGAGTGCGAAGCGCGCGATACGAAGCTCGGGCCCGAAGAGATCACGCGCGACATTCCTAACGTCGGCGAGGACGCGCTCAAGGATCTCGACGAACGCGGCATCATCCGCGTCGGTGCTGAGGTGCGGCCGGAAGACATCCTCGTCGGCAAGGTCACGCCCAAGGGCGAGACGGAGCTGACCGCCGAGGAACGGCTGCTGCGAGCGATCTTCGGCGAGAAGTCGCGCGAAGTGCGCGACACCAGCCTCAAAGTGCCGCACGGCGAGAAGGGCAAGATCATCGACGTCAAGGTCTTCTCGCGCGAGAATGGCGACGAGCTCTCGCCGGGCGTCAATCATCTGGTGCGCGTCTACGTCGCGCAGAAGCGTAAGATTCTGCAAGGCGACAAGATGGCCGGACGTCACGGCAACAAGGGCGTCATCGCCAAGGTGCTGCCGGAAGAAGATATGCCGTACCTGGAAGACGGGTCGCCGGTCGACATCGTCCTCAATCCGCTGGGCGTGCCGTCGCGCATGAATCTCGGACAGATCATGGAGACGCACCTCGGTTGGGCGGCGCGCATGCTCGGCATGAGCGTGGCAACGCCGGTCTTCGACGGTGCGCACGCCGAGGATATCGCGGAGTGGCTGCAAGACGCCGGCCTACCGGCCGACGGCAAAACGTGGCTTCGCGACGGCCGTACCGGCGAGCGTTTCTCGCGGCCGATTACCGTCGGTTTGATCTACATGCTCAAGCTGGCGCACTTGGTCGACGACAAGATCCACGCGCGCTCGACGGGCCCGTACTCGATGATCACGCAACAGCCGCTCGGCGGCAAGGCGCAGTTCGGCGGCCAGCGCTTCGGCGAAATGGAAGTCTGGGCGCTCGAAGCCTACGGCGCGGCGTACACGCTGCAAGAGCTGCTGACCGTGAAATCGGACGACGTCGTCGGACGCGTGAAGACGTACGAAGCGATCGTCAAGGGAGAGAACGTGATGGAACCCGGCGTTCCGGAATCGTTCAAGGTGCTCATCAAGGAGCTGCAGTCGCTCGCGCTCGACGTCAAGGTTCTCACCGAGAACCGCGAAGAGGTCGAGATCCGGACGCCTGAGGACGAGATGGGCGAGACGGAGCGTCGCGAGTACGGACTCTTGATGGGCGACGAGCAGAACGCCGTATCGCAGACCGTCGTCGCAACGCGCGAAGCGGTCGCCGAAGCGCCGGTCGAAGCCGAGAGCAGCGAGGTCGAAGAAGAGGAAGAGGAAGAGATCGACGACAGCAAACCGCTGGACGCGACTACGCCGATTCCGGTTCCGCCTGCGCCGGCGCGCGCCGCCGAGATCGAGGCCGAAGAGATCTTCGAAGAAGAAGCGCCCGCCGACGAAGAGGTCGAAGGCCCGCAAGGCTACGAGCTCGAGGAAGAGGACGAAGAGTCCACCTACGACGACGAGAAACCCGCCTACGAAGGCGACGAAGAAGAGCCGGCGTCGTTCACCGAGAGCAACCAGGAAGAAGAAGGCTACTAACTCTACCCTGGCCGTGAAAAGCGAAAAGCGCGAGAACGATTCGTTCTCGCGCTTCTCTTTTTCCCGAACCGCTAAGGGGTTAGTCTTTCGTGCAGACCGCCGAGACGCTGACGTGGCGTCCCGTCTTGGTTTCGGTGAACGTAGACATCGACGTGAGCTTCGTGGCGCTCTCCTTCGTCGCCGTCACGTCGGTCTGACTGCTGATGTCGGGACCCGGCGCGAAAGAGAGATCGTGCCAAACGATCTTGTCGCCGTTCCAGCCCTTTGAAACCGAGAGCCCGTAGGCGCCGCCGTCACCCCACAGAACGTCGACCCAGCGTTTGCTGTCCGAATCGTAGGTGATGCGGTCCGTCGTCGTGAGGGGCTTGGAGACCCAGGCGGTCTTGGCCGTCGTCGAGGTCTCGTTGAGCCAGTAACCCGTCGGATCGAGGGCGTAGGTCGACGTCGTCACGTAGGCCGCCGGGCGGCGCGCGCTCTTCGTCTTGCAGGTCCAAGTTCCGACCAGGAACTCCACCGGTGCGAAGTTCGGCTTGTTCGGGGCCGGAATCGGCGTGCTCTCAACTTGTGCCGACGCGTAGGTCGTGAGACTCGCCCCGAGCAGTACCGCAGCGGCGGCGAGTATTCGCGTAAAACGCAATTTATGATCTCTCCTATAATTAAGTAGCGTGAAGAAGCCATTAAGCGGGATGAAGGGGTAATAGCATGCTCCCCCAGATTGTAGCTCGGCTGGCCGGGAGGTTTGGCGGCAGGTTGCTGCTCGCCTCCTTGCAGGTTCGCCGAGGCCAGAGCAAGCATAGTCTCCGTCCCTGATATGAGCACCCCGCAAAAGATCGGCATCGTCGGCACCGGGCGCATGGGTTCGAACATCGCCAAACGGCTGAACGACGTCGGGTATTCGATCGTTGCGCTTTACGATCTCAACCCCGAATCGGCGCACGCGACCGCCGCGGAGACCGGTGGCGAAGTCACCGCGTCGCTGCCGCGCGTCACCGCGCTCGCCGACGTCATCATCACCGTCGTGACCGACGACGCGGCGATGTACGAGATCTTTACGCCGCCCGAAGACTCGCTGCTTACCAACGCCGCCGGCAAACTCTTCGTCAACTGCGCGACGGTCTCACCGCAAGCGCACGTCGAGGTCGAAAAGCTTGCGAAGGCAGCCGGCGCGGAAGCGCTGGAGGCCTGCATGGCCAGCTCGATTCCGCAAGCGCGCAACGGCACGCTCTACTTGATGATCGGCGGCCGGCGCGAGGCCTACGAAAAGCTCGAGCCGATGTTTGAGAAGATGAGCGCGTCGCTGAAGTACATCGGCGAGGCGGGGCGCGCGGCGCAGGTCAAGGCGCTCGTCAACATGGTGATGAACATCAACACCGCGGGGCTGGCCGAAGGGCTCGGCCTCGGCGACGCGCTGGGCATCGATCTCGACATGCTGCGCGAAGTCTTTTCGCAGACCGGGGCAAACTCGCGCGTGCTGGAGACCGATGGCGCGGACATGCAAAACCGCGACCACGACGTCTACTTTTCGGCGGCGCACGCGGCGAAAGATAGCGGCATCGCGCTCGCGCTCGCAAGCGGCTTCGGGCTGGAGCTGCCGCTGGCGAAGGCCACCTTCGAACAGTACGAACGGATGAAGGCTCTCGGATTGGGAGAGCTCGATAAGTCCGGCATTTCCGAACTCACATTTCAATCTAGGAGGATTCGTAATGGCGCCTGATACTCAAACCACCGTCGTTCCGTCCGTCAGTTCGGGGACCGCGGGTCCGCTCGGAGCGATCCATCTCCCGCGTCTGTGGCTCAAACTCTCCCTGGCCGCGCGCGGCGCTCTGCCGGAAGGCTACGACGAATGCGGCGCCGGCTTCGACGCGATGACCCTGAACACGCTGGGCCTCGACCGGGACAAGACCATCGAGTTCGTGCGGACCGCCAAGCCGCGCTACATGGAGTTCGAGAAGTGGGTGGTCGCCAACGGCAAGACGGACAAGGCAACGATCGAGGCGCACAACGCAGCGATTCGCGGCTACAACCACGGCGACGAACTCGCCGGCTCGATGCGGGCCTCCTCCGGTGTAGAGAACGCGGCCGTTAAGGATGCGGTGACGCTCAATACGGTGGAGGATCTCGACGAGATTTACGCGCGGTCCCTGCGCTGAAAAATCATCGACGTTTAACGAGTTTCTAACTAAGCGTCCGTTAACTGATTGCGGATAGATTAGAATCGCTTGCGTAACTCCGTTTGGAGAGTTACGCAAGTTGACGGTCGCCGCGCATACTCCGACAATTGCAGCATGCCGCAATCTTGCGGTTCTTTGCCTTTGAGGAGTTTATGATGCGCAAAGCGCTCGTTACTTTGAGCATTCTGCTTGCCGCTTCGCTCCAGATAGCGCGGGCCGATTCCCCGACTAGCGCGGCCCCGGCAGATGAATACTTCGGTCCATCCAGTCAGAGCGTACTCGAAATTAGAAACCGGTTAGACGACTACGATAAGCACGACGTTCGGGATATGCTCGATCCCTCGACGTCGACTTCGCTGAATCACCTGGAGCTGGCGATTCTCGACTGGCAGCATCGTTATCCACGCGATCCGTGGCTGCCGCGGATCATGTCCCACCTGATGCGCGAGTACTGGCGCTGCGGCGAGGCCTCGAGTGCGGCCGGCGTGGCGACCCTCTCGGTGCTGCGTTCCGCCTATCCCGATTCGCCGTGGACAACGGCCGCCGTGACGATGGTCTACGGCTCGAACGGAACGCTGAACGAAGTCGCGCGCGACAAGGCGCCCTATGAAGAAGCAGCGCCGGTTCCCGAGCAGTCCGCCTACTACGATCCCGCCCCGGCATACCAGGGAATCCCGAGTTACGCGACGCCGATCGCGGCCGCACCGGCATACCAGGGAGTGCCGAGCTATGCGACCCCGGTCGCGGCCGTGCCGGTACCGCGGCCCGCGCCGCAGCCCAACGCCGGCCCGAACGTGACCGCCTTCGACGTCTCGCCGCCGTCCGACGAAGCGGCGCAGAACGACCAGGCTCAGCAGAACGATCAGCCTCAGGCTCAACAGAACGAACAGCCTCAGCAGAACGATCAGCCTCAGCAGAACGATCAGCCCCAGCAGAACGATCAGCCCCAGACTCAGCAGGACGATCAGGCAGCGCAGGCCGACACGGCGCCGCAGCCACAGGTCGCTCCGGAAGAGGCTCCGACGCCTCCGCCTGCCAGGTAGACCTGGCGCGGGCGATCGCCAAATGAAGATGGGAACGCTCGATTCGCCCGAGCGCTCCCACCTTGGTGTATCATACGGCGATGACGACCAAAAGCGCGATTCAAGATCCCACGATTCACGAGTACATCGTCAAGACGATGGCGCAGGAGCATCCCGTGCTTCGCGAGCTGCGCGAGGAGACCGCCAAGCTCTCCGAGTCGCGGATGCAGATCGGTCCCGAACAGGGGCGTCTGATGCAGGTGCTGGCACGCGGGATCGGCGCGCGCCGTTATCTCGAAATCGGCGTCTTTACCGGCTACAGCTCGCTGGCGATGGCCTTAGCGCTGCCGGCGGACGGCTACGTTCTGGCCCTCGATATCAACGGTGAGACCACGGCTATGGCGCGCCGCTATTGGCAGTCGGCGGGCGTGGCGGAGCGCATCGATCTGCGGATCGGCCCGGCACTTGAGACGCTCCAAAGCGTTCGTGCCCAGGGCATCGAGCCGTTCGACATGGCCTTCATCGACGCGGACAAGCAGCGGGTCAACGAATACTACGAACTCGCGCTCGAACTCGTGCGCCCCGGGGGATTCGTTCTCGTCGATAACGTGCTCTGGGACGGTGCCGTCGCCGATCCCTCAAACGAAGATCCGAATACGCGCGCGCTGCGCCTGGTGAGCGAGCGGGCCGGACGCGACGATCGCGTCGACGCGGCGCTCGTACCGATCTGCGACGGTTTGCTCGTCGCTTTAAAGCGCTAGAGCGGCGGCCGCAACGAGTTAAAGCGCGACCACGCCCCGCCGTTGCTCGGCGCCTGCGCGGCTTGCGTTTGCGCCGGCGCCTGCTGTGCCGCCGTCCAGCCCGGCGAGTACTGCGCGACGTCGAAGCAGATGCGCTTGTTCGGGTAGTCGACGGCCATCGCGTGCACGCTCGAAAGGTTCGTTTCGATAATCCCGTTGTAACCGTCGGGACGCCGAGGTTCGGTGCAGATCGGCATCGACGTCTCGGGCGCACCCGACGCGTAGCGGATCCATGCGGAAGCGCCGCACGCGAAGCCGTTGCGAACCGCGGACTGATTCGTCACGTAGTCGGCGCTCGTGATCAGCGGCTGCCGCAGGCGCGAGCGCACGCCGTCCCAGAGTGCGCCGCCGCCGGCCATTCCCGAGTCGAGCACGATGTCGTCGAGCAACGTGCCGTTAATTTCGACGGTTGCCAGCGGCACGCGCGGACCCAGCGTGACCGGCAGACAGTGCAGGTGCGCGAGCTTCGATGCGGGCGGGAAGAGCGTCACCGAGCGGTGGTAGCGATCGATGAGCGTGGGGAAGCGCGCAAAGAAATCGTAGCCGCAGAGCGCGCTCGAGCCGCTGATGTTCGAGGAGATCAGGGCCGGGACGTTGCGCATCACGTTGCCGGCGATCGAAAAGCGGCCGACGACGGTCTGGCGGTCGGCGTAGGTGCGGCCGTCCGGCGCGATCTCGAAGGTTCCGCCTTGGCCTTGCAGGCCGGCCTGGTGGGCGAGCGCCGGCGAGACGAGCATCACCGAACTGCCGGTATCGAGCACGCAGGAGGTTCGCACGCCGTCGACGGTCACCGGAATCGTCGTCCGCGTCTCGTTGAAGCCGCTGGAGAGCGTCACGGATGCGGCGGCTTGCGCGGGCGGCGCGGTCGCGCCCAAAACCACGAGTACGCCCAGCGAGCATAGGGGCAGGACCAGCGCAGTAGATCTCATCGCGTCGAGGCCAGCGTACCATAGGCGAGCGGGATTCGTCTGCGCCTCTCATCAAAGTGTAAGCAGGTGCGCGTGACGTGTATCGGCGGCGGCCCGGCCGGCCTCTATCTCGGAATACTGCTCAAAGCGCGCTTTCCCGCGTGGCCCGTTCACATCTACGAGCGCAATCGGCCTCTCGATACCTTCGGCTGGGGCGTCGTCTTTTCCGACGCAACGCTGGAGAACTTGCGGGCGGCCGACGAACCGACGCAGCGCGAGATTACGCAGGCCTTCGCCCACTGGGACGACATCGAGATCCACTTCGAGGGACATACGATTCGCTCGAGCGGACACGGCTTCTGTGGAATTTCTCGCAAAGGTCTCCTCGCGATTCTGCAGCGCCGGGCAGCGGAGCTCGGCGTCGAACTGCACTTCGAGCACGAGATCGCCGATATCGAGCGACTGCGCGAGAGCTGCGATCTGCTCGTCGGGTCCGATGGAGGCAACAGCCGCGTGCGCCAGACCTACGCGGATGCCTTCCAGCCGGTTCTTGCGAAGGGACGCTGCCGCTTCGTGTGGCTGGGAACTACGCTGCCGCTCGACGCCTTCACGTTTATCTTCGAGCGCATCGAGCACGGCTGGTTCACCGTGCACGCGTACCGCTTCGACGACGATTGCAGCACCTTCATCGTGGAGTGCCGCGAGGAGACCTGGCTCGCGCACGGCCTCGACGCCGCCGGCACCGAGCAGACGATCGCGTTCTGCGAGCAGCTCTTCGAGCCGTATCTGCACGGGCATCGCCTCATGGCAAACAGCGCGCATCTGCGGGGCCGCGACTGGCTCAACTTTACGCGCGTCGGAAACGAACGCTGGACCGACGGCAACGTCGTGCTGGTCGGCGACGCGGCGCACACCGCGCACTTCTCGGTCGGCTCGGGGACGAAGCTCGCGATGGAGGACGCGATCGGTTTGGCAGACGCGCTCGTCACGCTCGAGGGAGATCTCTCGCGCGCGCTGCCGCAGTACGAAGCGGCGCGAAAGATCGAGTTCCTCAAGCTGCAGAACGCCGCGCGCAACTCGACGGAGTGGTTTGAGAACGTTGCCCGTTACGCGACGCTGCCGCCCGAGCAGTTCGCATATAGCCTGCTCACACGCAGCCAGCGGATCGGCCATGAGAATCTTCGTCTGCGCGACACTACCTACGTCGGGCGGGTCGAGCGCTGGTTCGGGGGCGGCCCGATCCCGCCGATGTTCGTTCCCCTTCGCCTACGCGAACTGGAGCTGCGCAATCGCGTCGTCGTCTCGCCGATGGATATGTACAGCGCCGTCGACGGAACGCCCAACGATTTCCATCTCGTGCACTTGGGCTCGCGCGCGCTCGGCGGCGCCGGCTTGGTCTTTACCGAGATGACCTGCGTCACGCGCGAAGGGCGGATCTCGCCCGGCTGCACGGGGATGTACCTCGAAGAACACGTCGGCGCGTGGAGGCGAATCGTCGATTTCGTTCACGAGCGCTCGGGTGCGAAAATCTGCCTGCAGCTTGGGCATTCGGGGCCGAAAGGCTCGACGAAGCTGATGTGGGAGGGAATGGACGAGCCGCTCGACGACGGAAACTGGCCGCTGTTCGCGCCGTCGGCGATTCCCTACGCAGCTCGCAATCAAGTGCCCGCGGAGCTTACCCGCGCGCAGATGGACGAGATTCGCGATGCGTTCGTGCGCGCCGCGAAGATGGGGCTCGAGGCAGGCTTCGACATGCTCGAGCTGCACTGCGCCCACGGCTATCTGCTCTCGGCGTTCATCACCCCGCTGCGCAACCAGCGTACCGACGAGTACGGCGGCTCGCTGGAGAACCGTCTGCGCTATCCGCTCGAAGTCTTTCGCGCGATGCGCGCCGTCTGGCCGCAAGAGCGGCCGATGTCGGTGCGAATCTCGGCGACGGATTGGGTGGCGGGCGGAATCGACGGCGATGCCGCGGTCGAGATCGCGCGCGCCTTCAAAGGCGCCGGCGCCGATCTGATCGACGTCTCCGCCGGGCAGACGTCGCCCGATGCGGCTCCGGTGTACGGCCGCATGTTCCAGACGCCGTACTCGGACAAGATTCGCAACGAGGTCGGCATCGCGACGATGGCGGTCGGGAACATCACCGATACCGATCAAGTCAACGCCATCGTAGCGGGCGCACGCGCCGATCTGGTCGCGCTGGGACGCCCGCATCTGGCCGATCCGTTCTGGACGCTGCACGCCGCGGCGCAGCTCGGCTATGAAGACGCCCAGTGGCCGGTGCAGTACGTCGCCGGCAAGGAGCAGCTCGAACGATTGATCGCGCGAGCCCGCGAGACCGCGTGAGCGCCGAAGGCAAGCACGCCGTCGTCACCGGCGCCTCGCGCGGCATTGGCCTCGCGGTCGCGACGCGGCTTGCGCAAGCGGGTGCGCGCGTGAGCATCATCAGCCGCTCGGATGTGGCTCCAACGCCCTTCTTTCACGCGCGCGCCGACGTTGCGAAGGAAGACGAGGTGCGCCACGCCTTTGCGCAGTGCCGTGCGGCCAACGGCGAGATCGCAATCCTCGTCAACAACGCCGGAGTCGCCGAGACGGCGACGCTCTCCCGCACGTCGACCGCGATGTGGGAGCGCGTTCTCGCGACGAACCTCACCGGCACGTTCATCTGCACGCGCGAAGTCTTTGCGGAGATGATGGCGGCCGGCTGGGGGCGGATCGTCAACATCGCGAGTACGGCCGGATTGGCGGGAGCGCCGTACATCGCCGCCTATTGCGCGAGCAAGCACGGCGTCATCGGCTTAACGCGCGCCCTCGCCGCCGAATCGGCCGGTAGTGGCGTTACCGTCAACGCGATCTGCCCGGGTTATACGGAGACGGCGATCCTGCACGGAGCGATCGCGAACATCGTTGCCAAGACCGGACGAAGTGAGGACGAGACGCGCAGCCTGCTCGCTAAAAGCAATCCGCAAGGACGCTTCGCGACGGTAGAAGAGGTAGCACGGGCGGTCGTCGATATCGTCGACGGTTCGCGCACCGGCGTCGCGCTGACGATCCCGGGTCTCGCCGAAGCCTAAGGTTCCCGATCTTTAGGCGCCGTACCAGCGCAGGTTGGGCCAAATCGCGTCCAGCGGCGCGACCGGATCGCGGCAGAGATAGATGGGCGACGGACCCTCGACGATCCATTTGAGCGGTTCGGTCGACGTCCGGACGAGCCTGACGCTGCGGTAGTACCGGCGCAGGAGATCGATACGCGTCGCTCCGATCGCGATGAGTTCGCGGCCGTCGTAGCCGCGCGTTCCCCAAAGATAGTAGTTGTTCTGGCTCGAGATTGCGGCCGGCAATCCGTAATGGGGCCCGAAAAAGTCGATCGCGCCCGCGTCGGCGTACGTATCGGCGTAGATGGCCGTGCGCGCTCGGACGTTGGGCGGCAGTGCAGCATACACGGCGGCGACGTCGCTCGCCAAGCGATCCCAACCGAACTCCTCGGCGAAGACCGGCTGGATCAGGTGCGCGGGCGCGCCGGCTCGCCCCGTCAGTCCGAGCGCTTGCGTGTAGGAGACGAGCGTTTGCACCGGGAGGACGGGCAGCGAGAGCGGCAGCGAGATCAGCGCGACCGCGCAGAGCGCGACGGAGAGCGTCACGCGCAGCCACGTCGCGGAGCGTTCGATTGCAACGGCGCCGGCGGCGAGCAGCGCGGCATAGATGCCGACGATGTAGTAGCCCTTGGCGGCGAGCGCGACGGCAACGATGAAGGCGACGGCGTATGCGACGCCCGCAAAGCGCATCTCCCGCAGCGAGCGAATTCGAAACGGCGCGATCGCGCCGGCGAGCCAGACCGGCGTGGCGAGCGGATTCGTGTAGAGGATCTGCTCGAGGGCAAAGGCTTTCGCATTGCTCGCGAGGTCGTGATATTCGAGCGCGAAACCGTTGGCGAAGGCCGGACGATGCGCCGCATCGCCGCGGATTACTTCGATGAACGGCCAGCCGTGCATCGTCTGCCAGAGGAGATTGGGCAGCAGCATCAGCGACGCCAGCGCGATGGCGCCCAGCGCGTACTTCGAGAGCACGACGTCGCGCCGCCCGGTGACGAGCAGGCCGGAGATCGAGGCGACGACGAGCAGCGCCATCGAATATTTGGCGTAAGCACCCAGCGCGATCGTGATCGCCAGCGCGGACCAGAGGTACGGCAGCGTTGGGGCCGGCGCGCGCAGGATCCGTACCGTGAGATAGATCGTCGCAGTCCAGAAAAAGGGCTCAAACGACGTCGTCGTCAGCGTCGAGCCGAGCAGAAGATATGCGGGAAGAAACAGCGTCGCCAGCCCCGCGAGGAACTGCGCAAAGCGCCCGCCGCCGAGCTCTTTGGCCAGCATGACGCTGAGATAGACGGTCCCGGCCGCGGCAAGAACCGGCAGCGCGCGCAGCGCCGGCAGTTGGTATCCCGCGGGCGCGGAGAGCCAGGCCGCGACGGCAACGAGCGGCGGCTGGTCGACGTAACCCCACGCCAAATGCTTCGAACACGCGATGAAGTAGAGCTCGTCGCGGAAGTAGCCGTATCGCCAGGCCGTCGCACCGTGCAGCAGCAAGGCCACGCAGAGCAGGCCCGCCGCGATCATGCCGGCCGGCGAGCGAGAATCAACAGACTGAGGGCAAAGCCGCAGACGCCCGACCAGATCCACGAGCCGAGGGCGACGTTCCAATCCCACCAAATTCCGCCGTACGCAAGCGTTCCTAAGAGATAGACGCCGATGTACGTCATCGGAACGGTGGCGCCGAACCAGCGAAAGGCCCGCGTCTTCCCGCGCACCGGATGCGGATCGTAGAGGCGTACGAGCGCGTCGGCAAAGAGCCCGGTAATCAAAGACTGGGTGAGCGTGACGGCCAGCAGCGGCGTTTGATTGGTGAAGGCTGCGGCGGCGGGCAGGTTGCCGAGCAAGAAGATCGCGGTGAACATTCCGGGGCTCGGATGCATGCGCGAGACGAGCCAGAGCGCGAAACCGGCGATCAGCGAGCTTTGGAAGATCACGATCAATACACCGCTGGCGATCTTGTAGTAGCCGATCGAGAGCGCGGTAAGATAGTCGGGCGTAAAGGGCGCAATCGGCGGCGGCGCGTTCGTCTTTCCGGCCGCCGGATCGAAGCCGTACGCGGTTCCGAAGTGCGCCAGGATCAGCCACGTCGCTAAGCCGAGCGCGAGCGGAAACTGGCGCCCAAGCGTCAGCGCCCCGCGGTCGGAGAGCACCGAGCGGATCGGAGCGCTGGCGAGAAAGAAGATGCCCAGGCCCAGGACCTGATGCGTCGGGCTCAAGAGCGCATCGACGCCTTCCTCGAGGCCGTAGACGTGGTGCCAGATCATATCGCCGAGCCCCGCGCCGATGAAGATCGGGATGCCGATGAGCGCCAAGCGATAGGGTCGTGGGAAGCTCTCCGCCCAAGCGTAGCCGCGCGCGTGCGCCTGTAGGGCAAAGGTGATGAGGATCAATGCCAGCGCGAGCATTCCCGAGTAGAAGACGGCGTGGTACGGCGTGAAGAACGTGTCGACCCGGACGTGCCCGTGCGCCCAGGCGTCGAGGAAGAAGCCGGAGGATATCCAGATCCCGCAGATGCCGACCGCGTAATCGAGCGCGAGGCTTCGCGGGACCGCGTTCTGCATCCCGAGAGCCTTACGAGCCAATGCTGCGAGGCGCCTTCCGTCGAGAGCAGGTGGCGTCGCAAACGAGTCCGTACGACCACCTGCGTGCATCATCGCATCGGCGCGTGGTCGTTGATAGTGCTGCTTGTTGGATGTGGCTCGAGGGTTCCGGAGACGCCCGCAAACGTCACCGTCGGCAGCGCGACGATGCCGACGCCGCCGATCGAGCGCGACGGCGCGCCGCCGAAGATTCTGGCGATGCGCTTCTCTTCGCTCGACGTTCGCCGCGGCGAGCGCTGGTCGGGCTCCTTCGTGACCGGGACCAACGTCGCGAGCATCGAGGTTCGAACGAATCTCTTTTCGATCAACGTCCCGCATATCAAGCCGGGGCGCTTCGCCTTCACGATCCACCTGCTCGATACGCCGCCGATCTTCGTGCGCGGCTACCGCCTGCGCGTAATCGCCCGGAACAGCCCCGGGAACGCCTATGAAGAGGACCTGCCATTCCGTATCAGATGAGCGCCGCGCGAGCGCAGCTCGACGAGCGCGTGCTGACGATCACGCTCGACCGCCCGGCTCGAAAGAACGCGCTGACGTTTGCGCTGTACGGCGAGCTGCGCGCGCTCTTTACGTCGCTGCGCGACGACGAGGGCGTGAATACGATCGTGCTGGCCGGTGCGGGCGGCAATTTTTGCTCCGGCGGTGACGTCCACGAGATCATCGGACCGCTGACGCAGTCGACGCCGGCGCAGCTCCTAAAGTTCACGCAGATGACCGGCGACGTCGTCAAAGCGATGCGCGCCTGTCCCCAGCCCATCGTTGCCGCGGTCGACGGCGCCTGCGCCGGCGCCGGCGCAATCCTCGCGATGGCGAGCGACCTGCGCCTGGGCACCGAGCGTTCGCGGATCGCGTTTCTCTTCGTGCGCGTAGGACTGGCGGGTTGCGATATGGGCGCCTGCGCGATGCTGCCGCGCATCGTCGGGCTCGGGCGCGCGAGCGAACTGCTCTACACCGGACGCACGCTGCCGGGCGCTCAAGCCTACGACTGGGGATTCTTCAACGAACTCTGTTCGCCCGATGAATTGGCGGATCGCGCGCGCACGCTCGCGCAATCGCTCGCCGGCGGCCCGACGCTCGCGCACGCGATGACGAAACGGATGCTGCGCGAAGAATGGTCGCTGCCGTTGGACGACGCGATCGACGCCGAGGCGCGCGCGCAGGCCGCGTGCATGGAGAGCAACGATTTCCGCCGCGCCTACGAGGCCTTCGTCGCCAAGCGTCCCGTGCGCTTCGAAGGCGACTAACGTGCTCGAGCTTCCGCTCTTCGACGAAGAGCATCGCGCCTTTTGCGCCGGATTCGAACGCTGGCTGGCAACGGCGGCGGTTCGCCCGAACGAAGAGGAGGATGCCGCGCAGAGCTGCCGCGAGTGGGTCGCCGCGCTGGCCGGCGGAGGGTGGCTGCGCGCCTGCGTACCCGGTCCCTACGGCGGCATCCGCGCGGAGCTCGACGTGCGAACGCTCTGTTTGGCGCGCGAACGCCTGGCCTATCGCAGCGCGCTGGCCGATTTCGCCTTTGCAATGCAAGGCTTGGGCGGTGGTCCGGTCGCGCTCTTCGGCAATGCGGAGCTCAAGAGACGCTACCTCCCGGAGATCGCCGCGGGACGCTGCATCGCCGCCTTCGCGCTCTCCGAGCTGGAGGCCGGATCCGACGTTGCTGCATTGGCTACGACGGCGACGCGCCGCAACCGCGAATACGTCCTCGAGGGGACGAAGACGTGGATCTCCAACGCCGGCATCGCCGATCTCTACATCGTCTTCGCGCGGACCGGCGAGCGAGGCACGAAGGGCTTGAGCGCGTTTGCGGTCGACGCGACGGCGGCCGGCCTGCGCGCGGAGGGAAACATCGAAACGATCTCGCCACATCCGCTCGGTACGCTAAAGCTCGACGGCGTCGTCGTTGCAGAGTCGTGCCGCATCGGCGCCGAGGGCGAGGGCTTCAAGGTTGCGATGAGCGTGCTCGACGTCTTTCGCAGCACGGTCGGAGCGGCGGCCAACGGCTTCGCGCGCCGCGCGCTGGACGAATCGGTCGCGCACGTCAAGCGGCGGCAGCTCTTCGGCGCCCCGCTGAGCGCGCTGCAGCTGACGCAAGCCGCGCTCGCGAGCATGGCGACCGATCTCGACGCCGCAACGCTGCTCGTCTATCGTGCCGCGTGGAGCAAGGATAGCGGCCGCGCCCGCGTGACGCGCGAGGCCGCGATGGCAAAGTGGTTTGCAACCGAAGCCGCGGGACGAATCTGCGACCGCGCCGTGCAGCTCTTCGGCGGCCGCGGAGTCACGCGCGGCGAGATCGTCGAGCGCCTCTACCGCGACGTTCGCGCGCTGCGCATCTACGAAGGAGCCAGCGAGATCCAGCAGGTCGTGATCGCCAAAGCCGTCTTAGAGGGGTAGAGACTTGCGCTTCACCGGCCACACGGACACGTTTGCCGAGGAGCGGCTGCCCCCGCGCGACGAGATGCCGGAGCTGCGCTTCAAGCTGCCGGAACTTCAGTATCCGCAGCGTCTCAACGCGGCAGCCAACCTGTTGGACGCGCGCGTCGCCGGACGCGAAGACGCGCGCTGCCTCTTGGCTCCGGGCGGCGTTTGCTGGACCTACGCGGAGCTGCTCGCCGCGGCAAACCGCGTCGCGGGCGTGCTCGTCGACGAGATGGGCCTCGAGCCTGGAAATCGCGTGCTGCTGCGCGCGCCCAACACGCCGATGCTCGCGGCCTGCTGGTACGCGGTGCTCAAGGCCGGCGGCATCGCCGTCACCACGATGCCCCTCTACCGCGCGAACGAACTGCGATTCATGATGGAGAAAGCGCAGGTCAAGCACGCCCTGTGCGACGTGCGGCTGCGCGCCGACTTGGAGGGTGCCTGCAGCTCGTACGGCGGCGTGCGAACGCTCTACTTCGGCGAGGGCGTGCATGCGATCGAGTCGCTCGAGCAGCGGATGCGCACGAAGTCCGCCACGTTTGCCAACGTCGAAACCGCAGCCGAAGACGTCGCGATCATCGCCTTCACCTCGGGGACGACGGGTACGCCGAAGGCGGCGATGCACTATCACCGCGACTTGGCGGCCTGTTGCGACGGTTATGGGGCGCGCGTGCTGCAGCCGCGCCCGAGCGATCTCTTTTGCGGGAGCCCGCCGCTGGCGTTCACGTTCGGGCTCGGCGGCATACTGCTCTTTCCCGTGTGCGCCGGCGCGGCGACGCTCTTGCTCGAAAAGGCCGGGCCGGCCGAACTGCTCGACGCGATCTCGACGCACGGCGTGACGACCCTCTTTACCGCGCCGGTCGCGTACCGCGCGATGGCCGCGCGAGCGAACGAGTTCGATCTCTCGAGCCTGCGAACGTGCGTCTCGGCAGGCGAGACGCTGCCGCGCGCCGTTTGGGAGCAGTGGCACGAGCAGACCGGCATCGCGATTCTCGACGGGATCGGCAGCACCGAGATGCTGCACATCTTCGTCGGCTCGCCGCAAGACGAGGTTCGCGCCGGATCGACCGGACGCGCCGTTCCGGGATATATCGCCGAAATCCACGACGACGATGGCAACCGGCTCCCGGATGGCACGATCGGAAGGCTCGCGGTCAAGGGCCCGACGGGGTGCAAGTACCTGCAGGACGAGCGCCAGCAGATCTACGTTCAGCGCGGCTGGAACTATCCGGGCGATGCCTACCGCCGCGACGCGGACGGATACTTCTGGTACGTCGCGCGCACCGACGACATGATCGTCTCTTCCGGCTACAACATCTCGGGCCCCGAGGTCGAACAAGCGCTCATTGCGCACGCCGACGTCAAAGAGATCGCCGTCGTCGCCAAGCGCGATCCCGCCAGAGAGACCAACGTCGTCAAAGCCTTCATCGTGCTCGTCGAAGGCTGCGCAGCCACCGGCGCAAAGGCCGACGAGCTTCGCGAGTTCTGCAAAACGCAGATCGCGCCGTTTAAAGCGCCGCGCGAGATCGAGTTCGTCAGCGAGCTGCCGCGCACGGAAACTGGGAAGCTCCAGCGCTACAAACTGCGCTCCTGAGGGTGGCGCAACACTTTACCGTCGAGCCGCTCGTCGCTCCGCCATCCGGGCTCCGCTCCCGCTGCTCGGCCTCCTCGCTCCGCCATCCGTGGCTGCACTCGTCGGTCCGAGCCTCTCCGGTAAAGCGTTGCGCCGCCCTCCAGACACCGTTGTACTGGCCTTCGCGAACTTACGTCTTGGGTTGGACTCGCACGCGTTTGTAGGCGCTGCGTGCGAGGATGAAGAGCGTGGCTGCGAAGCAGAGCGCGAGAAATGCGGCGATGAAGGGCGCGAAGAACGCCAGCAGCGTGGCGAGGATCGAGCCGCCGTCTTCGACGATGCTGATTGCCGGATTGGCGATCCCGGCGGTCGTTAGCGTCGAGGCGCCGCGAACGGAGGCGACGGCTGCGTGAATTCCGAGCGCGTTGAGCGCACCGAGCGCCATCAGGCCGGCCAGAACTTGCGGCGATTGCGCGTGCACCGATCCGCCGACGAGGACTGCGGCGGCAGCCGGCTTTACGGCGACGCCGACGACGTGCATCACGTGGTCGACGATCGGAACCTTATCGGCGAGAAGTTCGAGCACCGCGATGCCGATCAGCGGCCACATCACGGTCCCTCCGCCCAGCCACGCGAATCCGGGAGGCGGATGGAGGAAGCCAAGATGGATCACCACCGCAAAGGCGGCCAGCGGAAGAAGCGCCCGTACGCCGGCGGTCGTCGTCAGCGCATACGCGAGAGCGTATTGACTTGCCGCATCCACGCCGAAAGCTTCCTTGCCTAGTCTTGGACGTCCCCCGCGCCGAGGGGCTCTTGAGCCGCGCAAGGCGCACGTTGGATCACACTGGGGCACCAATTGGAGGGACCGTTACCCGTAACTCATTTGGGTTTGGCGTCTAGAACAACCCAAAGGTTTGTCAGCCAATCGTTGGCCAATAGGAGCCCGGAGATGAATGATGAGCAATCGGACCAGCCAAGCCCCGCCTCAGCGCCACCGCTAAGCAGCGAAGATGTCCAGCAGATTATCGAGGTCCTTTCGGCGGCGACTACGGCACCGAGCCGGAGATCACTGAAAATAGTCCAGGCGTGCGGTTACAGCGAGGTCGAGAGCTCCTGTACGGCTGGAGCTAGACTCGCCGAATCTGCTACGTCGCTTTGTTTTGGGTGTAGAGCACGAGTGCCGTCGCGCACTGAGATTCTGAGCCTTTGCCTCGCGAACCGAGGCGAAGGCGGCGTAAATTCCGAGCGCGCTGCCAAGGGGAGAAATGCCTGTACGCCGGCGGTCGTCGTCTGGGCATACCCAAGCGCGTATTGACTTGCCGCATCCAAGATTGCGCAGCGTTCCTTCTGCGTCGCGCGCCTTTTCCTGTTTCGGTGGCCATCGCGTGCACGCTCGCCGGCGCGCTTGCGCTCACCTCGTGCCATAGGTCAGCGTCAGAGGCTGCCGTATCTCAGTCGACCCCTGCTGGGCAAATAAATCCGGCACCGCGGGCTACGTGGCCGAATTTTGCCGCCGTGGATTACGGAAAGCCGGGTCAGCCGCATCTGACGAACGATCAAGTGGCGAAGCTTCGCTTCACTTTGGCGAGGGTGAAAAGCTGTCAGCGGCGCTTCGTGCGCTACGCCTTTCCGAGCGACGACGTAAGGCCCTTCGTGCTTTACTTCGAAGTCGACGTGACGCCCGATCCTCAAGGGCATGTCGACTACACGCACGTTCTCGGCGATCGATTCGTGCACTACGCGCCCGTCACCGGGGAGACGACGATCGGGCCGATCGGCTCAGACGATCCCGAGGGCGCAAGCGCGAAGCTTGCTCATGAATTCGAGTGGCAGCCGGACTATCCGTGCACGCCCTCGCGAGATTGAGGTAAGATCGCGGTGGCTTCGATCTCGACCTTTGCGCCGTCCTCGAGGAGATCGGCGACGATGACCAGTGCCATCGCTGGATAGACGGCGCCGACGATCTCGCGATAGGAGCGCCCGAGAGCTGAGAGGCTCGCGCGATACTCGTCTTTATTCGTAACGTACCAGGTGAGGCGCACGAGGTGCGCCGGCTCGCCGCCGGCGGCGCGCAGCACGGCGACGATGTTGCGCAGCGCCTGGGTAGCCTGTTCGAGGAAATCGTCGGAGACGAGCTCGTTGCGTTCGTTCCAACCGATCTGCCCGGCGATCGCGAGATAACGGCCTTCGGCTAGAACGCCGTTGGCGTAGCCGCTCGGGCGCGGCCAACCTTCGGGATCGATTCTGTTGCTCACGTCGTGCCTCGTTTGAGAAGAGGTGTCAGTACGGCGCTCACCGCCAGGTTGAGCGCGAGTGAGTAAAGCGCGATGAAACCGGTCAGCGTGCCGCCGAAAGCATGAAGCGAATAGTTCGCGCTAAATCCGCCGGCGTACGCCATCGCGCAGCTGGCGAGCAGGCCGCAGGCCCACCCGGCGAGGAGCGCCTTCGGGTGAAACCAGCGCGTCCACAGCCCGAGTACGAAGGCGGGAAAGATCTGCAGCATCAGCGCGCCGCCCAAAAGCTGGAAGTCGATTGCGTACGGAACCGGGACGAAGAAGATGAAGAGCAGCGCGACCGCGCAGATCGCCAGCGTCAGCCGCTTGGCGATAACGGTCTCGACCTGCGAGCGCTGCGGCGAAAACTCGCGAAAGACGTTGCTCGCGAAGAGATTGGCGGCGCCGATGCTCATGATCGCCGCGGGAACGAGCGCGCCGATCGCGATGGCGGCGTCGGCCACTCCGACGAACCAATCGGGAAAGAAGCGCGCGAAGAGCTGCGGTACGACGCTGGTCGTGTCTTTCGTGGAGATGCCGGCCGCCAGGGCGCAGTACCCCAGCAGCGCGAGCAGACCCAAAAGCAGTGAGTAGATCGGCAACAGTGCCGCGTTGCGGCGGATCACTTCGCGGCTGCGCGCCGCGAGCACGCTCGTGATCGAGTGTGGATAGATAAAGAGCGAAAGCGCCGAGCCGAATGCCATCGATGCGTACGTGAAGTACTGCGGCGGCCCGAGGAAGATCGACGAAGGTTTCGGGCGGGCGGCCAACGCCGCCGCCGAAAGGGAAAAGACGTGCCCCCAGCCGCCGAGCCGAGCGGGAATTACCGTAATCGCCGCGATCACGGTCACGTAGATCAGCGTGTCCTTCACGAACGCGATCATGGCGGGCGCGCGCAGGCCGCTCGTGTACGTGTAGGCGGCCAGCAGAACGAAGGCGACCGTAAGCGCTGGGAGCGCGTGCATCGCTCCCAGCGTGCTGAACTGGCTGAAGACCGCCCGCATTCCGACCAGCTGAAGGGCGATGTAGGGCAACGCCGCTACGACGCCCGTGAGAGCGATCGCGATCTCGAGCCCGCGGTCGTCGTACCGGTCGCGCACGAAGTCGGCGGTCGTGACGTAGCCGCGATCTCGGGCGATGCTCCAAAACTTCGAAAGCACGATCAGCGCGATGGGGTAGGCGATCGTCGCGTACGGGACGGCAAAGAATCCGAGCGCGCCGACGCCGTAGACGAGCGCGGGAACGGCGACGAAGGTGTAAGCCGTATAGAGGTCGCCGCCGAGCAGAAACCACGAGACGATCGTTCCGAAGCTCCGTCCGCCCAGTGCCCACTGCTCGAGATCTCGCAGGTTTGCTCCGCCCCATCGCGCCGCGAAGAAGCCCAGCGCGGTTACGCCCGTCACCGAGACCCCGAGGATGAGCGCCGCGCTAGACACGCCCGTCTCTGGTCATCAGCACGACGATTCCGAGAAGGCCGGCGGTCACGAGGACCCACGCCAACTGATACCAGTAAAAGAAGGGCATCCCGAAGAGCGCGGGTGAGGCGTGGTTGTAGAACGGCGGGATGAGCGTCCCGATAAACGGCAAGAGCAGCAGCACATACCAGCCGCGACGGCGCATCGGGCGCCTTTCTGCGTGAAGGTCGAACGTCCCGGCGAAGCAAAGCAAGGCCTGCAAGCTCCCTAGATCTCGGTGCACAGAACAGAAAGGGCCAGAAATCCATGTCCGTAACCCCTCCTCCGAAAGATACTCCGTTCGGATTAGAGCCGAACGTTGCGGCGGGACTCGCGTACCTTTTCTGCCTGCTCGGCGGCATCGTTATGCTCGTCGGCGGTGGAACCAACAAGTTTGTGAAGTGGGCCGCGGCTCAATCGATCACGATGTGGGCTCTCTACTTCGTCCTCTGGATCATTTTGGGGTTCATTCACCTCTGGATCCTCTACCCGATCATCTGGCTTCTCTGGATCGTGCTGTGGGTCTGGACCACCGTGACCGGCTTCCAGGGTAAAGAGGTTCGCGTTCCCGGAATCGCCGAGCTCACGTCGAGCATCTTCAAGTCTGCACTCTAATCGGACTGCGCGTCCCTCGCGGGCCGCGTATCCGTAGCAGCGGCCGCTCGAAACAGTAAGTAACGACCGTCGCGAAGGCGATGGTCGCCGCAAAGGCAAGTTCGGTATATCGGACTTGCCACTGCGCGTCGTAATGCGGGTCGCCCCGATATGGAGGAACCTGATGCCATATCATCTCCCTGGCGATCATCTGGTGGTAGAGGTACAGATTGTAAGAGATCGTCGCGAGAAAGCGCAGCGGCGGATTGTCGAGCAGGATCTGCCACCACCTCGGGCTCAGCAGCGATCCGAGCGCAATTAACGCAAAGGCGAGGCCGAAGAGCGGCCGTCCGTGGATCTGCCAGACGCCCGCCCACTGCTCGGCAAAGCGAAAGTCAAAGACGCTCTCGAGCGACTCCCAGAGCATCGCAAATCCTCCGAGGGCGACCAGCGCCGCGAGGTTGCGCTGCAGCGCAGCCCTCGGGCGGGCGCTGAGCCTGACGAAGAGATACGCGCTGATCATGCCGAAGGCGAAGATATCTAAATAGCCCGGCAGATTCTCTTCGTACGTCGGAAAGAGCGTCGTATAGCAGCAGTGCGCCATCCAGACGCGCCAGGCCCACGCGATCGCGATCATTCCGCCGGCGGTGAGGTACGGACGCCGCGCAAAGCACCACCAGACCAGCGGGAAGATGCAGTAGAACTCGACTTCGACCGCGAGCGTCCAGAGCACCCCGTTGATCGTTCCGAAGCGCTCCGTAAACCACGTGTGCACGAAGAGAAAGTGGGTCACGAGATCCGGCAGCGGCGAGGCGTAGGGCTGGACCTGTGCGTAGCCGATCGCATAGGCGACGCCGATCGAGAGCGCGTAGGACGGCACGATCTTCACGAAGCGCCGCCAGGCGAAGTGCGCCCACGAGGGGCGCGGTGTGCCGGCGGCTCGCGAGCGTACGAACGGATACGAGATCACGAAACCGCTCAGGAAAAAGAAGAGCGTGACGCCGGCGAATCCGGTCGCCGGCAGAAAGGCCAGCAACGGCGGCGGGTTGAGCCACGAGAATTCCCAGACGTGGTACCAGAGAACGAGCAGCACCGCCAGGCCGCGCAGACCGTCCAAGACGCCCAGCCGCGCCTCTTCGTGAAGGGTCCCGCTGGCTGCCATTGGCGCGAGATACGGTCCTCAATCGCGCCGACCTTGCTTTAAGGGCCTCAAAATAGCCGCTTGGTTGGTCGAAAGAACAGGTAACGTGGGACTTCCTAAAAAGCCCCGAGCCGGGGTGATTCGCTGACGGCCGATGCTCTCTGCGCTTAACTTCCGATCGAACAGCATCGGATTTCTACGTTTCCTTTTTGCAGCCACCGTTATCTGGTCGCACGCGTTCGGGCTCGGGGGGTATGGGCTCGACCCGCTCAACGCTTACGGGGCACGGCTGTCGGCCGGTTTTCTCGCGGTAGCCGGGTTCTTCGTGCTCAGCGGTTTTTTGATTACGCGAAGCTTCGAATCCGCCGAGAACGGAGGGCGCTTTCTGTGGCATCGGTGCCTTCGAATATTTCCGGGGTTCCTTTCCTGCCTCGTCCTCACGGCGTTCCTGATCGTGCCGATTGGCTTTTTGCGGCTTCACGCGAATTTGCACGATTATTTGACGATTCAGCCCGCGCCGCTGACCTACGTGACCCGCAATGCTGCGTTGCAGATCAACCAGTTCACGATCGGGGGCATTCTCGATGGGCTACCCCAGTCCAGATTGCTCAACGGATCGCTGTGGACGCTGCAGTCTGAGTTTTATTGCTACTTAACGCTCTTGCTTGCCGGCGCGCTGGGTATATTAAAGCGTTGGCCGGTCGTGATTCTCGCAGGCTGCGTAGCTGCTTACGTCATCACGTCTACATGCCTAAGCAATGCGACGACGATGGACGTTCGATTGCTGCTCTATTTGCTCTCCGAGCTAGGCACGTTTTTCTGGATCGGCGGGTGCGCGTACCTGTACCGAGACCGAATCGCTTTGCGAGGCTGGTTCGCCGCGATCTGCGCCGTCCTCGTACTCGTCGCCCTTCCCGGCAGACTCTACGGCTTCATCGTGATCCCGTGTTTTTCGTATGTCGTATTCTACGCGATGGTACGCGTTCCAATTCGCAACTTCGACCGCAGGGTCGACCTATCGTACGGGCTCTACATCTACGCGTACCCCGTCGCGCAAGTTCTCGCACTATTCGGGCTAAACAAGTTCGGCGTTCTGCCATACTTTGCGCTATCGCTCATCGCAACGCTTCCGTGGGCCGCTTTCAGTTGGTTTGTGATCGAGCGACCGAGTCTGTCGCTCAAGGGCTTGCGCCTTCGGGGGCTGCCGAAGCCGGGTTTTGAACCAATGGGTTGACACAAAACGCCGTTTTGTATTAGGGTAGTGGTACAATGACTACGGCACACTACCATCACCCCGAGTTGATTCGCCTCGTTATGGGTCTCGCGTTCGCAGCGTGCGGGATCGCCGCACTCCGCTGTCCGCGCTACTTCGCTGGCATGGCGGGAACTTTCACGCGTTGGGGCGAGATGAGCCCGGCGCAGCGCGAGCGCCTCGATCGCTCCGTGGCGGCCCGGGAGCAGGCCGAGGGAATCTCCAGCAATTACGGACGCTACTTGGGGATCGCCGCCTTCGCGCTCGCATTGCTCGAGGCGGTTCCCGGCGTGCCGTTTGCGATGCCCTACGCACTCTTTTGTCTCGGGGTCGCCGCGGTGACGCTGTTGGCCTATCTGCAGTTTCACCGTGCGACCGAACAGCGCGTCGCGCCGCTGGTTCGCCGCTCGCCGTTTATCGCGTTGCCGCCCTTGCTGATCGCCTGCATCGCGGCGAGCTTCGTCGTCGCCGTGCTCTTTGCGGTCGATCCGCAGAATCGAGCGGGCGCGCTCGTGGTCGCGACGTCGACGCTCGTCCTTGGCTTCGTCGCGTGGCGCATCGCCAACGCGCCGGCGCTGTTGCTCGGCATCGATCCCCAGTATGAGTATGCACTCGACGAACGTCTGCGCGTCGGCCGGGCCCGCAACGTCGCGTCGTTGGCCACTGCGCCCGTCTTCGTCTTCGCGGCGATCGCCGAGCCGAGTCTGCCCGAGCTGTTCGGCACGCTCGGAACGGTGGCCATGGCAATCCTGATCGCGGCCTTCGTCGTCGCGCTCGCCGCCAGCATCCTGCCGCTGTTCGGGCGCCTGCGCATCGCGTGAACACGTCGTACCTCGTCGTCGATGCCGACCTGGAGACCCCGCCCTACCAACAGGTAGCCGCGCAGATTCGCGCCGCGATCGAGCGGGGTGAGCTGCCTCCCGAAGCTCCATTGCCGACCGTCCGGCAGCTTGCCGGCGACCTGGGGCTTGCGCCCAACACCATCGCGCGCGCCTACGGCGAGCTGCAATCCGAAGGCTGGCTGGTCGGCGACCGCCGCCGCGGAACCCGGGTCGCGGGACAGGTCCCGGTCAACGCGCGAGGCCGTCTCCACAGCCTGCGCGAGGCCACCGAGAAGTTCGTCACCACGCTGCGCCACCGGGGCTTTACAAGCGACGAGATCGCGGTCGAACTGGCGCGGGCCGGCGCCGCGAGGCTGGAAATTTAAGGGCGCGCCGCTCGCTCGGCATTTGACGCCCCCATGGCGCCTTGCTATAGTTGAAGCTCGGTCCCACCTGCGGGTGAGGCCGTTTCTGTGTCAGCGTGAGGAGCTTGTAGTTTTTGCCGACCATCAATCAATTGGTGCGCCGCGGGCGTGAGAAGACCGAACAGAAGGTCAAGACCCGGGCATTTCGCGTCATCCTGACGGGGCCCAAGCCGGGGCATCCCGATCTTCCGACGCGACAGTTCGAAGTGGCCGGCAATCCGCAGCGCCGCGGCGTCTGCACTCAAGTGAAGACGGTTACTCCCAAGAAGCCGAACTCGGCGCTGCGCAAAGTCGCGCGCGTTCGTTTGACCAATGGTGAAGAGGTGACCGCCTACATCCCTGGGATCGGGCACAATCTGCAAGAGCACTCGGTCGTGCTGGTCCGGGGCGGGCGCGTCAAGGATCTGCCGGGCGTCCGCTATCACATCATCCGCGGCACGCTCGATACCGCCGGTACCGCCAACCGCAAACAAGGGCGCTCGAAGTACGGCGCCAAGCGCGAGAAAAAGAAGTAAAGGATGCCACGCAAAGGACCCGCTCCCAAACGCCAAATTCTTCCGGACGGAAAGTTTAACTCGAAAGTATTGGCGCGCTTCATTAACAAGGTGATGCTGCGCGGCAAGAAGTCGACGGCCGAGGGCATCACCTATGGTGCGCTCGAGATCGTCGCCGAGAAGACCGGCCGGGATCCGATGGAAGTCTTTTCGCAGGCGCTCTCCAACGCGATGCCGCTGGTCGAGGTTCGTCCGCGGCGCGTCGGCGGTGCCACCTATCAAGTGCCGATGGAGGTACGTCCCGATCGCCGTCAGGCGATGGCGATGCGCTGGCTCATCGGTTTTGCCCGAGCTCGCGGCGGCCGCTCCATGGAGGAGAAGCTGGCCGGCGAGCTGCTCGACGCGTCCAACAACACCGGCGCGACGATCAAAAAGCGTGAAGACACGCACAAGATGGCCGAAGCGAACAAAGCTTTTGCCCATTATCGCTGGTAACGTTACAAACTAAGAACACCATGGCTGCTAGGGAATATCCGCTCGAACGCACGAGGAATATCGGCATTGCCGCGCACATCGATGCCGGCAAGACGACCTGTACCGAACGTATCCTTTTCTTTACCGGACGCGTGCACAAGATGGGTGAGGTGCACGACGGCGCCGCGACGATGGACTGGATGGTTCAGGAACAGGAGCGCGGCATTACGATCACCTCGGCCGCGACCGCCACGACCTGGCGGGATACGCGCATCAACATCATCGACACGCCGGGGCACGTCGACTTCACCGTCGAGGTCGAGCGTTCGCTGCGCGTGCTCGACGGCTTAGTCGCGCTCTTCGACTCGGTTGCCGCCGTGCAGCCGCAATCCGAGACGGTCTGGCGGCAAGCGAACAAATATAAGGTTCCGCGAATCGTCTTCGTCAACAAGATGGACCGCGTCGGAGCCGACTTCTTCAACGTCGTCGAGAAGATCCGCGAGCGCCTGGGCGCCCGCGCCGTACCGATTCAAGTGCCGATCGGTGCCGAAGACAAGTTCAAGGGCATCGTCGATCTCTTCACAATGAAGAAGGTCGTCTACACCGACGATCTCGGCTCCACGATGGCGCAAGAGGAAGTCGAAGGCGAACTGCGCGAGCTCGCGCTCGAGTGGCGTCAACATCTCGTCGAGGCGATCGCCGAACAAGACGACGAGTTGCTCGAGATGTTCTTCGACGGCAAAGAGCTGCCGATCGATCGCATGAAGGCGGCGTTGCGGAGGGCGACGATCGAGGGCACGGTGCTGCCGATGCTCTGCGGTTCGGCCTTCAAGAACAAGGGCGTTCAGCCGCTGCTCGACGCGGTGGTCGAGTACATGCCTTCGCCGCTGGAGGCCAAGCAGATCGTCGGGCGCGATCCGAAATCGGGCGGCGAGATCACGCGCAAGGCCGAAGACTCCGAGCCGTTCTGCGCGCTGGCCTTCAAGATCGCGACCGATCCGTACGGCAACCTGACGTACTTCCGGGTCTATTCCGGCGTGCTCAACAAGGGCAGCTACGTGCTCAACTCACGCACGGGCCGCAAGGAGCGCATCGGGCGCATTTTACGGATGCACGCCAATCACCGCGAGGATATCGATTCGATCGGCGCGGGCGACATCGCCGCCGCGGTCGGACTCTCCGACACGCGCACCGGCGACACGCTCTGCGACGAGAAGTCGCCGATCGCGCTCGAGTCGATCACCTTCCCCGAACCGGTCATCCATCAGGCCATCGAGCCGAAGAGCAAGGCCGATCAAGATAAGCTCGGCTTGGCCCTGACGCGCCTGGCTCAGGAAGATCCGACCTTCCGGATGCGGACCGACGAGGAGACGCAGCAGACGATCATCGCCGGCATGGGCGAACTGCACCTCGAGATCATCCTCGACCGGCTTCGCCGGGAGTTCAAGGTCGAAGCCAACGTCGGTAAGCCACAGGTTGCTTACAAAGAAGCGATCACGAAGACCGTTGAAAAGGAAGGCCGTTTCGTACGGCAGTCGGGCGGCAAGGGCCAGTACGGCGACGTCTGGTTGCGGGTCGAACCGCAGTCCCCGGGCACGGGCTTCGTCTTCGAGTGGAAGATCGTCGGCGGCGCGGTTCCAAAAGAGTACGCTAAAGCGGTTCAAGAGGGCATCCGCGAGTCTGCCCAAAACGGCGTGCTCGCCGGCTTCCCAGTGATGGACTTCAAAGCGGTGGCCTTCGACGGCTCGTTCCACGAGGTCGATTCCTCGGAGATGGCCTTTAAGATTGCGGCCTCGATGGCGTGGAAGGAAGCAAACCGCGCGGCGGGTCCGATCCTGCTCGAGCCGATCATGAAGGTCGAGGTCACGACGCCCAAAGAGTATATGGGGGCGATCAACGGCGACCTCAGCCGGCGCCGCGGCGCGATCCACGCGACCGAAGAGGCACCCGGCGGCGCCCAGGTGATCACGGCGCACGTCCCACTCTCCGAGATGTTCGGGTACGCTACGGATATGCGCTCGGCGACACAAGGGCGAGCGACCTATACGATGGAGTTCTCGCACTACGAAAAGGCGCCGAAATCCGTCGAAGAAGAGATCGTCGCCAAGGCGGTGGGCAAGAAGCTCGCTCCAGCCTAGGCTCCGTTGACATTCGCAGGTTTTGCTTGATAATATTCCGGGGTTGTGGCGCCCTCTGCGATGGGGGCGTTTACCGCGTAAGGCGGAAAAGGGGCAACTGATACGCCTGGATCCGTGTACTAGAGTCTAGAGTGTTTATTCCCCGAAGACCGGGGTCCCGCGCAGCGAAGTCCGCGTGGGGGCGTTACGCGCAGCGTAACGCGTACTGAAAGGAAAGAGATGGCCAAGCAAAAGTTCGAGCGCACCAAGCCGCACGTAAATATCGGAACGACCGGACACGTCGATCACGGAAAGACGACGTTGACGGCCGCGATCATGCATTGCCTTTCCACCGAAGGGCTCGCGCAGAAAGTCGGCGTCGATCAGATCGACAACGCTCCGGAAGAGAAAGAACGCGGCATCACGATCGCCATCTCGCACCAGGAGTACGAGACGCCCAAGCGCCACTACGCCCACGTCGATTGTCCCGGCCACGCGGACTACATCAAGAACATGATCACCGGCGCCGCTCAGATGGACGGCGCGGTGCTCGTCGTTGCCGCGACCGACGGGCCGATGCCGCAGACGCGCGAGCACATTCTGCTGATGCGTCAGGTCGGCGTTCCTCGCATCGTCGTCTTCCTGAACAAGGTCGACATGGTCGATGACGAGGAGCTGCTCGAGCTCGTCGAGATGGAGATTCGCGAGCTGCTCTCGAAGTACGATTTCCCGGGCGACGACACGCCGATCATCCGCGGTTCGGCGCTCAAGGCGCTCAACTCGAGCGGCAAGCACGGCGACGCGGAAGCCGATCCGATCTTCAAGCTAATGGATACGATCGACGACTACATTCCGCAGCCGGAACGCCAGGTCGACAAGCCGTTCCTTATGCCGGTTGAAGACGTCTTCACGATCACCGGCCGCGGCACGGTCGGCACGGGCCGCGTCGAGCGCGGTCAGGTGAAGGTCGGCGAAGAGGTCGAGATCGTCGGCCTCAAGGAGGAGACGAAGAAGACGGTCGTGACGGGCATTGAGATGTTCCGCAAGCTGCTCGATTCGGGCATCGCGGGCGATAACATCGGCGTGCTGCTCCGCGGCGTCGATCGCAACGAGATCGAGCGCGGCCAGGTGCTCGCGAAACCCGGCTCGGTCAAGCCGCACAAGAAGTTCAAAGCCGAGGTCTACGTCCTCTCGAAAGAAGAAGGCGGACGCCACACGCCCTTCTTCGGAAACTATCGTCCGCAGTTTTACTTTCGCACGACCGACGTCACCGGCACGATCAAGCTGCCCGATGGCGTTGAGATGGTGATGCCCGGCGACAACGTTCAGATGGACGTCGAGCTGATCACCCCGATCGCGTGCGAAGAGGGGCTGCGCTTCGCCATCCGCGAGGGCGGCCGCACCGTCGGCGCCGGCGTCGTTACCGCGGTCGCCGAGTAGAGATTTTCATGGCGAAACAAATGATCCGCATCCGCCTCAAGGCGTACGATCACAAAGTGCTCGATCAGTCGGCGGAGCGGATCGTTGAGACCGCCAAGCGTACCGGCGCTTTCGTCAGCGGGCCCGTTCCGCTGCCGACCGAGATCAACCGCTTCTGCGTGCAGCGGTCGACGAACAACGACAAGAAGTCGCGCGAGCACTTCGAGATGCGGACGCACAAGCGCCTGATCGACATTCTCCAGGCATCGCCCAAGACGATGGACGCGCTGATGCACCTCGACTTGCCCGCCGGCGTGGACATCGAACTCAAGGCTTAGCCTCCTCTCTCACGCAAGCTTGCCAAATCCGCCCGCGCCGTTCCGGTCGCGGGCGCTTCATTTTTTCCGGTAGAGGCCTACATTCGTTGACGCGTTAACACTGCTGTGCTACGTTTGCGCGTACCGAGCAGATTGTAACGACGGTCTCGAGCCGGTCGTTACCGTGACGCGCTGTTCGTCGACGGCCTCCGCGAACAGGTCTGCGTCCAGCGGAACGGGCCGGGTCAGGGATCCGGCCCGCTCCTTCGAGCCTCGTACGAGTTCGCCCAGTGGTTCGTTGACGCGTCAACGCAAATTTGCTACGCTTGCGCCTAAGCAACGGATCACTCTGATGCCCTGGTGCTTAACCCGGGGGCTGCTTCTAAAGCGGCTCTCTCTACGCGCAAGATCGGCAGGAAATGAACATCCAGAACACCCTCTTGGGGCCCGCGCTCCTGGGGGCACTCACGCTCCTGGTTAGCGGTTGCGCATCGAGCACCTCATCGCTTCCTCCGGGTCTCGGAGGCGACGGGTCCGGCATTTCGGCGAGCCTGCTGCAGGGACTGGAACCGCAGCATCGCGGAGCCTGCGCAGCCCTCACGAGCACGCGGCACTTCAATCATTCACCGATCGCGCGAGGCTCGTCCATCTGGTTCACCAGCGTCATTTCGGCGCCGGACTACAACCGTCCGATGCAGCTGACGATGATGAACTCTTTGATCACTTTTACTTCCGGGAAGACTCACTATCGCATCGAGGGGCCGAATATGCGGTTGTTCTTTGGCAGCAATCGCGAGGTCCGCGTGGGATTCAGCTCGCTCCGGGACCACTGGCGGCTTGAAGCACCATACGGAACGGCGGGAAACGACCTGCTCAATGCCATGGCGTACCAACTTCCCAACCCCCTTCCCGGCGGCATCACGAACGTTGCGTGGTCGGCGAAGTTCTATAGCCGCGATCCGCGCCGGCTGGAGTGGCGCTGGAGCGCCGCGGTCTACACGCGTCTCGAACACCACTATCGCAAGGTCGACGTCAAACCCATAGACGACGATCGGTATCCGCCGTACAACTCCGACCGCGCCGGCACGCCCGAAGCGTTCAAGCAGTACTTGACCGCCGGGGGCACCGGCGACGGGGGCCGCGACTATACCGGAGTCCTCGGACCCAAGATAGCGGTAATGCCCTGCCGTTAGAACGAAGAGCGGCGCATGGAAGTTAAGACAACCTACATCGGTACCATGATCGGGCTTGCGACGGTGGCCTTCGGCCTGATCGCCGCCGGCGCGTGGAACAAGCTCATCAGCGACGTCATCGCACTCTTCCTCAAACCCGGCAGCGGCGTCGTTGCGGAATTGGTCTATGCCGTCGTGATTACGATCATCGCAATCGTCGTCGTTCAGAGTCTCGCCAAGCTCGCGCAAAAAGAGGCGGAGCTAACGGCGAGGCTTCCCTTCTCGAAGAAGCCGCAGGAGTAGGGGCTAGCCCTCCGCGGCGCCGTTCGATCTCTTCGGCGGTTTTCCCGAACGGATTCGAAACGCCAGCTCCGGGCGGTGCTGCAGCGGGGGATAGACGTGTGCGCGCACCTCGAAGCCCTTCTTTTCCAGGCCGAGACGCAGCGCGGCTTGCTGGATGCCGTGCAGGATCGCGGCGTTGAGCGCTTCGTCGGCGACGCTCAAATCCATCAAGCTGTCGATGTGGCGGCTCTTCGTCAGCAGCGTGAGCCGGATCTCACCGGGAATCCGCTGCGACTCCTGCTCTTCGTCGACGGGATCGTGAAAGACGACGACGTGGCGATCTTCGTAGACGACTTCGTTGCCGGCGACGAGGTGCTCCCACGCCTTGCGCTCCTTCGTCCAGCGCGGCTGCGCTCCCAGAACGTCGACGGGTGTAATGCCCCGTTTTAAAGCATCCTCGCTCATGCGCCGGGCGTTCACCCGTTTTGCCGCGATTGCCTGCCGTGTTTTCGTTGACGCCTCAACGCTCGACGGGCTGCAGGGGAGCCAAGCGCGGAGCGCAAACTTTTGCCTGGCGAGAGTGCGACTGAGGAGTTGCAATGTCGAGGACCACGCATCCACGAGGTAATGTCTTACCTTTAGTTGCTCTTTGCCTGGCGGTATTGAGCGGTTTTGCCGGCCTTTCGGTCGACGTCGGTTATTGGGAGTATCGTCAACAGGCGCAGCAGTCGGCGGCGGACTCCGCCGCGATCGGCGGAGCGCAGCAGTTGGCATACGCGGGCTGTCCGAATTCAACGACCGCGCAGTCCAGCGGTCGAGCCGACGCGGCCAACAACGCCTTTTCCAATACCGGAAACACAACGGTAACGGTCGATAATCCACCCGCATCCGGCCCGTTCGCGGGCGACAACTGCGCCGTCAACGTGACGATCACGACGAGCCACGTCTCGTCCTTCTTCACGAGGATGTTCGGCTTCGGCGGCGGTTCGGGGGGCGCCCAAGAGACGACGCAGGCGACGGCAACGCTGACGACGCAGGGCGCCGGCTGCATCTACATGCTGCAGATCGGTCAAAACACGAACTTCAACAGCAGCAACGTCGTCGCGCCGTACTGCAGCATTCTGCTCAACGGCTCGGCGAACTTCCACGGCTCGACCGTCGACGCGGCCGGCATCGGCGAGTACAACTACGCCGGGAGCAACAACGGCGGGACCTTCACGCAGGCGAGTCCCGTACCGATCCTTCCGGTTGCCGATCCCTGCCCGGAGATCGCGGGCTGCGCGTACCTCACGAGCAATCCGCCGTCGACCTCGCCCTGTACGGGCACGTACGGCGGGGGCGCCACGATCTCGCCGGGCTGCTACAATAGCCTTGTTCTCAATAAGGCGACGGTCGCGTTTCAACCCGGCCTATACATCTTGCCGGGGAGCTCGAATTTCAATATGGCCAACATCACCGCGAACGGCGTTACGCTTTACATTCCAGCCGGCGCTACAACCAACCTAAATAAAGCAAACAGTCTGGTGCTCACCGCACCGACGGCCGGCAACGATTTCGGCGTCGCGTACTACCAGGTTAAAAGCAACTCGAACGACGTGAACTTGAACTCGAGCACGGGGGGCATCAGCGGACTGGTCTACGCGCCGTCGGCGACGATGAATTACAATGGGTCGGCGAGCGTCTACACCGTGCTCGTGGCGGGCTATGCAAACTTCAACCTCAGCTCGGGGCAGGATTTTGCATCGCCGGCACCCGGTCAATCGCCGCTCGTCCAGCGCGCCGTCTTGGGCGAGTAGCGAACAGGACGTTGCTCGCCGCTGCGAAAGCCAATGTGAGCGATGACACGTTGGCTTTCGGAGTTGATTAGTGGTCCCGAGCAGTCGGAGTGGGAGAAGCCCGATCCGGATCACACCTTTCGCGGCCGCCTCGACGGCACGCGCGCGAGGGCGGATGAAGTCGTCTTCGAAGACGATGAGATCTTTGCATTTCGCCACAACATCGACCCGAGCAAAGAGGAGTGGTGGGAACTCCACGTGGTCATCATTCCGAAGAAGTGGGTCCCGACGATCCTCGATATCTCGCTGGGCGACGCCTACATCTGGCATCGCCTGATCGGCGGCATTCAAAAGGTCGCGCTCTCGTTGGGGCTCTACGAAACGGGCTTCATGATTCGCATGGGCGTGCTGCCGCCGTATCAGCACACGCAGCACGTGCACATCCATATACTTTCGGGCAAGCACCGCTCCGCCGTCGTCGACGGGCCGCTACCGGATGCCGGCTGACGCTCGGCCTTCGCTCGCAAGTATCGCGCTCGCCTTCGCTGCCATCTCCTCCACCTCGTTCGGCGGCGGGCAGAAGGCTTCGATCCGCCAACAGGTACTCGCGCGAGGCTGGATGGACGCCGACGTTTTCCTCGACGGACTGGAGATCGCACAGATACTGCCCGGGCCGAACCTGCTCAACCTCGCGATCTACTGCGGACAAAAGGTGCGCGGCGTGCCGGGCGCGGTTGCCGCATTCCTCGGCGCGAGCGTACCGCCGTTCGCCATCGTGCTGATCGCGGGCGCTCTCTACTTTAAATACGCATCCAATCCGTTCGTCGCGGGCGCCCTGCGGGGCTGCGCGGCCGGCGCGCTGGGATTGACGATCGGCAACGCGCTCGAGCTGACGTGGGACGAACGCAAGAGCTGGTACGCGATCGCCCTGGTCGCAATCACCGCGGCCGCCGTCTCGCTGCTGCGCATTCCGTTGCTGCCGGTGCTCGTGGTCTTCGGCGGCGCCGGCATCGTTTTGGAGACGCTGCGAAGCCGGCGAGAAGCCCGTGGCTGAGACGTTCCACTCGCTGCTGCATCTACTCTGGGTCTTCGCGCAGCTCTCCGTCCTGGGCTTCGGCGGCGGCAAAGGGATCATTCCGCAGATGCACACCGACGCGGTGGGGACGTACCACTGGGTTTCGTCGCAGCAGTTCACGGAGTTCTATACGATTGGCAAGCTCGTCCCCGGCCCGACGACGATCTTTGCAGCGTTGATCGGTTATGCGGCGACTCCCTCGCGCCCGCTGCTGGGCGCCGCCGTCGCCACCATTGGAATGTTCGTGCCCTCCAGCCTAATCATGGTCGCGTTCGATTCGCTGTGGCGGCGCTTCGCCGCGTCACCGTGGCGCGCCATCATCTCGCGCGGGCTCGCCCCGGCGATCGTCGGCCTGGTCTGGTCGAGCGTGATGACGATTGCCCGCGGCGCGCCGTCGTCGGTCGTGGCCTATGCGACCGCAGCGGTGGTCGTCATACTTATGCTGCGCACGAAGATCAGTGCACCGCTGCTGATCGTCCTTAGCGGCGGCGTAGGGGTCGTCGCGCTTCGATAAGCGAACGAACGGCGGATGCCCATCGATCTTCACGAGCTCCGTTCGCGCTCGTTCCACGGCACAAAACGCCGCATCTATCATCTGCTTGAGGAGATGGGTACCTCCGGCGATCAGATCTGGCCGTTTGCGTCGCAGCCCTTCATGCGCTCTCCGGGCCCGCTGACGCCGGGGCGTACCGAGGAGTGGCACCTCGGCATCCACAGCATCCTCGAAGAGGCCGTTCCCGAGGAGCGGATCGTGTGGCGTTTTCAAAACGACGGATTCGACGGGACGCACGCATTCGTCTTAGGAACGCTGGGGAAGGAGACTGTCGTCGAGTACCGCGTCGATGCGAAGCTTTCCGATACCGACGGACGTCTGCTGTGGCGGCGCTTCGAAGATCAGTTCGAACGGTCGATCGAAGCGCTCTTCGACAAGCTCGCGCGCGTCCTCAAGCGCTAATCATCCGTAACGATGCCTGACCCGGTCGACTTCATCGACGTTTCGGGTTTGCTCTCCGGCGAAGAGCGGCTCGTTCGCGACACCGTCCGCGCCTACGTGCGCGAGCGCATCACGCCGGCAGTGGCGGAGTGGTTCGAAGAAGGAATCCTACCGCGCGAGCTGGGGCCGGAACTCGGGCGCCTCGGCCTGTTGGGGATGCATCTCGAAGGTTACGGCTGCGCGGGCGCGAGCGCCGTCGCGTACGGCATCGCCTGTCTGGAACTCGAGGCCGGCGACTCGGGGGTTCGCAGTTTCGCCTCCGTGCAGGGCTCGCTCGCGATGTACTCCATCTGGCGCTGGGGCGACGAAGCGCAAAAGCAGCGCTGGCTTCCGGCGATGGCGCGTGGCGAAGTCATCGGCTGCTTCGGCCTAACCGAGCCGGATTTCGGCAGCAATCCCGGCGGCATGCGCACCTACGCGCGGCGCGACGGAACGGACTGGATTCTGGACGGCACCAAGATGTGGATCACGAACGGATCGATCGCAGATCTGGCGATCGTCTGGGCGCAGACCGGCGACGGCATACGCGGATTTATCGTTCCCCGCGACACGCCCGGCTTTACCGCTTCGGACATTCATAAGAAGCTTTCGCTGCGAGCCTCGGTCACGAGCGAACTCGCGCTGGCAGGATGCCGGCTTCCGGCCGATGCGCTGCTACGCAACGCCGAAGGATTGGGCGCTCCGCTCTCGTGCTTGAACGAGGCGCGCTACGGAATCGTCTGGGGCGCGATGGGCGCGGCGCGCAGTTGCTACGAAACCGCGCTCGAGTACAGCAAGACGCGCATCCAGTTCGACCGCCCGATCGGGGGGTTCCAGCTAACGCAGGCCAAGCTGGTAGACATGCTCCTCGAACTCAATAAAGGCACGCTGCTCGCGTTACACCTTGGCCGCGCGAAGGACGAGCATCGGCTTCATCCCTCGCAAGTCAGCTTCGCCAAGCTCAACAACGTCCGCGAGGCGCTCGCGATCGCTCGATCGGCGCGCACGATCCTGGGCGCAAACGGCGTGACCCTCGAGTACCCGGTCATCCGCCACATGAACAACCTCGAGTCGGTATTGACCTACGAAGGCACCAGCGAAATGCACGCGCTCGTCGTCGGCAAAGAGATTACCGGCACCGCCGCCTTTACCTAGAACCTTCCCGCCTACACGTAGTCGGCCAGCGTGAGATTGACGTCGCGTTCGCCCGTATCGTTGCGCACGTGCAAGTGAACGACGCTGCCCGGGGATCCGGAGAGCAGGCCGCGCAGTGCCGCCAGCGACATGCGCGAGGCCGCTGCCCCGTCGACGGTGACGATGACGTCACCCTTTGCCAGCCCAGCTCCGGCTGCAGGCGAAGCCGGGAACGCGGAGAGCACCGTGTACGCCCCGGCGCGATCGATCAGGAAGAGGCCCGACCGGTCGTACGGGAAGGTCGAATCGAACGCGGCATTCTTCGTCAGATACATCTGCCGTTTTCCGTAGTCGAACGTGACGACGAAACGCCGCCATACGCCCCCGCCGACGTTGGCGGGATTGTAGGGATTGGAAAACGCGCCGGACTTGTCGTTCGTGAAATCCGCGATGCTGTTGGCGATCGTGAACGGGCCGACCGTCAGCGTGGGAATACGCCCGAGACGTCCGAACGACGGACCGCCCACTCCGAATCCCGTGACTCCCTCCGCCGTCTTGGCGAGCGCGGCAATCGTGGGATTCTGCGCGAGAAACGGTGCGGCCAGCGTAAGTGCGGCGCGGCTGCCGGTGTCGACCTCGGCGCTCGCCGTTACGCCGTCTATCCCGATGTCGATGCGCGGGATCGTGCCGTCGATGATGAAGGGAACGGCGGCGCTGCCGGCCGGCTGCGAGGCGCTCGCGGGCATAGTCAGCGTCATCTTCGAGTTGGCATAGTCGATCGTCGTGACGAAGCGCGCCAAGAATTGGTAGCCGAGCATTCCGTCGATCTGCATTCCCTCGCCCATTCCGAAGCCGGTGCCGATCGGGAGCACGAGCACGTATTGACTGCCGACTTTCGCGTTCCCGACGCCGATCGAATCGACGCGGGCAAAGGCGGCGCCTTCGGTTTGGCTGCCTACGCCGCCGAGCTGCGCCTGGCCGGAGCTGCTCGCACCGAGGCTCTTGGCAAGCTCGGGCGTCACGATGTAATCGCCCCCGCTATCGAGGATGAACGTGTACGGCCCGCGGCCGTTTACCATCGCGCTCAGGTAGAGGTGGTTGTTGACGACCTGAATCGGTACGGTCGCGCTCGTTGCGCCGCTAATCGAGAAATCGTGCACGTGCTGCGCCGGAAGGTTCATCCGCTCGCCGATCGGCTCGTTGAGTACGAGCGACCCGGTGCGACTCGTCGTCGCGTTACCTTCTGACGTCGTCGTGCTGGTAAGAAAAGGATAGGTGAGGCCGTCCACGCGGCGATAGTTCGAAAGAACCGTCGTCGCCGAAACGTTGCCGAAGCTCGTGGTCTCGCGCGTGATGAGGTGCGTCTGCGCGTCGACCCAGAGATCGATCTCGCTGCCGTTGGACGGCGTTACCGCGAGGACGTCGTAGTCTCGCCCGCCGTCGCTTCGTTTGCCGGCGTAGACGATGACCGCCCCGCCTGCCCCCTGCTTGAGGTAGCCCAGCGTCGCGAGGTAGGCTTGATCGATCGCCTGCTGGCGGCCGGGGATCCCGCCGTCTACCGTGACGAGTCCGGAATAGTCTTGGTTCCAGGCCACGCTCCCGGTCCAGCCGCTTGCGCCCGTGAGGGCGCCGCCGGCCTGCGAACTGTAGAAGCGGCCGCCCCGCACGTCGTCCCACTCCGAGGCGGTCCCGCGAATGCCGACGGCCTCCATGCCGCCCGTGGTGTGAATCGAAGCGATCGAGCCGATCGATCGGCCGAGCGTCGCCTTGCGCAAAGCGTCGAGAACGGCGGCGGTGGGAGTCGCGGCTTGCGCCGGGGCGGCGCAGAGGATCGCGGGCAGGTAAATTGCGGCGAAAAGAACGGAAATTCGTTGATTTAGCGGCATGCGGGCTAGTACGAGAGCGGTCAGCCTTGACCTCGCGCTACGGCCCTGGTACACTGCCGAAGTTGCGGTTGAGGCCGGTACGCTTTTTCATGATGCGGACCGGCAAAAAAAAATTAACAATACGCCTGGCCCCGTGGCCTTGCATTCTTAGAGAACGGACGAATGAAGAACATCCTGGGCCGTAAAGTCGGGATGACCAGCATCTTCACCTCTGACGGGCGTTCTGTCCCGGTGACGGTGATCGCTGCGGGTCCCTGTACGGTCGTCGATCGGCGGACGAAGGAAACGCACGGCTACGACGCCGTCGCGCTCGGTTTCGAGCCACGCAAGCGGGGCTCGGTGACGCGTGCCATGGCCGGCCACTTCAAGAAGCAGGGCGTCGAACCGGTCCGGTTCGTGCGCGAGTTTCGCGGCGCGCAGGAGTGTGAAGTCGGCGATACCGTGACGGTTTCGGGCTTCGAGCCCGGCGATCGGGTCGACGTCGCCGGCGTCTCGAAGGGACACGGCTTCGCGGGCGGCATCAAACGGCACAACTTCCGCGGCGGCGGCGCGAGCCACGGCTCGATGATCCATCGCCAGCCCGCATCGAACGGCGATACCAACGCCGGGCGCACGGTCAAGGGCAGCCGCCGTCCCGGCCACTTCGGCGTCGACCGCACGACGTTGCAGAATCTCGAGGTCGTCCAGGCTGACGGCGAGCGCAATCTGCTGCTCGTCCGCGGCGCGGTCCCGGGCGGAAAGAACGCCCTGGTGATCGTCACCGCGAGCGTGAAGACGCGAGGGAAGGCCTAATGCCCAATGTGATCGACGCTTCGGGCAAGGTCCTCAAAGAAGTGCAATCGCCGGCCGCGCTGGGCGGCGACTACGCCGATAAGCTCTCCGTCGTCTATCGCGCCGTCCATCGCGAGTTTGCCAATCCGCGGGCCGGCACCGCGTCGACGCTCAAGCGCGACGAAGTCTCCGGCGGCGGCCGCAAGCCCTGGCGCCAAAAGGGCACCGGACGTGCGCGCCAGGGCTCGATCCGCTCCCCGCAGTGGCGCCATGGCGGCGTCGTATTCGGGCCGCAGCCGCGCAGCTACGTGGAGTCCCTCAATAAGAAGGAACGCCGCGTCGCCTTCCTCGCGGCACTCGCCGACCGCTTCCAAAACGACGCCGTGACGCTGCTCGACACGAGCGACTTTCCGATCGAAAAGACGGCCGCGTTCGCCAAGCTGCTCTTCGGGAGCGCGAAAGCCGCGCGAGTCGGCCCGAAGACGCTGATCGTCTGCCGGCGCGGTGAAACGCATGCCGGCGCGATCGAGCGAGTCGGCCGTAATCTCCAACGCGTCGCCGTGACCGATGACGGGGCGCTCGACGTCAAAGACATCCTGCGCTACGATCGTCTCTTCTTTACGACGGCCGCCTACGAAGCATTGACGGATCGTCTCGCCCCCAAACAGGAGACCGCAGATGGACGCCCGTGACGTCATCGTCGCGCCGCGCATTACCGAAAAGTCGATGGCCGACGCGCTGATCCATCAGTATACGTTCGTCGTCCACCCGTCGGCGACCAAGACGCAGATCCGCCATGCGATCGAAGAGATCTTTCACGTCAACGTCCTGCGCGTGAACACCGTGAACGTGCGGGGTAAATCGCGCACCTTCGCCCGCAAGGGCGTGCGGACGCGCGGCCGGCAGAGCGATTTCAAAAAGGCCGTCGTTACGATCAAGACCGGTCAGAAGATCGAGCTCGGTGGAGTGAACTACTTTGAACAGTAAGCTTTTTGGGGAAATTGCGTGCCGGTAAAGAAATATCGCCCCACCTCACCCGGTAAGCGCTTCATGACGACCATCGACTTTTCGGAGCTGTCGAAGGTCGAGCCGGAGCGTTCCCTGACCGAAGTGCGCAAGAAGCACTCCGGCCGGAACAACAACGGCCATATCACCGTGCGCCATCGCGGCGGCGGAACGCGCAAGATCTACCGGATCATCGACTTCAAGCGCTCGAAGGACGGAGTCCCCGCCAAGGTGGCGACGGTCGAGTACGATCCGAACCGCTCGTGCCGAATCGCGCTGCTCCACTACCGCGACGGCGAGAAGCGTTACATTCTGGCGCCCCTCGGCATGCGGGTCGGCGAAATGGTGGAATCGGGTCCGACGGCCGACATCAAGATCGGCAACGCCTTGCCGATTAAGAACATCCCGGTCGGCACGGTCATTCACAACATCGAGCTGCGTCCCGGCGAGGGAGGCAAGCTCGTCCGTTCGGCGGGCGTCTCGGCGCAGTTGATGGCCAAGGAAGACGAGTACTCGCAAGTGCGCATGCCCTCGGGCGAAGTGCGGCGGATCCATATCAACTGCCGCGCGACGATCGGCCAGCTCGGCAATATCGAGCACGAGAACCAGGTCATCGGCAAAGCGGGGCGGTCGCGGCATCTCGGAAAGCGCCCGAGCGTCCGCGGCATCGCGATGAATCCGGTGGACCACCCGCACGGCGGCGGCGAAGCGCGCTCGACCTCCGGACGGCCGCCAACGACGCCGTGGGGTCAGATGACGATGGGCAAAAAGACTCGGCGCAACAAGCGCACGAGCAAGATGATCGTTCGCAAGAGAGGGTCTAAGTAGATGGCGCGGTCGCTAAAGAAGGGGCCGTACGTTGCGGACCACCTCGTCAAGAAGGTTGAAAAGCTCAACGAGACGCGCGAGCGGCGCGTGATCAAGACGTGGAGCCGTGATTCGACCGTGCTGCCCTCGATGGTGGGCCACACGATCGGCGTGCATAACGGCAAGACGCACATCCCGGTCTACATCAGCGAGAACATGGTCGGGCACAAGCTCGGCGAGTTCTCGCCGACGCGGCACTTCCGCGGCCACGGCGGTGACAAAGCAACGGTGAAATCGTGAACGAGCGCGCTCCGCAGGCCGTAGCCCACTTGCGCTTCGTGCGCCAGGGGCCGCGCAAGCTTCGCCGCGTCGCCAACGCAATTCGCGGCAAGAGCGTTCGTGAAGCGCTCGTGCTGTTGAAGTTCGCCGAAGTCTTTGCCGCCGAGCCGATCGAGAAGCTGGTCCGCAGCGCGGTCGCCAACGCCGGCAACAACCACGACATGAACGTCGACGGGCTCTACATCTCACGCATCACCGTCGATGGTGGTCCGGGTGGCCGCTTCACCAAGCGCATCGATCCGCGCGCCCAAGGGCGAGCGGCCTTCAAACGTAAGCGGTTCTCGCACGTGACGGTCATCGTCAGCGAGACGCCGCCGGCGAAGCCGCCGAAGAAATCGGCCGGCGCCTCCGTCCAGGCGGCGCGCGCGACCCGTCGTTCTTCGGCGGGTGCCGGAACGGCCAAGAAAACAACGCGAAAGAAACGCAGCACGCGTAAGCAAGCGGCGAGCGCCGCTGCGGGAGCATAGATGGGACAAAAGATTCACCCCGTAGGCATGCGCCTCGGTATCACGCGCACTTGGGACAGCCGCTGGTTCGAAAAGAAGCACTACGTCGACTGGCTGCACGAAGACGTCGCGATCCGTAAGTCGTTCAACCGCTGGATGCGCTCGGCGTCGATCAGCAAGATCGAGATCGAGCGGCGCGCCAACCAGGCACGCGTCATCGTGAACACCGCCAAGCCGGGCATCATCATCGGCAAGCGCGGCGTCGGCATCGACGAGATTCGCAAGACGCTCGAGCAGCTGACCGGCAAGAGCGTCGCGGTCAACGTCATGGAGATTTCCCACCCGGAACTCGATGCACGGCTCGTCGCCCAAAACATCGTCGATCAGCTCGAGAAGCGGATCGCGTTTCGCCGCGCGATGAAACAGGCGATCATGCGCACGATGCGCGCCGGCGCGCGCGGCATCAAAGTACAGGTCTCCGGCCGCCTCGGCGGCGCGGAAATCGCCCGCACGGAGCACAATGCCGACGGAAAGGTACCCCTGCACACGCTGCGTGCCGATATCGACTACTCGCAGGTCGAAGCGTTCACGACCTTCGGCCGCATCGGCGTCAAGGTTTGGATCTATCGCGGCGAGGTGCTGCCCGATCAGCCTCGCGGCGACGGCGCAATGCGCGATCGGCAGGATCGCGGACGCGAACGCCGCGACCGCGGAGGCCGCGGACGCGGACGCGACGGACGAGTGCAGCAGCCGGCTGCGGCACGTCCGCCCGCACCCGCCGAAGTAGCCGCACCCGCCGAAGTAGCCGCACCCGCAGCGCCGGTCGCCGAAGCGGCGGTGCCGGAGGCGTCGACGCCTGCAGCGGCGATGCCCGCGACCGAAGCTCAGCCGGTCGCCGAAGCGCCCACCGCGCCGGCGATCGTTCCGGAGCCGCCGGCTCCGACAGCGGAGGTAACCGAGTAAGATGCTTACGCCAAAGCGAGTCAAGTGGCGCAAGGTTCAGCGCGGCCGGATGTCCGGTGCGGCGGTGCGCGGCAACGCGCTCACGTTCGGCGATTTCGGTTTGCAGGCGATGGAGCCGTGCTGGATGACGAATCGCCAGATCGAGGCCGCGCGTATTGCGATGACCCGCCACATCAAGCGTGGCGGGAAGGTCTGGATCAAAGTCTTTCCCGACAAGCCGGTCACGAAGAAGCCGGCCGAGGTTCGCATGGGCTCCGGTAAGGGAAACCCCGAGCTCTGGGTCGCGGTCGTACGGCCGGGGCGCGTGCTCTTCGAACTCTCCGGCGTTGCGCCGAACGTCGCTCGTGAAGCGCTGCAACGCGCCGCCGCCAAGCTACCGATCGGCACGAAGATCGTCGCGCGTGAGGATGCACCGTGAAGAAAAACGACTTAGACGGATTGCGCGATCTGAGCGTCGCCGAACTGCACCAGAAGGCTCGCGACGCGAAGTCCGAACTCTTTAACCTGCGCTTCGCGCTGCGGACGGGTCATCTGACCGATTTCAGCAAGATTCGTGCGATGCGCCGTTCGTACGCGCGAATCCAAACCGTGATTTGCGAGAAGCGGCTCGCCGAGGAAAAGCATGGAGCAGCATAACGAATCCGCCGCTGCCCGTCCTGAGCTTGTCGAAGGGCGCGGTACCCGGCGGGTGAAGCAGGGGCGAGTAGCCTCCAACAAGATGGACAAGACGATCGTCGTCGTCTCGGAGACGCGCGTGCCGCACCCTTCCTACGGGAAGATCGTGCGCAAGTCTACGCGCTTTAAGGCGCACGACGAGGCCAACGAGGCGAACGTCGGCGACGTCGTGCGCATCATGGAGTGCCGTCCGATGTCGCGCGAGAAGCGCTGGCGGCTGGTCGAGATCGTGGAACGAGCGAAATGATTCAACAAGAGACGCGCCTGAAGGTGGCCGACAATAGCGGGGCCCGGGAGTTGCTCGTCATTCACGTTTCGGGCGGCGGCCGTCACGTCTACGCCCACGTCGGCGATATCATCGTCGGCACGGTCAAGAGCGCGATTCCCGGCGCGGCCGTGAAGAAGGGCCAGGTCGTCAAGGCCGTGGTCGTGCGCACGAGCGCGCCGATCCGGCGAGTGGACGGCTCGGTCGTGAAGTGCGACGACAACGCCTGCGTGATCATCAAAGGCGAAAAAGACAATTTGGACCCGCGCGGCACCCGCGTCTTCGGTCCGGTCATGCGCGAGCTGCGCGATCGCGGATTCTTGAAGATCGCGTCGCTCGCACCCGAGGTACTGTAGTGGCTACGAAAGCAAAAGCGACGAAAGCAAATATCCTCAAAGGCGATATCGTCATGGTTCGGCGCGGCAAAGAGCGAGGCAAGCGCGGTACGGTGCACGCGCTGCACGGCAGCTCGGCGACGGTCGAGGGCATCAACATCGTCAAGCGCCATACGAAATCGGGCACGAAGTCGTCGAACGTCGGCGCTTCGAGCCAGACTGGCGGCATCGTCGAGAAGGAGGCACCGCTGCCCGTCTCGGCGCTGCAGTACGTCTGCGAGAAGTGCAAGGCGCCGGCGCGTCTGCGCCGCGGACGCACCGCCGACGGCGGCCTGCAACGGATATGCGCGCGCTGCGGCGAGCCCGCGCGCGAATCGGCGAAGGGAGCGTAACGCGATGGCAGAGCGTTTGCGCGAGCGTTACCGGCAGCAGGTTCGCAAGCAGCTGCAGGAGCGCTTCGGTTATAAGAACGTCAATCAGATCCCGAGGCTGGAGAAGGTCGTCGTGAACATGAGCGTCGGCGAGGCGATCGTCAATCCCAAAGCGCTCGATGCGGCGGTGAGCGAGCTCGCGGCGATTACCGGGCAGAAGCCGGTGGTCGCGAAGGCAAAGAAGTCGATCGCAGCCTTCAAACTGCGCGAAGGGATGAACATCGGCGCGAAGGTGACGCTCCGGGGCGACCGGATGTACGTCTTCGTCGACAAGCTCTTCAACGTCGTGCTCCCCCGTATCCGCGATTTCCGCGGTCTTCCGGCGAAGTCGTTCGACGGGCGCGGCAACTACAACTTAGGGCTGAAAGAGCAGCTCGTCTTCCCGGAGATCAACTACGACAAAGTGGATAAGACCCGTGGCATGGACGTGACGATCGTGACGACCGCCAAGACCGACGAAGAGGCCTCCGAGTTCCTGACCGCGATGGGCCTGCCCTTACAGAAAGCGCGGAATTAATGGCTAAGACCAGCTTGATCATCAAATCGCAGCGCGCGCCGAAGTTCTCCGTGCGCCGGCACAACCGGTGCAGGGTCTGCGGCCGCCCGCGCGGTTATCTCCGCAAATTCGCAATGTGCCGGATCTGCTTCCGGGAGAACGCCCATCTGGGCGTCGTTCCGGGCGTGACCAAGGCGTCGTGGTGAGGAGGCTTTAGTACGTGTCTACAACCGATCCGATTGCCGATATGCTGACGCGGATTCGCAATGCGAACACCGCCAACCATAAAACGGTCGACGTCCCAGCCTCGCGGGAGAAGCAAGCCATCGCCAAAATTCTACAGGCCGAGGGCTTCATCGAGAGTTTCGAACGCCTCTCGGAGGGTCCGCAGGGCACGATCCGCATTGCGCTGCGATACGGTCCTGAAAAAGAGAAGATCATCACCGGCCTGCGCCGCATCTCGCGCCCGGGTCTGCGCGTCTACACGCGCAAGACGGAGATCCCGCGCGTCCTCGGCGGCCTCGGTCTGGTCATCATGTCGACGCCGCAAGGCATCATGTCGGGGAAACTCGCCAAGAAGCGCGGCATCGGAGGAGAGGTTCTTGCGTACATCTGGTAAGGCGGTGCAGCCGTGTCTCGGATAGGAAAGCTCCCGGTCGTCGTTCCCTCGGGCGTGAAGGTCGAGGTCGACGGCGCGCAAGTATTGGTTCGCGGTCCGAAGGGCGAGCTGCGCCAGCATATTTTAGCGGACATCGTCGAGGTGAAGCTGCAGGACGATCGCATCGTCGTCGGCCGTAAGGGCGATGCAAAAGCGCACCGCAGCGCGCACGGGTTGACGCGCACGCTGATCGCCAACATGGTCGAAGGCGTTAGCAAAGGGTTTCGGAAGAGCCTCGAGATCAGCGGCGTCGGTTACCGTGCCGCGAAATCCGGCGAAAAGCTCACGCTGAGCCTGGGCTACTCCCATCCGGTTGCGTTCGAGCCGCCGCAGGGCGTCGTGCTCTCGGTCGAGGGCCAGACGAAGATTCACGTCGAGGGCATCGATAAGCAGGCCGTCGGACAAGTCGCCGCCGATATCCGGCGGCTGCGCAAACCCGAACCCTATAAAGGGAAGGGCATTCGGTACGAAGGCGAGCGCATCCGCAAGAAACTCGGTAAGGCCGGAAAGGCTGGTAAGAAGTGAGGAGCCGCAAGGAAGCCCGTCGGGAGCGCCACGTTCGTCTTCGCAAGAAGTTGTCGGGGACGACGCAGCGCCCGCGCCTCTGCGTGCGGCGTTCGCTCCATCACATCTACGCGCTGATCGTCGACGACAGCAAGGGCCACACGCTGGCCTCGGTCTCGACGGTCGACAAGTCGTTCGCGTCTTCGCTCGGCTCGAAGACCAACGTTGCCGCCGCGCAAGCGATTGGCACGGCGATCGCCGGCAAAGCGAAGGAGGCCGGCATTTCGGAGGTCGTCTTCGATCGTGGCGGCTACAAATATCATGGCCGGGTGCGCGCGCTCGCCGACGCGGCGCGTGAAGCGGGGTTAAGTTTTTAAATGCAATATCGTGGTAGAGAACGCGACAACAGCGGCATCGACGAGACGGTCGTTCGCGTCAATCGAGTCGCCAAAGTCGTCAAGGGCGGCAAGCGGTTCAGCTTCAGCGCGCTGGTCGTCGTCGGCGATCGTAAGGGTAAGGTCGGCTTCGCCATCGGCAAGGCGACCGAAGTTCCCGAGGCGATTCGCAAAGCCGTCGAACAGGCGCGCAAGAACATGGTGACGGTCGCGATGGTCGAGAAGACGATCCCGCACGAAGTGCGTCACGAGGTCGGCGCGGCGACGGTTCTGCTCAAACCCGCGGCGCCGGGCACCGGCGTCATCGCCGGTGGGTCGATGCGCGCCGTTTTGGAACTCGCCGGCATTCACGACATCCTTACGAAGTGCTTGGGGACGACCAACCCGATCAACGTCGTCATGGCGACGATCTCGGCATTGGGCTCGCTGCGCACCGTCGAGCAGGTTGCCGCGATGCGCGGCAAGACCGTCAAAGAAATCTACGCGGCATAGGATCATGGCAGACAAACAAATTCTCAAGCTCGGAGCCCTCAAGCCCGCACCCGGAAGCCGCCCGAAGCGTCAGCGCATCGGCCGCGGCCACGGTTCGGGCATGGTCAAGACCGGCGGCGAAGGCGGCAAAGGTCAGACGGTTCGCTCGGGCGGCGGCAAGGGCCCGGCGTTCGAAGGCGGCCAGACCCCGTGGGCCCGGCGCTTGCCGCATAAGCGCGGCTACTCGCAAAAGGCCCGCGACTACGGCCACTTCCGCTCGCGCCTCGCGGTCGTCAACCTCGGCCGTTTGGCGGAGTGGGATGCCAGCGTCGAAGTTTCGCCCGAGTCGCTGCGCGCGCGCGGCGTCCTCAAATCCGAACTCGACGGCGTGAAGATCCTCGGCAGCGGCGCGCCCGCGAACCTGCCGGCGGGCCTGCGTTTCCGCGACGTGCTCTTCTCCAAGAGCGCGCGCGAAGCGCTCGAGGCGGCAGGCGCGATCATCTCCGACGGAGCGAAAGAATAACTTAGGTGTTCGATAACCTACGGGCGGCGGTGCTCGTACCGGAGATCCGCCAGCGTATCCTCTTCGTCTTTTTCGCCTTCGCGTGGTTCGTCTTCATGATCCACGTGCAGTTGCCCAACGTCAATCAGGCGGCGTGGCAGCGCGTGCTGCAGAGCGGCGCCTTCTACAACCTGTTGGGCTTTCTCTCGGGCGGCGCGCTGCAGAAGCTTTCGATCATCGCGATGGGCATCACGCCCTACATCAACGCGTCGATCATCATGCAGCTCATGACGGTCGTGATGCCGCAACTCGAAGAGCTAGCCAAGAAAGGCGGCGAGGAAGGCCGCAAAAAGATCAGCCAGTACACCCGCTGGCTGACGATCGTTCTCGGGACGATTCAGGCGACGTTCATGGCGATCTCGATGGAGCGCTCGGGCGTCTTCTACGACACGAGCATCTGGTATCTGCTCTACGCGATCGTCGCGATGGTCGGCGGCACGCTCTTCCTGATGTGGCTGGGCGAGCAGATCAGCGATAAAGGCATCGGCAACGGCGTCTCGCTGATCATCTTCATCGGCATCGTGCTGCGCTACCCGCAGTACGTCACGCAGACCTACGCGTCGGCAAGCCAAGGTGCGGAGTCGACGCTGAACCTGGTTCTCTACGTCCTGACCGCGATCGTCATTATCATCTCGATCATCTTCCTGTATCAAGGACAGCGGCGCGTCCCCGTGCAGCAAGCGCGACGCGTCGTCGGGCGAAAGATGTTCGCGGGGCGCTCGACGTACATTCCGCTGCGCCTCAACAACGCGGGCGTCATCTCGATCATCTTTGCGATCTCGATCCTGCTCTTACCGCAGCAGGCGCTTTCGTGGTTCGGCCGCGGGCAGACCATCACGGCGTCGGGCTTCTGGGGTACCTTCCAGCACGGCCTCCAGTCGTTCTCGGCGTGGCTGAACGTCTGGTTTACGCCCAACGGCGTGCTCTACAACATCGTCTACTTCGCACTCGTCGTCATCTTTACGTTCTTCTACAGCGGCATCGTGCTCAACACGCGCGACGTCGCGGATAACCTCAAGAAGACCGGCGCCTTCGTCCCGGGAATCCGCCCGGGCCAGCCGACCGTCGATTATCTGAACAAGATTCTCACCCGAATCACGACGGCGGCGGCGATCTATCTTGGCCTGTTGGCGGTGCTCCCGGGCGCACTGCAGCGAGGGCTTTCGGTGACGACCTTCTATCTCGGCTCAACCTCCCTGCTGATCGTCGTCGGCGTGGCGCTCGACACGATAACGCAGATCGAGGCGCGTTTGGCGATGCGCGACTATCGCGGCTTCATCAAACGGTAGGACTTAGCGGACTTTTTACGTGCGAGTCGTCTTCTTGGGGCCGCCCGGTGCCGGTAAGGGCACGCAGGCGCGCCTCCTCCACGAACGCTTCGGGTTGGAGCAGATCTCGACCGGCGATATCCTCCGGCGAAACGGCGCCGATGGAACGGAGCTGGGTCGACTCGCCGAAGGGTACATGCATCGCGGCGAGCTGGTCCCCGACGACCTCGTCATCGCGATGATCGAAGCCGAGCTGCGAAAGATGCCGGCGGGCTTCGTAATGGACGGCTTCCCGCGGACGGTCGCGCAGGCGGAAGCGCTCGACAGAATGCTCGAACGCCGCGGCTGGCCCCTCGACGCCGCCGTGCTCTTCAAGGCGGACCGCGCCGTGCTGATCGAGCGGCTCGCCTCGCGCTGGACGAATCCGCGCACCGGCCGCACCTATAACGTTTTGACCAATGCGCCCAAGCGCGCCGGCATCTGCGACGAAGACGGAGGCGAGTTGATCCAGCGTGACGACGATCGCCCCGAGACGGTTGCAACCCGGCTCGACGTCTACGACGCGCAGACGAGGCCGCTGATCGAGTACTACCGGCGAACCGGCAAGCTCGTCGAGATCGACGCGCTCGCGAGCGTGGAATCGGTTGCCGAGAAGATTGCGAGGGCGATCGGTTCGCCGCAGGCTCGGGGGGCGCGATGGTAAGCCTGAAATCACCGCGCGAGATCGAGCTGATGCGGCGAAGCGGCAAGATTACCGCGCGCGTGCTCACCGAGCTAATGAAGACCGCGCGTTCCGGAATGACGACCGGCGAATTGGACGAGATCGCCGAGCGCGAGATCCGCAATGCCGGCGGCATTCCGACCTTCAAGGGCTACAACGGCTTTCGCGCTTCGATCTGCGCCTCGGTGAACGAGGAGGTCGTGCACGGGATTCCGGGTTCGCGGACGCTGCACGACGGCGACCTGCTTTCGATCGATATCGGGACGACGCTCGCAGGCTACGTCAGTGACAGCGCCGCGACGATTCCGATCGGCAACGTCTCGCAGGCCGCGCAACGGCTGCTCGAGGTGACGCGCGAGTGCCTGACGATCGGCATCGGGCAGATGCAGCGCGGCAACCACGTCGGCGATATCGGCGCCGCCGTCCAGGCGCACGCGGAAAAGCATGGCTTTGGGGTCGTCCGGGAGCTGGTCGGCCACGGCGTTGGCCGGGCGATGCACGAGGAGCCCCAGGTCCCCAACTATGGGGAGCGAGGCGCCGGAATGGAGCTCCGGCCGGGGCTGGTCCTCGCCATCGAGCCCATGATTACCGAGGGGGGCCCGAAGGTCAACGTGCTGCGGGACGGCTGGACAGTTGTCACCGCGGATGGTAAACTCGCAGCGCACTTCGAACACACGATCGCCGTGACCGAGGACGGGCCTAAAATTCTTACCCTGCGCGACTATGCGGAGGATCCGGCAGTCGAGCAGTACCGTCCTCTTAAGGAAGCGATGGCCTGATGCGCCCGGGGCCTCCGTGAGGCGCGAAGTGGCAATAACCTCTCGATATAAGTAGAAGAAAAAGAATATGAAAGTACGACCCTCGGTCAAGAAAATGTGTGAGAAATGCAAGATCATTCGCCGGCACGGAAAAGTGCGGGTGATCTGCGACGTCAATCCAAAACACAAACAAGTTCAAGGATAGGGAATAATAAGTGGCTCGTATCGCTGGTATCGATCTTCCTCGCGAGAAGCGCGTCGAAATTGCGCTGACCTACATCTACGGCATCGGCGCGCAGACGGCGCGCAGGCTGTTGGAGTTCGCTCACGTCGACCCGAACGTCCGCGTGAAAGCGCTCAGCGAAGAGGATGAGAAGAAGCTGCGCGATGCGATCGACTCCCTCCAGTTACGGGTCGAGGGCGACCTTCGGCGTGAAGTGCAGGGCAACATCAAGCGCTTGATGGACATCGGGTGTTATCGCGGCATACGCCACCGCCGCGGACTGCCGGTGCGAGGGCAGCGCACGAAGACGAACGCGCGTACCCGCAAAGGTCCGAAACGGACCGTCGCGGGCAAGAAGAAGACCTTAGCCAAGAAGTAGCCATCCGCCGTGAAAGCGGTCATCACCGCCGGCGGCAGAATCGACGGTGCCTTCGCGGAAGCGGCGGGCACGCACGTCAAGGCGCTCGCGAATCTGCGAGGCATGACGATGCTCGCCCGCGTCGTCGAATCGTTGCGAGCCTGCGGCGCGACGCGCATCGCGATCGTGGGCGGTGCGGAAGTTCGCGCGGCCTTCGAATCGCAGGTTGAGTCGATCGTCGACGAAAGCCCGTCGGGAAGCCAGAATCTGCTGCGAGCCTTGCGCGCGTGGCCCGAAGACGGCGAGGCGCTGCTCTACGCCACGAGCGACCTGCCCTACGTCACGGCGGCTGCGGTCGGCAATTTCATCGACCGCCTCCAGCCGGGAACGCTCGCCATCGCGCTGAGCGAGATCGCCGCTTACGAGGCACGCTTTCCCGGATCCCCGGCCGCCGGAATTCTGCTCGGCGGCGAACGCGTCGTTAACGGCGGCATCTTTTCAATTCCCGCCGGCGCGGCCGCACCGATCGCAAACGTGGCGACCCGTTTTTTCGAGGCGCGAAAGCAGCCGTGGCGCATGGCGACGCTCGTGAGTCCGCTGGCCCTGCTTCGCTTTCTCGCCGGCAGGCTGCGCATCGCCGATCTCGAGGCGGAGGCGACGCGCGTGCTTGCCTATCCGGCTCGCGCGGTCCGCAACTGCGCGCCGGAGCTGGCGTTCGACGTCGACGGCATCGCGGAGTACGAGTATGTCTGCGCGCAAGCCTAATCCGCTTTCGCTCGCGCTCTTCTGGCTGGGCATCCAGGCGGTATGGGGCGCGCTGCTGGGGATCTCGCTGCAGTCGCGCACGATCGAACTAGTCGGCAGCGATGCGCTCATCGCCTACGGGCGTCTGGCAACCATCGGCGCCGTCGTCGCGGCCGTCACCCAGGTACTCGTCGGGTTTCTCTCCGATTCACGCCGCCGCCGGGGGAGCCGGCGCCTCGAGTTCTATCTCGTGGGCGCCGCGGGCGGAGCGGCCGGAATCGCATTCTTTTACGGCGCCGCGAGCTTCACTGCGCTCGTCGTTTCGTACGTGGTGCTGCAAGCGGCACTCAACCTCGCAATCGGGCCCTACCAAGCGATCATTCCCGACTTCGTCGAACGCGCGCGCACCGGAATTGCGTCATCGTGGATGGCGGCGCTGCAGAGTGCAGGGAATGCCGCCGGCGCGCTCGCTGCCAGCTTCATCACCAACGCGCGCGGACTCGCCGCCACGCTCGACGTGCTGCTGCTCGGGACGTGTGTGGTAACCTGCGCGCACGTGCGCGATCTGCCGCTGAGCGCGGCACCGCAAGAGAGGCAGGATCGTCCGCGGGTAACCAGAGCGTTCGTCGATCTCTTCATTTCGCGCGCGCTCATCTACATCGGCTTTTACACCCTGTTGGGATATCTGCTCTTCTACGTCAACTCGGTGCTCGCGCCGGCAACGCTCGCTAGCGCGCGCATGCAGACGGGTATCATCATCGTGGGCTTTACGCTCGTCGGTGCGGCGGGTGCGGCGTTGGCGGCACGCCCGAGCGATCGCCTCGACAAACGGATCGTGGCGACCGCGGGGGCCGCGGCGTTCATCGGCGCGCTTGCGATCTTCATTGCGTCGTCGGGGGTTGCCGGCATCGGCGCGGCAACCGTCGTCGCCGGCCTCGGCTGGGGCGCTTTTCTCGTTGCCGATTGGGCGATTGCCTGCCGTCTGCTCCCGGCAGGGTCGATGGCTGCAGCAATGGGTATCTGGAATCTCGCGATCGTCGTACCGCAAATCGTTGCTCCGGCGCTTACGACCGCGGTACTCGCGGGCCTTCGGCTAAGCGGCAGCCCCTCGGCTTCTAGGGTGGCTTTCGGCCTAGCACTTCTTGAGACTTTGGTCGGGGCAGCATGGCTCTGGCGCCTTCCGAAGTTGCGAAATTGAGCAAGAACGCGTATCGTGTGCTTGTATGGGCGCCTGGAAGTCCGGCCGCTCGACAAGTATAAACTGGTAAGGAAGCGCCTCACCAGCGTTCTTTCTAAGGAGGCATATTCGTGAAACGACTGAGCTCCGGCGTGCTCGCAGCGTTGATTGCAACGCTTTGCGGGTTGAGCGCGGTAGCTGTCCCAGCAATCGCGTCGACGCACGGAAACATAGGAAACGGCGTTGCGCAGGCGGGGGGACCTCCGCCGGCCGATTTCGGAAGTCCGCCGTCGGGCCAGATTCCGATTCTCTACAACGATCACCACGTTTACAGCAAGCCTGACGTTCTCAAGCAAGGCCGCGTTCTCGCGGCTCTCGTCGAGGGCGGAACGCTCCTGATTCCATTACGCTCGATGTTCGAGCAGATGGGCGCGACCGTTTCGTACGACGCAGGCACCAAGACCGCGACGGTCAGCAAGCCAGGAGCCGAGGTAAAGGTCACCGTCGGTAAACCGGAAGTCATCATCAACGGCGAATCGCGCCCGTTGGACGTTCCGCCGATGCTCTACCAAGGCGCCGTGCTCGTTCCCGTTCGCGTAATCTCTGAAGGCATGGGCGCGTACGTGCAGTGGGTTCCCGACAAGCGTTTGGTCGTCGTCCGGTACATTCCGGCGACGCCGCCGCCTGCTCCGGCACCGCCGCCGCCCGCACCGCCGCCGCCGCCGCCGGCTCCGGTACCGACGCACGTTCCTAACGTGCTCTGGCTCGCCGGCGACTATCTCATCTCGCCGAAGGTCTACAACCAGTTCGCGCCCGGAGTTCAAGCCAACGGCTCGTACACCGCGCGCGGCGGTGTGGAGTTCAACGGCGGCCTGCCGTTCATGATCGAGGTCGACTACAAGAACTGGCAGTACCCACATAACTGCGGCGTGCCCATTAGCACGGCAACGATCGGCAACGCGCCGCAGTGCTTCGTGACGACCGTCGGCAGCCGTGGATCGGCCTACGTGCCGGCCTTCACGGCGACCAATCGCGACTTAGACGTACGCTTGGGTTACAGGATCTTCGAGCCGCACGTCTACATCGCGGTCGGCTATCTCTGGGGTTCGAACAACTACGGCTATCCCAACGAGAACGCCGTCGGTTTCGGCCTCGAGAAACTCCCCGACTTCGGTCACGCGTTCCAGTACTACGGATCGGTCTACTACTATCCGAACGTCAACGGAACGTACACCACGGCAGCCAATGAAAATCCGGTGAACACGTCATTCGGCATTGGTTACAACGTACTGAAGTATCAGGTCGGAATCGGCTGGGCGTTCGTCCCGAACGTCTATCTCGATGCTGGTTGGGCCGGTGAAAACTGGGCCAACAAGAACAACGCTCCGATCTCGATGAGCTTCAACGGCCCGTACGTCGGTCTCGGCTTCCTAATCCCGTTCTAAGGGAATAAGCCGAATCCGGCATAGCCGAAAATCGGCGCCGGCTGCGAAAATGCAGCCGGCGCCTTATTTTTTAGGGCGTGCAGGGGCCCGCTCGTGTACGTTTACTCAGGAATATCACGGGGCAAGAAGGGACAATCGGGCTACTAGGCTGGTGGAAGCGAGAGCTCGCCGGCATTAGGCTTTAATAGTTAAGGAGGAACTCGTGAAACGACTCAGCACCGGAATGCTCGTAGCGCTCATGTTTGCGTGCTGCGGGTTAAGCGCGGTTGCTGCTCCGTCGCCCGCGGCGTCAGGAAACAATGGAAACGGCGTCGCGCAAGCCGGGGGAGCCCCGCCGGCGGATTTTGGCACTCCGCCCTCCGGACAAATTCCGATACTTTTCAACGACCACCACGTTTACACAAAGCCCGACCTTCTCAAGCAAGGTCGCGTGCTCGGTGCAATCGTCCGTAACGGAACGCTTCTGATTCCGCTGCGCTCGATGTTCGAGCAGATGGGCGCTACCGTCTCTTGGGATGACGGTAGCAAAACGGCGACCGTTTCAAAACCCGGCGCCGAAGTCAAGGTGACCGTCGGCAAGCCGGAGGTCGTCATCAATGGTGAATCGCGTCCGCTCGACGTCCCCCCGATGGTCTATCAGGGCGTCGTCGTCGTTCCGGTTCGCGTAATTTCTGAAGGTATGGGCGCCTACGTGCAGTGGGTTCCGGATCGCCGTCTCGTCGTCGTGCGGTATATTCCCGCGACGCCGCCGCCGAGCCCGGCTCCGCCGCCGCCATCGGCTGCTCCACCGCCGCCCCCGCCCCCGACGCCGCGCCCGCTTAACGGCGAGTTCTTCGTCGCCGGCGATTACGTCTTCTCGCCGAAGGTGTACAACGAGTTCAGTCCCGGCAACACGGGTACGAGCACGTTCGCAATACGCGGCGCAGGCGAATTCGCGCTCGGCAACATCCCCTTCATGGTTGAGGGAAACTTCGAGCGCTGGCAGTATCCGCACAACTGCAACGGCAATGCCTCAACGGCGGCGTTTTCGCCTGAGTGCTACGTGACGACGATCGGCGGCCAAGGCAACTCGCCGGTGCTTACCAACACGCAGCTCAACGATCAGAACGTCGATGCCCGGCTCGCGGTGCGAGTGCTCAATCCGCGTGTCTACATCGGCGTGGGATACATGTGGGTCACATCAAACTACGGCTACCCGAACATGAACGGCGTGGGATTCGGACTCGAGAAACTGCCGGACCTCAATCACGCGTTCTCGTTCTTCGGCAGCGTGTGGTACTACCCGGACATCAACGGCACGTACTCGAATCTGGCGAGCGCGCCGATCAACCCGAAAACCTACGATCTGCAGTACAACATCCTGAAATACCAGGTCGGTTTGAACTACGTGATCGGCAACAGCCCGATCTTCATCGAGGCCGGCTGGATGGGCGATCAGTGGAGCAATAAGCAGAATGCTCCCGTCAACCGCAGCTACAACGGCCCGTTCGCCGGTTTGGGCTTCCGGTTGCTCTACCCCTAATCTAAGCAAGCAACCGCGCGGGGCCGCCCGCGCCATCCTGACAGTGAAGCGGGGCTCGGCCAAAACGGCCGGGCCCCCACCTTTGGGTAGGGGACCCCTCATTGACCGGGCCGCGCCGCCTAAGGTAAGATACCTTCTTGGCGCCTTTAAGGCGCCGGCGAACCACCACGTCCTAATCGGGAGAGACTTTGGCTGCCAAAAAGCAAACGAAGACACGGCGCAAACGCGAGGTCAAGAACGTCCTGGCGGGCGTCGCACACGTCCACGCCTCGTTCAACAATACGATCGTAACGATCAGCGACCCGCACGGCGGCGTTATTTCGTGGGCATCTGCCGGTAATCTCGGTTTCAAGGGCTCGAAGAAGTCGACGCCGTTCGCCGCCCAGATGGCGGCCGAGGCTGCCGCGCGCAAGGCGATGGAACACGGGATGAAATCGACTGAGGTGCTGGTCAAAGGCCCGGGCGCCGGGCGCGAGGCGGCGATTCGCTCGCTGCAGGCCGCCGGGCTCGAGATCACGATGATCAAAGACGTCACGCCGATTCCATATAACGGCTGCCGCCCGCCGAAGCGGCGCCGGGTGTAAGGAGCGGGATGTCACGTTATACCGGCCCCGTCTGCCGCCTCTGCCGTCGTGAGACGGCCGCGAGCAAGACCGGCGAAAAGATCAAACTCTTCCTCAAGGGCGACCGTTGTCTCTCCCGCAACTGCGCGGTCGAGCGGCGCGGCACCGCACCCGGCCAGAAGACGACCGGCAACAAGTCCCGCAGTAAGGTTTCGGAATACGGACGGCAGCTGCGCGAGAAGCAGAAGATGCGCCGCTACTACGGCGTTCACGAGACTCAGTTCAAGAACTACTTCCGTGAGGCGGCGCGCGTGCCGGGCCAGACGGGGCGCACCTTCCTGCAGCTGCTGGAACGGCGCTTCGACAACGTCGTGTACCGGTTGAACCTCGCGACGAGCCGCGCGCAGGCTCGCCAACTGATCACCCACCGGCACTTCCGCGTGAACGGAAGGATCGTCAACATTCCGTCGTACGTCGTCCGCGCGGGCGACGTCATCTCGATCGCCCCGGCGAGCATGAAGTCGCCGATTTTCGAATCGAATCTCGAGGTCGCCCAGAGCCGCCGGCCTCCCGAGTGGCTCGAATGGAACGATCAGGAGAAGACGGCCAAAGTGCTGCTCCAGGGTCCGCCGCGCGAGCAAATCGACACGCCGGTCGACGAGCAGCTCATCGTCGAATTTTATTCGCGATAATCCCTTCGACAAGCTCAGGGCAAGCTATAATACAACCACTACTCTGCTGCTAGGCGTACGATCGTGCACCGTCGGGGACGGCGCGCGGATAACGTAAGCAGTACAAAGGAAAACGAAAAGCCACCATGACCATGCTGGAAACGCCGGTCGGCGCAGCCATCGAAGTTCGCGAGCGTCGCGACAACTATGCCAAGTTCGTCATCGAGCCGCTCGAGCGGGGTTTTGGAATCACGCTCGGCAACGCGCTGCGTCGCGTTCTGCTGAGTTCGATTCCGGGCGCCGCCGTCACGTACATGAAGATCGACGGCGTGCTGCACGAGTTCTCGACGATCCCGGGGATGGCCGAAGATACGATTGCCCTAATGCTCAACCTCAAGGGTCTCCCGGTCAAGCTCAACAGCGAGGAGCCGAAGGTGCTGACTCTCTCCGTCAGCGGAGCCCGCGACGTAACCGCCGGCGACATCGTTCCCGATGCCGACGTCGAGATTCTCGATCCGACCTACCGCCTCTGCAGCCTCTCGTCGAAGGACGCGAAGCTCACGATGGAGATCGGCGTCGAAAAGGGGCGCGGCTACGTTATGGCAGATCGCCAGCGCAACGTCGAGCACATGATCGGCCTGATTCCGCTCGACTCGATCTTCTCGCCGATCCGCAAGGTAAACTTCACGGTGGACGACACGCGCGTCGGCCAGAGCGTCGATTTCGATCGCCTGACGATCGAAGTCGAGACCAACGGCTCGATCACGCCCGACGAGTCGCTCTCGCAAGCAGCCGCGATCATGCAGGAGCAACTCGACCTTTTCGTCTCGTTCAACAACCGGGCCGAGCCTCTCCCGGAAGCGCCGCCGAACGAGTGGGATATCCCGGTCGAGACGCTCAACCTCTCCGTGCGCTCGTTCAACTGCCTCAAGCGCGCGGGCATCTCGAAGGTCTCCGAGCTGCTCGACCTAACCGAAGACGAAATCATGAAGATGCGCAACTTCGGTAAGAAGTCGCTCGATGAGATTAAACAGGTTCTTGCTGAGAGGGGGTTGACGCTGCGCCAAGCGTAGCGTCGTGAAACGACATGCCGCATTCGATCGCCTATAAACGACTCTCCCGCACCGACGGTCATCGCAAGGCCCTGCTGCGCAACCTCGCCACGTCGCTCTTCAAACACGAGAAGATCGAGACGACCTCAACCAAAGCCAAGGAGATCAGCCGCATCGCCGAACGCTTGATCACGACGGCAATGGCCGGCGATCTCTCGGCGCGGCGCCAGGTCGCCGAGTATCTCACCGAACCCGCGGTCGTCAAGAAGCTGGTCGAGCAGATCGCCCCGGCGCTGAAGGGCCGGACCGGGGGCTATACCCGGATCACGAAGACGAGAGTCCGGCAAGGCGACGCCGCCGAGCTCTCGCTCATCGAAATCGTCAGCTAAGCACCGCTAAAGTTGTCATCCTGAGCTCGTCGAAGGACGAGTTCGGGTGCCATCCTGAGCGGAGTCGAAGTGTGACTGGACCATGAGCTACGAAGCGGAAGCGCGCGCACTCGACTCGGAGATCCTCGCAGCCATTGCGGCATGGCACCGGCGAGGCGAAGAGCTCGAGGAGCGCGCTTTCGACGATCTGGCGCTGCGGATCTTTGCGCACCAGCTGCGTTACAACCAACCATATGCGCGTTATTGCGAGCGGCTCGGCATCACGCCCGATTCGCTGCCGCCGTCGTGGGAGGCAATCCCCGCCGTTCCGGCTCCCGCCTTTAAAGAGGCGGCGATTACGACCTTCGATCCCGCCGGCGCGCAGCTAATTTTCGAGACCAGCGGTACGACGGCCGCGCGCAGCGGAAGGCACTACCTCGAAAGCTCCGCGCTCTACGACGCCGCGCTGCTCGCCGGCTTCGACCGTTTCGTCCTGCAGGACGACGCGGCGCTGCGCTACCTCAACCTCGTCCCGAACCCGCAGGAATCGCCGCACTCATCGCTCGGCTATATGATGGGACGAGTCGCGCAGAGCCGCGGCGACGGGAAGACCGGCTGGTACCTCCGGGATGGCCGGCTGCGCTTCGATTCGTTGTGGAACGATCTGCAGGAGGCCGTCGCGCAGGGGCGTGCGGTTTGCTTAGCCGCAACCGCGTTCGCGCTGCTCCACTTACTCGAAGCGATGGAAACGGCGAATCTGCGCGTTCGCCTTCCGGACCGGTCGCGCGTGATGGAGACCGGCGGCTTTAAGGGGCGCACGCGTGAAGTATCGCGAGAGTCTCTCTACCGGCGTGCCGGCGATCGGCTCGGCATCGGCAGCGAGCAGATCGTGGCCGAATACGGGATGACGGAGCTCACCTCTCAACACTACGATAGTTTGCCGCGGCGCGATGCGGTGGCCACGCGCCGAAAATCCTCGCCGCCGTGGCTTCGCGTGCGCGTCGTCGGCCCCGATCGCAAGACGCTTCCGCCGGGTGAGATCGGCTCGCTGCTTCACGTCGACCTCGCGAATCGTTCCTCGTGCATGGCGATTCAAACCGAAGATCTCGGGCTGGCGGACGACGACGGCTTCGTGTTGCTCGGGCGCAGCCTCGGCGCGGAGCCTCGCGGCTGTTCGCTCGACGCCGAGGACCTTAGAGCGCTCGCCTTCGGGAAGTAATCAGGCCGCTGTTGAGCCCGCTCGTCGAAAGGCCGCCGCGGAAACGCGCGTGTTCGACCTTGATGCAGCGGTCGACGACGACGTTCATGCCGGCTCCGTCGGCGAGCGCGATGGCTTCATCGTTGACGACGCCGTATTGGAACCAGATCGCCGGAGCCCCAATGGCGATAGCCTCTTGCACGATCGCGACGAGTTCGCTCGGACGCCGAAAGACGCTGACGAGATCGGGAGCGCCGCGCGCCTGCGCGTAGGCTTTCAGCGACGGATAGGCAGCGACGCCGTCTATCTCGGAGAGCGTCGGATTGATCGGCGTTACGTCGTAGGGAGTCTGCGTCCGCAGATATGAGAAGACGGTATAGCTCGGACGCAGAGGATTGCTCGACGCGCCGACCATCGCGATCGTCGATATCGCCGCCAGCAGCTCGCGGCGACGGGAAGGGGTCGTCAGAATCATTGCGAGGCGCGCAGAGCGTTCCCGAGATCCCATAGGAGATCGTCGACCTCTTCGAGTCCGACGGAGAGCCGGATGCTCTCGGGCTCGACGCCCGCCTTGCGGAGCTCCTCGTCGGAGAGTTGCGAGTGCGTCGTTGACGCGGGATGGATGACCAGGCTCTTGGCGTCGCCGACGTTGGCTAAGTGGCTCCAGAGCTCGAGCGCGTCGATGAAACGCCGCCCGGCCTCACGTCCACCCTTCAAGCCGAAGGTAAAGATCGAACCGATCTCCGGTTCGCGGATCCACGCCACTTCGGGGCGATCGCGCAAGAACGCGGCGACGGCGCGCGCATTGCCGACGTGGCGCTGCATCCGAAGCTCGAGCGTTTCGAGGCCGATGAGCATCAGCCACGCCTCCATCGGCGACATCGCGGCACCGACGTCGCGCGAGACTTCCGCACGCGCGCGCATCAAAAACGCGTACTCGCCGAACGTCTCGGTAAAGACTTTCCCGTGATAGCCCGGGCTCGGGGTCGAAAGCAGGGGAAAGCGACCGCCGTCCCAGGGAAATTTCCCCGATTCGATCAGCACGCCGCCGATCGCCGTGCCGTGCCCGTTGATGAACTTCGTCGCCGAGTGGAGGACGACGTCGGCGCCGAAGTCGATCGGCCGGCAGAGATAGGGCGTCGCAAACGTGTTGTCGACCACCAGGGGGATCCCGGCTTCGTGCGCGACCTCCGCGAACGCGCGCAGATCGGCGACGATGCCCGACGGGTTGCCGACCGTCTCAACGAAGAGCAGCTTCGTCTCCGGGCGGATCGCCGCGCGAACCGCGTCGAGATCCTCGGCCGAGACAAACGTCGTCTCGATACCCATCCGCCTGACGGTGACGCTGAGCTGGGTAACGGTCCCGCCGTAGACGTTTTGCGTGCAGACTAAATGGTCGCCCGCCTGCGCGAGCGTCAACACCGTGCAGAGCTGCGCCGCTAGGCCGCTTGCAAAGGCAATCGCGCCAAGGCCGCCCTCGAGGCTGGCCATTCGTTCCTCGAACGCGGCGACGGTCGGATTGCTGATGCGGCTATAAATGTGACCGTAACTGCGCAACGCAAAGAGCTCTGCCGCCTGCTCGGTGGATCCGAAGACGAAGGACGCCGTCTGGTAAATCGGGGCCGCGCGCGAGCCGGTGGCCGGGTCGGGCGCCGCCCCGGCATGAATCGCGCGCGTTGCAAAACCGAATTCTCGCTCGTGCTGCATTTCAGAGGTCTCGACCCCTACTTCGCCTTATAATCCTCTTATCATGGGCATGACACTGACCGAAAAGATTCTCGCGCGGCACTCGGGGCTCGAACGCGTCGAACCGGGGCAAATCATTAACGCGAAGGCCGATCTCGTTCTCGCAAACGAGCTTTCCGCGGCGGTCGCGATCAAAGTGATGCGCGGCATAAAAGGTGCGAGCCGAGTCTTCGATCCCGCGAGAATCGCGCTCGTCGCCGACCACTTCGTGCCGGCGAAGGATGCGCAGTCGGCGGGCCTTGCGAAGCTGATGAAAGACTTTGCCGCCGAGCAGAAGATCGAGCACTTCTTCGACGTCGGCCGCGGCGGTATCGAGCACGTCGTCCTGCCCGAGGAGGGTTTGGTAGCGCCCGGCGAGTTGATCGTCGGCGGCGATTCACACACCTGCACCTACGGAGCGTTTGGCGCGTTCGCCACCGGAATGGGCTCGACGGACATCGCGGCCGCCTTCGTGCTCGGTGAAGTCTGGCTGAAGGTTCCGGCCTCGATCAAACTCGTCTACAGCGGAACGCCCGGCCCGATGGTCTACGCAAAAGACATCATGCTGCGCACCGTCGGCGAGCTTGGCATCGACGGCGGAACGTACCGTGCCATCGAGTACCACGGAACCACCGTCGACGAGCTCTCGATCACCGGGCGAATCACGATGGCCAACATGGCGATCGAAGCGGGCGCGAAGAACGGGATCTTCCACGCCGACGAAAAAACGATTGCCTACGTCGAAGAGCGCACCGATCGCCCGTTCCTGGTCGAGCGCGCCGATGCCGACGCCGTCTACGAGCGCACGATCTCGATCGACATCGGCGGAATGGAGCCGCAGGTCGCCTGTCCGCACACGCCCGATAACGTGCATCCGATCTCCGAGGTGACGCGCGATACGCTCCCGGTCGATCAGGTCTTCATCGGCTCCTGCACCAACGGCTACATCGAAGACCTTCGCATCGTCGCCAAGATCCTCCAGGGCAAGCAGATCGCGCCGAATCTTCGCGTCATCGTCAATCCGGGATCGCAGAAAGTTTGGATGAAGGCCGCGGATGAAGGGATCCTGACGACCCTTGCCGCCGCGGGCTGCGCGGTGAACACCCCCGGCTGCGGCGCCTGCTTCGGCGGTCACATGGGAACGCTCGGCGACAACGAGCGCGCGATCTCGACGACCAACCGCAACTACGTCGGGCGCATGGGCTCGCCCAAAGCCGAGATCTACCTCGCTTCACCGGCCACCTGCGCTGCCTCGGCGCTGACCGGCCGGATTACCGATCCTCGCGTTCTCGAGTTGGTGGGAGTCTAACGTGGAAGAGAGTCTGCGCGGTCACGCGCACAAATACGGCAAGAACGTCGATACCGACGTCATCATTCCGGGAAAGTATTGCAACATCGTCGATCAGGCCGAGCTGGGCAAGCACGCGCTGGAAGGCCTCGATCCCGAGTATACGGCCAGGATGAAACCGGGCGACATCATCGTCGCCGGCACAAACTTCGGCTGCGGGTCGAGCCGCGAAGTCGCGCCGATCGCGATCAAAGGCTCCGGCACCTCGGCCGTCATCGCCAAAAGCTTCGCGCGCATCTTTTACCGCAACGCGCTCAACATCGGTCTACCGATCTTCGAGTCGGCCGAAGCCGTCGACGGAATCGAAATGGGCGACGAGATCGAACTCGAGCCCGCGACCGGCATCGTGCGCAACATCAGCAAAGGCACGACCTATCAAGCCGCTGAGTTTCCGCCGTTCATGCGTTCGCTCATCGACGCCGGCGGGCTCGTGCCGTACGTGGAGCGCCGCCTCGCGGAGCAGTCCGCGTCCTAGCTTAGCAAAGCGACTGGGCTGCGGAATGTCACCACCCCGAAGCTTCCCAGCTAGGGGGGTGTGTAGCCTCCGGACTGCCCGCCCATTCCCCCCGGTGACGCGTTGATGTTCTCGATCCACTTTTCTTTGGGCCGATACGAAGCGGTGAACGCGGTATCTCCGCCGGCCATGGAAAGGATGCCGACCATGTCGGTCATTCCGTCGAGTCTGGCCTGCGCGAGGATTGTCGTGCCGCCGGGCATCGTTACGATCAAGCGGACGTTTTGGCCGTCGATCGTGCCGACAAGCGGATACTTCTTGTTCTTGGCATCGAGATAGGTGCCGCTCAGCTGGTCGCCCTGCTGCTTGATGTAAAAGTGGGTGTAGTCGGTGGTGTTGGGATGCTGGATCGCGACCTCCCAGACCCCGTCGAGTCCCTTCCGGGCCGTCGGTGGCGGCGGGCTCGGGGTCCCTGAGGCGGCCGGCGAGGCTATTCCGCCCATCGGATAGGTAGCCGAGGGCGTCGGTAGGCTCGAAGGGGGGTCCGCGGCGGGCGGAGGCGGCGGGGTGACCGCGCCGCTGATCGGCGGCGGCGACGGGGGCGGAGTCGCTGCAACGGCGACCTGCCCGCGCGGTGATCCGGTAAAGACCGCGAGCGCAAGCAGCGCGCTGCTTGCAAAGACGACGAACGAAGTGGGCTTCACGTACAAAACCTTTTCGCGGCGCGCGCGAGCCTCCTCCGGGCCCTGCCCCTGCTTGCCACCTCTGATATAATGCTATGGCTGTGAAGAGTAAGATTCATCCCAAGTGGTTTCCCGAGGCGCGCGTGCACTGTGCATGCGGCAATACTTTCACCACCGGTTCGACGATTCCCGAGATCGCCGTCGAGATTTGCGCCGCGTGCCATCCGCTCTTTACCGGCCAGCAGAAACTGGTCGATACGGCCGGTCGCGTCGATAAGTTCAATCAGCGCACCGCCGCCGCCCGCAAGAAGCAAGAGGAGGCTGCAGCCCGCCAGGCCACTCGCGATGCGAAGAAGGCCGCTGCTTCAGTCTAACGGCGCCGCAGACTGACGCGCTCTCCGAACGCCTCGACACGATGGCCCGGCGCTTCGACGAGATCGAAGCGACGCTCGCCAATCCTTCGGGAACCTTCGACCAAACGCGCTACACCGCGCTCGTAAAGGAGCGCGCGCAACTCGAGGCGCCGGTGCAGACTTTTCGCCGGCTCGCCGAACTGCGCGCCGAAATCGCGTCAAACGAGCAGCTGGCTCGCCAAGAAGAGGGCGAGCTGCGCGAACTCGCGCAGGCTGAGAACCGCGCGCTGCAAGAACGCGGCGCGCAGCTCGAGACGCAGCTCGCGGCGCTGATGGTCCCGCGCGACGGTAACGACTCGAAGGACGTCTTTGTCGAGATCCGCGCCGGCACCGGCGGCGACGAAGCGGCGATCTTCGCCGGCGACCTCGCGCGCATGTACATGCGCTTCGCCGAGACCGTCGGGATGCGAGTCGAGCTCGTTTCGGAGAGCCTCAGCGAAGCGGGCGGCTACAAGGAGATCGTCTTTGCCGTTAAGGGCGATCAACCGTATCGCTTGCTCAAGCACGAATCCGGCGTTCACCGCGTGCAACGCGTTCCGGCGACCGAGGCGCAGGGTCGCATTCATACGAGCACCGCGACGGTCGCGGTGCTGCCGCAGGTAGAAGAAGACGATGGCGAAATCGAGATCAAGTCGTCCGACCTTCAAGTCGATACGTATAAGGCGTCGGGCGCCGGCGGCCAGCACGTGAACAAGACGGAGTCGGCGATCCGCATCACGCACGTGCCGAGCGGCATCATCGTCGCCTCGCAGCAGGAACGGTCGCAGCAGCAGAATCGCGAACGGGCGATGCAGATGCTGCGCGCGACGCTCTTCGATCGCAAGCGGCGCGAACAGGAAGAGGCGACCGACTCGTTGCGGCGCTCGCAAGTCGGCACCGGCGAACGCTCGGAAAAGATTCGAACCTACAACTTTCCGCAAGACCGCGTGACGGATCATCGGATCAACCGCAGTTACGGCAACATCCGCGGGATCGTCGACGGCGATCTCGGACGCATCGCCGAGGAGCTTCTGGCCGACGAGCAAGCACGGCGCCTCGCCGGCGAACGCGTGTGAGCACCCTCGCTACCGCCCTCTCCGAGGCGACGGCGCGGCTGCGCGAGCGTGAATCGGCGCGGGCCGACGCGCTGCTCCTGCTGGAGCACGCGCTCGGACGATCGCGGGCCTGGATCGCCGCCTACGGAGAGACGCCGCTCTCCCCCGAATCCGAATTGAAGTTCCGCGTACTTTGCGAGCGACGCGATACCGGCATGCCGGCGGCGTATCTCGTGAGGTCGGCCGGATTTTACGGCCGCGAGTTCGTCGTCGATGAGAGCGTCCTGATTCCCCGACCCGAAACCGAACATCTCATCGACGAAGCGCTTGCGTTTATCGGCGGCGCAACCGCCGCCGTACTCGACGTCGGCACCGGCTCCGGCGCGATCGCCTGCACGATTGCCGCGCAGACCAATGCGCGCGTCGACGCGACGGATATCTCGATCGCGGCACTGGAGGTCGCGAGAAGCAATGCGGCGCGTTTGGAGGTGGCGGATCGCTGCCGGTTCCATCATGGCGATTTGGCCGAGCCGGTGAAGCACGCGTGCTTCGACCTCGTGCTGGCGAACCTGCCGTACATTCCAACGAAGGACGTTCCGGAGCGCCCCGATCCGATCGCATTCGAGCCCAGGGTCGCACTCGACGGCGGCTCGGACGGCCTCCACTGCTACCGGCGGCTGCTGGCCGATCTTCCCACGATGCTCAATCCGCGAGCGCTCGTGCTCCTCGAAGCCGCGCCCCCGACGATCGGCGGATTGAGCGAACTGGTCCGTTCTTCACTGCCGGGCTTTGCGATCTCCGTGCACCGCGACTACGCGGGGCTCGACCGCTACGTCCGGGCCGGACGCCAAGAGAACTAAGCCCGGGCCGGCACCAACCGAGGTTCTCGGGGTGGCTCCAGCGAACGATAACCGCCCGAGATGGCGAAGTATATATTCTTCACCGGGGGCGTCGTGAGTTCGCTCGGCAAAGGCATCACGGCTGCCTCGCTCGGACGTCTACTGAAGTCACGCGGTTTCAGCGTGTCGATCCAAAAACTCGACCCGTATATCAACGTCGATGCCGGTACGATGAATCCGTACCAGCACGGCGAGGTCTTCGTGACCGAAGACGGGGCGGAGACCGACCTCGACCTCGGCCATTACGAGCGCTTCATCGACGAGAATTTGCAGCGCGCGAACAACGTCACGACGGGCCAAGTCTACAACTCGGTGATCGAAAAGGAACGCCGCGGCGACTACCTCGGCGCTACCGTTCAGGTCATCCCCCACATCACCAACGAAATCAAGGCGCACGTCAAACGCGTCGCCGAGGCGAGCCACGCGGAGGTCTGCATCGTCGAGGTCGGCGGAACCGTCGGCGACATCGAGTCGCTCCCGTTCCTCGAAGCGATCCGTCAGATGCGCTACGACGTCGGCGACGAGAACGTGATGTACGTTCACTTGACGCTCGTCCCGCATCTTGGAGCCGCCGACGAGTTGAAGACCAAGCCGACGCAGCACTCGGTGCGCGAACTGCGTGGAATCGGCATCTCGCCCGACGCGATCGTCTGCCGGACGCAAGCGGCGCTGCCGATGCCGCTCGAACTCAAAGAGAAGATCGCGCTCTTCTGCGACGTCCCGCCGGGCGCGGTGGTGCAGAACGTCGACGCGCGGACGATCTACCAGGTGCCGCTCAATCTCGAAGCCGAGGGATTGGCGCAGGCGGCGATTCGCAAGCTGGGCCTGCCGCCGTCTCGGCCGATGCTCGACGACTGGGTCGGCATCGCCGATCGTTTGCTGCACCCCGAACGCCACGTCACGATCGCCCTCGTCGGAAAGTACGTCGAACTCAAAGACGCCTACATCTCGATCAACGAGTCGCTCGCGCACTCGGGCGTCTTCTATCACGCCGCCGTTGAGATCAAGCGCATCGACTCCGAGCTGATCGAAAGAGAGGGGCTCGACGTTCTGCGAGGCGCGCACGGCGTCGTCGTTGCGCCTGGATTCGGTGCGCGCGGCGTCAAGGGCAAGCTGCGCGCCATCGAGTACGTCCGCGAGCGAAAGATCCCGTTTCTGGGGATCTGTTACGGCATGCAGCTCGCCTGCGTCGAGTTCGCGCGCAACGTGTGCGGGCTTCCCGATGCGATGACCAGCGAAGTCGACGAAACGAGCCTCGATCCGGTGATCGACTTCATGCCCGACCAGCGGAACCTCGAGATGTACGGCGGCACGATGCGGCTGGGGACCTACTCCTGCACGCTGGAAGAGGGGAGCTTGGCGGCGCGCGCCTACGGCGAGCTGGAGATCAGCGAACGCCATCGCCATCGCTACGAGTTCAACAATCGCTACCGCCCGATCTTCGAAGAGCACGGCATGCGTTTCTCGGGACATCACTTCGTGGATAAAACGCGGCTCGTCGAAGTCATCGAGCTTCCCACCGAAATGCATCCGTGGTTCGTCGCGACGCAGGCTCACCCTGAGTTCAAGTCGCGGCCGAATCGCCCGGCGCCGCTTTATCGCGACTTCATCGCTGCGGCGCTGGCGCACCAAGAGCGAATCGACGGTCGCACGAACGTGCGCGAGGCGGCGACCTGGACGCAGGCCTAATCACCGCCGTCGTCCTCACGCGCGACGAAGAGCGCAACCTGCCGCGGGCCCTCACGAGCCTGCCCCGTGGAATCCGGATTCTCGTACTCGACGCCCGCTCGCGCGATCATACGGTGCAGTTTGCCCGCAGCGCCGGTGCGACCGTCTTGGAACGCGACTGGACCGATTTCGTCGACGCGCGGCGCTTTGCACTGGAGCAGGTCGAGACGCCTTGGGTCTTGATGATCGATGCCGACGAAGCGCTCGACGACGTGTTGCGCGATGCGATCGGCGGCGCGGCGGAGAACGTCGACGCCTACGTCGTGCGCCGGACGACCTATTTCTGCGGCCATCCGATGCGAATCTGGAGCAACGAGCCGCTGGTGCGGCTCTTTCGCCGGGATCGCGTCAAGCTCGCCGCGCGGCCCGCGGCCGCTGGCGAGGCGCCGATTCACGAGGCCTGGACGAGCGACGGCCCCACCAGCGAGCTGCCGGGAACGCTGCTGCATTATTCGTATCCCGACGCCGCGGCCTACCGCGCGAAGTACGACCGCTACACGACGCTCGAGGCGCAGCAGATGCATGCTTCGGCGGCGGCCCTAGCGGCTGCCGGCGGCACAGGATTGCTGCGCCTTGCATGGCTGCTGCTGGCGAAGGCCGCGCTGCTCGATGGTCCGCGCGGCTGGTACGTCGCCTATCGCTCTGCCTTCTATCCGGCGGTGGCGATGCGCAAAGCACTGTGGAAGCGTTGAGACGATGAGCGGCGCGCGCATCGGACTCGATGCGCGGGAAACGCGGCAGCTCTCGGCCGGCATGAAAGCGTACCTACGCGAGTTGGTGGCGCGCTTGCCGCGCGTCGCGCCCGAATACGACTACGTGCCCTTCACACACGGCGGCAACTTCGGCTGGCAGGAACAGATTGGGCTGCCGCTTGCGATGAAGCGGGCGCGCCTGAATCTCGCGCACTTCCTCGCGCTCTACGTTCCCGTGATCGTGCCGGTGCGGTTCGTCGTAACGATCCACGACCTGATCCACCTTCGCTTTCCGCATCACTTCAAAGCCAAGGTTCGGCCGTATTACGAGACGGTCGTGCGCGCGGCGTGCGCGCGCGCGGCGCGCGTCGTCACCGACGACCCGCGAACGGTCGAAGATCTCGTCGAACTGCTCGGCGTCAAACGCGCGAAGATTCGCGTGATCCCGCTTGGCGTATCCGAGTCGTTCTTCGAGCCGGGCGCACCGTTTGCCGGGCCGCGGCCGTACGTGCTCTACGTAGGCAACCATCGCACGCACAAGGACCTGGCAACGCTCTTCGAGGCGTGGTCGGCGCTGCCGCCGGAACTCGACGTAGACCTGTACGTCACGGGTCCAGACGATTTCGGCGGAGAGATTCAGCAGCGAAGCGCTTCGAGCCGCTCGATCGTGGCGCTGGGCGACGTCCCGGAAGATCGGCTCGCATCGTATTACGCGGGCGCTCGGGCGCTGGTCTCACCCTCCTTGCGGGAGGGGTTCGGCCTTCCGGTGCTCGAGGCGATGGCCGCCGGCTGCCCGGTGATCGCCTGCGCCGATTCGGTGCCGCGGGCCGTCGAATCCGCCGCCTGGACGTTTCCTGCGCGCGACTGGAGGCGGCTGGCGGCGCTGCTGGGACGCATGCTCGTCGACCAGGGTGAGCGTGAGCGGTCGGTCAACGTAGGGCTACAGGCCGCGCGCGGGCTGACCTGGGATCGCTGCGCGCGGGCGACCGCCGACGTCTATCGGGAAGTGCTGGAGTAACGTGAAGTGGAGCCCTTCGACTGTGCTCAGAGCAGGCTGCGCCGCGCTGTCGCTGCTGTTGCTAGCCGCTGCTGCGCCTGCGCCAAAATCCCATTCGAAGGCACCGATCGGCATCATCATCAACGGTGAGGTCCTCTCGATCGATCCGCCGCCGCGATTCGAGCGAAACCTACTCTACGTTCCCGTTCGGCGAACGATGGAGGCACTCGGGCTCGCCTTCAACCGGTCGGGGAATCACATTAC
>JBAQAW010000043.1:0-2592 GCA_049285915.1 Candidatus Cybelea sp. | reverse complement strand
ATCTTGCGCAGAATCGGCTCGCCCTTGCCTTTCGCGCCGGGCTCGTAGCGCTCGATATCCTGCAGCGAGAGCGGATGAATGACGAAACAGAATCTATTCACTTAGGGCGTGTTCCGAGGCATCACGTAGCGCTCGCCTCCGCTTGACGCTTCAGCGCCGCCAGCATCATCTCGCTGTTCTCGCGCACTTTGCGCTCGAGCGTGGGGCCGATGAGCTCGGCGAGCGTCGGGACGCCGAAATCGAAATCGACGCCGAGCACGACGTGCGTGCGGCCGTCGCGATTCTCGAAGGTCCAGGCGCCTTCGAACTTGTCGAGGTCGCCCTCGATCAACCGGTAATCGATGCGCAGCGCGGCGTCGTCGAAGCGGTCGTCCTCCGTCCACTCGATCGGCGCTTCTTCGACCAGCGTCTTCCAACGCGAGATCACGCCGTCGGCGCGGCGCTCGAGGATCGTCACGGTCTCGACGTCGGGCATAAACTGCGGGAAATGCTCCTGATCCTTGGCCAACTCGTAGACGCGTTGCGCGGGTGCATCAATCACTATCGTGCTCTCGACATACGGCATCGTGCGGCGGTTACAGCACGCCCAACTTCGCGTGGGCCGTGGCAACGCCGCCGCGCAGCGCGTCGATCGCGCGGTCGATCTCGCTCTCCGTCACGATCAGCGGCGGTTCCATGCGGATCACGCGCTGCTGGTTGAGCGTCCACGCCGCGGTCACGCCGGCTTTGAGCATCTCCGGAATAATCCAGCCGCCATACCCTTCGTGGCTCAGCTCGACGCCGACGAGCAGGCCCAAGCCGCGAACCTCGCGCACGACCGCGGGATGCTCGGCGCCGATCGCGCGCGCGCCGGCGAGCAGCCGTTCTCCCAGCGTTCGGGCGCGCTGCGCGAGCCCGTCTTCTTCGAGCACGTCCATCGCCGCCAACGCCGCGGCGCAGGCAAGCTCGCTGCCGCCGAAGGTCGAGGTATGCAGCAGCGGTTCCTTGCCGAACGCGCGGGTCCAAACGCCGGGACGCGCGATGAACGCGCCGGCCGGAACGACGCCGCCCGAGAGTCCTTTGGCAAGCGTCATGACGTCGGGCACGACGCCGTCGCGATCGCAGCCGAAGCGATACCCGCAACGGCCCAGGCCGGTCTGCACCTCGTCGGCGATAAAGAGTGCCCCGCTTCGATCGCATGCCTCGCGAACGGCGCGCAGATATCCGGCCGGCGGCACGTTAACGCCCCCTTCCCCTTGCACCGGCTCGACGAGAAACGCCGCAGCGTCGTTCAAGGCTTCATCGAGTACGTCACTGCGACCGTAGGGAATGCAGAGCGAGTCCGCGAGCAGCGGGCGGAAGGGGCGCTGAAAGGCTTCGCGGCCGCTTACCGAGAGCGCGCCCAGCGTCTTTCCGTGATAGGCATCGAGCGTGCCGACGATCTTCGCCCGTCCGGTGGCGGCGCGCGCAAGCTTCATCGCGCCCTCGATCGCCTCGGTTCCGCTGTTGCACCAAAAAGAGATCTCGAGATCGCCGGGAGCCAGCTCGGCGAGGCGGCGCGAGGCGCGCCCCAGCATCGCGTTGAACATCGTCTTGCCCGAGAGCGACATCAGCTCGAGCTGCGCGCGCACCGCGGCGAGCACGCGCGGATGGCTGTGCCCGAGCGTGAAGACGCCGTAGCCGCCGGCAAAATCGAGATAGGCCTTCCCGCTCTGATCCCAGATCGTCGCGCCCTGCGCGCGCACCTCGACGGGCGATCCGGAGATCTTCATCACGCGCGCCAGCGGCGGATTCACGAACCGCTTGTAGTTCTCGTAGGTCTCCGATGCGAGTTCTTGCGGCGAGGCGGCGCCGTAGAGATCGTCGCGCGCTTCGATCACGCCGCCACCAGCGCCGCCGACTCGAGGCGAGCGATCGTCGCTTCGATCGTCTCGATCGCCTCGGCTGCGCTCTCGATTCGCATCATGCGCTCGCGCAGCGCGGCCGCGCCCGGAATGCCTTTGAGATAGAGCGCGATGTGTTTGCGCATCTGCGGAACGGCGCGCGGCTCGCCCAGCTCTTCGACCATCGTGCGATAGTGAACGATGGCAAAACGTAACCGGTCTGCCGGCGGCGGCAACGGACGCGCCTCGCGGCCCTCCATGAGATCGGCGATCTGCGAGATGAGCCAGGGATTGCCGAGCGTTGCGCGCCCGAGCATGATCGCATCCACGCCGCTTTCACGCATGCGCGCCATCGCGAGATGCGGATCGTCGAGATCGCCGTTGCCGATCACCGGAATCTCGACGCCCTGCTTCAATCGGGCGATGTGCTCCCAGTCGGCCTCGCCCTTGTAAAACTGCTTTGCGGTGCGCGCGTGAAGCGTCACCGCTTGGACGCCGGCCGCTTGCGCGCGGCGCGCGACGTCGAGGTAGACGAGCGCGTCTTCGCTCCATCCCAGCCGCATCTTCATCGTCACCGGACAATCCACGGCCTCGACGACGGCCCGCATGATCGCCTCGCAGCGCTGCGGGTCGCGCAGGCAGGCCGAGCCGCCGTTGGTCTTGGTGACCTTCGGCGCCGGACAGCCGAAGTTAATGTCGACGATATCGGCGCCGCACTCGCGCACGACCT
>JBAQAW010000042.1:0-115619 GCA_049285915.1 Candidatus Cybelea sp. | reverse complement strand
TGGAGCGGGCGGCGGGAATCGAACCCGCGACTCTTGCTTGGAAGGCAAGGGCATTACCACTATGCAACGCCCGCGAACTGGGCAGGGCTGGATTTGAACCAGCGTAGCGCTTTCGCGCGCCAGATTTACAGTCTGGTGCCATTAACCACTCGGCCACCTACCCCCGAGATCTCGCAAACTTATTGGCGAACCCTGGGTACGATACCCCAACGAGGCGCTCCTCGGCAAGGGTGAAACCTCACAAGGTAACCCAAGTAGCTTCCGGTAGCCGTCCTCATGGTCTTCTCATGTGCCGCCCAATGGGGTACCCTTACCATGGAAGCCATAGCAAACTCGCTTGCCCTCTTTTTGGAGTCTGCACGAAGATGAGTCGCCTGCCGGCTCTCGCGCTCGCCACCCTTCTCGGACTGCTCCTGACCCGATGCGGCGGATTCGGGCAGTCGGGCGTTTCCGTGCCTCGCTCCGGCGATGGCGTGCAGACGGTCAGCGATGCGGCCGACTCCTTGATCGCCCACCGCAGCTCGGCCTCCGAGAACGCGAAGGCGGCGATCGGCGTCACGGATGCCTTTGGCTCGGTGGTCCGCGAGATCAACGAAGACGAGCATTTTCTGACCCGCTTTGGGGCGGCCACGAAAACCGATTTCTCCCGTACCTCAACCCGCGTGACGCCCGGTGCGAAGCGCGTGCTCTCGGTCGCGGCACTCGTGATGCGGCCGAGCTTCGGCAACGTCAGCGCCTACTGCCAGAGCTCCGCCGGCTACACCGCCAAAGGCATCCCCTCGCTCGACTCGACTTTCGGCTGGCAGAGCGGCACGTTCTCCGGCGGCACGCGCATGACCGACGGCCTGCGTTTTGCCACCTGGTCGGCAAACGCAACCGGTAAGAGCGTACAAGCCCCGGCGGGCGGACTCTCGATCATTCGCTCCGGTGACGCGGTCTGTCCGATGATGACACCCACCTACTCGATTAACGGCGCGACGTCAACGAATACGTTCTCGATACCGCTCACCGTAACGTATCGTTACGGAACGCTGTGGAATCTCAGCATCAGCAACGCGACGTTCTCCGATGGCGAGAATCTCGACGTCGCGACGACGCCGGCTCGTCAGCCGGAAGTCGCCGGCGTCATCACCAAGGGCAACGTCGAACTCGCAGGTTTCCGCATAAACGTACGCGGCGGCGGCACGCTCACGATCACGAGCACCGGCGCGCAGTACGTGATCACCGACTGGATCGTCGTCGGAACCTAGGCTAAGGAAGCGTTCTTAATCGGGCGCCACGCAGGCGACCCGGCCACCCGATTTCAGAGTAACGTTTTTCGCGGCGACGCCGTTCTTTGCGGCGTTAATCTTAACCGTCGCGCTCTGCGAGCCTTTCGAAAGCATGAGCGATTGCGCGCTCGGATTCGCGTCATCGATGTCGGAGTCTACGCCGGAAGCCTCGGCGATGCGCAGGTGCCCGAGGGTGAGGGTGAGCGCGGCGAGCGTTCCCGATGGACACGCCGCCATCGCCTCCTTGAAGCCGATACTCGAAGGCTGTACGGTCACGCTCCCGCCGGCCCCGGTTGCGCCGAGCGTCACGAGAAGCAAAACGGCCGCGAACGTCTTCATCTTCATCTCCACATAGAGCGAGTCACTCCGGCCCCGTTCGTGCCGTGCGCTGGCAAAACATCCTGTTTACGCGGCCGCCGCTTCGTCGGCCATGATCTCGAACCGGTTGCCGTCGGCATCTTCGAAAAAGACCGCGTAGTACTCGCCGTATTCGGGATGCAGGCCGGGCCCTTCGATCGCGCGCGCGCCGCATCGCGCGGCAACCCGAGCCGCCGCGTCGACTTGGGCCGGCGTTTTGACCGCGAACGCGACCCTCATCGACCCGGGGCGGTGCTCCGGATCGAGAATTAGACCGAACCTCGGGCGCCCTCCCGCGATCGTTTCATAGCCTGCAAAATCGTGGTCGTTGCCGAGCGGACGATAGCCGATCTCTTCGGCGAGTCCGTCGAAGAGCGCGCGGGCCGTATCGAGATTGCGAACGTGAATATCGATGTGGTGGAGCATAGCGCGCCCGTTCAACGGCGAAATCTCGTATCTTCCTTGTGCCGGCAGGTTTTGCCGGCGGCCGGGGTACAAGTTCAGCCTGCTATTCGCCGACGTAGCCAAGTGGTTGACGGCACCACACTTGTAATGTGGCCGCGAAAGCGCTCGCCGGTTCGAATCCGGCCGTCGGCTCCAGTTTGCAACGCGCTGAAAGTTAGGTTCAATGGCTCGAGTTAATCACTTCGAAATTCACTCCGCGGATCCGCAAGCCGCAGCGAAGTTCTACACCGACGTCTTCGGCTGGAAGATATCCAAGTGGGACGGTCCGGTTGACTACTGGCTCGTCTCCACCGGCGAGGGACCGGGTATCGACGGCGGCATCGTCCGCCGCCAGGGCGCCGCGCCGGCCAGCGATGCCGCGGTCAACGGCTACGTCTGCACGATCGTCGTCGAGTCGCTCGATCAAACGCTCGACGCGATCGTCGGCAAAGGCGGTACGATCGCGTTCGACAAGCACGAGATCCCTAGCATCGGTCTGCTCGCGTACTTCAAAGACCTCGACGGCAACATCTTCGGAGCGCTGCAGCCGCAGTAATCGCCGACTCGATGCAAGAGGTTAAGCCGAAATGGACGAGGCGCGGCCTCGTCCTCGTTTGCGAGCGCTGCTTGAGCGAGCGCATTCCCGAGGAAGACCCGCAAGTCGCCGAACGAATCGGCGACTTCCACTTGCGCAACTGGCTCAAGGAGCGGCTTAAAGCCGACGGCCGCTGGGGCGAGATACGCGCGATCAACACGAGCTGCATGGACGTCTGCGCGCGGGGGCGGGTGACGCTCTGCATCGAGCCGGCGGGCCGTCCGCCGAGGGTCATGGTCGTCGACCCTTTCGAGGACCGCGAGGCCGTCTATGCGGCGATCGTCGAGGAACTCGGCGAGGCTTGACAGCTCGTAACCATTTGGTTACGATTTACATCGGTAACCATTTGGTTACAAAAGGAGACTGGATGCCTGCCGCGATGACTCACCCCTCGACCGACGATCTCTTTAAGGCGCTCGCGGACCCCACGCGTCGCGAGATACTCGCGCTGTTGCGCGAGCGAAGCCGATCGGTCGGCGACCTCGCGGCAAACTTCTACACTTCCCGTCCGGCTATCTCGAAGCACCTGCGCATTCTGCGCGACGCTGCACTCGTCAAGGACGCGCGCAGCGGCACCTCGCGCCTCTGCGAGCTAGACGCCGCGCCGCTGGTACGGATCGAAGCCTGGCTCGGCGATTACAAACGATTCTGGGATCACAGCCTTGCACGCCTCAAAGCCCATGTGGAGAGACAGAAATGAGCGCTACCAGCACCGCAGATACGATCGTCAAAGAGATTTCAATCGACGCGCCCGCTTCGAAGATCTTCGCGGCCCTGACCGAGCCCGACCAGCTTACGCAGTGGTGGGGCGAAGAGGGTAAGTACCACGTCGAGCAGATGGAGGCCGACCTGCGCGTCGGCGGACGATGGCGAACGACGGGAACTTCGAGCGACGGACAAACCTTCGCAGTCGAAGGCGTCTATCGAGAGATCGACCCGCCGCGCGTACTCGTTTATACCTGGACTCACGATTGGGGCGATCGCGCGCAGACTCTCGTCCGCTTCGATCTAACGGAGCGCGGCGGCTCGACGCTGGTGAGAGTTACGCACTCGGGCTTTGCCGATTCGCAGTCGCGCGACGATCACGACCGCGGTTGGACGGTCGTACTCGGCTGGCTGAATGCCTTCGTGAGCGGAAAAGGGTAGCCGCCGGCGGCACAAGCGTCGCCGGCGTTTTCGCTACTGGAACTCGAACTCGGCGAGGTTCTTTTCGATCTTTCGCTTGACGCGTTGCAGGGCGTTGTCGATGGACTTGACGTGCCGCCCGAGGTCGCGCGCCATCTCTTGGTAGCTCTTGCCTTCTAAGTATGATTCCAGGACCTGAGATTCCAGCTCCGAGAGATTTTGACGGATGCGCTGACGGATATCGTCGGAGACTTCCTGCGTAACGACGAGTTCTTCGGGGTCGGAAGTCTTCTGCGACGCCATGACGTCGAGCAACGTACGCTCGCTATCCTCGTCGTAGATCGGCTTGTTCAGCGAGATGTACTGATTGAGCGGAATGTGCTTCTGGCGCGTCGCCGTCTTGATCGCCGTGATGATTTGGCGAGTTATGCAGAGTTCGGCGAACGCGCGAAAGCTCGAGAGCTTATCGGCCTTGAAGTCGCGTACGGCCTTGTAAAGACCGATCATGCCTTCCTGGATGATATCCTCGCGATCCGCGCCAATGAGAAAATAACTCTTCGCTTTAATGCGAACGAAGTTTTTGTACTTGTTGAGCAGGTATTCCATCGCTAGGTTGTCGCCGGTCTTCGCGATGGCCACCAGGTCTTCGTCGACCCGCTGTTGGTACTCAACTCCATCCGCCGCTGGATGGGTCATTGCCATAGTTCTTGTCTGCCTCGTGGGGTAGACGAGCCGCATGCGTGGGCCTGAGCCCATCTGGCACGGCACGTCGTCGCTTAGTATATAGGAGGTTCCCCCTCCCTCGTCAAGGACGAAGCGAGCATTCGCGCTGACGAAGGGCCTCGTATATAAGAACGGCAGCCGCGACCGAAGCATTAAGCGAGCTGACCCTTCCTCGCATCGGAATTTGCACCAGGAAGTCGCATTCGCGCCGGACGAGCTGCGACAGGCCACTGCCCTCGCTGCCCAGGACCAGCGCCAGATCGCGGTTGAAATCGGCCTCCCAGAGCGGCCTCGCCTCGGGGGCGGCGTCGGCGCCGGCGACCCAAATATGGGCTTTTTTCAGGGTTCGAATCGCCTCTGAGACGTTGGAGACGCGGGCGATCGGCAGGTGAGCGGCGGCCCCGGCGGCGGCCTTTCTAACCGTGGCGTTGATCCCCGCCGAGCGGCGCTCGGGCAGGATCAGCCCTCCGGCCCCCGCAGCCTCGGCGGTTCGAACGATCGCGCCGACGTTGTGAGGGTCGGTCAGATGGTCCAGCACGACGAAGAGCCGCGTGCTCCCCGAGGAGCGAGATGCGAGCAGCTCGTCGAGCGACCGGTACGGGAAGGGCGGGGCCACCGCGACGACGCCCTGGTGAGCCTTGAAGGGGATGCGCTCGAAGAAGCCGCGCTGCTCGAAACGGACGGGAACGTCGCGCTCCTTCGCCCGCGCCAGGAGCGAGCGCAGCACCGCGTCTTTCTTCCGATCGGCGGCGACGTGAATGATGCGCAGGTCCTCGCCCCCGATCAGGGTTTCGTCGACGGCGTGGATCCCGTAGATCAGGTCGTCGAAATCCAGCTCCGGGCGGCGGCGCTTCAGCCGGCGACGGTCCAGCTCGTGCCTTCTTTCGAGTCTTTGAGTTCGATGCCGCATGCGGCAAGCGCGTCGCGCAGGCGGTCCGAGGTCGCCCAGTCCTTGCCTTTGCGCGCTTGCGAGCGCAGCGCGATGACGCGCTCGATCGCTTCGGGCGGGGGCAGTTGCGCGAGGTCGACGGCGCCGTCGCCCAGGCGCGCCTCCGCGAGCACGCGTTGCAGACGATCGACGAAATCGGCCTCGAGCTCAACGACGGGCTCGGCAAGCCACGAGTCGTTCGGCTCGATGCCGAGAATTCTCAGCCAGTACGTCAAGCGGCCGAACGCGTCGGCCGCAGCCTGAGGGGAGGCATCGGGGTCAGGGAGGTCGCCGGCGAACTGGTAGAGCACGGCGAGCGCTGCGGCGGTGTTCATATCGTCGTCGAGCGCGGCTTCCATCTGCGCGTCGAGCTCCGAAAGCTGGCCCGGCCGCTCCTCACGACGCGTCGCCAAGAGACGGTAGGCCGTCTTGATTCGCTCGAGGCCGAGGCCCGCGGCCGCGATCGAGTCTTCGGTGAAGTTCATGACCTTCCGATATCCGGTCTGCAAAAAGAGCCAGCGCACCGCCTGCGGATCGTGCCGGCGCAGCAGGTCGATCAGCGGCTCGAAGTTCCCGAGCGACTTTGACATCTTGCGGCTGTCGAAGAGCAGCAGGCCGCCGTGCACCCAGAAGTTCGCCATCGGCGGATGCGCCATCAGCGGCTCGCTCTGCGCGATCTCGTTTTCGTGGTGCGGGAAGATCAGATCGGCGCCGCCGCCATGTATATCGAAGCCCGCCCCCGCGGGATCCAGCAGTTCGTGCGACATCGCAGAACACTCGATGTGCCAGCCGGGGCGCCCCTCGCCGTACGGCTCGAAGGGCCAACGCGGCTCGCCGGGTTTAGCGAACTTCCAGAGCGCGAAATCGAGCGGATCCTCTTTGTGCTCGTCGACCTCGATGCGGGCGCCCGACTCGAGCTCGGCAACGTTGCGATTGGAGAGCTTGCCGTAGTTGGCGAAGCTCGCGACGCGATAGTAGATGCCGTCGCGCGCGACGTATGCATGCCCGGCCTCGACGAGTTCGCGAATCATCTTCTGGATCTGCTCGATGAAGAGCGTGGCGTACGGCTCGCGATCGTACTCGAGCACCCCGAGCTTGCGCATCGAATCTTTGAACTCCGCGTAAAAACCTTCGACGATGGCGTGGTAGTCGCCGCCGGTCTCCTTTGCGGCGTTGATGCTGCGGTCGTCGATGTCGGTGACGTTCTGCACGTACGTGACTTGGTAACCGCGATGCACGAGATAGCGCCGCAGCACGTCGAAGAAAAGAAACGAACGCGCGTGCCCGAGATGCGCCTGCGCCGACGGCGTAAGCCCACAGACGTAGACGCGCACTTCGCCGGAACGCAACGGCTCGAACGCCTCGACCGAGCGGGTGCGAGTGTTATACAGCTTCAGCGCCACGGTCTTTTAGATAACCCAGCTCCAGGATTCTTCTTCCGCCGCTTCGCCTTGCTCGACTTCGGTGAGCCTGTGTTCCAACTGCTCCACCCGTCGGGCCAGACGCACGATCGCATCGGCCGTCGGGTCGGGCATCTCGACTTGCGGCCTCGTGGAGACGACGCGCACCGGCTTGCCGTCCTGCGCGACGACGCGCGCCGGAACGCCGACGACCGTCGCGTTCGCCGGCACGTCTTTCACGACGACCGAGCCGCCGCCGACCTTTGCGTTGTCGCCGAGCACGATCGCACCGAGCACGGTCGCGTTCACACCGACCGTAACGTTTCGACCCAGCGTCGGATGGCGCTTTCCGTGCGAGAGACTCGTTCCGCCAAGCGTCACGCCCTGATAGATCGTGCAGCCGTCGCCGACCTGCGCGGTCTCGCCGATGACGACGCCCATGCCGTGGTCGATGAAGACGCCTTTACCGATCTCCGCCGCCGGATGGATCTCGATGCCGGTCAGAAAGCGCGCGATATTCGCTAAGAAGCGCGGCAAGATCGGAACTCCGGCCCGATAGAGCGCGTGATTGAGCCGATGCGCGAGCAGCGCGTGAAAGCCGGGGTAGGAGAGCAGCACGTCGAGCCTGCCGCGAGCGGCCGGATCGCGTTCGATCGGCGCCTGCAGGTCGGCAGCAATGCTCTCGAAAGGGTCGTCCATGTCCGAACAGTTTAACCCGGCCCGTCAACAAATGGTTCGAGCGCGCGCCGGCTAGCGTGCGGGAGAGCCGAGGGCGTCGAGGGCCTCGACGAGCGCGACCGCGTGAGCCGCGATGCCGCTGCCGTCACCGGTAAAACCGAGCCCCTCGCTGCTCTTTGCCTTAACCCCGACCGACGATGCTTCGAGTTCCAGACGGGCGGCGACATTTTCACGCATCTGCTCGATGAAAGGCGCGAGCTTGGGGCGATCGACGACGACCGTCGCATCGACGTTGACGATCGTGTAGCCGGCGTCGCGCACCGCCGCGCCGCACTGCGCGAGCAGTTCCATCGAGTTCGCATCCTTCCAACGGAGATCGCTCGCGGGGAAGCGCGAGCCGAGATCGCTCAATCCGGCAGCTCCAAGCACAGCGTCGGCGATCGCGTGCGCGAGCGCGTCGGCGTCCGAATGCCCGAGCGCGCCGCGTTCGAAGGGTACGTCGACGCCTCCGAGCACGAAGCGGCGCCCCTCGACCAGAGGATGCGCGTCGAAACCGTGACCGACGCGTATCATCCCGCGACGAGCGTCTGCGGACGGCGCCGGAGAATCGCGTCGGCGCGGGCGACGTCTTGGGGAAGCGTTACTTTGAAATTCTCGCCCGTCGAGGGAATGACGACGACCTCGATGCCGATGCGCTCGAGCAGCGCCGCATCGTCGGTCACCGTAACGCCTTCTTCTCGTGCGCGTTCGTGCGCGGCGCGCAGATCCGCCGCCCAGCCGAACTGCGGCGTCTGCGCGGCCCAAAGCTCGCCGCGCTCGAGCGTTTGGCCGACGATCCGCGTCTCGGGGTCGACGCGTTTGATCGTGTCGACGACCGGTTCGGCCAGCATCGCGCCGCGGCCCTGACGCGTTTCGCGCATGCCGCCGCGAACGTCGGCTTGCGTGACGAGCGGACGCGCACCATCGTGAATGAAGGCCGCGTCGCAATCTTCGCTCAAAGCGACCACGCATTCGCGCGCGCTCTCCTGCCTCGTTCTGCCGCCCGCGATCACCTTGTGCGCGAGGTTTGCCGCGAGACGACGCACGAGCGCCCGCATCGGATCGATCGATTCAGGCTCGGTCGCGATCACGAGCTCGCAGATCTCCGGCATCGCGGCGAAGGTTTGGATCGACCAGCCGACCATCGGCAGCCCGGCAAGTTCGATGAACTGCTTCGGCCGGCCGAGGCGCCTGCCGCTTCCTGCCGCGACGATCGCGGCGCCCCACTTCAAGAGGCGACGCCTTCGCGTTTCGGACGGGCGAAGATCATTCGGCCGGCGACCGTCTGCAGGACGCTCGTCACGATGACGTCGATCTCTTCGCCGATCAAACGCCGTCCGTGCTCGACGACGATCATCGTTCCATCTTCGAGATAGCCGATACCTTGATGCCCTTCCTTGCCTTCGCGGATGACCGCGACGTGCAGCTCTTCACCCGGCAGCACGACCGGTTTGACCGCATTGGCGAGCTCGTTGACGTTGAGGACCGCGACGCCTTCGACGTGCGCGACGCGATTGAGATTGTAGTCGTTGGTGACGAGCTTCGCGCCGAGCTCCTGCGCCAGGCGAACGAGGCGCGCGTCGACGTTCCCCATCGGCATGTCGGCGTAGTCGCGCTCGGTGATCTCGAAGGTCGTCAGCTCTTGCAGGCGGCTGAGCACGTCGAAGCCGCGGCGGCCGCGCGTGCGTTTGAGCGGATCGACCGAGTCGGCAATCGATTGCAGCTCGCGCAGCACGAAGCGCGGCACGACGAGCGCCCCGTCTAAGAATCCGCTCTCGACGATGTCGACGATGCGCCCGTCGACGATCGCGGAAGTGTCGATCAGTTTCGACGTTCCGCCGCCGCCGTTGCCGGCGGAGCCGCGCGGCATCGGGACGATCTTCGTCTTCGCGCCGATTCGCGCACCGAGGTAGGCGGCAAACGTCGCCATGAAGAGGTAGAGGACGATCGCGATGTATGTTCCCGAGCGTCCGACGTCGGAGATCAGCTCGAAGACGATTCCCTTGATGAGAAACGCGACGAGCAAGCCGACGACGAGTCCGACCGCGCCCCCGGCGATCTCCGCAGGCGTCAGACGGTCGATCGCGCCTTCGGCCTGAGTGAGCTGGCCCTCGAATAGCGCTTGTGCCACCGGCGCGAGCAGTGCGCCGAGGATTGCGCCTACGACCGGCGAGCCGATCAAGAAGATCAGCTGCCAGGTCTCACTGGCGAAATGCGGCGAGAAGAGGCTGAAATACGCTTCGCGCCCCAGTAGGAAACCCGTCACGCCGAAGACGACGATGAAGGCGATGCGGAGGACGGTCTCCGATAGGTTGTTGGCTACTCGAATGATATGAATGCTCCGCAGACGTCGTTGGCAAGAAAGCGGCCTCTGCGCGTCAATCGAATCGCGTCCGAGGTGCGCTCGAGCAGACCCGTCTGGGCGAACTGCGTGACGACGGGATCGTAATCTCTTATCACGTCGATACCGTATCGCTCTTTGAACTCGCTTAGACGAACCCCTTGCACGGTGCGCAGGGCGAGCATCAGCGCCTCGCCCGCTCGCCGCCGGCCTACGAGACACTCGCCCTCCGAAGGAACCGGCCCTCCGCGCAGCACCGCGTCGATGTATTCCTCAAGGCTGCGGGTATGCACCGAGCGCACGCCGTTACGGTACGAGGCCGCGCCGACACCCAGACCGATATACTCGCCGTTTGCCCAATAGTTCGCGTTGTGCGCGCATTCGTGCCCCGGCCGCGCGAAGTTGCTCACCTCGTACTGCCGGTAGCCGGCCGAGGCGAGCGTATCGATCGCCAGCGCGTAGAGCTCGGCTTCGCGCACGTCGTCGAAGAAGGCGGCGGGCTCGCGCGCTTGCCAGGCCGCGTACGGCGTTCCTTCTTCAACGGTGAGCCCGTACGCCGAGATGTGATCGACGTCCAGGGCGATCGCACGTTGCAGCGAGCGTTCCCAGCTCGCCGGCGTTTGCCCCGGCACCGCGAACATCAAATCGAGGGAGAGCGATGCGATCCCCGCACCGCGCGCGGCGGTGACGACCGACTCGACGTGCTCGACGGAATGCTTTCGGCCGAGCGTGCGAATCTCGGAGGGTTCGAAGGATTGCACGCCGATCGATAGGCGCGTGATGCCGGCTTGCCGGTAGCTGCGCGCGTCGCCGTCGCGGACGAGCTCGGGATTGAGTTCGATCGATCGCTCGACGATCGCGCCGAAGCGCTCTTCGAGACGCCGGGCGAGGCCGGCGATCGTCTGGGCGCCGTACGCATTCGGCGTTCCGCCGCCGAAATACATCGTTGCCGCCGTCGCGCGCGGCTCTCGTTCGATCTCCGCTTCGAGCGCGGCGAGGTACCGCCGTGCCGACGACTCGCGGATCGGCCATTTCGCGAAATCACAATACGGGCAAAGGTACGGACAGTACGGGAGGTGGACGTAGACGCCGAGCATGTTACGTCGCGGCGAGGTGCGAGGCGGTCAGCTCCGTGATCTTGCCGACGACGTCGTGCGCGACTTCTTGCGCGGCCGCCCCGATCGCGTGTTTGATCGCGTTGCGGCTCGAGCGTCCGTGCGTCACGATACAGTTTCCGCGTAAACCCAGCAGCGGCGCGCCGCCGTAGGTTTCGTAGTCGAATCTCTTGCGCAACCGTTTGAGCGCGGGCGCGAGCATCGCGGTGCCGAGCTTCGTCAGCAGATTTCCGCCGAGCAGCGCATCGCGCATGACGCGTCCGAAATCTGCGATCATACCCTCGCCCGCCTTGAGCACGACGTTGCCGACGAATCCGTCGGTGACGATCACGTCGGCGACGTTATGGAAGAGCGCGCGGCCCTCAACGTTGCCGATGAATCGCACCGGCGCGGCTTCGAGCAGGCGTGCCGCTTCGAGCGCGAGCTGGTTGCCCTTCGTTCGTTCTTCGCCGACCGAGAGCACCGCGACGCGCGGTTCGGCGACGCCGAGCACCGCGCGCGCGTACGCCGATCCCATGATTCCGAACTGCTCGAGCCACTCCGGTTTGCAGTCGACGTTGGCGCCGGAGTCGAGGAGCACGGTCGGGCCGTTGAGCGCGGGCCAGACGGTCGCAATCGCCGGGCGCCAGATCCCTTCGATGGTTCGCAGCTTGACGACCGCGATCGCGAGGAAGGCACCGCTGTTCCCGGCCGAAACGACGGCGTCGGCTTGCCCCTGCTTGACCAGATTGACCGCGACGCCGAGCGAGGTGCGCTCGCACGAACGAACGGCCACCGAGGGCGAAAGGTCCATGGCGATGGCTTCGGGCGCGTGGATGACCGAGATCGAATCGCCGCCCGGGCGGCGCGCCAAAAGGGCGCGTACGCGCTCTTCGTCACCGACCAAAAGTATCTCGACATCGAACTCCTGGGCGGCCAACACGGCTCCGGCGACGATCTCTCCGGGGGCGTGGTCTCCACCCATCGCGTCAACGGCGATGCGCGCTCGATTCACGGAGCGCTCTTTGGGGGATACCCGGCGAATCCTTGCCTGGGGTCAACATTTTGGCGCAGGAAGCCAACATTTGGCGCTTGCGTTCGCATGCGCCCCATGGTACTATCTGCCGGCTATGGCCAAGCGCTGTGAAGTTTGCGGGAAGGGACCCGCGTCGGGGAACAACGTCAGCCACGCTATGAATAAGACGAAGCGTCGCTGGCTGCCGAACCTGCAATCGGTGCGGATCGATGACCGCGGGGTGCACCGCACCGCGCGCGTCTGCACGCGTTGCCTGCGCTCGAAGCGCGTTACTCGCCGAGCCTAGCGCCCTTCCTCTTCGAAATGCTCCCAGCCCGACCGCTCGAGCGGCCGGCCTCGTCGGCGCACGCCTTCTTCTTTCTCTAGCACGCCTACGCGCAGCAGCGGGCGCCCGAACCTCTTCGCGAAGCGCCCTGCCAGGTAGCCGAAGGCTCGCGGCCGGATCGCGGCCAGCAGTTCGAAATCCTCACCCCCGGCCAGCGCGAAACGTTCGGCATCCTCGCTCTTGGCTTGAGCGAAGGCGCGCGCTGCCGCCGCGACCGGCACGTTTTCAATCGCCGCGCCGCAGCCGCTCGCCGCGCAGAGACGATATATGTCGGTCGACAGCCCGTCGGAGCAATCCATCATGGCGGTGACGTTGGCGCTCGCGGCTAAGAAACGCCCTTCCGCGAGGCGAGCCTGAGGGCGGCGAAATGCTTCGAGCGCGTCGCGCGCGCCTTCGAGCCCGGCCCGTGCGGCTCCGAGTTCTCCCGTAACCGCAAGCACGTCGTTGGCGTGCCCCCCCGAACGCGTCTTGACGTTCGAGGGCCGAACCTCGCCCACGACGGCTATCGAGATCGTGATCGCCTCGCTGCGCGTGAGGTCGCCGCCGGCGATGGCGATGTCGTAACGATCCGCTGCCAGCGCGATGCCCCGATAGAGTTCGAGCGCATCGCCGGAGGCATTCTTTCGCGCAACCCCGAGTGCCACCGTAGCGAGCACCGGACGCGCGCCCATTGCGGCCAGATCGCTCAAGTTTGCGACCATCGCGCGCCAGCCGGCGTCTTCGAGCGACATCGCTTCGCGCGTGAAGTGAACGCCTTCAACGAGCATATCGGTCGAGATTACGCTCCGGTGCGAGCGCGACGGCTGCCAGAGCGCCGCGTCGTCACCGATCCCCAGCAGCACTCGCCTCTGCGCGTCGCCGCGGCGCCCTCGCGAGAGCAACGCCTCGATGCGCGCGACGATCTCGTCTTCGGTCACGCCAAAAGCGAACGAATGTGGCGCAGCGCTGCCGCCGGATCGGGCGCGCCGAAGACCGTCGACCCCATCACGAGCGCGTTCGCTCCTGCCTCGACGAGCGCGCGTGCGTTCGTCTCGCCGACGCCGCCGTCGACCTCGATCAAGCACTCGACGTTGCGTCCGTCGATCAGCGCGCGAGCCTCGCGCACCTTTTCGATCGCGTGCGGTATGAATTTCTGTCCGGAGAAGCCGGGATTCACGCTCATCACGAGCACGGTGTCGCAATCCTCGATGACGTCTTGCAGCAACCCGACCGGCGTCTGCGGGCAGATCGCAATGCCGGCCTTCACGCCCATCGAGCGCAGGTGCACGAGTAGCCGTTGCGCGTGGTACGTCGCCTCGAGATGGAAGGTGATCCGGTCGCAGCCCGCCTCGCGGAAGTCGTCGACGAAGCGTTCGGGCTCCACGATCATCAAGTGGGCGTCGAACGTCAAGGGCGAGAGCCTGCGCAGATCGCCGATGATCTTCGGGCCCCACGTTATATTCGGGACGAACTGTCCGTCCATCACGTCGAGGTGCAGATAATCCGCGCCTGCATCCTGGACGCACTCGATCTGCTCCGCGATGCGCGCGAAATCTGCCGATAACAGCGAAGGCGCAAGGATCGTCATCTAAGGGGCGTCGCTCGGTTTGGGAGATGCCGGTTTGTTGCCGTAGATTTTCGGCGGTTCGTGCCCGAGGCGCGTCTCGCCGACCAGCGTGTTGTTCGCGTACATGTCGAGCACCGACGTTCCCACCGCAGTGACGGTGAAGTCAAGCTTCTGCCCGGGCTCGGCGAAGGCATGGTAGAGATCGTAGGTTCCCGTGGCATCGGTCAAGGCAAGGCGGACGTCGACCTGGGCGGTGTTCGTGGGATCGTCGGGCTGCGGAACCGAGACGAGCACGTGCACCTGGTGAAGGATGTACCCCGACTCGTTCGGACCGGCGCTGACCTGCAGCGCGACCGGGTCGTACGAGGCGATTTTTGCGTCGGGCGGCGGGAGTTGACGCGCCACCATCCCGTGCTGCGGACCGGTCTTTCCCAGCGGCGTCCAGACGATCTGCCCGAGTTTGACGCCGGCATTCGTGGCGAGCGTCCGCGCCTGATCGATCGTCAGGCCGACGAAATCGGGAACGCGCAGCCCCGCCTTGCCGCCGGAGCTGACGGTCAGCGTCACGGTGTCGCCTTCGTGCACGCTCGTAAGCGGCGAAGGCTGCTGCGAGATGACGTGTCCCTCCGGAATGATGTCGCTCTTTGCGTAGGCGATCTTTCCGAGTGCGAGATGCGTGCGCGAGAGATCGAGCTGAACCTCGCGCAGCGACTGATAACGCAGATCGGGCATCAAACGCGCGAGGATGCCGTCGCTGATGACGAACGAAATTTGCCGCCCCTGCCGGACTTGGTCGCCGGCATTGGGCCGCTGCATGATCACGACGCCCTTGGGATAACGGTCGCTGATCGTATGATCGACGATGGCCGAGCTGAGCCTCAGCCGGTTGATCTCGGCGTTGGCGTCGCTGAGGGTCTGACCGATAAACGACGGCACGGTCACGGTCGCCGACGAGGGAATTAAAAAATCGAAGATCTGACGCCCGAACCACACCACGATGGCGACGAACACGACCAGGACGAGCGGAAAGAGCCAGTCGCGCGGAAGGTAGGGGCTGAGGGATTGCTTCAGGTGAGCGCCTCCAGGGGCACCTTGCTTAGATCGAGGTTGCTGAAGATGCGTTGCGCGTCTTCGTGCTCTTCGAGCGCCTCGAGAAATGCGAGCGCCGCCGAAAGCTCCACGCCGCCCAGCTCCAGCTTCGTCTTTGCGCGCATGCCCAGATAGGCGTCGGATATGCGTTCGTTACGAGCGCGAAGCGCGTCGCGCACCTCGGCCAGCATCGCCGGCTGCGTGTAAATCGTCGCGAAATCCTCCTCGTACTCGATATCCTCGACACCGTCGACGAGGGTTTCCTCCATCAGCGCGTCTTCGGATTTGCCCGCCGGGTCGAGCTCGATCATCCCGACCGGGTCGAACATCCACGCAACGCCGCCGCTCTCGCCCAGGCTCCCTTCGTGGCGCGTGAAAAGAAAGCGCATCTCGCCGGCGGTCCGGTTCCGGTTATCGGTCGCGGCGTCGACGATGACGGCGAGCCCGTGCGGACCTTTCCCTTCGTAGCGGATCTCCTCGATCTCGCGCTCGCCGCCTTGGCCCGAGGCGCGCGCAATCGCGCGCTTGATGTTCTCCTGCGGCATGTTGAACCCGCGGGCTTTTTCAACCGCCATTTTGAGCCGGTAATTGGCCTCGGGATCGGGCGAACCGCCCTTCGCCGCGAGGATCAGCTCTTTGCTAAGCTTGGTGAAGAGCGCCCCGCGCTGGGCGTCGACCTTCCCCTTCTTCAGCTTGATATTGTGCCATTTTGAGTGTCCGGACATGGGAGGTGGTGGGTTCGCTAGCCCGGCCCGATAATCCAGGTCGGGAACCACATCCGCTGGTGCCAGGCGTCCCACGGTATCGGGTGGGCGGCGAGGATCGGATAGAAATAGATGAAGCCGGCGGCAGCCGCGGCCACGTAGGTGCCCACGGCGAGGCCGCCGAGCCAGCGCAGATTCTCCTGGCGCCTGCACCACTGCCAGCATCGCTGCAAGACGATCGCGTTGCAGAGACAGATCAGCGGGATGTTGACGTAAAAGTGATACGCAAAGATCAGGCGAGGCGACAAGATCCACGGCAACCACTGCAGCAGATAGGTCACGACGATCAGGCAGTAGGCCTTGTTCCACTCGCGTACCGCCAGGACGGCGACGAAAAAGACCGAGAAGAGCCCGAACCAGAGAATCACGGGGTTGGGCATCGACGTGATCTCGTAGATGCAGCATCCCTTCGGATCGTTAGTGTTGGTGCGGCGGTCCTGGTAGAAGTACGCGACCGGAACGTAGTCGATCGGCCACTCCCACCACTGCGATGAGTAGGGGTGCGTCGCGCGAAGATTATGGTGATACTCGTACATCGTGTACTGCCGGTAGACGACGTCGTTGAGGCTGTGGACTTCGGCGGGATCGGGCGAGTGACGGGCGAGATCCGGCACCCAGGCCAGCATATATACCGTTGCGCTGACGAAGAGGATCGTCGCAAAGGCGCCGTCGAGGCGGAAACCGCGTGGATTTCCCCAGAGCGCCGGTCGCCCGCTGAAAAAGAGGCGCTGCAGCCAGACGAACGAGAGCACGACGAAGCTTACGCCGAAACCCATCACGCCGTACCACTTGCTGCTCACGAGCAGGCCCAATGCGACCGTAAAGAAGATCAACCAGCGCCGCGACGCGTGTCCGTTCTCGACCGGCGTCCCCCGCGCATCGCGAATCTGATCGTCGGCGTAGAGCACGTCGCCGTCGGGCGTTTCGTACTTCACGCTGCCGTCGCGGCGGTACTCGATCTTCAGCGGATCGTCGTCGTAGACGAGCACGCCGCCCCTAGCCTCCGAGGTTGCGCCGCGCGTGATCTTCCCGCGGGCGTCGATCGCCCCGCCGTCGGCGGCGAACAGGTTCGTCGCGCCGGCCGCGTCGCGCAACGCATACGATCCCTCACCGAACGAGAGCTCGAGACGCTTGTCTCCAAAGTAGGCCGGAAAGAGAAGGTAGCGCACGAGCAGATAGATTCCGCAGGCGGCGTAGAGCGTGACGATTACGGCCGACGCGGTGTCGAAGCCGAATGCGACGCGCCCGAGGAAGGCGAGTACCAGTCCGGCGGCCAGCGAGCCGCCGGCACCGGCCGCAAGCCCCCACCCCGGAACGTCGACGTTCTTGCGCTCGCCCACCTGCGAACTGATCCAGAAGCGATAGAACGCGTAGACCGCGAGAGTCGAAAAGAAGACGACGAAGCCTTCGGGCGTCGCGATGCGCGACTGCACGAAGTGCATCCCGTCGAAGCTGAGCAAGAGCGCGGTGACCGTGGCGAAGAGCGTCGAGCCCGTCACGCGCTTGGCAAAGACGTAGAGCAGCATTACGACCAGCGCGCCGAAGACGACGTCGAGGAACCGCCAGCCGTACGAGTTGTCGCCGTTGCCCATGTGGCCCACGAGCGCGTTGAGGCCGGTCCAGCCTCCCAAGCCGTGCCCGTGCGGCATTCCGCCGAAGAGCGCCATCGAGAGCGTGATCAGCAGCTTGCTCAGCGGGGGATGCGTGTTCTCGTAGATCCGCAAGTTCTGCAGATACTCCTCGCCCGCGCGCGCGAAGTAAATTTCGTCGAAGACCTTATCCATCGGCCACCAATAGCCGATGAAGGAAAGCACGAAGTTTCCGACGCCGAGCGAGGCCATGATTGCGTAATCGAGCGGTGCGCGCATCGTTGCCAGACCCGCTCGCGGATCGAACCAATGATTCGACCAGCCCAGGGCCGCCTCATAGGCGGGGGCCTTTGCGTTCCCGGCTTTCGGCTTCGTGGCATCGACGGCGCCGGCGGACGCGCGGGGTTCAACATTTCCCAGAAAGAGATAGCCGAGCCAGAAAAACGTCGCGACCGCAACGAGGGATAGGATCGACGTGACCGGGCCCCAGAGGTTCTGCTCGTTGACTCCTGGGAGGCTTGCCGTGACCGCGTGCAGGTACTGCAGACTGTAAATGAGGTTGGCGAAGAGCACGAGCGAGAGCGCGATCGCGCCCCACAAGTAGCGCCGCGCGAAGGGAATGCAGGCGATCGTAAAGAGGACGCCGTCGAAGAGATAGCGCTCGTGCATGCGCGTCGAGAGCACGAAGAAGGCGATCGTCGAGATCGCGCAGGCCTCGAGCAACGCCTGCGCGCTGCGGTCCTGGAGATAGCGCCACACGATCAGCACGATAGCGGCCACGAGCAGCAACAGCCCCCAAAGATACTGCGGCAGGCCCAAGATGCTCTGGCTATCCGGGATCCACATCGACCCGCGCAGCGCCCAGAGATTGAATGCGTTGACGCTATTGTAGGGATAGACGTTCGAGCCGTAGGCGTACCGTTCGATGAGCCAGCCGAACGCCGCGACCGGATTACTCGGATGGAACGGCTCGCTGACGAGCAGCGCGAGCAGCAAGGCGGCGGCGATGCCGGCGAGCGTGGCGGTAATTCGCTCGCGGCGGCGCTCGGGCGCGGCAAAGGCGAAGGCGAGCATCAGCGGCAGCAATACGGCCGCCTGCGGCTTGATCAGCAGCGAATAGCTGAAGGCAAGCCACGCGCCGACGATCCAGCCCATCTCGGCGTTCCGCGCGTTCGCCGAACTTGCCGAACTCGACACGTCTTCGCTACGCAGCAGCAGGTAGATCGCGAGCAGCGCGAGGCCTCCCGAGATCGAATCGACTTGGCCCCACGAAGCCGAGATGTAGATCGTCGCGGGATTAAGGAGATAGATCGCCGCGGCGGCCAGTGCGATGCCGGTCGCGGCGAAACGGCGCACGATGGCAAAGAGCATTACGCCGGCCCACAGGTCGGCGAAGATCGCCGGCAGCTTCACGAGCATCCGCATGACCGCGTAACCGGAGTCGTGCGCCGCGAAGAACAGATGCCATATTCGCCCGACGAATGCGAGCACGTAGAAGTAGCCCGGCGGATAATCGGCAAAGCCGATCGACGAGTAGAAGCTCGAGAACCGGTGCTCGCTCAGTGCGAGTGCCCACGCGACGTAGGTATTGACGTCGGTCTTGAAGCCCTCGTTATCGACGAAAAGCAGCCGGACGAGGAATGCGACCAGCAGGAGCGCGGGAAGCGCCCAGGCGGCGAGGTTCGAGCGGGCCGGCGCGCGGCTCATGCAGCGGCGAGACCGAGCGTGCCCGCTAAAAACTCACCCAGCTCGCGATTGCAATGGCGTTCGATCACGCCGACGTGTTCGGCGGCCGTTTGCGTCGCCGCCTCGCGCGCGCCCAGCTCGTCGAGCGCCTCGACGACGTGGCGGACCGCCGGTGCGTCGAGCACCGATCCCCGCGCGTAGGCTTCGACCACGGCGCTGCGTGCTGCCGACGGCGGCTGCGAGATCGCCCACACGACCGGGAACGTCCACTTTCGCCGCGCGATGTCGCTGCCGGCCGTCTTGCCGGTCTCGCCCAGCGTCGACCAGACGCCCGCGACGTCGTCGCGAATCTGAAAGGCCATGCCGTACGCTCGTCCGACGTCCCCGTAGCCGGCGATCGCTGCGGTATCGCAGCCCGCGGCGTAGGCGCCCAAACGGCACGAGGCATCGAAGAGCTGCGCCGTCTTGCACTCGATCATTCGATAGTACGCGCGAAGCCCGACCGTTCGCTCCGATTCGAAGTGCAAGTCGAGCGACTGGCCTTCGCACATCACCGCGTGTGCCTCGTGCAGCAGCGCGAGCATCTCGAGAACGCGCCCGGCGTCAAGGTGGGCGGCGGCCTGCTCCAAGCTCAGGAAGCTGAGCGCGCACATCGCATCGCCGGCATTGATTGCGGCCGCGACACCGTACTCGCTCCAGAGCGTGGGGCGTCCGTGACGGAGCTCGTCGCGATCTTCGATGTCGTCGTGAACCAGCGAGTAATTGTGAAAGATTTCGACGGCGACGGCGGCGTCGAGCGCGTGCTCGAGGGGCGCTCCCTCGCAGGTCGCAACGCGCATCACCATTTGCGGCCGCAGGCGTTTGCCGCGACGCGCCGGCCCGTATCTACCGTACCCGAAGTGGCGTAAAAGCATATCGGAGATCTCTTCCGATCCCCGATATCCGGCTATTCGCTCTTCGAGGGCGCTTTCGAAGCGCTCGCCAAAATCGACCGGATTACGCAGAAGCGGCCAGCTCCTCCATCCGTGCTTCGACCTGATCGACGAGCCATCCGGGCGTCGAGGCGCCCGACATCAAACCCGCGACGTGCACGTTGGCGAACCACTGCGGCTGCAGCTCGTCGGGGCCCTCGATATGGTACGCGCGCGCGCCGTGCGATTCGGAGAGATCCGCGAGGTGTTTGGTGTTCGCCGACGTCTTTCCGCCGACGACGACCATCACGTCGACGTCTCTTGCCAGACGAAGCGCTTCGTTTTGCCGGTTATGCGTATCCGTGCAAATCGTGTTCACCGCGCGCACCTCGTAGTATTTTGCCGAGAGCGCCCGGACGATCTCGGTGAACCCTTCGCCGGACCAGGTCGACTGCACGACGACCCCAACCTTGCTCGAGCGCGGAAGTTTCTCGACATCGCTTGGGCTCTGAATGCACCACGCGCCCGGAACGTGGCTCAGCGTCCCTTTGACCTCGGGGTGATTCGGGTCGCCGATGACGACGATCTTGTAGCCGTCGGCTTTGAGCTTCTCGGCCTGCACGTGAATCTTCGTTACCATCGGGCAGGTGGCGTCGATGATCTCGAGGTTCTTGGCTTTGGCCTTCTCGAAGACGTCGACCGGAAGACCGTGCGCGCGAACGAAGAGCGCGCCTGCATCAACTTCATCGACGACGGCGGCGTTCTTGAGGCCGCGCGAGGCCAGCGACTCGACCATTTGCGGGTTGTGGACTACGTGCCCGAGCGTCGTAACGTCGCCGCGCGAGGCGATCGCCTCCTCCGCCTTCTTTACCGTGATGGCAACCCCGAAGCAGAAGCCCTGGACGGATGCCTTACGAATTTCCACCAATACTCCCCGCCAACAGCTCTATTGAATTCATGACCTCTCCCGTAAACTTCGCCAAATCCTCGCGCGTTGCTTTCCCCCCGGCCTCCAGGGCAAGCGGAGCGCCGAACGCGACGGTAATTTGCGCAAAATGCAGTGCCCGGTCGCTGCCGACGATGCAGGCGGGCACCACGGGCGCCTTTCCCAGCGACGCCAAGAGTGCGACACCTGTCTGAGGCTGGACGTTGCCGCCGCGGTTTCGCGTGCCCTCCGGAAAGATCCCGATGGCGCCGCCGGCCTCCAGCACCGAGAGCGAGCGCCTGATCGCCGCGGTCGCGCTGCCCTGCCGATCGACGGCGTAGGCCCCGAGCGCGCGTATTGCCGGGCCGAGCACGGGGACCACAAAAAGCTCTTTCTTGGCCATATAGCTGATGCGCCGCGGACAGAGGCAACCCATCAGCGGCGGATCGAGGTACGAGAGGTGATTGCAGGCGACGATCAGCGGCCCGCTCGGCGGGACGTTTTCGGTTCCAAAGACTCTCGCATGCCAAAAAACGCGCGCCGCCGTGCGCACCGTGAACTTGGAGAAATCGTAAAAATCCAAGCGTAGGCTCAGGGTGCCGGTGAGAGCTTCGCGACGATCGAGCAGATTTCGTCGACGACGCGCGCAGCATCGATCTCGCTCGAATCGATTACGTACGCATCATTGGCCGCCACCAGCGGCGAGATCGCGCGCGTGCGGTCGAGACGGTCGCGTTCCTCCAAATCCTTACCGAGCCGCCGCACGTCGACCTCGACGCCGCCCCGCTCGAGCTGCAGCCTGCGCCGAGCGATGCGCGCGTCGATCGAAGCGGTGAGAAAGATCTTAACGGGAGCCTCCGGCAGGACGACCGTCCCGATATCGCGTCCAGCCATGACGACCGGCGCATCTTGCGCGATCCGGCGCTGCGCGCGCACCATCTCCGAGCGCACGGCGGCGTGCGCCGCGACGGCGGAGACGATCGCCGTCACCTCGCTGCTCGCAAGCGCGCGCTCGTCGAGTTCTTCTCCTCCCGCGGTGACGCAAAACCCCAGCGGGGCGGATTCGTCGATCCGCACTTCGATCGGAGAGGCCTGCACGAGACGGGCGAGCGCGGCGCCGTTGTCGACGTCGGTGCCGGTGTGCAAGGCCAGATACGCCAGCGCCCGATACATCGCACCGGTATCGAGATAGAGCACGCCCAGTCGTTTAGCCGTCGCGCGCGCGACGGTCGTCTTACCCGACGCCGCCGGCCCGTCGATGGCAACCTGAAGACCCGTCATTTTATTTCGCTCCCTCGATTCGCCCGGAGCTGACCCTCACCTCGCAGAACGGGGAACCTCCGAGGAAGCTTGGCAAAAACTCGATCGGTCTATTTCTGTTCCGCCTGCGGCTTTGAATCGGCGCGCTGGCTTGGGCGCTGCCCGCAATGCGAAGCATGGAACTCGTTCGACGAGCGGGCCTTTACCGTTGCGCGGGCCTCCAAACGCGACGAACGGCCGGCGGCGGCGCAGCCGGCGAGGCCGTTGGCGCTCGCCGAAATCGAGTCGAGCGCACTGGGGCGGCTGCAGATGGATATGCCGGAGTTCGACGCCGTTTTGGGCGGCGGCACGGTTCCCGGAAGCCTGACGCTCGTCGGCGGCCCGCCCGGGGCGGGCAAGTCGACGCTGCTGCTGCAGATCGCCGCGCGCCTGTCACGCCGCGGCGAAGTCGTCTACGTCTGCGGCGAGGAATCAGGGGCACAGGTGAAGCTGCGTGCGGATCGCACGCTGCACGGCGAGGATTCGCGCAACCTCCTCATCTATCCCGAGACGAATCTGCGCGCCGTGCTCGATCACGTGCAGCGCAAAGCACCGCTCGCGCTAGTCGTCGACTCGATTCAAACGGTGTGGCTTCCCGAGAGCGAGGCCTACGCCGGGAGCATTACCCAAATTCGCGATTGCACGCAGGCGCTGATGGAGTATTCGAAGCGCAGCGGCTGCGCGACGTTCATCGTCGGGCACGTAACCAAAGACGGCGCGATCGCCGGGCCGCGTTTGCTCGAGCACCTCGTGGATACCGTACTCTATTTCGAGGGCGAGACCAGCGGCGAGTACCGGATCCTGCGCGCGTACAAGAATCGCTTCGGATCCGTCGACGAGATCTGCGTCTTTTCGATGCACGATTCGGGCTTGCGCGAAGTCGCCAATCCATCGGAGCTCTTCGCCGGAGCGAGAGCGCAGCGTCCCAGCGGTTCTTGCGTCGTCGCGTCGATCGTCGGCTCGCGACCGGTTCTCGTTGAAGTTCAAGCGCTCGTCGGCGAGACCAGTTACGGCACCGCGCGGCGGCTCGCCAACAACCTCGACCAGCAGCGCCTTGCGATGATCCTGGCCGTCTTGGAGCGGCGAGCCGGTTTTTCGCTGGGAACGCACGACGTCTACGCGTCGGTCGCCGGCGGCTTGCGCGTCGCCGAACCGGCGGCGGATCTGGGAATCGCACTCGCGATTGCGTCGTCATTCCGCAACGTCGCGATTCCGGCGGCGGTTGCCGTCTTCGGCGAACTCGGCCTCTCGGGAGAAGTGCGCGCGGTCGGCGCATCCGACCGGCGTGAGGCCGAGGCGCGCAAGCTCGGATACACGCAGATAATCTCGCCGGCGAACGCACCCGACGTGGTCGCAGCGATCCAAGAAGCGCTGGGGTGATGTTCGAGATCGTCCCAAATCTCTCCGAAGGGCGCAACGCGGAGACGATCGCGGAGGCGGTCAAGGCGGTAGAAACGGCCGGCGCGCGGGTGCTCAACTGGAGCAGCGACGAGCTGCACCACCGCAGCGTCCTGACGATCGTCGGCGACGCAGCGCAAGTGCTCGAGGCCGCCGTCGCACTCGCCGGCGTCGCGCTCGAGCGCATCGACCTTCGCGGGCATAGCGGCCTTCATCCGCGGATCGGTGCGCTCGACGTGCTTCCGTTCGTTCCGCTCGCCGGAGCCAGCCTGGAAGATGCCGCCGCTCTCGCTCACCGGGCGGGCGCCCGGATCTGGGAGCGCTTTGGGGTGCCTTCCTTTTATTATGGCGCGGCGGCCCGCAGCGCGGAACGCCGCGCGCTCCCGGCGATACGCGGCAACCCCGGCTGGCCGCCCGACGAGGGCGACATAAGCCGCCACGCCAGCGCGGGCGCGATCGCCATCGGTGCGCGCGAGATCCTCATCGCGTTCAACATCGAGTTAGGCACCCCCGAACTTGCGGTCGCCCGGGCCGTCGCGCGGGCAATCCGCGAACGCGACGGGGGGCTGCGCTCCTTGCGGGCCATCGCCTTACCCCGCGGAAACGACCGCGTGCAGGTTTCCCTCAACGTCACGGACTATGCTGCAACGCCGCTTTACCGCGTAGTAGAATTGGTGCGCGAGCTCGCCGCCGGCCGCGGGGTCGAGCTGATGGGTTGCGAGCTTATCGGATGCCTGCCCATCGCCGCGGTTGAATCGGCCGCCGCATACTATTTGGGAGTCTCAAAACTTTGATTAGGGCTAGAACGGCAGCGCTCGGGATCGCACTCTTCGCGGTCGCGCTTTGCACGGTACGACCGGCGGTCGCTCAGACCGGTCCCGGCGATGCCGGCATTTACACGACCACGCTGCGCAACGGCCTCAAAGTGGTCGTCGTCGAGGATCACCAGACGCCGGTCATTCAAACCGGCGTGTGGTACGGCTTTGGATCGCTGCAGGAGACGCCGGGGAAGACGGGCCTCGCGCACGCGCTCGAACATATGATGTTTCGCGGCACGCCCGAGATCTCGGCGGGCGGACTCGACGACATCGTCGCGCGCCTGGGCGCGCAGATGAACGGCTCGACGAACTACGACTACACGCAGTTCTACTTCGAGATGCCGTCGGACAAGATCGACGTGGCGCTGGCGATCGACGCAAATCGAATGCAGCACCTGTCGCTGCGTGCCTCCGATTGGGCGATCGAGCGATTGGCGGTGCTCAACGAGATCGACGGCGACGCAAGCTCGCCGTTCTTCAATCTTCTGGCCCGCGTCCGCGCCGCGGCCTTTCCCAATCAGCCGGCCGGACGCACTCCGCTGGGCAGTCGCGAGGACGTCGCGCGGGCGACCGTCGCCGACATCGCCCGCTATTACCGCGAATGGTACGCGCCGAACAACGCGACGCTGGTGATCGCGGGCGACGTGAGCCACGCGACGGCCTTCGCCAAAGCCCAGCGCTTCTTCGGCGCCATCCCGTCGAAGAAGCTGCCCCCGTGGAGCGAAAAAGATCCGGTTGCCGCTTCGCCGACGACGGTTGAAGCAGAGTTTCCATTTCCGTTCGAGGTCGTCGATTTCGCGTACTCGATTCCCGGCGACACCGAGCACGGCGAGCCCGCGATCAGCACGCTCTCGACGCTGCTCGAGAACCAACGCTCGCCCTTCTACCGCGCGCTGGTCGAAAGCAACATCGCGCTGGGCATCGAGGCCAACGCCGATACTCAGCTCAAAGGGGGCCTTCTCCACGTTTTCGTCATCTTGAATCCCGGACACAACGCCCGCGAGGCGCAATCCGTCTTCCAAGCAACGATCGATTCGATTCTGCAGAACGGATACGACCCCGATGTCGTTCTCGCGGCCAAACGGATGACGGTCGCCGAACGCCTCTTTGACGCCGACTCCATCGATGGCCTCGGCGACCTCGCGGGCTACACGTACGGCATCGTGCGCGAGCGCGTCTCCGACGAGGACCAGCGGCTCGATGCACTCACCGGCGCCGATCTCGTTGCGGCAACGCGTACGTACATGCATCGGCCGACGGTCATCGGCCACCTGAGCCCAAACGCGAGCCCGCCACGCGGCAACTCCCAGAAGAGCAGCGCGGAAGTAAGCGACGATTTTTCCAAGCGGATTCCCAACGGCCCGATCGTCGAACCGAGCTGGATCGCGAAATCGGTCGCGACGCCGACCACCGCGCGCAGCAAACTCGCGCCCGTCGAGTTCACGCTCTCCAATGGATTGCGCGTCATCGTCCAGCGCAAAACCGATCGCCCCACCGTCGTCATCAAAGGCAGCATCGCGAGTTCGCCCGCATTCGCACCCGCCGGCAAGGAGGGGATCATCCGGCTGGCCTCGTCCGCAGCCGATTACGGCAGCACGAACTATCCCTTCGCGCAGCGGCGTAAGGCAACCGACGAGATGGGCGTCTTCATGACGACCGGGCAGGACTTCTCGGCGCAAGCCGAGGTCCGCGACTTCAACCGCGTCGTCGCGATTCTGGCCGACGGCGAAGCGCATCCGAGCTTCGAGGATCCGTGGCTGAGCATCGAGCGGTCGCAACTCGCCAACAGCCTGCAATCGGAGGGGCGGATCTCGGGCGTCATGATCGACCGCGCGTACAACCGGCTGTTGCTGGCCGATACCGATCCCAGCCTTCGCCAACCGACGGCAGAGAGCGTCGGGGGGATCTCGCGCACCGATCTGCTCAACTACACCGCAACGTACTGGCGCCCCGATCTCACGACGATCGCGGTCGTCGGCGACATTCCGCCCGAACAGGTCAAAACGGCGCTCGAGGCGAGCTTCGGCACGTGGAACGCGACCGGTCCGAAGCCCGATCCGCACCTGATGGCGATGCCGCCGGCTTCGAGCGGCCACGATTACATCGGCACCGCCGCCAACCAAGTCTACATTCGTCTCGGCCAGCCGGCGCTCTCGCGCTCGAGCGCGGATTACAATACGTTTGCCGTGCTCAATCAGATACTCGGCGCGGGCGGAGCCTTCGAATCGCGCCTGTGGCAAGAGCTGCGGCAAAAACGCGGTCTCGTCTACAGCGTCAATAGTTCGCTGGACGCCGATGCCGATCGCGGAGATCTGCGCGTCGAGCTCAATGCGTCGCCGCAGCGAGTCGTCGCCGCCGTGACGCTGGTGCGCGCAGAGCTCAAGCGACTCCAAGACGAGCCGGTTACGCAGACGGAACTGCAGGAAGCGAAGGTACGCCTCGTCAGCAACGCGCTGCTGGAGGAAGCCTCCTCATCTGGGCAGGCAAAGCAGATACTCGACATCGCCGACAATCAATTGCCGCTCGATTATTACAGCACGCTGAACGAGCGCTACGAACGCATCACCGCGGCCGACGTGCAGCGGGTCGCCCGCGAATACCTGCACCCCGACCGGTTAGTCGAAGTCTATTCAGGTCCGTCCGGCCCGTGGGCCATGCGAACGTTATGATCGAGACGATCGACCCGGCGAGCGGCGAGGTGCTCGAACGCATCGAGCCGATGAGCCCGCAGCGGATCGAAGCGAAGCTCGCCGCGGCGGCGCGAGCCTTCGAAGGCTGGCGTGCGACCTCGTTCGACCGGCGCGCCGATCTGCTTCAGGGCGTCGCGACGCGCTTTCGCGACGAACGCGAGCGGCTCGCCGCGACGGCCGTGCGTGAGATGGGAAAGCCGCTCGTTCAAGCGCGCGCCGAAGTCGATAAATGCGCGTGGGCACTCGACTACTTTGCAGAGCACGGCGAAGCGCTGCTCGCGGCGCAGCCGGCGGAATCGACGGGTACGCGCAGCTACGTCGCGTTTCGTCCGCTGGGCGCGCTACTGGCGATCATGCCGTGGAACTTTCCGTTCTGGCAAGTGATTCGCGCTGCGGCGCCGGCGATGATGGCCGGCAACGTTTTACTGCTCAAGCACGCGAGCAACACGACGCGCTGCGCATTAGAGATCGAGCGCCTCTTTAGCAAAGCCGGCGCCCCCGACGGCTGCTTCGGAACGCTGCTCGTACCGGGGAAAGAGGTCGGCACGATCCTTGCGGACCCGCGCGTCGCCGCGGTCACGCTGACCGGAAGCGAAGGCGCCGGCATCTCGGTGGCGCGCACGGCGGGCGAACAATTGAAAAAGTGCGTGCTCGAGCTCGGCGGCTCCGACGCATTCGTGGTGCTCGCCGACGCCGATCTCGAAGCGGCCGCCGCGAAGGCCGTGACCGCGCGCTTTCAAAACAACGGCGAGAGCTGCATCGCCGCCAAACGCTTCATCGTCGAAAATCCGGTCTACGATGAGTTTCTCTCTCGCTTCGCCGAAAGGGCCGCCGCGCAGGTCGTCGGCAATCCGATGGAAGAGCGCACGCAGCTCGGCCCGTGTGCGCGCGAGGATCTTCGGCAGACGATTCACGAGCAAGTCTCGGGTACGGTCTCGGCGGGCGGCCGGCTCGTAACCGGCGGCAAGTTCGTGGCGGGGCGGGGCTTCTTCTACGAGCCCACCGTCGTTGCCGACGTCGAGCCGGGCATGGCGATGTTCGACGAAGAGGTCTTCGGCCCGGCGGCCGCCGTTATTCGTGCGAACGACCGCGAGCGCGCGATCTCGCTGGCCAACGATTCGCGCTTCGGCTTGGGCGCGAACATCTGGACGCGCGACGTCGCGCTTGCCGAGCGACTCGCGGCGCGGGTCGAGGCCGGCAGCGTCTTCATCAACGGAATGGTGGCCAGCGACCCGCGCCTACCGTTCGGCGGCGTCAAGAAGAGCGGCTACGGCCGCGAGCTTTCCGCTTTCGGAATCCACGAGTTCGTCAACATTCAGACGGTGTGGATCGGGCCGTGAGCCCGCGGCCGTGAGCGTAGGCGCGTAAAAAGGTGGGTATAACGCGCCGGTGAGCAAAGACGCAGTCGATAAAGCAGCAAACGCCGTCAAGCACGTCGTGGACGACGTACGCGACGCCACGCACGAGGCTCGGCACCGCTCGGTTGCCGACGTCGAAAAATCGAAACGTGAGACGCTCGGCGACGAGCTGACGCCGTCGGAGAAAGCCGGCTCGGTGCTTAACGAAGCCAAGCACCGCACGCAAGCCGAGATCGACGCCGCGAAGCGTCACGTCCGCGACAAAACCTAGGGAGCTATCTGACGGCGGCTCGCTGCGCGCAGTATTCCGCGATGCGCGCGATCCCGTCGCGCACGCGCTCGATCGGTGAGACCCAGCTCAGGCGCAGCCAGCTCTCCATCTCCTCGCCGAAGGCGATGCCGGGAATCGCCACGACATCGAAGCGTTCGATGAGTTCGTTGGCAGCCTCGAGCGACGACGAGTCTCCCGGAAGCCGTACGCACGCGTAAAAACTTCCCTCGGGCTCGATGAAACGCAGACCGCTCTCTCGCAGCGCCGCAACGACCCGGTCGCGCTGTTCGCGGTACCACGGAGTAAACTCGGAGAGATTTCCGCGCGCGGAAAAAACGTCGAGCGCGACGTACTGCGAGAACGTGTCGGCGCACGAGGTTAGCCATGCGTGAACTTTGGTCGCGGCCTCGATGAAATCGACCGGCCCGAGAATCCACCCCAAGCGCAAGCCCGTCATCGAGTTGCTCTTGCTCAGCGAGTTCACGACGATCGTCTGCGGATAGATCTGGGCGAGTTCGGCGGCGTTTTCGATAAAGACTTGCTCGCGGTAGATCTCGTCGTGAATTAGCCAGATCCCGCTGCGCTCCAGACGCGCGCTCAGCGCCTTCGCCGCGTGGTCCGAGATGACGCGCGCCGTGGGATTGCAGGGCGAGCAGATCACGATCGCTCGCGTGCGTGCGCCGGCCGCCGCGCCGATTACCTCCGGATCGAACGCGAAGTCTTCGTCTTCGCGCAGCGTCACCGTTCGCACCGGGATGCCCTCGAGGGCCGCCATCTTCACGTACGACGGGAAGGCCGGCCCGACGACCAGCAGCTCGTCGCGGCTGGGATCGAGGAGCGTCTTTAGGGTCGCGTACATCGCCTCTTGCGAGCCGATCGTCACGCAGACGTTTTCGCCGCGATCCATCTTCGGGTAGCCGTAATGCCGCGCGATCGCTTCGCGCAAGGCCGGGTCGCCGGCGTTGGGCGTGTACTTCACGCCTGCCTCCCGCACGCGATCGATCGCCAAGTGAAAATGGTCCATCCTCGGCATGATCGTCGGTTCGCCCAAGCCGAGATCGATCGAACTCGCCCGCTTCTTCGCGGCAATTTGGCGAATCAGCGAGCCGGAAATTTCGGCGACGCGCGGGTTCATAGGCTACCGCCGATTGTTCGATTGCGCTTTCGTTTCCTCTCAACGGACGGTTTTCGCGCTCCATTTACCCACCATTTAGCGGCGAGGAGCAGCCTTCTCTTGGACTCACCTTCGCTTACATGGAGATGGAGAATGAAAAACTTGCGATTTTACGCGATCGCGGCGTGTGCCGCATCGCTCGGGGCCCGGCACGCGCACCGCAGCGGCCAGAGCGGCACGGTCCACGAATACGCGATCCCCGACGACGGCAAGAGCAACTACAAGGCCTTCCCCGTTGGGATTACCAACGGCCCCGACGGCGCGATGTGGTTTACCGAGCGCGGTTGGGGGCAACTCGGCCGAATCACGACGGACGGGACCATTACGGGACAGTTCAGCCTGCAGGTAAGCGCCGACGACCCAGCGCGGTTTCCTCAGATCGTGACGACCGGTCCGGACGGCAACCTGTGGACGACCTGCGGCTCGACCAGAACGTACGTTGAAGAGTCGCACGGGGCTCCCGACGAGTACGGCTCGGTCCGGCAAGTGTCGCCGTTGGGCGTCGTCTTGAAAGTCGTTCCGCTGCCCACGAATAACAGCGATCCTCGTTCGATCACGACGGGACCGGACGGTAATCTGTGGTTTGCGGAAAGACGCGGTGCGATCGGGCAGTTGACGACCGGCGGCACGCTCCTGAACGAATTCCCCCTGCAGAACGGCAATGCGTGACCGGTCCCGATGGGTATCTCTACATCTCGGAATTCCACGCTGGTAAAATCGCCAGAGTGACGACGGCGGGCGTCATACAACGCGAATGGGCATTAACGAAGCAATCGTACCCGAAGGGCGTGGCGATCGGCTCCGACGGCAACCTGTACGTCGCGGAGTTTGGGACGTCGAAGATTGCCGAGCTCGTGCTGAGCGGCAGCGGCTCCGGCACCATCAATGAGTTCTCCACTCTGACCGGCGGCAGCGGGCCATGGAATCTCGTGAGCGGTCCCGACGGCAACATCTGGTTCACCGAATCGTCGAAGGACAAGATCGGAGAACTCGTGATTTAAGGGGACCCCGAAGGCGGCCCCGCGCAGCGCGACTTCGCGCCCGCGGGGCCGCGTTCTAAAGATTCAAACCGCTAGTTCGTATTCGCGCAGCGCCGCATTGAGCGAGGTCTTTAAATCGGTCGCTTCGTTGCGCGTTCCGACGATCAGCGCGCAGGGCGTCCCGTACTCGCCCGCGGGAAACTGCTTGGGGAGCGTCCCCGGAATCATGACGGCGCGGGCCGGGACCACGCCCTTGCTGCGAACCGGCTCGGCCTCGCGCACATCGACGATCGGCGTGCTCGCCGTCAGCACGACGCCGGCACCGAGTACCGCCTCGCGCTCGACGCGCACGCCTTCGACGACGACGCAGCGCGAGCCGATAAAGGCGCCATCCTCGACGATCACGGGAGCGGCTTGCGGCGGTTCGAGGACCCCGCCGATTCCGACGCCGCCGGAGAGGTGAACGCGCTTGCCGATCTGCGCGCAGGATCCGACCGTCGCCCAGGTGTCGATCATGCTGCCCTCGTCGACGTACGCGCCGATATTAACGTAACCCGGCATCAAGATCACGCTGCGTCCGAGGAAGCTTCCGTAGCGCGCGACTCCGGGGGGGACGCAGCGTACTCCGAGCCGCTTATAATTCCGCTTGACGGGAAGCTTGTCGTAATAGACGAGGGCATCCCGTTCGCGATTGCCGATCCACTCCACCCCTCGTCGAGCAAAGTAGAGCAGGATTGCCCGCTTGAGCCATGCGTGCGTTATCCAATCGCCGTCACGCGGTTCGGCGACGCGCAGCTCACCCTCGTCGAGCAACTCGATGACCCGGTCGACGGCGCGCCCCTCACGGCCGCGAACGTCGCCTTGCCCGCGCGCCAGCGCCTCGATCCGCGATTGAAGTTCATCGGCCCTCACCCGACGGTGCTACGGCACCAGGGAAGCGCGCCCCCGCCGCGCATTATCATAGCCCCACTGTGGGAAAGGAGATTTCGTGCCGAACTCGCCCGCCGACGAGCAACGAATCAACGCCATCCGCTTTCTGGCCGTCGACGCCGTACAGAAAGCAAACTCCGGCCACCCCGGCATGCCGATGGGAGCCGCGGCGATGGCCTACACGCTGTGGACGCGCCATCTGCACTTCAATCCCAAAGATCCGCACTGGCTCAATCGCGACCGTTTCGTACTGTCCGCCGGTCACGGCTCGATGCTGCTCTACGCGCTGCTCTACCTCACCGGCTACGACCTGACCCTCGACGACATCAAGCACTTCCGTCAGCTCGGCAGCAAGACGCCGGGACACCCCGAAGCCGAGCGCACGCCGGGGGTCGAAGCGACGACCGGGCCGCTTGGCCAGGGAATCGGCAACGCGCTCGGGATGGCGATCGCCGAAGCACATCTGGGCGCCGTCTACAACCGGGACGATCAGGCAATCGTCGACCACTTCACGTACTGCATCTGCGGCGACGGCGACCTCATGGAAGGCATCAGTCAAGAAGCGGCCTCGCTCGCCGGCCATCTCAAGCTCGGCAAGTTGATCGTCCTCTACGACGACAATCTGGTCTCGCTTGCGGGTCCGACCGACATTACGCTCACCGACGATCCGTGCGCGCGCTTCGACGCGAGCGGCTGGCACACGCAGATCGTCGGGATCGATAAAGGCAACGACGTCGCAACGATCGATCAGGCGATCGCGGTGGCGAAGAACGTCACCGATCGGCCGTCGTTCATCGCGGTGCGCACGCACATCGGCTACGGCTCGCCGCGACAGGATAACTACTTGGCGCACGGCGAGGCGCTCGGCCCCGAGAACGTTCGCAAATCGAAGGAAGAGCTGGGCTGGCCGCTCGAGCCCGACTTCTACGTCCCCGACGACGTGTTGAAGTTTTTCCGCGAGACCGGCGCCAAAGGCGAGGAGCTGGAGGCTAAGTGGAGAGCCACTTTCGACGCGTGGAAGACCGCCAACCCCGACCTGGGGAGCCAACTCGAGCGCGCGTTGCGCGGCGGCCTTCCGGCCGATCTGCCGTGGCCTGCGTTCAATGCCGAAAACGGCAACGTCGCTACCCGCGATGCCGGCGGTACGGTGATGAACGCCATCGCGCTGAGCGTTCCCGAACTCGTCGGCGGTTCGGGCGACCTCGATCCGTCGACGAAGACCTATCTCAAGAACTGCGGCGACTTCGAGCCGGGCAACTACGCCGGACGCAACATTCACTACGGCGTGCGCGAGCACGTCATGGCGGCGGCAAGTAACGGCATCGCGCTTCACGGGGGGCTGCTGCCGTTTGCGGCGACCTTCTTCAATTTCGTCGACTACTTGAAGCCGGCGCTGCGCTTAGGCTGCCTGACCGGCATCCACACGATCTACGTCTTCACCCACGATTCCGTCTTCCTCGGCGAAGACGGCCCGACGCACGAACCGATCGAACAGCTCGCTACGTTGCGGGCGACCCCTAACTGCTACGTCGTGCGGCCGGCCGACTCGCTCGAGACGCTCGAGGCCTGGAAGCTGGCGCTGGCGGCCAAGGGCGCCCCCTGGGTTCTCGTGCTGACCCGCCAGAAGCTGCCCTTCCTCGGCGAGCGCGACGCGGCGGTCGGTCGCGGCGCCTACATCCTCTCCGACGCCGAGGGGGGAAGACCCGACCTGATCGCGATCGCGACCGGCTCGGAAGTCTCACTGGCGATGGACGCGAAGAAGATTCTCGAAGGGAAGGGCGTGCGGACGCGCGTGGTTTCGATGCCCTGCTGGGAGCTCTTTGACGCCCAGCCGCAGGCCTATCGCGACAGCGTGCTGCCGCCGTCGGTCGACGCCCGGATCTCGGTTGAAGCCGGGGCGACCCTGGGGTGGTCCAAGTATGTCGGGGATCGCGGCTACGCCTTCGGCATCGATCGCTTCGGTACGTCGGCGCCGCTGGCCGAGGTCGCGAAAGCCTACGGATTCACGCCTGAGAATCTTGCCAGCGTCGCCCTCGAACATTTTCCATTCGCCGCCCGTTAGGAGAGACCGATGAAGAACCAAATCCAGCAACTGCTCGACGACGGGCAGAGCGTCTGGCTCGATAACCTTCGCCGAAGCATGTTTGCATCGGGGGAGCTCAAGCGCCTCATCGATCAGGGTCTTCGGGGAATGACGAGCAACCCGACGATCTTCGAGAAAGCCATCGGCGCCGGCGATGATTACGACGAGCAACTCGGGGCACTCATCGGCACCGAAAAGAACGCCGACGCCCTCTTCTGGGATCTCGCGATCCAAGACATTCAAGCCGCCTGCGACGCGTTTTCGGGCGTGCACGAATCGTCGGGCGGCAACGACGGCTTCGTCAGCCTCGAGGTCTCCCCGCTGCTCGCCAACGACACCGCGGGCACGATCGCCATGGTCGAAGAGCTCTGGAAACGCGTCGACCGCCCCAACGTCATGATCAAGATCCCGGGTACGCGCGCCGGCATTCCGGCGATCGAAGAGTCGATCTACCGCGGTTTCAACATCAACGTGACCTTGATTTTCTCGATCGAGATGTACGAGAAGGCGGCGATGGCCTACGTGAAGGGCTTGCAGCGCCGCGCGATCGAGGGGAAGTCCGTCGACCGCATTCGTTCCGTCAACTCCGTCTTCGTCAGCCGGATCGACACCGCGGTCGACAAGCTGCTGCAAGACCGGATCGCCAAAGGCGAAAAGCTCGAGAACCTGCTCGGCAAAACCGGCATCGCGAACCTGAAGCTCACCTACGCCCGGTTTAGTGAGATCTTCTCCGGCGACGAGTTCTCGACGCTGCGGGCGAAAGGCGCTGCGGTGCAACGCCCGCTCTGGGCCTCGACCTCGACGAAGAACCCGCACTATCCCGACTTGATGTACGTCGAGAGCGTCGTCGGCCCCAACACCGTCAACACGATGCCGCCGGCGACCCTCGACGCGCTGCTCGACCACGGCACGATCGTCGCCGATACCGTCGAGAGCGATCTTGCGGGCGCGCGAGAAGTGATGCGTGCGCTCCAAGACGCAAAGATCTCGCTCTTCGACGTCACGCACGATTTACAGACCGAAGGCGTCACGCTCTTCTCCGACTCGTTTGCGGCGCTGCTCGGCGCGATCGTCTACAAGCAGAAGCTGCTCGAATCCGGCGGCACGCAGCGCGTGACGATCGCGATGGGACCCTCGCAGGGAAACTACGACGCCGCGATCGGCCGGCTGGCCACGGCAGACTATCTGAAGCGGCTCTGGGCCCACGACGCGACGCTGTGGTCGTCGAAGCCCGAAGACGTTGCGGTCATCAAAAAATCGCTCGGGTGGCTGGATATCCAGCAGCACATGCTCGAGGAGGTTCCCGGGCTGCGTAAGTTCGCGCGCGACAACAAGGATCAGTTCGACGCCGTGGTCGTCTGCGGCATGGGCGGCAGTTCGCTCGCGCCCGATATCCTCGCGGACACGTTTGGGGATATCCCCGGCTTCCCCAAACTCTTCGTGCTCGACTCGACCTGCCCGCAACAGATCAAAGAACTCGAGGCCCAGACCCCGATCGCCCGCACCCTCTTCATCATTTCGAGCAAGAGCGGCACGACGACGGAGCCGAACGCGTTCTACGCCTACTTCCACGATAAGGTGGCAAAGCAGGTCGGTTCGACGTCGGCCGGACGCAACTTCGCGGCGATCACCGATCCCGGTACGACCCTCGATAAAGAGGCGCGAGAGGCCGGCTTCCGCGCGGATTTCGAGAACGATCCGAACATCGGCGGCCGCTACTCGGCGCTCTCGTTCGTCGGGATTGCGCCGTCGGCGATTGCCGGATTCGACATCAACCTGCTGCTCGACCGGGCCCTCGGCGCGATGCACGCCGACGATCGCACGGTCGATTCGCGCAGCGCGCCGGGCGTACGCTTCGGTGCCGCGATCGGCGGAGCGGCGAAGAACGGGCGCGACAAGCTGACGATCGTCACGCATCCGGCGGTGAAGGCCTTCGGCGCGTGGGCCGAACAGCTCGTCGCGGAATCCACCGGAAAACTCGGGCGCGGCATCGTGCCGATCGAAGGCGAGGCGCTCGGCGAGCCCTCCGTTTATACCGACGATCGCATCTTCGCCTACGTCGGCTCGAATCTGCCTGATCCCGATCCCGATACCGAAGGACGACTCACGGCGCTTGAAGCCGCAGGACACCCGGTCGTCCGTTTGGCGATGAACGACGCCTACGACGTCGGCGAGCAGTTCTATCTATGGGAGATCGCGGTTGCCGCAGCCGGGGTGATCCTCGAGATCAACGCCTTCGACCAGCCCAACGTCCAGGAGTCCAAAGACAACACCGTCGCGCTCCTGCAAGAGTACGCGCGCAACGGCAAGTTCGAAGAACCGAAGCCCGACGTCGAGGGTGCGACGTTCGACGTCACCTATCTCTCCGGCAGCAAATCGATCTCGGCGCAGAATCCGACGCAGGCGCTGGCCGGACTCTTCGCACAGCTCCGTCCGCACGATTACAACGCGATCACCGCGTACATCGCGCGCAACGCAACCCACACCGAACTGCTCGAGGAGCTTCGCTTGAAGATCCGCAACGCCGCCCACGTCGCAACGACGGTGGGCTTCGGCCCGCGCTTCCTCCATTCGACCGGACAGCTGCACAAGGGCGGCCCGGACACCTGCGTCGTGCTGCAGATCACGGCCGACGATCCCGACGATCCGGCGATCCCGGGAATGAAGGTCGGCTTCCGGACGCTCCTCGCCGCGCAAGCGCTCGGCGATTGGATGTCGCTGGACAAGCGCAACCGCCGCGGCGTGCGGGTGCACTTGAGGGGCGCCGTCGAGCCGGCATTGCGGGCGCTCGTGGCAGCAGCGGACGAAGCCTTAGCGGCGCGCGTGTAGCTTCAGACTATGCGGGTACACTCAAGCCGGTCTCCGCTGCTTTGAGGTACCCGCCATGGCGATAACGAACAATTCGTTCTCACAACTCGCGTTACCGGTGGTATTGGTCGCGACCAGCTGCCTGGCGGGGTGCTCTTCTTCTCTGACCTCTCCGCCGGCGGCTCGTCTATCTGCGAGCGCTCTGAGTCGGCCGGCCTCCTTACCTGCTGGGGTTCGGCACGTGTTCCTTTCCGACTCAGTTTTCGACGTGGTCACGATCTTCGGCCGCGGTTCGGGGAATCGTTCGGTCTCCGGATTTAATGAATCGCAGGGCATCACGACGGACGGTCATTCCAATCTCTACGTCGCGAACACGCTCGCGAACGACGTCGAAGTCTTTGCGCCGCCCTACCGCAAAAAGCCCAGTGCGACCCTCGATACGCCCGGTCAGTGGCCGGTCGACGTGGCCGTCGCCAAGAGCGGCACGGTCGCAGCGATGATTATCTGCCAGGGCTCGGGATCGCGCTGCAGCGCGCCCGGCAGCGTCTACTTTTTCGCCAACGACCACGCCACATCGCCGTGCGCCGTCGTAAGCGGCGGAAGAAAAATCTCGAGGATCCTCTGGGGCGGCTTCGATGCAGCGGGCACGTTGTACGTCGGTGGGGTCGAAGACTATAGCATCGCGAGGGTCGGCGCAATCGCGGGAGGATGTCAGGCGAGATCGCTGAGGCTCCTCAAACCAAGCGTAAGCATCGCATTCGTGGCAGGCATCCAGGTCGATCCGCAAGGCCGGATCGCAATCGTAAACAGCCTCGGCTTCTCGGGAGCCCCGCAGATCGACGTTTTCGCGCCGCCGAAGCACGGTTCTCGGAGCCTGAAGCTTCTCTCGCAGAACAAGTTGTTGGACTCGAGCATCGTTTCGAGTTTCGCCCTCTCAAAAGACGGCGCTGCCCTGTTCACGGCCGAGGCCCACTACTCGCTGGAGTACCGCTATCCGGAGGGCGGGTCGTCAATCGGTCAGTTCGTTCCGCCCCCCAGCGGCGGTGACTTGATCGAAGGCGTGGCAGTAACCCCGGCAGCGTTGCCGTAAAACCGGGTCATGCCCGACAATACCGTCGTAACCGCGCCGGTCACCGCCGACGGTGCCGCCACCAACCCCTTGCGCGCCGGATTGCCCGACGAGCGGATCACCAATCCGTGCACCGCGGTCTTCTTCGGCGCGAGCGGCGATCTGTTCAAGCGCATGCTGCTGCCGGCCGTCTACGCGATGCGTTTGGGCGGGACGCTGCCGAGCGACTTCGCGCTGATCGGTTTTGCGCGAACGCCCTACGACGACGACGGCTTTCGGCAGTACTGTAAGGAGCAGCTCGACGAGTTCATGCCCGAGGGCCAGAAGCCGCAGAGCCCGATCTGGGACGACTTCGCCAAGCGCATCGGCTACGTCACCGCCGATTTCAACGACAAGCGCCACTTCGTCGTGCTCAAAGATCGCCTGGCGCAGAACGACAAAGACTTCGGCACGGCGGGCAATCATCTGTTCTATCTCGCCACGCCGCCGCCGGTCTTTCCCGAGATCATCAAGCATCTCAAGGAGGCCGGCCTCGACAAGAACAGCGTCGGCTGGACGCGCGTCGTCGTCGAGAAGCCGTTTGGGACGGATCTCCAATCGGCGCGAGCGCTGCAAAAAGCGATCGAGGCGGTCTTTCCCGAGAACGAGATCTATCGCATCGACCACTACCTCGGCAAAGAGCCGGTGCAGGATATCCTTGCCCTGCGCTTCGCAAACACGATCTTCGAACCGATCTGGAATCGCAACTACGTCGCGAACGTGCAGATCACGTCGGCAGAGTCGCTCGGCGTCGAGCAGCGCGGCGGCTACTATGAGAACGCGGGCGCGTTGCGCGACATGATTCAAAATCACGTCATCAACTTGTTGGCGCTGGTGGCGATGGAACCACCCATCAGCGCGCACGCCGACGACATCCGCAACGAAAAGTATAAGGTGCTCTCGGCGATTCGGCCGCCGGCGCACAAGGACGTCTGGTCGGTCTCCGCGCGCGGCCAGTACGGTCCCGGCGCGATCGACGGCGAACCCGTCAAGGGATACCGGCAAGAAGAGGACGTCTCGCCCGACTCCAATACGGAGACCTTCGCCGCCGTGAAGTTGTTCGTCGAGAACTGGCGCTGGGCGGGGGTGCCCTTCTATCTGCGCTCGGGCAAACGCCTACCGCGCAAAGTGGCCGAGATCGCCGTCACTTTCCGGCCGATTCCGCATCGCTTCTACGGCGAGTCGACGGATCAAATCGAGCCCAACGTGCTGGTCGTCAAGATCGAGCCGGACGAAGGAATCTCGATGCGCTTCGAGGCGAAGGTTCCCGGGCCGAAGGAACACATCCGCAGCGTCTACATGGACTTCAGTTACGGCACCGGCTTCGGCGTGCAGTCGCCGCCCGCGTACGAGCGGCTCATCGGCGACGCAATCCAGGGCGACCAGACCCTCTTCACCCGCTGGGATGCCGTCGAGCGGGCCTGGGAGATCGTGACGCCGATCCTCGACGTCTGGCACAACACGAAGGACTTCTCGTTTCCGAACTACGCGGCCGGCAGCCAAGGACCGCAGAGCGAGTACGAGTTATTCCCGGAGTGGCGACGGCTGTGACGCTCGCCGTCCAGACGATCCTCGACGAACTTACCCAACGCCACCGCGAGCGCGGGAACGAAGCCCGCGCAGCCACGATGACGATCGTCGTCTTCTTTGAAGACGCGACGATCGGGGCGCTGGCACGCGAGCGCATTCACGCCCTGGCCGCAAAGCATCCCTCGCGCGTGATCATCCTCGACGCGACCGCGGCGGAGACGGTGCAGCGCGTGGAGGAGCGAGATTGGATCGAACTGGGCGTCAAGTCGGCGGGCGCAGAGGTCATGCGCTCTGCGGTCGCCGCGTTGCGCTTGCCCGAAGCACCGGTAGTCTTGCTCTGGATCGCACCGGGCATCGGCGACGACGACCGTTTCTGCGAACTCTCACCCGAGGCGCAGACGATCGTCTACAACAGTTCGCTCGTGCACGAAGGGGGAGAGTCGCTCGACGAACTGGCCGCATATTCGCAGCGCCACCCGGAGCTCGAGCTGGCCGACATCGCCTACCTGCGGCTCGCGCCGTGGCAGGAGAGCGTCGCGATCTTCTTCGACGGAAGGGTCGACGAGCTGGCAGAAGTTCGGCGTGTCGAGATTGCGTGCGGTTCGGATCCCGAGGGCTTCTACTTGCTGGGCTGGCTCGCGAGCCGCTTGCGGTGGCGCCCCGACGACGGCGATACGCTGATCGACGAGGCCGGCCATCGCATCGAGTTCGCGATCTCCCGCGACGGCGAGCCGCGACGGATTCGGCGCGTCGCTCTGACGGCGAAACATGCGACTTTTGTCGCGGAAGTCGACCGGCGAGGCGAGACGATCTCGTTGAGCGTGAGCGGGCACGGGGAACAGCCGCGGTACCGCGCCGTCAACAACCCCGGAATCGCGGCCCTGGTTGAGCGCGCAATTCTCTGGGGGCACAACGATCGCGTCTTCCGAGACGCGCTCGCGGCAGCGGGCGAAATCCTCGCGCGTCGAAGCTCGCTCACATGAGCGAACGAGGCGACCTTCAAGTCTGCGCGGACAGCGCCGATCTCGCGCAGGCGCTTGCGAATCTCATCGTCACCGCCGCGAACACCGCTGTGGACGAGCGCGGCGCTTTTCACATCGTCCTCTCCGGCGGCAACACGCCCACAGCCGCCTACGAACTGCTCGCGGGCAACGTCCTGCGCGCGGCCGTACCGTGGGAGAAGGTCTCCGTCTATTTCGGCGACGAGCGCTGCGTACCGCCGGACGACGAACGTTCGAACTATCGCATGGCGACGCGCGCCTTCCTCGATGCGGTGCCGGTTCCGCGCGGTAACATCCACCGCATCCGCGGCGAGATCGATCCGGGCCAGGCCGCCAACGAGTACGCCTCCACGCTGCGCGCCAATTTCGGAAGCGCGCCGCAGTTCGACCTCGTCCTGCTGGGGCTGGGCGAGGACGGGCACACGGCTTCGCTCTTTCCGGGATCGGATCCCGATCTCGACGACGGGGCGCTCGTGCGCGCGGTCTACGCGCAAGCGCAGGATATGTGGCGAGTGACGATTACGCCGGCCGTCATCAACGGCGCGCGGCGCGTGGCCTTTGCGGTCGAAGGTACGGACAAAGCGCCGGCGCTGGCGGCCGTGTACGCAGGGCCGCGCGATCCGATCGCCTACCCCGCGCAGATCGTCTCGCCCACTTCCGGCGCGTTAACGTGGCTGGTCGACGAGGCCGCCGCGAGCATGCTTCATATTTAAAGCGTGCCACCCGTTAGAGGTCGTGGGACGCACCATTCGCGAATTCCCAGCCTGCCACGCGCCAATCGCGCTCGGCGAGAACGCCGATTTGATAAATTTTGAGATCGCCATCATCGTCATCACCGACCGCGAAATACGCGTAGGGCGGCCGAGTTTTCGATGAATATCGTCGTTCCGATCGTCATTGTCGGCGGGGTCGCCGTCTGCTGGCAAGTCTTTGCGCAGACGCGCGAGGTGCCGTGGCCGTTCCGGTTTCTGCTGATCGTCCTCTACGGATTGCTCGTCGTCGCGTGGTCGATCGGCGCGTACGTCCACACCGGCCCGATCGCGGTCGTAATCTTCATCCTCGGGTTCATCTTCGTACTCGGATTGGGGATGATCTCGAGCTCCCCCAAGCGATAGCGGCCTAGCCCTTCGCGGCCGGGCTCGGACTGGGCATCGGGCTCGGCGTTGGACTCGGCGTCGCGAGCGCCCGGCTTCCCAGCGTCTTGAGGCTGACGCTGTTCGCGCTAAGAATCGTACCTTGCACGCGCTGCAGCTCCACGACCGCTTTGTTTAAATCGGTCTGCGCTTGCAGCTCCCGCCCGCGCGCTTGCGCAAGGTCTAGCTGACGCTGGAGCACGAGATACGTCGTCGATTCGCCCGCGCGGAACTTGCGCAGCTCGCTGGCATAGACGGACTCGGCCGATTCGCGCGACGTACGAGCGCTGTAGATTCGGGACAGGGACGACTCGTATACTTGCAGCGCGTTACGCGCCTCGGTCAGGATCCGCTGATCCACGCCTTGGAGGCTGACTTCCGCCTGGGTTCGCTCTTCGTCGGCTTGGTGCAGCAAGCCGCGTGCGGCGTCGTTTTGAATCGGCACGTTGAATACGAGCGCGACGTTGAAGGCCGGATATCGCCACGCCCACATATTACCGGTGGCTTGGCCCATCTTGCCGATCGACTCCGGCGGCGGCGTCGGGCAGGTGGGCCCTATCGTGGTGCATTGCTCGAGTTCAAAGGACGGAACCGGAGCGAGTACGCCGGCAAAACCATTGCTCTGATACGTTGCCGTGAAATCGGCCTGCGGCAGCATTTGGTTCTTGGCGTACGCGTGGTCGAGATCGGCCTGACGGCGCAGATTTTTCGCGACCCGCACCTCCGGCCGGCTCTGGTTTGCCTCCGCAACGATCGCGTCGAGGTCGCCCACGGAGGGCAGCTCGACGACCGGTGAAGAGGGCACGAGATTTGCGTTCCAGATCGGATCGTGTGGATCGGTGACGATCAGACTTTTCAGGCGATTCTGCAAATCGGAGACGTATTGCAGCGCCGCATACAGATTGCTCTGGAACCTGGCTACCTGCGTCTGCGCTTCGACGGCCAAGACCGGAGGCGCAGCGCCGCGCGCCGCTAAGTGAACGTTGCTCCGCTGAACGGCGATCGCTTCTTTTAGCGCGTCCTCGTCAACGGCGACGCCGCGCCAGGCGGCGACCAAATCCCAATAGGCGTCTTCCACCTGCGCGATCGTGTCGGAAGCGCCGACGAGAGCTTGTGCCTCGCTCGTGTCTTCGCTAATCATCGTAACCTTCAGATTGCGTTTCTCCGCGTTCATGCCGAAGTTGCGCAAAAGCGGCTGATCGACCGAGAGATTCAACGACGACTGATAGGACGGATTGAACGTGTTGACAATGGTGTTGTTATACGTCCTCGTCCGGATGATCCCGATGCTGTAGAGGGTGCCGTTAACCGACTGCCCTTGGAACGTTCCGTTGAATGACGTCTGGTGCTGGATGATGTTCCCAGGCCCTTCCTGATAGCACGTGAACGTCTGTCCGAACTCATTGCGACATTGGTACTTGCCGACTTGCCCTGGGCCGGCGAAAAAGACGTTTAACGGCGGCGTCACCTGAAAGCTCGAGGACGGCTCGAGATGCAGCTGAAGGTCGAACGGGCCTTTCGCTCCTACGACGTTAAACCGCGCGATCCTGACGTTTCCGGCGGTGATTGCGAGGTTCGGATTGCTCAGGAGCGCCATGCCGATGGCGTCTTGCAACGAGATTCCGACGAACGGCTGCTCGGTCACGCCGACGATCCCCGCAGGGCTCGGCTGCGTCGCCGGAGCGCGGTAGCTCGGCGCAACCGTGGGCGCCCCCGGCGGCGGCTGCGCCAAGGTAGGTTGGACCGGAAGGGCGGCCGCGAGAATCGCCACGCCGGCGACGAAGGCCGGAAGCGTCCGAGATTTCACCTGAAAAGCCTAGTGCTGCAGTGCTTGCGTGCCGAGCGTTTGCAGATTGACACCGTTCAGCTTGAACGTCGAGCCCTCGACGCGTTGAAGCTCTGCGACCGACTGGTTCAAGTCGGTCTGCGCTCTGAGCTCCAGGCCCCGCGCTTGTTCCAGCTGCACTTGCCGCTGCAGGACCAGGAACGTCGTCGAAGCGCCGGAGTGGAATTTGCGGACTTCACTTGCGTAGACGCTCTCTGCGGCGTCGCGCGAACTGCGGGCTGCGGAGAGCCGCGAGAGCGAGGATTGATAGCGCTGCAGGGCGAGGCGCGCCTCAACACCGATGCGCTCCTCAACGCCTTGGAAGAGGATCGCGGCCTGATGAGTCTCCTCGGCGGCCGCGCCCTGCAAACCGCGGGCGTAGTGATTTTGGATCGGATAGTTTACAACTAATGCGATGTTGAAGGTCGGGAAGTAGCCCGCCCACATATTGTGGTAGGCGAAGGCCATTTTGCCTTGCGTGTTCGGCGGCGGGGTCGGACACGCGGGCAGCGCTTCGTCGTTAACGCAGACCGAGTTTAGGAAGCCCGGAACCGGAGCGAGTAGGCCGGCAAAACCGTTGCTCAGATACTGCGCTTGCACGTCGCCTTGAGGAAGCATCTGGTTCTTGGCAAAGGCGCGATCCAGATCGGCTTGTAAACGACGATCTTCGGCCTGACGGTACTCCGGTCGATTCAGACGCGCCTCTCGTTGAATCGTGGCGAGATCGTCGACCGTCGGCATCGTCTCAACGGATGTCGACGGAACGAGATTGGCTTGCCAGATTTGATCGGCCGGATCGGCGACAATTAGACTCTTTAGCTGATTTTGGAGTTGCGAAACGGTTTGAATGGCCGAATAGACCGAGTCTTGGAACGTAGCTACCTGCGTTCGCGCCTCCACCACGTCGATCGGGGCGCCCGCGCCACGCTTTGCGAGGCGCTCGGTGCTCTGTTCTTGCAGCGATGCCTGGTGCAGCGCGTCTTCCTGGATCGCGACGTTCCGCCAGGCCGCAACGAGATTCCAATACGTATCCTCAACCTGAGCAATGGTATTCGACGAGTCGACGAGCGCTTGCGCCGAGCTCGAATCGGCGTTAATCATCGCGAGTTTCAGAAGTCGCTTGCCAGAATTCATCCCTGCACCCCGCAGCAGCGGTTGCGTGACGCCGAGATTCAAAGATGCCAGATAATATGGATTGTACGAATCGAAGATCGTATTGTTGTAGGTGCGCTGCTGCTGGATGCCCGCTTGATACGTCGTACCGTTTTCCGTCTGGCCGCCGACTCCATACTGGAACGTAGACTGGTGCTGAATGACGTTCCCGGGGCCAGGCGTGGTGACGCCGCCGGGATAGGTTCCGACGCCGCCAGGCCCCGCTTCAAAGAGGTTTGCCGGCGGACTTACCGAGTAGCTCGACGATGGCTCGAGGTGCAGCTGCACGTCAAATTGGCCCTTCGCCGTAACGATCGTGTACTTGGCAACCTTGATATTTGAGGCCGAGACCGCGAGGTTCGGATTTTTGAGTAGCGCCATTGCGATCGCGTCTTGCAGCGAGATACCGACGAAGCGTCCCTGAAAAACGCCGACGATCTCCGCACCGGTCGGTTGGACCCGCGGTGCGCTATAGCCGGGCGCAACGCTGGGAACCACCGGCAGAATCATCGTCGGAATTGCGGTCGGCAGCGTAACTCGGCTTGGCAGCGCGTCGTCGGGGGCGGCGGAGAGCCGCTGCACCGGCACGACGGCCGCAACCAGCGCGGCCAGCGCGATTCCTGCGGAAAGCGTACGAGTTCTTAGCATTGTCATTCCTCTATGGCCACGCCGATGCGCGGCCTTTTCAGCAAGAAAACCAAGGGCATGAGCCCGATCGTAATCACCGCGACCCAGCGGGAGGTGTCGGCATAGGATTGCACCGCCGATTGCGCCGAGACGAGAATGCGCAAGCGATCCATTGAGGCGATGTTGTGGAGGCCGCCCTGCAGCTGCACGTAGCGAGCGGTCGGGAGACGATCGAGGGTTTGCGTGCTTGCGAGCTCGGTTTGATGGACCGTAAAGCCGCGAACGAGCAGGGTGATGAGGATCGCCGCCGCGACGCTCCCGCCGATCTGGCGCGAAAGATTGAAGAACGCGGCGGTCGCCGGTACTTCCTTATCCGGCACGCTGCCGATCACGGCCACTGAGAGCGGCACGAATATCTGCGAGAGGCCGATGCCGCTGACGATGAGCGGCAGGATGAGCGCGTGAAAATCCGACTCCGGGGTCGTAATGCTGCCGAGCATCCAATTGGAGAGCGCGAGCAGTATGAAGCCGATCGCCGCCGAGATTCGGGGATCCATTAGGCCTCGTTGCGTTATGATCGCGGTAAGGGGTGTAAAAAGAAGCACGGCCCCGGCGCGGATCATAACGGTCGCTCCCGAGAGCGTGGCCGTGAAGCCCAGCGAGTTGATCAGGTACTGCGGCAGAATGATGATCGATCCGTAAAGGCTCACGCCGAGAACGGCGCCGAGGATGCTGCCGGCGGCAACCTGCCGCAGGCGCAAGACCCTGAGGTCGACGATCGGAATCGCCGAACGCAGCGTCCACCACACGAACGTGAACAGCCCGGTGACGGATAAGAACGTAAACCAGCGGATTCGCGCGTCGTCGAACCAGTCGTACTGCTGGCCGTTCTCGAGCACGAACTGCATCGAGCCGAGGCCGACGCACATCAGAATCAGGCCGATCCAATCGAGACGGCGGTACTGCGGCTCCGCCGGGTTGCGCAGGAAGTTCCAGATCAGCGTCGCGGCGATGATGCCGACCGGGATATTGATGAAGAAAATCCAGTGCCAGTTCCAGTTGTCGGTGATCCAGCCGCCGATCACCGGACCGAGCGCCGGCCCGACGATCACACCCAGCGCAAAGACGCCCTGGGCCTTTCCTTGTTCTTTGATCCCGTAGGTGTCGCGCAGAATCGCCTGCGAGGTCGAGATCAAACCGCCGCCGCCGAGACCTTGAACCAAGCGCCAGAAGACGAGCGAGCCGAAACTGTTCGAGAGGCCGCACATCAGCGAGGCGATCGTGAAGATCACGATCGAGGCGAAGAAGTACTGGCGCCGGCCGAACCGCGCCGCGAACCACGGATTGAGCGGAATCACGACGACGTTGGCGATGAGGTATGCGGTGACGACCCACGCGCCGAGGTCTACGCCGACGCCGAAGTTACCCTGGATGTTCGGCAGCGAGACGTTGACGATCGTAACGTCGATGATCTCGAGCAGCGTCGCCGTGATTACAGCAACACTGATGATGACCCGTCGCCATCCGTGCTCGACGACCGGGCTTTCGTAGGTGCTCCGCATCATGGCTTTTTACTTCACGCGGACGAATGTCTCGACGCTCATGCCGGGGCGTAACGGATAGTCGGCGGGTGGATTGTCGACCTCGACACGCACGGGAATGCGCTGCGTCACCTTCACGAAGTTTCCGCTCGCATTTTGAGCGGGCACTAAGGCGTAGGTATTCTCCGAAGCGGGGTTGATCGAGGCGACGTGGCCGTGGAACGTCACGCCGCGATAGGCGTCGACTTTGATATCCACGGGCTGCCCGACTCGCATCTTGCCCATTTGGGTCTCTTTGTAGTTTGCCGTGATATAGATTTTATGCGGGACGATCGTCAACAGCGTGATGCCCGCGCCGACCGTCTGCCCAACTTCCGCGCTCTTCTCACCGATGTAGCCGTCGGTCGAGGCGTAGATGTGCGTGTAGTTGAGGCTCTGCTTGGCGAGATTGAGCTGCGCCTTCGCGGCTTCGACTTGGCTCGGATCCGAGGCTTGCGCGAGTTTGCCCTGCGCGGTCGTTAGGCCGCCGGATGCCTCCGCGACGCCGGCCTGCGCTGCCGAGACGCGGCTCTGCGCGGCGTAGACGGCTGCCTCGGCCACGTTGACCTGATCCTCCGCACCACGCAGCTGTGCCGCCGCTCCAGCGCTCTGCGCCCGCGCCGCGTCGAGCGTCTGCGACGCGACGTCGCCGGTGCTCACCAGCGATTGCGCGCGGTTGAGATCGGCCTGCGATTTATCGTACGATTGCCGCGCGGCGGGAACCTGGGCCTGCGCGGCGCGCAGCTGCGCCGCCGCCTGCTCGACGCCGGCTTGTGCCAACGGTACCTGCGCCTGCACGTTGCCGATCGCGCCGCTCGCCTGCGCGACTCCGCCTTGCCCCTGCGTCGTCGTCGCGTGCTGGTTTGCGACTGCGAGGTCGTACTGAGCTTGCGCCGCGCGGAGCCGGGAGATCTCGTCCTTGTTGTCGAGCACGATCAAGAGCTGTCCGCGATGGACCTGCTGGTTCGTATCGACCAATATCTGGTTGATGCGCTCTGGAATTTTGCTCGTGACCGCGACTTCATCGGCGGCAACGTGCGCGTCGTCGGTGCCTTCGTGCGACATCATGAAGCTTAGCCACGGCACTCCCCAGATCAGCGCGACGGCGATAACGACGACCGCGCCGACGATGAAGAATATCCGCTTGCGTGGCCGTCCCCGCGACTCGCCGGCGTCGTCGGCTCGAACGTCTTGGGGGGCGGCCCGGCCGGTGCCGTTGCCCTTGCGTTCGATCGTCTTTTGTTGATCAGCCTCTCTCGTGTCCATTTTACGAGTTCCTTACCCCGTTGAGAAAAACGTCGATATAAAAACGCAGCGCGTTATCCGGGTCGCCGCCGTGGAGCGGCGAACCGGGAAACTTCTTTCGCCCGAGGGCGTGCATGAAAACCAGGCCCAAAAAGACCATCGCGAGCTTCTGCGGCTCGCCTCGCAGTTCGCCGTCCTCGACGCGGCGGTTCATGAACTCCGTCAGCACGGCGAGGATCGCGAGCTGCGGCCGCCAGGCCGTCTCGGCAAAGATGTCTTGTTCGTACTCCTGCTCGACCAGCGACCAGCGAATCATGTCGCCGAGCGCGACGAAACGAGCGAACATCAGGCGCGCGAGCGCGAGCAGATCTTGCGCGAGGTCGCCGCTGCGCGTTGCCGCGACGTCCGCCAGTTCGAGGTGGCCGCAGAAGTGCTGGGCGCAGGCGACCAGCAGCGATTCCTTCGTTCCGAAATGACGAAAGAGCGTCGCTTCGTTGACGCCGGCGACGTCGGCGATCTCGCGCGTGGTCGCACCGCGTTTGCCCTTACGGCCGATTACTTCACGCGTCGCAACGAGTATGCGTTCGCGCGTCTCTTCCGGCGAGGCCGAACGGCCGAGATCGCTAACTTTGCGAGTCTCGATCATTGCGGTGCCTTCTGGCTGAGACGCACCGGGACGTTGGTCTGATAGGCGCCGTAGGAAGCATCGGCGACGGCGCGTACGTGCGGGATCGCAATCGTTGCGTGCTGCTGCGAGAGAACGACGTAGTTGTTCTCGACGCGATACTGCTGCGACATCGTGATCTTGCCGCCGCTGGTGTAGTACCACTCCATTCGCACCAGCACCCAGCTTTCGGTATCGACGTAGGCCAGCGTGTGATCGAGAATGTCGCTGTGAATCTTCTTCGTCATACGTAAGACGATCGTCGGGCGCCCGTCGAGCAGCGCCGTTCCGTCCACCGAGACGTACTGGTCGCGCTGCCAGGCCAGCGGGTTGCCGACGTCGTTGAAGAGCGTTCCGAAACCGTGCGCGTATCCAGGCATGCGGTCGAAGACGACCACGTAGACGTCGGGCCGCTTATAGTACGAGGTGCCGTCGAGCTTCGGGGCCAGATACGGAAAGTTCAGCATGCGCACGTCGACGTGGACGCGCGATTTGTAGCTCTGTAGCGTAGGGTTGCGATCGGCCAGCCGTTTGATCACCGTCCGGGCGTCCAGCGGCGCGCCGGAATCCACGGTGCCTGCAGAAAGGGCTGGAGCCGTGCCGAGTAGTGCGGCAGCGATGAGCGCGAACGGTAGCAATCTCACCATCTACACCGCCTCTCCCTCGAGCGAAAAGACACGGTCCAGCCCGGTCGCGGAAAGCGTGCGGAGCACTTCGGGATGGGTCGAACGCAGCGCTAGATCGCCCCCGATGGAGCGGACGCGGCGCAGCAAAGAGATGACGTCGCGGACGCCGCCCGAATCGAGCCGGTCCAGCTTGTCGAGATCGAGGACGACGCGCTCGGCGCCCTCCTCTTGTATTGCCGCGAGCACCTCAGCCTCAAGGGCCGCATAGACCCCGGGCCGGTACTCAATTAAAACGGAATTTGTGCTCAGCCCTGTACTCCTCGCCGGCGATAAGCATTGCAAGTGGGTACTTGCACGCAGATGCTATCACAGGGGAGGGGCTAATGCAAGTGCTTACACGCACCCGCTTAGCTACATCGAATTGTCGCCTCCCGAGCTGTCGCCGCCAGCGCCCTTGGCGTGATGGTGGTGCTTGCCGGCCATCGCGCCCCCGGCGGGCCGGAAGCCCTGGGCTTTGGCCGCCGACGGGCAGAGGTACTCGCCATGCTTGGTCTTGCCGTACATCGGGTCACTGGGCTCGTGGTAGACCTTGGTCCGCAGGTTCACCCAGACCGCCGAGACCGCCCCACAGTTGGGTGGCGTTTGGTCGCCGGTAACCGCTTTCCCGGCCGACTGCATGGCGTTGGAAGCGGCACTCCCCGCGTCGCTGGCGGCAGTTGCGGCCGCTTTGGCGGCATTCGATGCTGCGTTGCTCGCCTTATTGCCGCCGCACCCCGTGAGCGCCAGCAGCGCGATTACGAAAACGGAGAGAATCGTCGTGCGCATTTGGATGACCTCCTCATGAAATTCGATGCTTCGCGATTTTGCCGACCTCGTCCCGGGCTCGGCGCGCAAGCGGCGAAGCCTCTCCGACGTAGACGCGGCGCCCGTTCACAAAGGTCGCCTGCACCCAAGAATCTTCTCCGCGATAGACGAGCGCGTTGAGCGCCGGCGACCACCGGTCGATCGACGATCCGTCGAGCACGACGTAATCGGCTCGCAGGCCTTCGCGCAGATCGCCGGCATCGAGACGCAGCGCTCGCGCGCCCTGCGAGGTACCGAGCGCGAAGGCGTTGCGTGCGCCGAACGCCGCGCCGTCGAGCAACTTTACCTTCTGCAACAGCGTGGCCGCGCGCATCTCGTCGATCAGCGACGGTTTGACGTCCGCGTCGCATCCCAATCCCATCACGACTCCGAGCGACTGCAGACCGACGACGTCGCAGATGCCGTCGCCGAGATACTGATTGGTCATCGGGTTGTGGATGACGCGGGCGCCGGCTTGCGCGAGCATCTTCTTCTCCCGTTCGGAGAGATAGATCGCATGAATCGCCACCGTGCGCTCCGTCAGGGCGTCGAGACGGTCCAGCAGCGCGACCGGCGTGGCGCCGAAGCGCGCAAGCGTCTCTTCACCCTCGTACGGCGCCTCGGCAACGTGGATGTGCAGCATGCACTCGCGTTCGCGCGAAAACTCCGACGCGCTGCGAATCATCTCCTGCGACGCGGCGTGCAGCGAGTGCGGCGCCACGCAGACGTTTGCTTCGGGATAGCGTTCCATCAGCTCGCGCGTCCGTTCGGCGGCAAGATCGATGCCCTCGCGAAACTGCGGGGGAGCGTAATCGGCATCCATCCACGTGCGCGCGAAGACCAACCGGATCCCCGTCTCGCGTGCCGCGCGGATCGCGGCCTCGGCGTGTGCGTTTCCCGCTCCGTTCAAATAGAAGAACTCGGCGACCGTCGTGATGCCGGCGGCGAGCATCTCGGAGAACGCCAGCGCAAACGTCCAGTAAACGTCGTCGGGAGTCAGCTGCGGAACGACGCGATAGAGCGCGTCGCTGCGCCACTTCGCAAAAGGCAGATCGTCGGCCCAGCCGCGCAAGAGAATCTGGTACGCGTGGCTGTGGCCGTTGATAAAGCCGGGAACGACGAGCCGATCGGCGGGAAAGGAGCGCGTCTCGAGGTCGCGCGCCCGGTCGCGTACGTCGAAAAAGTTGCCGGCTGCGGCGATGCGCCCCTCGCGCACCGAGAACGCGTAGTCTTCGCGCAACTCGCCCCCGACGAGCGCGCACGCGCAACGGACGAGCTCGTCGCTCACACGACCGCGCCGTTTTTGACCACGGTGCTCGCAAGATTGCCGCCGAACTGCCAGCCGAACTCGTCGGGCGAAGCGATCTGCATCGCGACGAAGTCCGCGGGGCCGCCGACGCGCAGCGATCCGGCATCGGCCCGCAGCGAATGCGCCGCCGCGCGCGTCACGCCGTAGAGCGCCTCGGCAGCCGAGAGCCCAAAGTATTTCCGGCCGAAATAGGCGACGGTTTGCAGGTTGAAACACGGCGAGGTGCCTGGATTGTAGTCGCTGGCGAGCGCGACCATCGCACCGGCTTCGAGCAGCGCACGCGCCGGCGTCTTCTGCGGCAGGCCGAGAAACTCGATCGTCGCCGGGCAGGCTACGGTAACGATGCCGCGCCGCGCGATCGCCTTCACGTCGTCGTCGCCGATGTAGTTGCAGTGGTCGACGGCATCGACTTCGAGCTGCGTCGCCATCGCGGCGGCCGCACCGTAGGCCATCTCGTCGCAGTGCACGCGCAGACGCATCCCGTGCAGCCGCGCGGCATCGAGATAGCGGCGCGTCTGGTCGGGCGAAAAGAAACCCGGCTCGCAAAAGGCGTCGGCATAGACGGCGCCGTGCGTTGCGGCCAGCGGAATCACTTGGTCGATCAGATAGTCGACGAATCCGTCTTCGCGTTCGAAGTCGAACTCCGGCGGCAGCGCGTGCGCGCCAAGAAACGTTGCAACGAGCCGCGGTACGTCGGGATCTTCGCGATGCGCGGCGATCAAATCGAGGAGTGCCAGCTCGCCGGGACGATGCAGCGCATAACCCGTCTTCGTCTCCAGCGTCGTCGTGCCGTGGCGCAGCATCGTTCGCAGGCGCGGGCGAACCGTCGTTTCGTAGAACGTCCGCGCGTCGAGCAGCGCTTCGCGCGTGCGCTCGACCGTATATCGCATCCCGAGCGACGGAGACTCGCCGCGTTGGCGCGCGGCGAAATCCGGCTCGCGATCGCCCGCATACAACGGATGCGCGTGCGCGTCGACGAATCCAGGAAAGATTACGCGATCGCCGAGGTCGAGGATTTGCTGCCCTTCGACCGAGCCCGTCCCCAGCGTAGTCGAAGGGCTCAGGATGACACTGCGGGGGCCGATTGCGGTGATGAGGCCGTCGTCGATGCGCATCGCGGCGTCGTCGATGCGCCCTAGCGCGGCGAAATCAACGCCGCATTGCGCAGCCGCAGTATCGCACGTGACGATCGTCTTGGCGCAGACGATCAAAGACGCCAATCGATGCCTTCTCGATCGGCGGTCTCGATTGCGATCTCGTAGCCGGCATCGGCGTGGCGCACGACGCCCATGCCGGGGTCGGTCGTCAGGACGCAGCCGAGCCGTTCGCGCGCGTCGTCGCTCCCATCGGCAACCACGACCATGCCCGCGTGCAGGCTGTAGCCGATGCCCACGCCGCCGCCGTGATGGAAGCTCACCCAGTGCGCGCCAGCCGCCGTGTTGAGCAGCGCGTTGAGAATCGGCCAGTCGGCGATTGCGTCGCTGCCGTCGCGCATCGATTCGGTCTCGCGATACGGCGACGCGACGCTGCCGGTATCGAGATGATCGCGGCCGATCGCGATCGGTGCCTTCACCGCGCCGCTGCGAACCAGCTCGTTGAAGGCGAGGCCGGCGATCGCACGACGACCGTACGGCAGCCAGCAGATGCGCGAGGGCAGTCCTTGGAACGCGATGCGCTCGCGCGCCATGTGAATCCAACGCACGAGCGGTTCGTCGTCGGCGAAAAGCTCGAGCAGCTTTGCGTCGCAGGCCGCGATGTCGTTTGGGTCGCCTGAGAGCGCGGCGAAACGGAACGGCCCGGAGCCGCGGCAGAAGAGGGGACGAATAAACGCCGGGACGAAGCCCGGGAAGGCGAACGCGCGATCGAAACCGGCACGCTGCGCCTGCGCGCGGATGTTGTTGCCATAGTCGAAAACGACCGAACCGGCGTCGAGAAAACCGACCATCGCCCGTACTTGCTCGCCACAGCTTGCGAGCGCGCGCCGCTGGTACTCTTCGGGATCCCGCCGCCGAAGCTCGGCTGCCTGCGCGAGAGAAAGGGCGGCCGGCACGTACCCGTCGAGCAGATCGTGCGCGGAGGTTTGATCGGTTACGGCATCCGGCCGGAGCCCCAAATCGTAGAGCAGCCCGAACTCCTCGGCCGCGTTGCCTTCGTAACCGATCGAGACGGCATCGCCGCGTCCGCGCGCCTCTTCGACTTCCCGCAGCGCTTCCCCGCGCGAGTCGACGACGCGGTCGAGATAGCGCAGCTCGCGGCGGCGTTCCAAACGCGAGCGGTCGACGTCGACGATCAGACAGATTCCGCCGTTCATCGTCACCGCCAGCGGCTGCGCGCCGCCCATTCCGCCGACGCCGGCCGTCAGCGTTATGCGACGGGCAAGCGAGCCACCGAAGTGGCGGCGCGCCAACTCGGCAAAGGTCTCGTACGTCCCTTGAACGATGCCTTGCGTGCCGATGTAGATCCACGAGCCGGCCGTCATCTGGCCGTACATCGTCAACCCTTGCGCTTCCAGCTCGCGAAAGGTGCTCCAGTCGGCCCACTTGGGGACGAGATTCGCGTTGGCGATCAGCACGCGCGGGGCGCGAGCGTGGGTTTTGAAGACCGCGACGGGTTTACCGCTCTGAACGATCATCGTCTCGTCGGATCGCAGCCGCCGGAGAGTGCGCACGATCGCATCGAAGGCTTCCCACGAACGAGCGGCGCGCCCATTTCCGCCGTAGACCACCAGATCGTCGGGGCGTTCGGCAACCTCCGGATCGAGGTTGTTCATCAGCATCCGCAGCGCGGCTTCTTGCGGCCATCCAAGACAGCTAAGCTCGCTGCCGTGCGGCGCTCGAACGGTGCGAGGTCCGGCGATTACGCTCATAACGCGTCAGAATTCTTGGAGGTAGGAACAAGACCTCTCGAACGCAGCAGAGAATGCACGGCACGCATGTGCAGAATGCGTAATTTTTTCGTACTTATTCTGACGAGCATCCTCGGAGTTGCGTTCTCCACCGGCACCGGGCTTGCGGGAACGACGGGCTCGCTGACCGGAACGGTGGCCCACAGCGCCACCGGCGCGCCGGTCGCCGGCGCGAAGGTTGCCGCGGTCAGTCCCTCGCAGTCGACGACCGTAACGACGGATGCCTCCGGACGCTTTTCGATACTCTCGCTGGCTCCCGACACCTACACGATCACCGTCTCGAAGGACGGCTTCGAGACCTCGACGACCACGGGTATCTCCGTCTTCGCCGATCAGATTCAGACGCTTCGCGTCCCGCTCGCGCCCTCGATGCGCACGATCGCGCACGTTACCTCGCGCTCCAGCATGGACGTCGTGAAATCGGGCACCACGACCGACGTTTATTCGGTCAACTCGACCGTAACGGCGGCCGCGGCCGGCATCGGCGGCGGCGGCAACTTGAACAACGCGTACTCGGCGATCGCCGCGGTACCCGGCGCATTCGTGCCGCCCAACCAGCAAGGCTGGGACCAGACCGTCTATATTCGCGGCGGAAACTACGATCAGGTCGGCTACGAGTTCGACGGCGTTCCGGTCAACCGTTCGTTCGATAACTATCCCGGCGGCACGGCAGGGACCCTCGGACAACAGGAGCTGCAGGTCTACACCGGCGGCGGAACCGCCGGCGAAAGCGCGACCGGCCTCGCCGGCTTCATCAACCAGGTCATCAAGACCGGCACGAACCCCGGTTACGGCAACGTGAACGCCGGTCTGGGCACTCCGACGTACTACCACAACCTGCAGGTCGAAGCCGGCGGCGCGACCCCGGACCGCATGTTCTCCTACTACGTCGGAATCGGCGGCTACAACCAGGACTACCGCTATCTCGACCAGTTCAACGGATCGAATCTCGGCGACGTCTGGGGCTATCCGGCGATCGCATACAACACGATCCGCCTGCCGTTCGGCGGCGTCTTCCCCGAATGCGTGAACACGCCGCCGGGCGGGTCGGGCTGGTACGGCGGCCCCAACTCCTCGCCGGTCTACAACCCTTACGGTTATAAGGACTTCGGCTTGCCGGGCACGATGAGCTTGCCGGTCGGCACGCACCGCAACCCTGGCTGCTATCAAACGCTCTCGCCCGCCTATGCGAGCTACTCGAACATCGGCGACCGCGAGAACGTTTTTAACCTGCACATCGGCGTTCCGCACCGGCACGATGCCGGACGCGACGACATCCAGATCCTCTACAACGTCGTGTCGCTGCAGAGCGCCTTCTACAGTTCGCAGAACGACCTCGGACCGCACGTCATCAACCAGCTCAGTCAGTCGATCTACGGCGAGAACGTACCGGAAGTCTGGGGCGACTTCGTCACTTGGCCGAGCCACACGCAGTTCGGCCAGAGTCCGACGGGCGTCGCGCCGGTTCCGTATTTTGACCCTGCCTCGCCCGGCAATCGCTGCGCGAATATCGATCCCTACGACTTCTACTACGGCGCGCAGATCAAGGGGCAGTGCGCCGCGGGAACCTTCTCGACGGTCCCCGCCGACGATCGCGACACCTTCTGGAACAACGCCTCGATCTTCAAGCTTCAGTACCAGCACAACATCGGCTCGAACGCCTACATCCGCATCTACGGCTATACGTTCTACTCCGATTGGCTGCAGACGAGCCCGCTGAGCTACGGGACGCCGTTCTTCGGCTTCGGCGTCACGAGCTACGACTACGAGCTCGAGTCGCACACGCGCGGGCTCGCGTTTACCTTCGCCGATCAGCTCAACACGCAACACCTGCTCGACGTCGACGCGAACTATACGACGGCGACGACCAATCGCTATAACAACACGAACTTCAACAACTTCCTCGGGACGAGCGCGACGAATTTCACCAACGGAAAGCAGTGCTTCGCCTGGGCGGCCGGCAACTTCGAAGGAGAGTCATACAAGGCCGGACAACCCGCGCCGTGCAACAGTCCGGTGACCAGCGGTTCATTCCTCTACCCCGAGCCCGGCTCGCCGAACGTTCCGGGCGCCAACTGGCAGATCACGTATACCGGCAACTCCGGGTTCCTCAACAACGTCACCCCGAGCTTTACCTCGGTCGCGCTCGAAGATCACTGGACGCCCACCGATAAGCTCAACGTCGATCTCGGTTTGCGCGGCGAAGACTACGCGTACAACCTCGCCAACACGTCGAGCAACGGCCAGAACTTCTGGTTCCAGGCCGGGCAGAACGAGTTCTGCTATAACCCGCAGACGCTTCAGCCGTACTTCATTCCCTCGCCGCCCGCCAGCGGACGGCCGGCGACACCCTTCATCGGCTTCAACTGCCCGCTCGACAACTCGATTCCCGCGCACCCGGTGCAGACGGTCCACCCCGACGGCAAGAACGGGCATCTGCTGCTGAGCAATAACTACAGCCCCACGCTGGCGGACTACGCGCTGACGCCGCGCGTGGGCGCGACCTACACGGTCAATCCGGATACGGTACTGCGCTTCTCGGCCGGACGCTATGCGCAAGAGCCCGAGACCTATCAGGTGCAGTACAACGCGAAGGACAACAATCTCGCCTACGATCTCTTCCAGGCGTTCTGGCAGTACGGGTACACCACGCCGCGGCACGACCCCGAGGTGCAGTACTCGGATAACTACGACGCGTCGTACGAGCGCCGTTTCAAGGGCACCGACATGTCCATCAAGCTGACGCCCTACTACCGCTACGCAACCAACCAGGTCTACAACATCTCCTTGCCATTCGGCCTCACCGGCGGCCTCAACAGCGGCGTCGAGCGCGTCGATGGCGTGGAGTTCGAGTTTACGAAGGGCGATTTCGACAAGAACGGCCTCTCCTTCTTACTTTCGTACACGTACACGAACGCGGCGGAACGCTGGGCGAACTATCCCGGCACCTCGCTCAACCCGATCGATCCGTTCAACCAGAATATCGCGAACTTCAACGGGCTCACGCGGGCCGGCGGCGGATCGAAGTGCTACGAGAACGATAAAGCCGGCAACGTCTACCCGGATCCGCGCTGCGTTCGGCTCAACCCGAACTATAATGGAGTGATCCTCAACCCGTACTACAAGATGTCGCCACAGCCGCTGATGGATCGCAATGGGTGGTACCCGGTAGGTTTAGATTTCGGGTACCTCTCACCCAACGTCGTCAGCACGATCGTCAACTACAAGCACAACAAGTTCGCGATCACGCCGGCGCTGACGTTCAACGAGGGGCAGCCCTACGGAAACCCCGCCGACGTCAACGGGCTCGACCCGCGCACGTGCGTGCGGAACTCGTCGCACATTCCCAGCGCGCCCAACAAATTTCAGGCCGACTATACGACCTGCGGCCTGGCGGCAACGCAGAGCGGGACGTCGGCCGGCATCCTGGCGATTCCCAACCCGCAGACCGGCGTCTTCGACAGCTTCGGGTCGTTCCGGCAGCCCTCTCAGCTCAACCTGAGCCTGCAGATGTCCTATCAGGTGACGCCGCGGATCAAGGTGAACGCGCTCTTGGCGAATCTCGTGAACGCGTGCTTCGGCGGATCCTCGGAGCCGTGGAGCAAACAGTATCCGCCCAACGGCTACACCTGCGGCTACATCGCCAACTACTACTACGTCGCGAACTTCTACAACGGTGCCTCACCCAACGATAAGTTCGCCAACGGCGTACCGCTCAATCCCGCCTTTTCTAACTCCTACATTCCGGCCTACGCGGATACGAACGCGTTCACGCTGCCGAATCCTTTCAACGCCTACTTCTCGGTGAACGTCACCTTATAGACTGCGGCCGATTGCGGCTTCGGCGGCGCCGGCGAGCGCATAGGAGCCGATCAGCTCGCGCGCGGCGGCGATGTCGGGCGCCGGGCTGCGATCGGCGGTAAACGGCGCGATGCGCCCGTGCGTAACCTCGTGCGCGGCCAGGGTGCCGCGCCCGGGGCGCAGCGGCTTGCGGAAATCGGCGGCCGCCATCGCGCCGAGCAGTTCGCATGCGAGCGCGCCCTCGACGTTATCGAGAACGCGCAGAAGGTTGTTGGCGGAGGTCATGCCCATGCTGACGTGATCCTCTTGGCCGGCGGAGGTCGGAATCGAGTCGACGCTCGACGGCCACGCATAGGCTTTGTTCTCGTTGACCAGCGCCGCGGCGGTGTACTGCACGATCATGAGGCCCGACTCGAGCCCGAGGCGATGTGCGAGGAAGAGCGGCAGGCCGCGGTCTTCCGCGTTGAGCAGCAGGTAGAGCCGCCGCTCGGCAATCGAGGCCAGCTCGGAGACGGCGATCTTCAGGAGGTCGAGCACGATCGCAACCGGCTCGCCGTGGAAATTGCCGCCGGAGACGAAGTCACCATCCTCTGGGAAGACCAGCGGGTTGTCGGTAACCGAGTTGGCTTCGATCTCGGTGACGCGCCGCACGTGAGCGATCGAATCGCGCACCGCCCCGTGGACGACCGGCACGCAGCGGAACGAGTACGGGTCCTGAACGCGCTCGCATTCGACGTGCGAATGAACGATCTCCGAATCGGCCAGCAGCAGGCGCAGATTTCCTGCGACGCGCTCCTGACCGGGATGCGGCCGTAACTCGTTAAGGCGGCGATCGAAGACCCGGTCGCTCGCAAGATAGGCTTCCAGCGACATTGCGGCGACCACGTCCGCCGCAGCGGCAAGCCGTTCCGCGCGCAGGACGCCAAGCGCCGCGACCGCCGTCATCACCTGCGTGCCGTTGACGAGCGCGAGGCCCTCCTTCGCGCCGAGCGAGATCGGCTTGAGGCCCGCGCGCTCGAGCGCGGCGGCACTGGGCATGCGCTCGTCCCCGTGGTAACATTCGCCCTCGCCGATCAGCGCGAGCGTCATGTGCGCAAGCGGCGCGAGATCGCCGCTCGCGCCAACCGAGCCTTGCGAGGGCACGACGGGCGTGACGCCGTTTTCGAGCATCCCGAGGATCAGATCGACGGTCTCGGGCTTTACGCCCGAGTGTCCCGCCGAAAGCGAGTTCGCCCGCAGGACGCTTGCCGCGCGTACGACCGGAATCGGCAACGGCGCGCCGGTCCCCGCCGCGTGGCTGCGGACGAGGTTGAGCTGCAACTCGGCGGCATCGGCCGGCGCGACCGCGATGTTCGCAAGCCGGCCGAAGCCGGTCGTTACGCCATAGATTCGATCGCCCGCCGCGAACTGCCGGTCGACGAAATCGCGGGCGCGCTGCACGCGCTCGCGTGCCGCCGCGGAGATCCCGACCCGCGCGCCGAGCGCCGCGGCCTCAAGGGCCTCGAGCGTCAGATGACGCCCGTCGAGCTCTAGAGCTTCGACCAATCCGAGGCAGCCGGTTTCGCGAAGGGTGGGCCATTCTGGATGACGACCGTCTCGTGATCGCGCAGCACGATGTCGCGCGGATCCTTTCCGTGCCAGCCGGTGCCGTTGACCCAAATACTCAAGCGCTTGCCGTGCGGCGCCTGCACGTCGGAGACCTTCGTCCAGCTCAGGTCTTCACCCCAGATATCGAAGAACTGACCGAGCGTGAAGGTACGCACGATGGGCGATTCGATGTGAATGTAGCCGTCGCCGCTGTGCGTGTGAATCCAGTAGAGACAAGTGCCTTGTCGCGGGATGCCGATCATCGCCGGAATCGCGAGCGCCTTCGCGCTGTTGAAGATCTGCAGATGGGCGTGAACGTGCTCGACCGCACCCTCTTGCGCGTCGCAGTGGATCCCGTCGATCGGGAGCCCGCCGAAAAGGTTCTGCGCGACCGCCGCCGGCCCAGTCGCGTGAATCAATAGAGCAAGGAGCAACGGTATGGGCTGCATGGCATTTTGCATTCGATGTGCATAACGGAAAAAACTTGTGGACATCTTGTGAATTGTGGGTTGCGACACTTGTCGACCCAAGCGTACGCGTGCTACGCTTTTCGAGCTTCGAATCCAATCCGAAGTGCGACGAACGCATCGTTCGCGACCAATGCATTAAGGTGTGAAACGCCGTGATGAACGTCGATTCCACTGCAGCGGTCAAACCGCTTGTCCTGCGTCGGTGGGGCTCTCCGACCAGGTAGCCAAACAGGCGAGGCAAGTGCGTGAATGCGTCGGAACCCGTTGAGGCCTCGCTTCAACGGGTTTCGCTATTTCCTCGATTTGGTTTGGAGTTTATGGGGCGATGCTGATTGATTGGCCGAAGGGCTGGGTTGGGGGCGATTGCAGCCTCGTATGGGGCTCGCCTCCGGCAGGATAGTGCCAGATGTCGAAGCGGCCCAGGCACTGCACGTTCCCGCCGAGGATCGCCGTGCCTTGGGTTCGATTGAGCGGCGTGTTCTTGGCGCCGGCGACGAACGGCTGCGGAACGCGTACGCCGCCGCCGCAGTGGGAATCGGTCAGCACCGTCTCTCCCGTCTCGCGGAGATTGCCCGACTCTTCTTGCGCGACTTGATAGACGGCAGTGAGGGTCTGGCCCGTGTAGTACTGATCGGTGAGGACGAGGTGCGTGCCATCCCACATGACGCCGCCCCCGAGACCGATTTCAAAGTTCAGCAGCTTGACCGGCCCGCGAAGCTTCGTGCCGCCGTGCGCAAGCTCGCAGACCGTCGTGGTCTTGTAGTTGCTTCCCTCGACGTAGAGGTTGCCTTTCGCCCCGTAGCCGGGCGACCACATATCCTGGTCGCAACCCGAACTCTTGTAAACCTTCGCCTTGCCCGTGGCCTTTTTGTAGATCTGGAGTTCGGCAGGAAGGTCGAAGTTGGCGACAGCGAGGTCTCCGGTCGTCGGATCGATCGAGCATCCCGCGGAGTGCCCTGCTCCCTGAAGGGTCCTCAACGGCGCGGAGCGGCCATGGCTATACTCGACGACCGCTTCCGAGCCGAGATTGGTGATCCAGACGTTACCGTCCTTATCGACGCACTGACCGTAGGGCTCGGCGAAACCGGTGAGCCGTCCGACCAGCGCCCCGTTCTTGTAGTTGTAAATGAAGACGTCGTCGGTTCCCCAGTCGGAGACGTAGAGCAGCTCCTTGATCTTCGGCGCATCGGGCGAGATCCACGAGGAGCCGCGATCGTGACGGTGGAGTGCCCGCTGCGGCAACAGCATCGACGTCAATCGCGTGGACGAGAGCGGCGTCAAGCCGGTCTCCGCTCCGCCCAGCGGCGGTTGGGCGCAGGCCGAAAGAACGACGGCGGCGCACATCGCACCCGTTCCGAATACCAAGCGGTTCATTACGCGTACTTCTTCGCTACTTCTTCGGCCAGCGCTGCAATGCGCGCGCGCACGGCGCCGGGTGCGAGGACTTCCGCCTGCGCTCCCCAGCCGAGAACCCACCGGACTAACTCGTCGACGTCGGCGACGCGATACGTGATTTCGGCCGATCCGTCGCGCCGCTGCGCGATCTTGCGGTCGGCGACGATGTGCGCGGCTGCCGCGGCTTTGGCGACGCGCGGCGCGAACCTGACGCGAACTTCGGTCGTCTCCTCGCTGTGGAGCAGCCCGCTGATCGAAGCCGCCGCATAGGCTTCCACGTTGAAACCGTTCGGCCGATCGAACGTCTTTGCGAGCACCCGGGGCTCGCTTATGCTGTCCACCGCGAAGGTACGCTTGTCGTTGCGCGTGTGATCGTGCGCCACACAATAGACTCGTCCGGCGTTGATGATGAAGCCGTACGGGTCGACCGTGCGCGAGCTGCTGCGCCCTTCCTTATCGCGATACTTGAAGCGGACGCTGCGCGACGAACGTTCCGCGGACGAGAGCAACGCAAAGGCGCGCTCGCCGCGTTTGTCGAGCGAGACTTCGGAGAGGCGAAAGGCCACCGGCGTTGCCGCATCTACGCGCGCGCGCGCGCCGCGGCCCGCGCTTCCGACGATCTTTTCCGCGACGCCGTCGATCGACGCGCCGATCGTGCCGCCGATGCTCGCACCCAGCGACCGCAGCGCGACCAAGCCGAAGAGCTCGCCGTTACTGAGGTCGAGCCGCTTGAGGCTGTAACCTTGGGCGAACCGGTAGACGTTCGCGGCGCGATCGAAATAGAGCGGAAAGCCGGCGTTGGTAAGGATCGCGAGATAGCGGCGCAGGCTGCGCGTGCTCGGTGCGTAACCGCCCTCCCCGATCTTCTCTTTGAGCGCTTCGAACGAGTGACGGCCTTGGTCGATCGCGTTGAGCAATCGCACCAGCAGGATGACCTTCGACTCGCCGTCGGCGTTCATTGGTTCGCTGGAGCCTGCGGTTTGGGGAAGCACCCGTCAGGCGCATTGATCGGCGGCGCGCTCGGCTCCGGAGCGGTCGCGGTAACGCCAAGACGAACGGGATAGAAGGAACCGCCGTCGGTCATCGTCTGCACGACGTGCGTCGACTGACCGGGCGGCAGATCGAACGCGCTGACCTGGTACTTCGAAGGAACCCGCACGCAGCCGATGTCGACGGGGTTGCCGTCGACGAGGAAACTTCCTCGCGCCGGACCGGCAAGCGGCTGGACGTACAGGTACGCCGCCGCCGGTGCCGCGGTGGGATTCTCGAGCGTCACCGCGATCGTGTGCACGATGCCGTAATCACCGTAATCGTGCCCGCCGGCCGAGGGCGTAACGTTCGGCGGCGTCGGATCGGTATCGCCCAGCACGACCGTTGCGTCGTCGCTACCGAGGGCGTAACGGAGATTATCCGCCCCGAAGCCGGCGATCGAAAAGATTCCGGTCCGGTGATGTCCATCTCCGGGCAGAACGGGACCGGCGAGCAGCGTGCGCGGATCGACGCCAGGGGAGACGCCCATCACCGTGACTTCGACCGGGCCGCCGGAGAGCACGCGAATGTCGGCGCTGCCGGCCACGAGCTGCCGCGAGGTCATCGTCAGATCCGTCAGCAGGTAGGGCTGGTCGCCGCTGAGGTCGACTACGATGCCTTCCTGCTGATTCTTCGTCAGCAAGAATTTTTTCGTAACCGCTTGTCCGACGGTCATCACGTCGATGTTGGGGCCCGCCGAGGCGTGGATCAGCTGCACCGACGCGGGGCTCTGTCCCGTCGACTCAAGCGCGACGACGAGCCGGCGCGAGTCGGCGGTATTGTCGTGGTAGTAGTAGATGCGCGCAGGCTGCGCCGCCGTCACGCTGCCGCGAAAGAGCACGCCGTCTTGCGAGACGTGCTCGGGATCGTCGTCATAAAAGAGTAATCCCGGCGTGAAGGGCTGCACCGGCGTGTTCTGCACGTTGACCGTCGTCGTTGCCGTTTGGTCGAAGTACTGGCCGTTCCCCGAGATCTGGACCGGCACGCTGAACTGCGCCGTTCCGCCGGGGGCCAGCGGCGCCGACGGCGGCGCGACCGCACCAATCGTGACGCTCGCGCCCGGCAACGCTTGCGTCAAACGCGTCACCCACTGCGTGATTTGCTGCGCCAGCCAATCGGGTTGGGCCGGATTGCCGGTAACCGTCAGCGTCGTTTGCCCGACGATGGTGCCCGCGTTGAAAGCGACGCGAATGTTGACGTCGGCGCTCGCGCCATTCGCGTCGGTAACCTGCAGCACGTCGCTTCCGGTCGCTTGCGACGCGGTGATCGTCAGGCTCGTGCCGGCCGGATCGGCTGCAACAGTAACGAGCCGCCGGTCGAGCGTGAACTGCAGCGGTGCAGCGGCGCCGGTAACCGTGACGACGCTCTGCTGTGCGGGATTGAGGTTGACGCTGGTCGTCGAGAGGGTCAGCGGCGCGCCGGGCGAGGCCGAAGGCGACGTTACCGGTGACGCAACGGGCGAGGGTGGCGCTACCGGCGAGGCTGACGCCGCCGGCGCTGGTGTGAATTGGGCGAGTGCCGCGGCGAGTAGGGGCGCAAACATCAGTGCCATCCTTCGACAGGCTCAGGATGACATTTCCTTCGACAGGCTCAGGATGACATTTCCTTCGACAGGCTCAGGATGACATTTCCTTCGACAGCCCTTCGACAGCCCTTCGACAGCCCTTCGACAGCCCTTCGACAGCCCTTCGACAGGCTCAGGGTGACACGGTGCGAAGGGTTTTTAGGTTATTGCAGGTTCGGAAGGAGACGGAGGAGCGGGCGGCTCGACGGTCGGGATCTTCGCGTACTTGATTTTGTCCGGGTCGTCGGGATCGACGTCGGCCAGGATGTGATCGCCCGAACCGAAGTTGCCCTTGAGCATTTCCTCGGCCAGTTCGTCTTCGACCATTCGCTGAATGGCGCGGCGCAGCGGCCGCGCGCCGAACTGCGGATCCCAGCCCTTCCGGGCGAGAACGGCCTTCGCACCCTCGGTGACCTTGAGCTCCATCTCCTGCGCACGAACTTCGCGTACGACCTTTGCGAGCTCGAGCGTGACGATCTTCTCGATCTGCTCGCGCGTGAGCTGATGGAAGACCACCACTTCGTCGACGCGATTGAGAAACTCCGGACGGAAGGTCTGCTTGACCTCCTCCATCACGCGGTTCTTCATACGCTCGTAGGCCTTCGCCTCATCCGACATCGACATGCGTTCCGGCCGGAAGCCGATATCGGTCGTCGTCGTCATCCCGGTGGCGCCGACGTTGCTCGTCATGATGATGACCGAGTTTTTGAAGTCGACGTGACGGCCTTGCGAATCCGTCAGACGCCCGTCTTCAAGCACCTGGAGCAAAAGGTTGAAGACGTCGGGGTGCGCTTTCTCGATCTCGTCGAGCAAAACGACCGAGTACGGACGGCGGCGCACAGCTTCGGTAAGCTGGCCTCCCTCTTCGTATCCGACGTATCCCGGAGGCGCACCGACCAGGCGGCTGACCGAATACTTCTCCATGTACTCCGACATGTCGATGCGGATCATCGACTCTTCGTCGTCGAAGAGAAACGCGGCAACGCTGCGCGCGACTTCCGTCTTGCCGACACCCGTCGGGCCCAGGAAGATGAAGGAGCCGATGGGGCGGCTCGGACTCTTCAATCCGGCGCGCGAGCGGCGAATCGCCCGGGTGATGACGTTGACCGCTTCATCTTGGCCGACGACGCGCTCGTGGAGCAGCTCGCCCATCTTGAGGAGCTTCTCGGTTTCGGCTTGCGCGAGCCGGCTGACCGGAATCTTCGTCCATGAGGCGACGATCTCGGCGATATTATCAGGGGTTACTTTGAGGACGCGGTCGGCCGCCGCTTTGCGATCGCGCCACTCTTGCTCGAGCTGCGATTTCTCGAGACGAAGCTTCTCCTCGCGATCGCGGATCGTGGCCGCCTTGTCGAACTCTTGATTCTTGACGACGGCCTCTTTTTCGGCGATCAGATTACGCAGCGCCGCGTCGGCCTCGCGGATCGCGGGCGGCGGCAGCGTCGCCTGCAGGCGCACGCGCGAACTCGCTTCGTCGATGAGGTCGACGGCTTTATCTGGAAGGAAGCGGTCGGTAATATAACGGTCGCTCAGGCGGGCGGCACTCGCGAGCGCTTCGTCGGTAATCTGGACCTTGTGGTGCGCCTCGTAGCGATCGCGCAGACCCTTAAGGATCTCGATCGTCTCGTCGACGGTCGGCTCGCCGACCATCACCGGCTGGAAGCGGCGTTCGAGCGCCGAGTCCTTTTCGATGTGCTTGCGAAACTCGTTAAGCGTCGTTGCGCCGATGCACTGCAGTTCGCCGCGTGCGAGTGCGGGCTTGATGATGTTGCTAGCGTCGATCGCGCCTTCGGCCGCTCCGGCTCCGACCAGGGTATGCAGTTCGTCGATGAAGAGAATGATCTCGCCGGCGGCAGCACGGATCTCGTCCATGACGCGCTTCATGCGCTCTTCGAACTCGCCGCGGTACTTCGTGCCGGCGACCAAGCCCGCCAAATCGAGCGTGATGACGCGGCGGTCGCGCAGCGGTTCGGGGATGTCGCCCTTGATGACGCGCTGAGCGAGGCCTTCGGCGATCGCCGTCTTACCCACCCCGGGTTCGCCGATGAGCGCCGGGTTGTTCTTCGTGCGCCGCGATAAAATCTGAATGACGCGCTCGATCTCGTTGTTGCGCCCGATGACCGGATCGAGCTTGTTGTCGCGCGCAAGCTGCGTCAGATCGCGTCCATACGCATCGAGCGTCGGCGTCTTGCTCTTGCCTTTGGGCGCTTGCGGCTGGCCCTCGGCACCGAGCAGGGATGTGGTCTGTACCCGGACCTTCGCGGGATCCACGCCGAGATTGGTTAGGACGCGAGCAGCAACGCCCTCGCCTTCGCGGATCAATCCAAGAAGCAGGTGCTCGGTGCCGATGTAGTTGTGATTGAGCTGGCGAGCCTCTTCAAAGGCGAGCTCGATCACACGCTTGGCCCGAGGCGTGAAGACCATCTCCTGTTGGACGGTCTGCCCGCCGCGTCCGACGATCGCTTCGACCTCTTGGCGAACCTTCGCCAGATTGACCCCGAGCGACTCAAGAACCTTAGCGGCAAGACTCTCGCCTTCGGAAATGATGCCGAGCAGGATGTGCTCGGTCCCGATATAGTTGTTTCCTAGACGCTGAGCTTCTTCCTGAGCGAGTACGATGCTGCGCCGCGCTCGCTCGGTGAAAGGCTCCCACATTGACATCGCTCTGGTGTTCCTCCCGTCCTAATAACTCTACCCGCCTGCGCGAAGTTTCGCGGCATCCATCGGCGGCCCGCCCGCGGGCGGCCCCTGACACCACACTCTAACCGAAGGTTTGCCCTACGGCCCGAGGAACCTCGCAGGCATGCCAACCGTCGAACAAGTTCGTGAAGCGCTCGTAGAGGTTAAAGACCCCGAGCTCAATCTCGGTATCCTCGAGCTAGGGCTGGTCTATGATATCACCGCCGAGGGCGAAAACGGCGAAGACGTGAGCGTCATGATGACCCTAACCTCTCCAATGTGTCCGGTTGGCCCAATGTTCGTCCAGACCGTGAAGGACCACGTGATGGCACTCGAGGGCGTCAAGAACGCCAATGTCGAGATCACCTTCACCCCTCCGTGGGACCCTAAAACGATGGCTTCGGACGACGTGAAGGCCATGCTCGGCATCTGGTAGGTCGTCGTTTATCGGGACGGCCCGGGGTTCCCCAGGCCGTCTTCAAATTTAAGTGCTCGGCCGGGCTACATCGAAAGCTTGTATGCGCCGGCGAGATCTTTCATCGCAGTGGTGAGAATCGCGTGATACTGCGCGTCGACGCCGAGTCCGTATTTCGCATCGATATCCTTCATCACTTGAAGGTGAATCGGATGCGAGACGAGGCGATCGAGCAGCACCTCGACGTTAAAGCCTTCACCGCTCTGTCCGGCCTTCCACAGCGCGGCGGCGAGTGCTGGGCCGTTCGAAGGATCGGGGCTGGGTGAGCTGGGCAGCGTTACGTTCTTCTCGGTTACGATCTTCAGCGAATCGTTGACGACGAAATCGAACGTCTTGAGAAACTGGCCGACCTGATCCTGGCCGTATTGCTTCGTCAGCTTGGCGACCTCGGCGTCGAAGAGTTTGCCGGTCAGCACCTTGAGCAGCGTCGCAGTTTGGAAGCTCTTCGGGCCGCCTCCGGCGATGACCATCGAGAGCGTGAGCGGCAGATCGGGCGCGCCGGTGTAGACGCAGCAAGATCCGGAGAAACGAGTGGGTTCGTTGCTCACGTTCGGCATGAGCGCCGCCGAAGCAACGGCCGGAGCGGCTAGCGCGGCCGCAAGCGCAAGCGCGCCGATACGAGTCGAATTCCGCATGGGTTCCTTTCTCGAGCTGGGAGCTCGACGACGAAAAACGATTTTCGCCTGAGAAAACGGAGCAGAGGCGGCTTTGGATTTACCCCGAGCGGCTAGAGCGCGGCGACGGCGATCGGTTTGCTGGTCGGCTGCTTAGAGCCGCCCGCCGGCTCGACGCTGACGGCGACCGCCGCCACGCCCAGGGCCGATTCGGGGAGGCGAACGACGGTGACGTCGCGTTCGTTGGGCGTAAAGGTGATCGAGGGGGCCATCGTCTTGGAGCCCTTCGGCAGCGTCCAGGCTTGGTAAACCTTACCGGCCGGGGGCTCGGCCAGGCCGGGGAGCGTTACATAAAGGTGGCTGCCCCGGACGAAAACCTGGCCGTCCCCGAACCGATACCGCTTCACATCGGCCGCGGCCAGATCGGCGAGCGCGGCCGACTGTGCGGCCACCAAGGCGGTATCTCTGACGATGTGGCGGTCCATCGTCGTGTACAGGAGCAAGGCGCCGACCGTCAGCACGAAGGCCGCGGCGATAGCCGCAAACGTTTCCCAGCGATAGGCCTTCGCGTTCGCGCGTTCGGAGTTGCGGACTTCGCGCATGATCCGCGCTTTGAGCATCGGCCCCGGGCAGAGTTCGTCGTGATAGTCGGCGGCCGAGGACGCTACCGCCGTCACGGCGGGACGCAGGAGCTCGTATTCGGCGCGACACGACTCGCAGGTCTTCAGGTGCGCGGCAACCTCGGCGGCTTCGGCCGCGGGCAACGCTCCGAGTGCGTAGACGGCGACGTTGTCGAGCATCTCGTCGTGCGAGATCATAAGGCTACGACTCCATCAAGCGCGCTGCGAAGCCGGCGCAATCCCGCTCGGATGCGCGTTTTGACCGTCCCGAGCGGCAAGCCCGTCCTGCGTGCTATTTCGTAATGTGTCACCCCGCCAAAAAATCCCAACTCAATCAACTCCCGCTGCTCCGGTGGAAGTTGCGCGAGGGCGGCACGAACCGATTCGGCATTCAAAGCCGTGAACGCGGTCTCTTCGAGCGAGTCCCGCTCCGCCAGCGTCTCCGGGATCTCGTCCTGCGGGTGCGCGGCGCGCGCGCGCAGGACGTCGAAGGCGCGGTTGCGCGCTACGCGGACGATCCACGCCCCGAAGTTACCTGAGACAAAAGGCGCCGGGTTGCTCCACAGCTTCAAAAAGACGCTCTGGGTGACGTCTTCGGCGCCGGGAGCATCGGAGAGTACGCGCAGCGCCACGCCGTAGACCAATCGATGGTACTCGTCATATAGGGTCTCGAAGGCGCCGGCATCGCCGCGCCTTACGCGCTCCATGAGCCCGACCGCGTCACTCACCTAAAACGAGCGTCACCGCCGCATGGATTGCGAGGCGCCTACGACGGATGCCGCGGGTAGATCAGCTTCGGAATTCCGGCGAAATCCGGGTCTCCGCACTGCCAGAGCAAGAAAGCATACTCATCGGTGAGCAGCTGCTCGGTCTGCTCGCGCGAAGCGGCCAGGAACCCGTGGCCCGCATCGTAATCGACTCGCAGCAGAATCGGGCGCCCGCTGCTGGTCGAGGCCGCGAGCCGCGCGGTAAACTTGGCGAGCTCCCACGACGAAACGCGCGGATCGTTGTAGCCGGTAATCAGCATCACGGCCGGATACGCCGTTCCCGGTACGACGTGCTCGTAAGCGTCCATCGCGTAGAGCGCGCGGAATCCCGTTTCGTTCTTCACAGTGCCGAACTCCGGAATGTTCGGCGGTCCGTTGGGCGTGAACTCGCCGCGCATCGCGTTGCTCTCACCGACGACGTCGAGCGCGGCTGCGAAGAGATGAGGCTCGGCGGTTATCGCGCGGCCGATCGTAATGCCGCCGGCACTGGTTCCTTCGCCCGCCAAGTGAGCGGATCGAGTGTACTTATGCGCGATCAGCCAACGGCCGCACGCGATGAAATCTTGCCAAGTGTGCGGCTTCGTGGAGATCATGCCGGCGCGGTGCCAGGCCTCACCGTACCATCCGCCGCCGCGGACGTGGCAGACGGCGAAGACGCCGCCTCGCTCCATCCAAGCGACGCGCGTCGCGCTGAAGGCGGGCTCGAGCGTAATGCCGTAGGAGCCGTATCCCTCGAGGTAGGCCGGATGGGTACCGTTGAGCGGAAGCCCTTTGCGATAGACGATCGAGAGCGGCACCATCGTGCCGTCCGCGCTGCGCGCTTGGACCTCCGACGAAGTGTAGTCGGACATATCCACGTTCGCGAGCGCCTTGAGATGCGTATCGGCGACGCTGCCGTTTGCATCGGCTTGAAAGTACAACAACGAATGCGTCCAGCCGGTCAGCCCGAAGACGACGCCGGCTTCGCGCGAATCGGTCGCGATCGCATTGATCGCTCCCTGGTATGGAAGATCGACGTCGCGCGCGGCGCCGGGCGTACCGTCGCCGGCGAGCGAGATCCTCGTGATCTTTCCGAATCCGCCGGTGCGCGAGAGAACGTACAGGCCGTCCGAAGCGATTTGCAGATCTTCCAGCACGTCTTTTCCGGCGGGCAGGACCGTCGACGCACCGGCTACGTTCGGCGCATCGAGAGAGGTGCGGACGATCTTGAATGTCGGCGCGTCTTTATGGGTCAAGAGAAAGATCGTGGAACCCTTAAAATCCTGGCCGACGATGTCGTCGTCCGTCTTCGCGATTTGCGTCCAGGTCACATTCGCCGAGTCGACGGGCCCCCGCGTAGCATAGACCTCATGCTCGTTCTGGACGCCGTGGACGACGAGGGCGAGCACGTACGGCGAGACCGGCGAGTACACTACGAACGGAAAATCGGTGGTGCCGAACGGCACCTTCGGGTTGACGCCGTAGCCGAAGACCGCAACGTCTTGGTCCGGATCGCGCCCCAGCACGTGAAGGTAGGCGACGGCACGCGTCTCCTTATCCGTCTCCGGCTCACCGGGCTTGAGCTCCGGGAAGCGCACGTAGTAGAAGGATTTTCCATCGGGGAGCCAGCTCGTGGCTCCGATGTAGTAACAGCGGCTGATCGCATCGGGCAAAACCTTTGCGGTCGCGGTTTCGACGACGTGGACTACCGAGGCTTCGGAGCCGCCCTCGGATATGCCGTAGGCAACGAGCGTTCCATCCGGCGACGGCAGAAAGTAGTTGATTGTATAGTGCTTGCCGGTGCTAGCGAGGCTTTGCGGGTCGATCAAAACGCGCTCGCCGCTGCCGTCGACGTTGCGAACGTAGAGTTTGGGCGAGTTATCCCCTGGGTTGAGCTTCTCGTAAAAATAGTACGAGCCGTCGCGCGTGACCCCGTTGACGGAGACGCCGGAGTTATCGAGGACCTTGATCCGGTTGAAGAGCTTCTCCCGCGCGGGACCGAGGCGACCGAGCACCTCGCGCGTATAGGCGTTCTGCTCTTTGAAAAACTGTTGTACGACCGGGTCCTTCATGTTCTCGAAGTAGCGGTACGGATCGGTCACCGACGTTCCGTACATCGTCTCGGCCACCGGCTTCTCGGGCGGCAGGGGCGGCGGTGTCGGGAAACCCGAGGGGACCGCTCCGACCACGGCAAGGGCGAAAACGCAGCAAAAGGCTCGTAACATGAGGCCCTTTATTCTCGGGTGAGGCCCGAGCGCCTCGCGTCCTTCACCGCCTGCGCGAAGCGCAGTCTTGAGCGAGGCGCGAGCGCCGAGTCGAAGGGTCAGGATGACAAAGGGGAAGTGCCGTGCAAGGTGACGGTGTGAAGAGTCGCGCGCAACGGTATGGCGAGCTCGAACGCAAACGCGCCGAATCGACGGTTCCCGCGGGCCCCGACGCGCTCGAACGACAGCACGCGCGGGGCAAACGCTCGGCACGAGAACGCGTCGAGTCGCTCGTCGACGAGGGTTCCTTCGTCGAGTTCGACCGTTTCGTCGTCCATCGCGCCAACGCGTTCGGCCTCGACGAAAAGGAGTTCTTGGGCGACGGCGTGATCACTGGACGCGCGACGATCGACGGGCGCCAGGTCTTCCTCTTCTCACAGGATTTCTCGGTGCTCGGCGGATCGCTGGGAGAAGCCTTCGCCGAGAAGATCTGCAAGATGATGGACATGGCGATCCATACCGGCTCGCCGTTGATCGGAATCAACGACTCCGGCGGCGCCCGCATTCAGGAGGGCGTCGTCTCACTGGGCGGTTATGCCGAGATATTCTGGCGCAACGTCCAGGCGAGCGGCGTGATTCCCCAGATCAGCCTGATCGCGGGGCCCTGCGCCGGCGGCGCGGTCTACTCGCCGGCGATCACCGATTTCATCATCATGACCGAGAAGATCTCGCAGATGTTCATCACGGGCCCCGAGATCATCAAGACGGTCACGGGCGAAGAGGTTACCTTCGAAGAGCTCGGCGGCGCGCACACGCACGCAACCCGCAGCGGCGTCGCGCAACTCGTCGCAGACGACGAGGAGCATCTCTTCGAGCTGACGCGCGATCTCTTCTCATTTCTTCCGCAGAACAACCGGGAAGCGCCGCCCGAGTTCGCCTGCGACGACGACCCGCAACGCGATGTTCCCCAACTCGACGAACTCGTGCCGGACTCCCCAAACAAGCCGTACGACATGCGCGCGGTCATCGAAGGCGTCGTCGACTACGGCGACTTCCTCGAGATTGCCGCGCTCTACGCGCCCAACGTGATCTGCGGCTTTGGGCGGGTCAACGGCCGGACCGTCGGTATCGTCGGTAACCAACCCAACGTGCTGGCCGGCGTCCTCGATACGCGCTCGTCGGTGAAGGCCGCCCGCTTCGTACGTTTCTGCGACGCCTTCAACATCCCGTTGGTCACCTTCGTCGACGTGCCCGGCTTTCTGCCCGGCACCGATCAAGAGTACGGCGGCATCATCCTACATGGTGCGAAGCTTCTCTACGCCTTCGCCGAGGCGACCGTTCCGAAGATCACGGTGATCACTCGCAAGGCGTACGGCGGGGCTTACGACGTCATGGCAAGCAAACACATCCGCGCCGATCTCAATCTCGCCTGGCCAACGGCGGAGATCGCCGTGATGGGTGCGGAGAGCGCCGTGAAGACGATCTTCCGGCGCGAGATCGCGGCGGCGAAAGATCCGGCCGCGAAGATGGCCGAACTGATCGCCGAATACGAAGAGCGTTTCTCGCACCCGTACATTGCCGCGGGACGCGGCTACGTCGACGACGTGATCGAAGCGCGAAAGACGCGCAGCGCAATCGCCGGCGCGCTCGAGATGCTGCGCGACAAGCGCGTTGCGCGGCCGCAACGAAAGCACGGCAACATCCCGCTGTAAAAAAAGCGAGCCCGCTTACGCGGGCTCGCCTCGTTTCGTCGAGCGCTGCGGCTCCTAGAGAGCGCCGAGCCCGTTGGGCGTTCCCCAACCGGCGCCGGCCGAGTAGTTCCCGAACTCCTTGGTTCCCGCGTTGCACAGGTACGTGCCTTGCAGGCTCGTCGGGCATCTGGCGAGCTGACCCGCCTTGATGTAGTGCAGGTCCTTCTTTAGCTGGGACTTCGAGAGCTGCCAAAGATTCTCTCCGGCGTTAAGTTTCGACGCATTATCGGCGAGACCGTACATGCCGCCGACCAACGGCGAAGAGATGCTCGTGCCGGCAACCGTGCCCCAGCCGGCATTTTGGTACGTGTCGTAGATCGCCACGTTCGAAGCTACGGCCGAGATGTCGTTCATCGTCCGCTCCGTACACTTCGGATCTTTCTGCCACGACGGCTTCGAAACGACGGAGCATCCACCGCCGCTGCTCGGCCAAAGGAGCTCGTTGTACTTGTTGCCACTCTGCGAGATAATCGTGCCGCCGACCCCGACGACGGTGCTATAGTCGGCGGGATCTTGCGCGCCGTAACCGCTGTCACCGGCGCTGGCAAGATAGAGAACGCCCTTCTTGTCGAAGGCGCCGCCCGACGCGCTTCCGCCGCCGCCGCCCCAGCTGTTGCTGACGACCTTGGCGCCAAGCTTCACCGCCTCTTTCTCGGCGGCGTAGAGGTTGTTGGTGTAATTGTCGTTGGCTTCGATCAGATAGATCGTGCAGTTCGGGCACGACGTCGCGACCATCTGTACGTCCAGATCGATCTCGACGCCCCAACTCGGGCTGCCCTGCGGATAATTCTTCTCCTGCCCCTTCTGGTTGAGCTTCTTGAACTTTCCCTTACCGAGATTAAATTCTGCCCGGAAAGCCGCAAGATCCGACGTGACGTTGGGATTGTCGAATGCGTCGACGATTGCGACGAGCGAGCCTTTTTGGCTAACCGGAAGGTTGTAAAGCTTCTGCAAGGTCGGGGGCTGCCAGCCGTTGATGAGCGGCTGCGCGCCGTTGAACGGCGACTCGATCAAGACGTCGCAGTTCATAACGCCCACGCGGAGATCGTTGCAGGCTCGCGTCGCGTGCATGCCGGCTTGAATCTGCGCGGCGGGTGAGAGGGCGTCGGCGCCCGGCGCCCCGGGGGCGACCGATGCGGCACCCGGCAGGCTCGAGTTACCGCCGGCGCTGCAGGCGGCAACGGCAAGCGCCGCCGCTACTGAAACAAAGAGTTTGAACGGGGTTTTCACAAGTGCTCCTTCTGTTTTGCTGGTTTCCGCGGGGGACTGCGGAGGCTTCCGGTCTTAGACCGCGAGAGACCCGGTGCCTCCTGCCATACCAAGCGATAGAGGACGCCCGCCGCAGCGATGGTATCTAGGTTTTCGTGAAATTACTAGAGGGGAAACGCGCCCTGGTGACCGGAGTCGCGAACCGCTGGTCGATCGCCACGGGGGTCGCCCGCCGGCTGCACGAGTACGGAGCCTCGATCGCGCTTACGTACCAAGGGGACCGCGTGAAGGACGAGGTCGAGAAGCTCGCCGCCGAGCTAGGCGGGGGGCCGGTCGTCGAGTGCGACGTTTCAAGCGACGCCTCCCTGGGGGCCCTGCGGACGGCCCTTGCCGAAGACTTCGGCAGAATCGACGTCCTCGTTCACGCAATCGCCTTTGCGAACAAAGAAGATCTGGCGGGAAAGGTCTTCGATACGTCGCGGCCGGGATTCGCGCTGGCGCTCGACGTCTCGGCATTTTCCTTAATCGCCCTGGTCAGCGCGTTGCGCGAGTCGTTCAACGACGGCGCGTCGATCATGGCGCTGACTTACCTCGGCGCGACCCAGATCGTACCGAACTACAATTTGATGGGCATCGCCAAGGCGGCACTCGAGGCGACGGTCCGCTACATCGCCTTCGATCTGGGCGACCGGAGCATTCGCGTCAATGCGATCTCGGCCGGTCCGATTAAAACGGCGAGCTCGCGGCAGGTCGGCGGTTTCTCCAAGATCCTCGAGGTCGTCCCCAAAGTCGCGCCGCTGCGCCGCAACGTTACGGCCGACGACGTCGGCAACATGGCCGTCTTTCTCGCCTCGGATCTCGCCTCGGCCGTCACCGCCGACGTCCACTTCGTCGACGCCGGCTATCACGCGATGGGACTGTATCTGCCGCAGTGATGCGTGTTTCGTAAGATTCTCATTGCGAACCGCGGTGAGATCGCGGTTCGCGTCATTCGGACGGCGCGCGAGATGGGCATCGAGAGCGTCGCGGTCTACTCCGATGCCGACCGCGAAGCGCTGCACGTTCGTCTCGCCGACGAGGCGCACGCGATCGGCCCCGCCTCTCCCGCGCAGAGCTACCTCGACGGCGAGAAGCTGATCGCCGTCGCGTTGCAATCGGGCGCCGAGGCCGTGCACCCCGGATACGGCTTTCTCGCCGAGAATGCCGCGTTCGCCCGGCGCGTCGTCGCCGCCGGCTTGGCGTGGATCGGTCCGCACGCCGACGCGATCGACGCGATGGGCGATAAGCTGCGCGCGCGCCAGGCGATGCGCGCGGCAAACGTTCCTTCGGTACCAGGCGGACTCGAGGCGATCGCCGACGTGGCGGGCGCACGAGCCGCCGCCGAGCAATACGGACTTCCCCTGGCGCTCAAAGCCGCCGCGGGCGGCGGGGGAAAGGGACTCAAGGTCGCGCGCCGCGCCGAGGATATCGAATCCGCGTTCGAAACGGCGCGCCGCGAGGCGCGCGCCTATTTCAAGGACGACACGATCTACGCGGAACGGTATTTGGAGAATCCCAAGCACGTCGAGCTTCAAGTGCTGGCCGATAAGCACGGCAACGTCGTGCACGTCGGCGAGCGCGACTGTTCGCTGCAGCGCCGCCACCAGAAACTCTGGGAAGAGACGCCCGCGCAGATTCCCGGCGTCGTGCGCGCCGCGATGCGCGATGCCGGCGTGCGCGCGGCCAAAGCGATCGGCTACGACTCGGCCGGCACGATCGAGTGCCTCGTCTCCGGCGACGAGTTTTACTTTCTCGAGATGAACACGCGCATTCAGGTCGAGCATACGGTGAGCGAGATGATCTCCGGGCTCGATCTCGTGCGCGAGCAGATTCGCGTTGCGGCCGGCGAAGCGCTCGGCTTTACGCAGAGCGACCTCTCCTTTCGCGGCTTTTCGATCGAAGGCCGCATCAATGCCGAGGATCCGTCGGCGGGCTTCCAACCCTCACCGGGAACGATCGCCGCGTATCGCGAGCCGGGCGGCCTCGGCGTTCGCGTCGACTCGGCGGCCTACCCGGGATGGACGATTCCGCCGGATTACGATTCGCTGATCGCCAAGCTCGTCGTCTGGGCGCCGACGCGCCACGAAGCCCTCGCGCGGCTGCGCCGCGCCATCGACGAGTACGTCGTCGACGGCGTGCCGACGACGCTGCCGCTGCTGCGCGCGCTCTGCGATCTTCCCTCGGTGATCGAGGCATCGTACGGTACGGCGACGCTCGAACGATTCGCCGCGACGTTCAAGCCCGCCGCGCGCAACGGTCTGCAGCTGCCCGCCGCGACGCCGCTCGCCGCGCGACGCCGGCTCGCGCCGCGATTGGGAACGCTGCGCAAACGCGCCAACGCCTCGAGCGGCAACGACGTGCGCTCGCCGATGCACGGACTGGTCGTCGAGATCACCGTCTCGCCCGGCGACGACGTGGCCGAAGGTCAAGTCGTCGCGGTCATCGAGGCGATGAAGATGATGAACGAGATCCGGGCCCATCGCCGAGGTCGCGTCGCTGCGGTGCACGCGAGCGCAGGTTCGACCGTCGAGAACGGCTCCGCGCTCGTGACGCTCGGCGAAGCCTAGGTTCCCTCGATAGCGCGGCCGCTCGCGCCTTGGCGGAGCCCTGGCGGGCGCCCTGCTGCGCCGCGGCGTAGTACGGCTCGATGCCTCGCGAACTCAACGCCTCGGGAATTCCAATCGAGCCCGTCTACGATGCGGTCGAAGGAACGCCGCACGATCTCGGCGAGCCGGGCAGCTTCCCGTTCGGGCGCGGAATTCGCACGGACATGTACCGTGGGCGTCTCTGGACGATGCGCCAATACGCAGGCTTCGGCACGGCCGCCGAATCGAACGCGCGCTATCGCTACCTTTTAGAGCGCGGCCAGACCGGGCTTTCGGTCGCCTTCGATCTGCCCACGCAGCTCGGCTACGATTCCGACGCCCCGCAGGCGCGCGGCGAGGTCGGCAAAGTCGGCGTCGCGATCGACTCGATCGCCGACATGGAGACGCTGCTCGACGGTGTGCCACTCGATCGCGTCACGGTCTCGATGACCATCAACGCGCCGGCGGCGATTCTCTTGGCGCTGCTGCTGGCCGTCGCGCGCCGCCGCGGCGTACCGTTCGAAAGACTCGGCGGCACCGTCCAGAACGACGTGCTCAAAGAGTACGTCGCGCGCGGAACCTACATCTACCCTCCGACACCCTCGATGCGCCTAGTGACCGACGTGATGTCCTATTGCGCCCGTGAAGTGCCGCAGTGGAACGCGATCTCGGTCTCCGGCTATCACATTCGCGAAGCCGGATCGACTGCCGTCGAAGAGATCGCCTTCACGCTCTCCAACGGAAAGGCGTATCTGCGCGCCGCCCAAGAGGCCGGCATCGCACTCGAGGAGGTCGCACCGCGTATCTCGTTCTTCTGGAACGCGCACAACGACTTCTTCGAAGAGATTGCGAAGTTTCGCGCCGCGCGTTATCTCTGGGCAAAGATCGTGCGCGACGATTTCGGCTGCCGCGATTCGCGCTCGCAGATGCTTCGCTTTCACACGCAGACCGGCGGCTCGACGCTCACCGCGCAGGAGCCCGAGAACAACGTCGTGCGCGTGACGCTGCAGGCGCTCGCCGCGGTGCTGGGCGGTACGCAGTCGCTGCACACCAACGGCAAGGACGAGGCGCTCGCCCTGCCGACGGCGCAGAGCGCGAAAGTGGCGCTGCGTACGCAGCAGATCATCGCGTACGAATCCGGGGTAGCGGACGTCGTCGACCCGATGGCCGGATCTTACTATCTCGAAACGCTTACCAACGATTTGATCGCTCGCGCGGCGGCCATCATCGGCGAGGTCGACGCAATGGGCGGCAGCATCGCCGCAATCGAGAGCGGTTGGATGCAGGCGCGTATCGCGGACTCGTCCTATGCCGCGCAGCAGGCCATCGAACGCGGCGAGCAGGTCGTCGTGGGAGTCAACAAGTTTGCCGAGGAGTCGGGCGAGGCGCCGATTCCGCTGCAGCAGGTCGACGAGCGCCCGGAGCGCGAGCAGATCCAGCGCTTGCGAGCACTGCGCGAGTCGCGCGACGCGCAAACCGTCGAGCGGCGTTTGCGCGACGTCCGCGCCGCGGCCGCGGGCGGCGAGAACCTCATGCCCTTCTTCGTCGACGCCGTCGACGACGGCGCGACGCTCGGCGAGATCTGCAACGTGTTGCGAGAAGTCTTCGGAACCTATCGCGCCAAGGAGGTCGTGGCGTAGTGCCCTTCGACAATCCTTCGACAGGCTCAGGATGACACATCAGCGGGGGATGCGGTAACGCGGTGGAGATAGACCACGTTGCGATCGTCGTCAAGGATCTCGAAGCCACGTTGCGGCTCTATACGGAGACGCTGGGCTTCAAAGAGGTTTATCGCGAGATCATCTTCGATCAAGGCGTCGAAGCAGTCGGCCTGGAGGCCGGGCCCTCCGTCATCGAGCTGCTTCTTCCTCTCGACGAAAACTCAGCAATTGCGCGGTATCGTGGAGACTCGGCGACGAAGCTGCATCACACGGCATACCGCGTGGCGGACATCGAAGCGGCGCTTGCAGAGTTCAAGGCGAAGGGCGTCCGGCTGATCGACGAGCACGCGCGGCGCGGCGCTCACGGGAGCTTGATCGCTTTCTTGCATCCAAAGGCGACGGGCGGTGTCCTCATCGAACTCTGCCAGCCGCATCCGCTCAAATAAGAAAACGCTAACGACCACTTGATCTCGGGAAGGTTTAAAAATCGCCGGCGCGCCCTGGCATGGTCGACGCTCGCTTCGGCCGCGTTCCATCTCATCTTTTTGACGCTCCTTTTCTACGAGCTGACGCACATGTTCGTCCCACGCGGCTCGAAAGAGAGCGTCTCGGAGACGACGACGGTTACGATCCATCGCCAGGCGCCTTCCCCGCCGCCGCCGGCGCCCAAACACGTCAGTCACGTCCGTGTCGTAAGGCACGCCGCCGCGCCTAGGGCCCAGGCGCCCCGACGCGAGCTGGCCAAGGAGGTCGCCTATCGCGCCCCGCCGCTGGCGCAACACCATCCGTACGTTCCGACGAAGATCGAGCGCGACCAGGCGGGATTCGAGAAAGAAGTCGCGCAGCTCAACAAGCAGAACGACATCCACGCGATGCCGACGATCGATCCCGGCACGCAGGAGTCGGCGACCAAAGCGTACGGCTTCGCGGCTCCTTCGTCGCTACGGGGCGAAGAGCACGGTAACGGCATCATCACGCCGACGCGGCGCTGGCACGACAACGGAAACGACTGCTATTACGGCCGCTACGAGTTCACCTATCCGGACGGCGCGATGGAGTACGGCGACATCGAATGGCCCTTCTGCTACGATCCCGACTCGGACCCGTTCAAAGAATCGCCGCACGAGATTCCGTTCCCGTTGCCGCTGCCCGGATATAAGCTGCCCCCCGGCACGCAACTTCCCCCGATCGAAAAATCGATCTACGAACACTGGGCAGGGAGCGCCGGCGTTACTTCATCGCCGTAGAATCGATTGCGATAGACCGTTGAGCACGAACTGGACCGCGAGCGCGGCCAGAATGATTCCGAGCAGCCGGCTGATCACGTGGATGCCCGTCGTGCCGATCAATTTGAGCAGAATCGAGGAGCCGCGCATGCAGAGCCACGTAACGGCGAGCGCGACCGCATATGCAAGCACGACGACCAAGAGATCGAGGCGATCGCCGCGCGAGAGATTGACGAGCAGCAAAACGGTTGCGATCGTGCCTGGGCCGGCAATCATCGGTACGGCTAAGGGAAAGACCGCGGGGTTCTCGGTCTGCGCCGCCTCGCGCTCCTCGGCCTCGGTGCGCTTGGCGCCGGTCGGGCGCGCGAAGAGCATATCGATCGCGATCAGGAAGAGCAGGATGCCGCCGGCGATCGTAAACGCCGGCAGCGTGATGCCGAGCGAGTTAAGGATGATCCGCCCGACGACGCCCATGAAGAGAATGACGCCCGCACCGACGAGCACGGCCTGATCGACGATCTGATTGCGGCGCTCCGGCGCGAGGCGCGCGGTGGCCGCGATCGTCATCGGAATCATTCCGATCGGATCGATGATCGTAAATGCGGTGGCGAATGCGGTGGCGATGAAAGCGGCGTCCATGGTGCGACGACAGGGTATCCTTTCCTCGAGGCAAACGTCAAGGGCTCCATGCATACCGCGCGGATCGGCGTATGAAAAACGCCCACACGATCGAGGATCTGCGCAGGGCGGCGAAGCGGCGGCTTCCGCGCGTCGTCTTCGACTATATCGACGGCGGCTCCGACGGGGAAGTCACGATGCGCGAGAACTGCACGGTCTTCGATCGCGTGCGGTTCCGGCCGCGCAACGCCGCCGCGATGGGCACCGTCGACCTGCACGCGACCGTGCTCGGCACGACGATCGATCTGCCATTCTTGCTCGCGCCGGTCGGCAGCAGCCGACTCTTCTTTCCGCGCGGAGAGTGCGTCGCGGCGAAGCAGGCCGGAAAAGCCGGCACCGGCTACATCTTGTCGACGCTCTCCGGCTGCCGGCTCGAAGAGGTAAAGATCTCGACCAAAGGGCCGGCGTGGTATCAGCTCTATCTTCTGGGCGGACGCGAGGCCGCGCAAGACGCGATCCGCCGGGCGCGCGGCGCAGGATACTCCGCGCTCGTCGTCACGATCGACACCGCGGTGGCCGGGCAGAGAGAGCGCGATCTACGCAACGGCGGCCGCGAACTCGTGAGTGGAGAACTGCTGCAGATGCTGCCGCACGCGTGGCAGATGCTCGTGCGCCCCGCGTGGATGGTTGAATTCTTGCGCGATGGCGGAATGATGAAGTTTCCCAACGTCGTGATTCCCGGTAAGGGCCCGTTGCCGTACGAAGACGTCGGCGCCGCACTCGAACGCTCGACCGTCACTTGGGAGGATCTCGGCTGGATCCGCGAGGCGTGGGGCGGCCCAATCGTGATTAAGGGCGTGCTGACGGCGCAGGACGCGCAGCGCAGCATCGACGCGGGCGCGGAAGCGATCGTCGTTTCGAATCACGGCGGCCGTCAACTCGACGGCGTTCCGCCGACGCTCGCGGCCCTCCCTGAAGTCGTCGATGCGGTCGCCGGGCGCGCCGAGGTGTATCTCGACGGTGGAATACGCCGCGGCAGCGACGTCGTCAAGGCGCTCTGTCTGGGGGCGCGTGCGGTCCTCGTCGGCCGGGCGTACGCCTACGGACTCGGCGCCGCCGGCGGTCCCGGTGTTTTGCGCGCGATCGAGATCCTTCGCAGCGGAGTCGTCCGCACGCTGCGCCTCCTGGGATGCCGCGACGTTTCGGCGCTGGATCGGTCGTACGTCGAGTTTTCTGGTAGACTGTAGGGCGGAGGGTGTACCATGAAACGTCAATTGGCTTTTGCGATTTCGCTCTTTGCGCTGACGGCTTGCGGAGGTGGGACAACCGTGGCTCCAAGCGCCGGCAGCGTGCATCCGAACGCGCGCGCCGCATTACACGCCTATAAGATCTACGTAACCGACGAAGGCGCCAACACCGTAACCGTCTACGACCGCAACGGAATGCAAGTCACGCCGACGATCGGCGACGGACTCGACTATCCCAACTCAATCGCCGTCGACCAGAATGGCAAGATCTACGTCGTCAACTTCAATCCGCTGGGCGGTCAGAGCACCAATGGAACCGTTACAACCTATCTTCCGGACGGAACGCGCACGGCGCCGACGATCACGATCGAGGAACGCGGTTACTGGGCGCCGACGGGAATTGCGGTCGATAAGAGCGGAAAGATCTTCGTTCTGAGCAGCGTGCACGACGGCAGCCCCGGACGGGTCGTGACCTACGCGCCGGACGGTCGGCGTACGTCGCTTACGTTTCGAACCGGCGCCGATTCGGCCGGTCTGACGATCGACGGCAACGGCAAGATCTACGTCACCAATGACGAGGCGGCGAACAGAAAAGGCTCTGTGACGACCTACCTTCCAGATGGCTCGCCGACGACGCCGACGATTACGCACGGCATCGATCAGCCGGCCGGCATTGCGGTCGACGGCTCGGGGACGATCTACGTCGCAAACAGTAACAACAGCGGACCCGACGGCGAGCTGAGCGGCTTCGTGACGCTCTATAATTCCGATGGAAGCGGGCCGGTGCAGCGGATTCGCACGCGGCGGCTCGGCAGCGACGGCATCGCCGTGAATACGGACGGCAAGTTCTACCTCGTCAACGGCAACGGCAGCGTGACGACCTATTCGCGCAATGGCCGGCGGATCGACCCGACGATCACCGCAGGACTTATCGCACCGTCGGGCATCGCGCTGCACTGAGCCTACTCGTTCGCGGACGGCTGCCGGCGGGAGGCGTCGCGATTATCGGCAGCCGGACGCCGCCGCTCGAGGCGCAAACGTTTGCGTACGAACTCGCGAAGCGTTTGGGGGAACCGATCGTTGCCGGGCTCGCGCCCGGAATCGACGTCGCGGCGCATCGCGGCGCGCTCGCAGCCGGCATTCCAACCGTGGCTTTCGTCGGTTACGGTTTCGGCGCCACGGATCCGCCGGAACACGCCGTACTCGAGGGGGAGATCGTCGCATCCGGCGGCGCCGTTGCCACGCTGCTCGCGCCGGGGACGCCGGCCTCGCCGCAATCGCGAATCGAGCGCGATCGTCTGCAAGCCCAGCACTCGCGTGCCGTGGTGCTCGTCTGCACCGAGATCGACGGGGGCGCGATGTTCGCGATGCGCTTTGCGGCCGAACTCGGCAAGCCGCGCTTCGCCGTCGAGCCGCCGGACGACGATCCGATCTGGGACGGCAATCGCGTTTGCTTAGAGGCGGGCGCACGTCCTTTGCCCTTCGACGTCGAAGGAGCGCGGCTGGCGTTACAGGTTCGGAGCGATCGCGATCTCGAGTGAGGTCTCGAACGTCCGGCCCCACGGCAGCCTGATCGAGATCGCCGCGATGTGGTACCCGGGATAGAGGCGATCGAGAATCTGCGCGGCGTCGTTCCAGAGCAGCGTTCGATCGAGCTGCGTAACCGGTTCGGCAACACCCGGCGCAAGGAGCGTATGATCGGCGACGCCTTGCGCCGCCAGCGTCGCGTTCAGGCGCGGGCGAACCTCATCGTGGAAGGCGTAGTCGTCGACGAAGCGCGTCAGCGTAAACGTGCGGTGCGCCAGAGCATCGTAGGTGTGGAGGCGACGGCCTGCGCCGGCGGCGATCGCTTCGGCGAGCGCCGTGCCCACCGTATTCGCGTTGGTGTTCCAGGACGAGTAGGCGTCGAGGCGCGAGGCAAGACCGGAGGCCAGCAACCGCTGCGCGAAGCGTGCCTGATCGTCGTAGGATGTTAAATACGAGAGATCGGCGAGCGCGACCGATCGCGTCTGCGAGTCCGCCTGCATCTGCGCGCTCAACGCATCGTCGAGCGCCGCCGTCGTGCCCGGGACGCGCACGTAGAGCACGATATCCGGCGCCGCGTCGTCGCGAACGCCGCCGCAGACGCCGACCAGCGCGTCGATTGCCGTCGAGATCGGCGCGTATTCGATCTTATCCTGATAGGAGGCACCCGAGGGCGTCGAGTAGCGGACCGCAATCCGCGGCGTCCAGTGCGCCGCGCGCGCCAGCGCGTGCGCGACGAGCGCCATGCCCAGTTCGTCGGCGCCCGGCTCGATCGAAGCACGTTCCGAGAGACTCTGCGCCACAAGTTCGGACTGCAGCAGCGCGACGTCACGAACGTGTAGCCCGACCGGCCCGGCATCGTCCTGTCCGAGCACGAGCCGGTCGATCGTTCCGTTCGCGGTGAGCTTCAACAGCAGCCGGTCCACCGCCAGATTGCGCGCGCGCGTCGCGAGATACGCCTCGAGCGTCGCGTCGCCGATCAGCTGGTGAAGATGCTGCGCCCTCGCCGCTTCGCTGGGCAGCGGGGGGTCGTGCAGGTTGGCATAGTCTTGCAGGTACGACCACGTTGGATAGGCAGCGAAGTACGGCGTGCCGGCCGGAATGCCGGTCGGCGCGAGCCGCATGACGGTACCGAACGCACCGATCCAAGAGTTGGGATACTCTTGGCGCAGATGCGCGAGCTCTTGAAAGCGAGAGTAGGCGTCGGCATAATCCGGCCCCGGAACGCGCGAGGGAATGAGCCCGCCGTAGGCCAGCATGTCGGTCGAGATCACGAATGCGCCGGGCCTTTCGCGCGCGGCGGTTTGGTTGAGCCAGGCGATCAGGGCGTCGGGTTGCCCGGAGACGAGAAAGTTTCCGGCGAGCGCGCGCGGCGGGGCGGCGACTCTCACGCCGGCGATCCGCCCTAGCATTACCGGCAGCGCATAGGTGACGGGGCGGTCGTCCATCGGCAGAAAAACGATCGAGGCGAGGAGCAGCGCGGCGAGATTCATTGAAGCAGCGGCCGCAGAGCTCCGTCGCAGCGCTCGAGCAGATCCCGCGCCTCGGCTGCATCGACGTGTCGCCGCTCCATCACGACCGCCACTTTCACGCGGCCTTCCGCCGCGGCGAGGAGCTCGCGTGCCTGCGGCTCGTCGACGCGCGCGAGACGTTCGACCAAACGCAGCGCGCGAGCGCGCAGCTTTCGATTGCTCGCGACGACGTCGACCATCAAATTATCGTAGACCTTGCCGAGCCGGACCATCACTCCCGTCGAGATCGCGTTGAGCGCGATCTTCTGCGCGGTGCCTGCCTTTAGCCGCGTGCTGCCGGTGAGCACTTCCGCGCCGGTTTCGAGGACGATCGGATGAGACGCTGCGAGCGCGAGCGCAGAATCGGGTACGCTCGTCAGCGCGACCGTGAAGGCGCCTCGTGCGGTCGCCTGCGCGAGCGCGGTGACGACGAACGCCGCAGAACCCGAGGCGGAGAGGCCGACGACGGCATCTTGCGGGTGAACGAAATCACGAACGACCGCGGCGCCGGCCTGCGCGTCGTCTTCGGCGCCCTCCATCGAGCGAACCAGCGCCGCCGCGCCGCCCGCGACGTGCGCTTGAACGAGCTCCGCCGGCGTTCCAAAAGTCGGCGGCATCTCGGAGGCGTCGAGCGTCGCGATTCGCCCGCTGCTCCCCGCGCCAAGGTAATGCAGCACTCCGCCGCTGCGCATACGGCGCGCTATTTCGTCGATCGCTTGCGCGATCGCGGCCGTCTGCGCGAGCACGGCATCCACGGCCTCTCGTTGATCGCTCGCGATCAGCGTGACGAGCTCCGCGGTGCTCATAGCATCGAGCCCGCTGCTCTTCGGACTCTCGCGTTCGGTCGGCGGAAGGCGCGTCACGGCGCCGCCGCCAGCCCGCGAGCGAGGGCGAGCGCGCCCGCAAATGGCTCGGCTCGCTCGTCGACGACGGTCACGTCGACCCACTCTTCCGCAATTCGCTGCTCCAAGCGCAGCGAGAGCGCGTTGCGATCGCGAAGCAGACCGCCCGCAAACGCGAGCGGCAACGCCGGGCGCCCGCACTTCTCGACGATCGAACCAATCAGCTCCAACAAGTCTTCCGCAGCTTCGTGCACGATCCGCAACGCGTACTCGTCGCCGCCCGCGGCTTGTTCGAGAACGGTGCGAGCGTAGCCGGCAATCTCGACGACCGGCGACGGCAAACGATAGAGACGCACGAGCAGTCCTCGATCGCCGGCGTCGACCTGCTCGCGCAGTGCGGCCGCACCGATCGCGTACCCCGAACCACGATCGCCGAGCAGATAGCCGTACCCCCCCGCGTACAGTTCGTTCCCGTCGACCTCCGCGTAGGCGATCGAGCCGGTACCCGCGATCAGCACGATGCCGTCCCCTTCGGGCAGCGCGGCGCGCAAGGCGATGCGTGCGTCGTGAGTAACCGCAAGCGGTACGCCGGGAAACCGCGCTTCCAACAACCGGCGCAGTCGCTCTTGCACTTCGCTCGAGCCGGCGCCGGCAACGCCGGCGGCGATCGCGCCGGCAGATTCGCCTTCGAGAACGCTCTCGATCGCGCGCGCGAGCACCTGCGCGGCATCGTCGAGGCCGACGACGTTCGGATTTGCGGGCTTGGCTTCCACCGTGCGCACGAGCTCGCGCCCGCGCGCGAGCGCTGCGACGGTGCGGCTGCCGCCCGCGTCGACGCCGACGAAGAGGTTGGGCTTCTCAACGTCCAATAGGGGACCCCGGTGCGTCTTGCATTGGTGCTTCTTTATGCGCTCGCGCAGGCTGGTTCCCCGTCACGCACGCAGTTGCCGCCGGCGTGGTTCGATCCGTTCTGCGCCGCGTCGGTGCAGGCCGTGCCGTGGGACGTCAAGAGCAACGCTCCGGCGAGCGATCCCGCGGCCGACGGCCTCGCGGTCGAGCTTTCCTCGGAGAGCGCGAACAGACTCGACGCGCACGTGACGCTGATCGGCGACACGAACGCTTACGACGTCTTCCTGCAGCGGGTCCCGCTCTCGGGCAGCCAGCCCGGATTGCGCTCCCGCCCCTACCTCGTGCAGCTGCCGAAGGCCGAGGCGATTCGCTACGCGTTCGTCGACTCGTACACGGCCGGCTCGTCGACGACGAACTGCCCGTCCGAGCCGGTCAAGGTCGAGATCGCCGCGAGCTCGGGCTCGCGCCCGCAGCGTCCGAATCCATCCGACCGCGTCGTGGCCGTCTACAAACAGGCGATCGGGCCGTTGAAGTGCGGCAAGGAGTTCGAGAGTCCCGCGCTCGCCGGCGCCTCGGTGGCCGAAGCGAGCGGCGTCGACAAACCGCGCACGAGCTTCATCATGGCCTTCGTCAACGCCAACGGCGACGTCGTGAAGGCGTACGTGTGGCAGTCCAGCGGGGTCGACTATCTCGACACCGCGGCGGCCGTCGCGGCCGAGCGTTCGCGATACACACCGGGCACGCTGTTATGCACGCCCGTGGTCGGCACGTACCTGTTCCGCGCCGACTTCAAGCCGTAGTCTCTCGAGCAGGCCGCCCAGTTCGTGCGGTGCGAGCGCGCCGAGCACGACGGCGCGCCGCGCGCCCGTAGCAACCGGAACGTTCGCCGCGCGCCCTCGCAGCGTTTCGTAGCCGAGCACCGCAAAGGCCATCGCCTCCTTTGCGTCGGCCGGCAGGCCCAGCGCGTCGCTGCGTTCGAGGCGCGCCGGCGCCACGCGCGCGGCGAGACGCTCGAGCAGAAACGAGTTGCGCGCGCCGCCGCCGCTGACGACCAGCGCCGCCTCGCGAAAACCGGCTCGGCGAATCGCGAAGGCGATCGCGACGACGGTCAGCTCCGTCAGCGTCGCCGCACCGTCTTCGAGCGTCAGCGTATCCAGCTGCGCGGCGTGCTTCGAGAGAAAGTGGCCGCCGAAACGCTCGCGGCCGGTCGTCTTCGGCGGCGGCGCGAGGAAGAACTCATCGCCAAGCATCGCCTCGAGCGCGCCTTCGTGCGCGCGGCCACTTCGTGCGAGCGCGCCGTCCTCGTCGAAGTCCCGGCGCGCGCCGGTGCGCTGCGTGACGAATGCGTCGAGCAACATATTGCCGGGACCGGTATCGAAGGCGATCGCTTCGCCGGGAGGCGCGCCCTTGCGCAAGAGGGTGAGATTCGCGATGCCGCCGAGATTGAGCGCGACGCGATCCTCGTCTGCGCCGGCGAGCAGCAGCGCGTCGACGTACGCAACGAGCGGCGCGCCATGCCCGCCGGCAGCCGTATCGGCGCTGCGAAAATCGTAGCAGACGGTCGCGCCCACGGCTTCTCGGATGACGAATGCGTCGCCGATCTGCAGCGTCACGTGCTGCGGCCCGTCGTGCCAGATCGTCTGCCCGTGCGAGGCGACGAAATCGAGGCGTTCGCCGCGGCATATTTCACGTGCGGCATGCGCGTAGGCGTTGCCGAGCGCATTGTGCAGCCTTGCGATCGCGGCGATGCTGCCGGCATTGGGCGGCAGCGCGGCGAGAAGATCTTCTTTTAACGCCCGCTCGTAGGCAAACGTCGCAAAGCGCACGAGCTCGAGCGCGTAACTTCCCGCGCGCGGCTCGATGCGAACCAGCGCGGCGTCGATTCCGTCGAGCGAGGTGCCGCTCATCAAGCCGACGGCGATCACGTCAGCGCGAGATCCTCGATCATCGCTTCGTAGAAACGCACGCGCAGGCTCCGCTCGGAGCCCGGCGTCGCGTCGCGCCCAAAGTAGACGCCGTTGGTCAGCAGCACGCCTAGCACGTCGCGCACCGGATCGGCCCACACGCAGGTGCCGACAAAGCCGGTGTGGCCGAACGACGACGCGTCCATCGCGCGGCCGCACGAGTTTTCATCGTTGGTTTTGAGCGCCCATCCCAACCCGCGCCGGAGCACGGGGTCGTAGGCCTGTTCGCTCACCGCTTCGCGCGCAATCGGCTCCGGCAACAGCGCACCGGCGCGGCCGGCAAACGGCGCGAGGTACGCTTCGGTCATCGCGGCCACATCGGCTGCAGATCCGAAGAGGCCGGCGTGGCCTGCCGCGCCGCCCATCAGATAGGCTTTCTCATCGTGAACGAATCCCTGCACGCGTCCGCGCCAGGAGTCTTCTTCGGTGGCCGGGATCGCGAGACGCTCGCGCGGTGGCGGACGATAGGCGACCGTGCTCGCAAACGCGGCGCGAACGAGCGAATCGAGCGAACGGCCGGCGATGCGTTCGATCGCGACGCCGAGCGCGATGAACCCGAGGTCGCTGTAAATCACGCGCTCGCCGGGCGCGGCGAGCAACGCGGTGCGCAGCGCAAAACGTTCGACGTTCTCGTTGAGAATCGCCCGGTAATCGGCACCCGAGTTCATGCCGGAGTCGTGGGCGAGCAGCATGCGCGCGGTAATCGCCGCGTGCGGCCCGATCTTCCACTCCGGCAGAACCGTCCAGAGCGGATCGTCGAGCGACAACCGGTTCTGGGCAACGAGCTGCAGCGCGAGCGTGGCGACGAACGGCTTCGTCAGCGACGCGAGGTCGAAGCGGGTGTCGCAGGCGACCGGACGGGCCAGGGCGTCGTCGCGGGTCGCGCCGTAGGCGCGTTCGAAGACGACGCGGCCGCGGTGCTCGATCCGCGCGACCGCGCCGGTGTACTCGTCGCCGTAGCCGGAGCGCAGCGCCGCGTCAACGCCGCCGAACGCCCTTCGCTCGAGTCTACTCGCCGGCATGCCCTTGCAACTTCAACGCGACGGGAAGTTTGCCGGCCGGCATGCTGTTGCCGAAGAGCACGTCCGCGAGACCGCCGATCGATGCGGCATCGTCTCCATAGGCGGCAAGCAGATGCCGCGCGCTTGCGAAGAGCGGCAGGTCGAACGGTTCGAGCAGCGAGACGACGAGTGCGTCGGGAAAGCGCGCGACGACGGCCGCGATCGCTTCGGCTTGCGCCGGATGCCGATGCGCGCGGCGCGCGAGCAGAATCGGACGGCGGTCGTTCTGTGCAAGCGTTGCGAAGACCGGTTCCATCTCGGCCTGCGCGGGATCGAGCGAGACGGACAGCTCGGCAAGGGCGGGCGACTCGCGCTTCAACGAAGCGGCGCCGCTGCCGAAGGAGACCGCGCACGACGAGAGCGGGCTCGCTTCGGGAACGCCGCGCACGACCGTGATCGCTCGTCGCGCAATCTCTCGCCCGACGTTGGGATGCGGGGGAAAATCCTCGAGCGGCAGCGGTGAATTGGCTTCTTCACGCAACCGCGTGACGCGCGCGTGCGCCTCCTCCAAGCGCGCCAGCGGCAGACGCCCCTGCGCGACCGCTGCCTCGATCTCCGCGGCGGCCGCCAGCGCGAGATCGACGCTATGGCTGAAGATCAGCAGATCCGAACCGGCGTTGAGCGCATCTACCGGCGGAGCCGGGGCAATGGCCTTCATCTCAAGACAATCGGTGACGAGCGCGCCGCGAAAGCCGAGCTGCTTTCGCAGCAGACCCGTCGCGATTCGCGGCGAGAGCGTGGCCGGGTTTTCGGGATCGAGGCAGGGCACGACGACGTGCGCGCTCATGATGGCGGCGGCATCGCGCGCGACCGCAGCGAACGGCGCGACGTCACGCGCGAGCAGCGTCGCTTCGTCGACGTCGAGCGAGGGGCGCGCGTCGTGCGAATCGACGGCCGTCGCACCGTGGCCGGGAAAGTGCTTGTAGCACGGCACGATGCCGCCGCGCGTCAGCCCGCGCGCGACCGCCGCGCCGAGCGTGGCCACGCTTTGCGGATCGGATCCGAACGTCCGCGTGCCGATCACGGTGTTTGCCGAATCGAGCGCCAGGTCGAGCACCGGCGCAAAATCGAGCGTACAACCCGCGCGGCGCAGGTCGAAGGCGATCTGCTCTCCGGCACGTCGTGCGAGCTCGGCGTCGCCCGTGGCGCCGAGGGCCATCATCGAAGGAATCGTCTCGACCCCGCGCTCTAAACGCGCGACCCGACCTCCCTCTTGATCGATCGCGATCAGCGGACGATCGGCACATCGCTCGCGAATCGAATCGGTAAAGTCGCGCAGATCGGCGGCCGAGCTGCCGTTGCGCGAAAACATCAGGTAGCCGGCAAAGCCGGCCCACTCCGGCCTGGGGGGCTCGGTCAATCCGGTGAGGATGACGCCGCGAGCGAGAGCGGCGATGTCACTCATGGCCGCGCCGCTCCGTTTGCATCAAAGTGACGAACCCAAGCTGCCGGCAGGTCGAGCGCCACAGGGTCGCCCGGTTGCGTGCGATCGTCGCCGGGGACGCGCGCGACGATCGATCCCCGTGTCGTCTCGACTTCGAGGTAGAGATCGGCGCCGGTTCGTTCCCGCCGCGCGACCCGGCCGCACAGCGCACCGTCGGGCGCGAGGCGAACGCGCTCGGCGCGAATGCCCGCGAGCGCGCCGTCATTTTCGAAGAGATTCATCGGACGCTCGCCCAAAAAGCGCGCGACCGCGGTGCTGCGCGGCGCATCGTAGACGCGCTGAGGTTCGCCGATGTCTTCGAGCCGGCCGTCGATGAGTACGGCGAGGCGGTCGCCGACGCTCATCGCATCGACGTGATCGTGCGTCACGTACAGAACGGGACCGCCGAAGCGTTCGTGCACGCCGAGAATCTCATCGCGAACGCTGCGCCGCAGCGAAGGATCCAAGTGCGCGAGCGGCTCGTCGAGGAGGAGCACCGCGGGATCGGAGAGCAGCGCGCGGGCGATCGAGGCACGCTGGCGCTCGCCCCCGGAGAGCTGCGTGGGACGCCGTTCGAGGCGATCGCCGACATGCAGAGCGTCCGCCGCAGCGGTAACGCGCGCATCGCGTCGGCCGGAATCGCGTACCGCAAAGCGCAGATTCTGGCGAACCGTCATGTTGGCAAAGAGCGCATCGTCTTGGAAGACGAGCGCGGCGCGGCGTTCCTGCGGCGGCACGCGAAGCTGGGAGAGGCCATCGATCAGCACGTCTCCCGCCAATGGATCGTGAAGGCCGGCGACGATGCGCAGCAGCGTCGTCTTCCCGGCGCCCGACGGGCCGACGATCGCCAGCGTCGTCCCGCCTTCGACGTCGAACGAAATCTCGTCGAGCGCCCGTCGCGTTTGGCCCGGATAGCCGGCGACGAGCTCGCGCAGGCTCAGCGCCACTACGACGGCGGCTGCACGAACGAACGATACTCGTCGCGAGCGCGCTGGTCGCCGGTTCTTGCTCGCGCGATGAGGTCTCGCGCGCTCGTAACCGTCGAATCGTCGGCTTTTCGGCCGCCGAGGACCAAGCGAAGCGCGATCAGCGCCAGGTCGGGAGTGCGCGCTCCCAAGCGCGCCAAGCCCTCGTAGAATGGGGCGGCCGCGCCCGATTCCGGGCGATTCTCCAAAAGTTTACGCACGAGCTCGCCCTTGGGAGGCGTTCCGTCGAGGAGGTAACCGTCGAGCAACTCGAAGTCCATCGGCCATGGGCTTCGCCGCACGGGCCGGCTTGCTCTTCGCGATCGTGCTAACGACGCTGGGTGCAAACCGGAATCAAAATGACATCGTGCGGTTGCTCGAACAGATGCGCGCCTCTGCCGGACCCGTCTGGGGAGCTCACATCGTCTCCATCTCGCGCTTGACCTTCGAAGGGACGCCGGCGGTCGTATCGAGCGAGAGCCAGGCTTTTCGAGTCATCATCCGCCGCTGCACGGGTGAGCTTTGCGACGGCAGCTATTTCGACGGCCAGCACCTCTACACGGTCAACATGAACGGCACGGCGCTCCCGCAGTCGCCCGAGGCACAGCCCTACCTTCGAGCCCTGCGGCTGGTCGCGACCCTCAGCTTTCTCGCTCCTTCGTTCATCGCTCACGGGGGGCGGCTCGGCGACGCGGGCAGCGAGAACATCGGCGGCCACGTCTACCGCACGATCGTCGTCGCGGACCCGCAGTCGCTGGCGATCCGCGTTTACATCGATCCCGGCACCGGCCTCGTTCGCTACGCGCGCGCGTTCGGATCGGCCGAGATGTACGAGTTTCGCAGCTACCGCCGCGTCGGCGCGCTCAACCTTCCCTTCGACGTGCTCAGCAACGGCAAAGCGTTCGAGCACTACGACGACCGGGCCATCGTATCGTCGGCCCTCCATCCGCCGCACGGGCTCACGCCCGTTCTGCGCGAGACGCCGACGAGCGTACCGACCGATCCCAAGGCCATCGAACCGATCATCGACTGCAGCGTGAACGGGATTCCGCTGCGCTGTCTGATCGATACCGGCAACTCGGGACTTTCGGTGAGCTCGGAGCTCGCGAGCCGGCTCGGCGCACCGGTAGTCGGAACGTATAAGGTGCGCGGTCTCGGGGGCTACGCGACGCAGGTCGTGCGCGCAGGGCCGCTGCGGATCGGCAGCGCGACCTATCCCGACGCATACTACGTCGTCCTTAACGACCTGAGCCGCTACGGCTACGACGTCGTGCTCGGCTCCGACGTCTTCGGCGCAACCGGCGTCGTCGTCGACCTCAGCTCGCACATCGTCCGTTTCGGCGCCTCGCTCGATGCGCAGTCGATCGCGGTTCCCCTCTCGTTCGAGCACTTCATTCCGATCGTGCGCGTCGGGCTCGGAAGCGTCGATGCGGATCTAGCAGTGGATACGGGCGACGAGTCGAACGTAAACCTGGCGTACGACTTCTATGCCAAACATCCGGGGCTTTTCACCGTGACCTCGCACCGGCCCGTCAGCGGAATCGGCGGCAGCAGCATCGAGATGATCGGCGAGATTCCGCAAGTAACGATCGGCGGTTATCGCGCCGGTCCGCAACGCATTGGAACGACCTGGACACTGCACGGGACGGCCTCCGGACATCTTGGGGCCGCCTTCTGGCAGCAGTTTATCCTTGGGTTCGACTACGCCGGAGGCCAGCTGCACCTCATCCCGAGGCGAACGTAATAGCTTGAGGCAGCTCTGCGGCGTATTGGTCTGCGGAGCGATTCTGCTTCTGGCAACCGGCGCGACGCTGCGAACGGTGACCCTCGACGAGTGCACCGTCATCGCCGTTGAGATGATGGACAAGGTCGATTCGAGCGATGCCCGTCCCGGCGATTTCTTCCGCTTCGAGACGATCAATGCGGTCACCGCGGGGGCGACGATCGTCATTCCCGCGCGAACGATGGGTGAGGGAATCGTCGCGGTCGCTTCGCCGGCGGCGCGTGACGCGCGCCCCGGCACGCTCGTACTCGAGCCGCGCTACCTGATGCTTCCGAGCGGAAAGCGCCTCGACGTCGTCCTCAATCACAACACGGCGAACTTGATCGAAGCGGGCGCGAGCAGCGGGATTCCGGGCTATCTCGGCGCGATACCGCTTCCCGGAGTCGGCGCGGCGATCGGCGTATTCAACCACTTCCACAAGGGTAAGAATATCGTCGTTCCGCGCGGCACGGAGTTCACCGTCTTCCCCAGCGACGATCCGTCAGTCGAGCACTGCCAAGACCACCCCTCCTACTAGGGAACGATGCTGACGGAGACGCCGAGCGGTTCGGTATCGCCGCTGTACTTCTTGAAGGGATCGCCGCCGGAGGGATAACGCCAGAAGACGACGCCATTCGAGCCGCCATTCTGACACGAGGTGTTGACGCCGACCAGCACGTTGCCTTCCCGCAGATTCACCGGCGTGTTCCTTCTGCCCACGTAGAACGGCTGCTCGATGTCGGTGTAGCCGCTATAGCAGCCACCGTCGAGATTCGTGCTGCCGACGACCGTCAGGCCGCCGGAAGAGTCCTCTTCCGTCTGATAGACGCCGCTCTGATAACCGCCGGCGTAGCCTTGATCGGTGAGCGTGATGTGCTTGCCGTCCCACATAACGCTGCCGGGATAGAGAATGTTCGCGCCGGAGAGCGGAACGACGACCATCGCCGTGCTGCCCGCGGCAACTTCGCAGACGCTCACGATTGCCGACGGCCCGCTGCGCGTAGAGGCCTGATACGCCTCGCCGAGCACGTAGAGGTTGCCGCGATCGTCGTAGCCGGCCGGCCACATGATGTTGCACGAAGCGTTGGAGTAGGTTTGCCCGGTGCTCTTGCCGTTGGGGAAGACGGTCACGTTGCCGGGATTGAAGCTGGTCACCGCGAGATCGCCGCGTCTGTCGACCGAACAGCCCAGCGGCGTGCCGTTAGTGAAGAACGTCTTGAGCGGGCTGGTTCCACCGTGCGCGAACTCCATCGTCTCGCCGTCGCCGTAGTTGGTGATGAAGACGTTACCGCGATCGTCGACGCACTGTCCGTAGGGCTCGTCGAAGCCCGTCAGCGATCCGACCTGCTCCCCCGTCTTGTAGTTATACGTGTTGACGACGTTGGTCGCCCAGTCCGAGACGTAGAGGAGCATCGACTTGACCTTCTTCGGCGGGCGCATCCACGAACGGCCCGAGGGCGGCGCCCCGACGGTGTCGGGCTTCGGCATCGGATGCGCCAGCGGCGAGGTCGGCATCTGCCCCGTCAGCATCGCGGCTGCCGGGGGCGCGCTAGGGGCCTGCGATCCTCCGCATCCGGCCGACAACGTCAAAGCCAACAAAAAGCCAACGTTCCAGCGCCACATTTTTCGCATCTCCATCCACTAACAGCTCGGGGTGCCACCTTCTCCGGGGCGCGCGAGCCGACCCCTACCGGGCGGCCTCTATGGTTGCTTGGTAGCCAGCTCGGCGAGGAGCGCCTCGGCATCGCCGGCGCCGGCCTGCGCCTCTGCGATCGTCGCGTCCTTGTGCGAGGATTCGGCGATTTCGCCGAAGAGGGTGCGTGCCTGGGTCGCGTCTTTCTGCGCCATCGCGACGTTGCCGGTCTTGCCCTCGCTTCGGCTAAAGTCGAGGATGTCCGAGCCCTCCTGCAGCAGCATCGTGTACCGCGACTCACCGATCTGCTTGGCCGCATAGAGCGCGTAATCGAGCGCGGCTCGCTGGCAGGCGGTGATCGTCGCTCCATCGTCGTGGGCTTTGACGGCGGCCGTGCACTGCTGCTGGTAGTACTGCAACGTTTCGTCGGCAAATGCGCTTGCCGGAACGAGCGAGACCAAAGCGAAGGTCAGAATCCAGCTCGCCTGCTTCATGCGCGCCCCTTCGGCAAGAGGTCGTCGCCTTCCGCGGCGAAACGCGAGCTTCGATGCCCCTTTTGGGAGCCGTCGTGCTCGTGGTCGCAGCGGCAACGGCGCAGTGCGATCGCGGAACGACCTACGACATGCGCACCTGCTGGAACAACCAGAGCGAATCGGCCGGCGCCGAACTCAGGTCGGCCTACGCGAAGGCCGCGGCAAGAATGCGCGGATGGGGCCGTAGCGCGACGCCGCTGAGCGCCGTGCAAACGGCGTGGACGAGCGCCCGCGATAAAACGTGCAGCTTCGAATACGAACTCTACTTGCCCGGGACGATCGCGCCGCAGATCGCAGTCGAATGCAGCGTTCGAATGACGCATGCGCGGACGAAGCGCCTCGACGCGCTGCTCGCCGCGCTGCTGACGCGCGATCGCGTCCCCGCGCCGAAGCCCGTATCGGCGGCGACCGGCGCGCAACTCGATTCGCTCTACCGAGGCTACCTCGCGCGCCTAACCGCCGCCCAGCGTACGTTGCTGGCCGGCGCGCAAACCGCGTGGGCGGCGTACCGCGACAAGGCCTGCGCGCTCGAGGGCGGCGCGTGCCTTACCGACTTGGAGAAAGACCGCATCGCCGAACTTCAAGCCTCGTGGGTCGGCGAGCCCTTCTGGTAGGCTAGAGCTAGTCGGTTCGCGTGCGCCAGCGCCGAATCGCTTCGTCGCGAAAATCGACCCCGACCGAATCGTTCTGCCACGCCTCGGAGAAGTTCGCGCTGTGACTGCGCGGCCGCTTCTCCGCCGGCAAGGTATCGAAGCGAATGTGCATCGGCAGCGGAACCGCTTCTCCGAAGACCACCGCCTGCTGCGACGGCAAGCTCGAAAGCGCGCTGAGCATCATGTGGCCGGTGTCGGGCAGCGCTCCTTCGACGAAGCGCTGATCGAGATCGTTCCCGAGACGCAGCGCAAAGACGGTGCCGCATTGCGAGAGCGCCTGCGGTGAGAGCTCCGACGGCCGCTGCGAGATCAACGCGAGCGAGAGACCGTACTTACGCCCCTCGCGCGCGATCCGGCTGATCGAGCGACGGCAGGCGGAGAAGGCCGCGCTTTCGGTCGCCGGGAGATAACGATGAGCCTCTTCGCACGCCAAGAGAATCGGCGGACGGCGGCTCGGATCCGACCAGAGGGTGAAATCGAAGAGCATGCGGCCGATCAGCGAGACGAGAACGTCGGCGATCTCCGACGGTACGCCGGAGAGATCGATGATCGTGATCGGCTTCCCCTCGACGGGGATCCGCAGCAAACGCCCGACGATCTGCGAGAGATTGTCTTCGGCCTCAAAGCCGTCGGCGAACATGAACGCGAAGCGGCGGTCTTCCATCAGCGAGGTCAGCTGCGCTTCGAGCCGGCGATACGGCCCCGCCGTGTCGGACTTGTTGACTTGACCCATCGCTTCGCGAAGATTGCGCCGCAACTCGTGGACCGGAAACGGCGCGGGCGTATCGACCGTGATCCAGGCCGCGTAATCGCGCGAGTGCGCGTACGCGTGGCGGGCCTGGCGCAGCGCGTCCTTGAGGATCGTCGCCTGCGTCTCTTGCTCTTGCTGCGTGCCGCCGCGCACGAGAATTTGCACGGCCTCCTCCAGATTGAGCAGCCAGAAGGGCAGGCGCGTGTTGTGGATGTTGACGACTTCGGCGAGGTCGCCAAACGCGGCCGAGTACTCGTTGTGCGGATCGAGTAGCAGCACGTGCGCGTTGGGGCGCGCGGCGAGTATCTCCGAAAGGATCAGGGTAACGGCGCACGATTTCCCACACCCGGTCGAGCCGACGATCGCAAAGTGCTTGGAGAGCAGCTCGTCGATCATCACGAACGCGGGCTGCAGCTCGTTGTTGCCCAGCCGGCCGACGCGAACGCTCGGCACGGCCGGCCGCGCGTAGACCGTCAACAGATCGGTGCTCGTAACCGTCATGACCGCATCGCCGAGCGAGGGAAAGCGCGATACGCCGCGCTGAAAGGCCGCGGTGTGATCGGCGGCCGTGGAGATCTCTCCGACGAGGCCGATCGCGAGCAGAAAACCGCTGCGGGCGGTATTGAGCTCGATCGAGTTGACGATGCCGATGATGTCGCGGTAGCCGCAGATCTTGACGAGGGCTCCGGCGCCGATCGCGCCTTTAGCATCCTCGCTCTTTCCTTCGACCGTGATCTCGGATCCAGTGATTTTCGTGACTTGGCCGAGGACGTGGGGCGGTTCGGTCTCCGCGGTTCCGTTAAGCTGGTTGAGCGAGAGCATGTAGCGGGTCCCTGATACTTAGTGCGCCGGTCCATTAGGTAGGACCGGCTTGGTGTTCTCGGCTGGGTCTGGCTTGCGAGCGAGCGCGGGCAAATCCTGCCCCTGTAGAAACAAAGGCGTTCTCGCTCCGTACATGCGGCGATGGAACTTCAAATCGAGGGCCTCAACAAACACTACCGTTCCGTCCACGCGGTACGCGACTTCACGCTCGATCTGGGGACGGGAGTTCTCGGGCTCCTCGGCCCGAACGGCGCGGGAAAATCGACGCTCATGCGCATGCTGGCGACGGTGACGAAACCCAGCAGCGGGACGATTCGGCTCGCCGGCGTTAACGTCTCAACGTCGCCCGACGCGTTGCGCCGTACGCTCGGATACCTTCCGCAAGATTTCGGCATCTATCCTCATCTATCGGCAACTGAGTTCCTCGAATACATCGGGGCGCTCAAAGGAGTACCGCGCCGCTCGCTGCGCCCGCGCATCGAGCATCTTCTCGAGGTTCTCAATCTCTCCGACGTCCGCTCGCGCGCCTTGGGCAGCTTCTCGGGAGGGATGCGGCAGCGGGTCGGCATCGCCCAGGCGCTCCTCAACGATCCGCGCCTGCTGATCGTCGACGAGCCGACCGCCGGGCTCGATCCCGAGGAGCGCATGCGCTTGCGCACGCTGCTCGCCGAGATGGCCGTGGAGCGCATCATCATCTTTTCGACGCACATCTGCTCCGACGTCGAGAGCATCGCGACGCGCGTTGCGATCGTCGACCACGGCACGCTGCTGGCCGACGACGTTCCTTCGCGGCTCGCGCCGGGAAGCGTATCGCTCGAGGACGCGTACCTGCGCATCGTCGCCGGCGCTCGCAAGGCGGCCGCATGATCGACCCACGCGCGATTCTGGCCATCGCGCGCGCCGACGTTCTCGAGCGCACGCGCCGCTACCAGTACGTCGCCTCCATCGTCGTGACGCTGGTCATCGGCACGCTACTCGTCCCCGGACGCGGCGCTGGTTACGAAACCTTCCTGATCGACGGATACCGAGGCGTCTACAATTCCGCCTGGATCGGCGCGACCTTCGCGCTGCTTACGTCGTTCATGCTCGCGCTCTTCGGCTTCTACAACATCAAGAGCGCCGTGCAGCGGGATCGCGAGACGCGCGTCGGCGAGATCGTGGCCTCGACCTCGATCGGCCGCTTCGACTACACGCTGGGCAAAGCGCTGAGCAACTTCGCCGTTCTCGGATCGATGACGGCCATTCTCTTCATCGTCGCCGTCGTCATGCAGTTCGTGCGCGGCGAGAATGCGGCGCTCGACCTTCCGCAGATCGCGCTTCCGTTTGCGTTAATCGTCCTTCCCTCGATCGCGATCACCGCGGCGGTCGCGCTGTTCTTCGAGGTCGTTCCCTGGCTTCGAGGCGGTTTGGGCAACGTCGTCTATTTTTTTGCTTGGATCGGCTATTTGGTCTGGAGCTTCAAAGGTTCAGGGCTGAGCGTGCCCTGGTGGCGCGATGCCTACGGCGGCAATCTCGTCCTGCGTGAAGTCTGGAGTTCCCTCAGAAGCGTCGACCCGCGCGCAACGCTGAACTCGGTCGAGATCGGTGCCGGCGGTGAAGCGGCGCGCCATCTCTTCCTCTTCCATGGGTTTTCGTGGAGTGCGGCCGACGTCGCCGGGCGCTTTGCATGGTTTGCCGTCGCGCTTGCCATCGTCGCGCTTGCGGCGCTCATCTTCGATCGTTTTGCGAATCCGGCGTTCTCGAGCGGCCGGCGGGTGCGCAACGGAATCGCCAACCGATGGCACGCGGCCACCGAAACGCTGCTTCGTCCGGTACTCGATCTCTTCTTCCCCGGCAACTTCGGCGCGCTCGTGCTCGCCGAGCTGCGACTGCTCGTCGGGGGCTTGAGCATCTGGTGGTACGTCGTCGCCGCCGGCCTCTTCATCGCGCAGATTCCCGCGGAAGCGAAAGCGCAGAGCATCGTCGTCGGGCTGGCGTGGATCTGGGCGATGCTGCAGTGGTCGCAGTTGGGAACGCGCGAATCCGTCTTTTCTACCGAGCAGCTCGTCTATCCGACGCTGCATCCGATCCGGCGCCAGTTCGTCGCGCAGTGGCTCGCCGGCGTATTGCTGGCGCTCACGACGGCCGGCGGTTCGCTCATCCACTGGGCAGTTGCGGGAAACCTCGTGGGCGTGGAAGGCATCGTCGCCGGAGCGTTCTTCGTACCGACGCTCGCGCTTGCGTGCGGCGCACTCTCGGGTACGACGCGGCTCTACGAGATCGTCTACCTCATGCTCTGGTACGTCGGCCCGATGAACCGCACGACCTTTGATTTCACGCAGGGCGCGTACGCGCCCGGGTACGCGATCGCCACCTTCATCCTCTTCGCGCTCGCGGTAGCTGCGCGTCGAGTGAGGTTAGCGATCGCGTAACTTGCTAAGTGAGCGCGTCCAGCGCGTCGACGACCGGCTGCAATTCGGCAACGGCGTGCTGCACGCGTGGATCGGTCGAGGCGCGATAGGCCTCGAGCAGTTCGCGATAGTTCCATAACGCCTGCTCGGGCGTCGACTGAAAGCGGTTCCAGACCGACGGGCCGAGGCGTTGCACGTCGCTGAGCGTCGCCCGGGCATTGTGCAGCTTGTCGGCGGCGCTCACGAGGAGGACGGACGAGTCGCTCGTTTCGCGCAGATGTTCGTGGTAGCGCTCCTTGCGAAACTGCCACGGCTCCTTCTGTCGCGGGTCCTCGACCAGCGAATCGGAGCAGCCTTCGACGATCCCGGCGACCCGATCCCCGAAACGCTCGCGAATTTGCTCGAGCAGCGGCGCCCCGCCCCGATCCTCCGGGGCGTCGTGCAGGAGGGCCGCGATCGCTTCGTCCTCGTCGCCCCCATATTCGAGCACGAGGCTCGCGACCGCCAGTAGGTGGCTGAGGTAGGGAACTTCGGATCCTTTCCGCCGCTGATTGCCGTGCACGCGGTTAGCATAGGCGACCGCGTCGTCGAATCGCTCGGAAAGTTTCATCGGGACGCTCTTCGAACCGGGCGTTCCCGTCGCCTACGGCGCACTAGAAGCAAAGGAGTGGATGCCGGAGCATGTTTGAGAACCTGACGACCAGACCCGACCCGCTCGTCTATTTCGTCGCGGTCTTTCCCATCTCGCTGCTGGCGCTCGCAGGCGGCTATATCTTCGCGGTCCGCTCGAGACGAATGCAGCACGACAAGGCCGGTTGGGCGTTCGGCTTGGGACAGGCCGCGATCTTTGCGCTGATCGCCCTGATTCTGGGCTTCTCCTTCTCGTTTGCTGCGGGACGATACGAGGCTCGCCGTGGACTCGTCGTGACCGAGGCCGACGCCATTCGAACCACGTTTTTACGCGCGGCGTTCCTGCCGGGCGCGCAGAGCGTGCCGTTCCGGCGCGTGCTCGTGGAGTATACCCGCGCGCGGCTCGAGAGCTACTACGAGGTCGGGGATCCGAAAGCCGAACGCCTCGCGATCGACAAGGGAAAGAATCTGCAGGGCCAGCTGTGGACGATGGCGACGAACGCCGTCTTACGCGATTCCCGCAGCCCGCTCTTCGCCGATCTGACCCGTGCGGTCGTCGAGACGATCAATGCATCGGAGGAACAGACCGCCGCGTTCAACAACCACGTGCCGCGCCCGATCATCTTCATCATCATCCTTTGCACGCTCGTGGGGGCGTTTCTCTTCGGCTTGACCTTCGGCTATGCAGGGGAACCGCACGCGCTGCTCGCCGCGATCTTCTGCCTGCTCTTTGCAGGGACGGTCTTCACGATCATCGATCTCGACCATCCGCAGGGAGGCTTCATCGCCGTCGACGTGGCGCCGCTTCACTCACTGCTTGACGACATGACCAACGCGCCCGCTACGGACCTAATCCGTTCGCAGGTCCGCTGATTCGCCGGCGAAGCGAAAGAGCCGGTCGAACTTTACGATATCGAGAATCCGCTTGACGTTGGGCCGAACGTTGATCAGCGTGACCGGAAAATCTTTGAAGCGGAAGTGCAACAGCGCCAGTTCGTGCAGAAAGGTGGAGTCGATATAGGTCACGCTGCTCATGTCGACGGCTGCCGGAGCGTCGGGGACTAGGCGCGCGAAGAGCGAGGCGACCTCTTCCTTTCGGCTGAGATCGTACTCGCCGTCAAGTGCGACGCGGCGAAGAGAGTGCGAGCGCAAAGCCAAGCAATCGTAGCACCGCTCTCTGAGTGAATCCTTGAAACCGCCTGGGAAGGCGACAGGCCCCGGCCTATCGCGCGACGGAAGGTCGCGGCATGAGAAGGTCTCCCCTTGCCTTTCTCTCGGAGGCGTATTGGAAGCGCTAAGCCGGGACGAGTTCGAACGGGTCGTTGAAGAGGCGCTGGAATCGCTCCCGGCGCGCTTCAACGGCCTCATCAAAAATGTCGTCATCGCGGTCGAGGAAGAGCCGACCGACGAAGATCTCGAGAGCACCGAAGGGGAGGACGGAGACGATGGCGACGACGAGCTGCTTGGCATCTACCGCGGCGTCGCGCTCACCGAACGTTCGCACGACGCGCCGTTGCTGCCCGACGAGATCGCCGTCTTCCGCGGGCCGATCAATCGCATCGCGCGCAGCCGCGCGGAAGCCGTAGACGAGGTTCGCGAGACGCTGATTCACGAGCTCGGCCATTACTTCGGCCTCTGCGATGAGGACATGCCCTTCTAAGGCCAGAACTTGGCAGCGTGGCCACGTCAAAACCGGTCGTTCTCCGGCAATTCGAGCAGCGAGATATCGCACCGTGCGGGCGAATCTGTTACGAAGCCTTTCGCGCGATCGCGCAAAGGCACGGCTTCCCGCCGGATTTGCCAAGCGTCGAGGCCGGCACCGGCATCATGGAGACGCTCTACAACGGTCGCGGATTCTACGGCGTGGTCGCCGAGCGCGAGGGTGCGGTGCTCGGCAGCAACTGGCTCGACGAACGCAATGCCATATCGGGAATCGGACCCGTCACGATCGATCCGCAAGTCCAGGACGGCGGCCTCGGACGACTTCTGATGGACGCGGTGATCGAGCGCAGCGACGCGCGCGGCTTCCCCGGCGTGCGCCTCGTGCAAGCGGCCTTTCACGCACGTTCGCTTTCGCTCTACACCAAGCTGGGTTTTGCGTCGCGCGAGGAGATCGCGGTGATGGATGGCGACGCGGTCGATTCAAAGCTGGCGGCTTACACCGTTCGACCCTTGCGCCCGGACGATCTCCCCGCCTGCAACGACATATGCGAGAGCGTGCATGGCTTCGATCGCGGCACGGAGCTTGCCGCCGCCGGCGACGCGAATGCGGCATTCGTTGCCGAACGCGACGGCGCAATCCATGCGTACACTTCGGGCTTGGGCTACCAAGGTCACTGTGTTGGCGAGACGACCGACGCGATCTGCGCCTTGCTGACGGAGGCCCCGCGGTTGCCGAGCCTCGGCGTGCTCGTGCCGATTCGTAACTATCGGCTCTTCCGCTGGTGCCTAGACCGCGGCATGCGTGTCGTAGAGACGATGACGCTCATGTCCCGCGGCCTCTACCAAGAACCTTCCGGCCCGTATCTCCCATCCATCTTGTATTAGGCTAGCAGCGCATCAGAAGATATCAAAGACGGCGTGCCTCAGGCGCGTGGCGCCAGGTATTATCGAGGCTTTGCGGAGATATTCAGAGCGATGCCTATTTTCTTTGCAGCCATTTTGCTTGGCGCGGTGACGGCAGTTGCGCCGCCGGCAACCTCGACCACGGTGCCGTTCACGCTCTTCGACAACCGGATGTTGATCCAGGTCACGCTCGATGGCGCGGGACCGTTCACGATGATCGTCGATACCGGTTCGGAGTCGCTCGTGATTACGCCGAGCGTCGCGCAGCGTCTCGGCCTGGCGTTGCGGGCGGCCGGTTCGACGGGAGGCGCCGGAAGCGGCTCGTCGCAGTTGTCGTTGAGCCGCGTGGAGAGCGTCGGGATCGGAGCGATGCGATTCGACAACCTTGCCGCCGATGTGATCGACCTCTCGCCCATTCAACACGCCATCGGTTTTCCAAAGCTCGACGGGGTGATCGGCTACAGCATCTTGCGCAAGCTTCGCGCCGGTGTCGACATGGACGGTGGCCGCCTGACGCTCTCCTACGCGCCGCTGCCGGCTCCAAAAACGGCGGTCTCGGCGCCTTTTACGATCGAAGGCGCGCTTATCTCGCTGCCGGCCTCGGTCGATGGCGTCGAAGGGCGCTTCATCGTCGATACCGGAGACCGCTGGTCGCTGACGCTCTTTAAGCACTTCGCGCAAGCGAACGATTTCTACCGGAACGCCTTGGTTCGTAATGCCATTACGGGCATCGGCATCGGCGGGCCGGTCTACAGCGACGTGCTGCGCACGAGCGTCTCGCTCTTCGGCTCGACGATTCCGGGAGTCGTGACGCGCGCCTCGCGCGATCGCGGCGGCGTCTTCGCCTCCGGACGCGACGACGCGAGCATCGGCAACGGCCTGCTCAAGCGTTTCAACATCGTCTACGACTATCCGGGCGGAAAGATGATCGCGTGGCCGAGCCGCTTCTACGCCGCGAGCGATCGGTATGCACCGCTCGTCTTCGATCGCGGCTCGCTGCGCGTCGACGATACGGCAGGTGCTGCACTCCCCGACGCGCCGCCGGCGCTCACGCGCCATGGCGTCTTCGGTGCGGCGGTCGCGCCGGCGGCCGGCGGAGTACGAGTCGCCGCCGTCATCCCGGGCAGCGCGGCCGCGGCGGCCGGCGTCCAGCAGGGCGACGTCATCCGGGCGATCGACGGCCAACCGATCGCGAGCGTCGCGCAGTTTCTCACGGCGATCCACGAGCTGCAGGCGAATCAGCGCGTGAACGTCACGATCGTGCGCGCGGGTTCGCCCGTTCGGCTTTCGGTCGTGCTTTCGACGGCGCCGTACGAGAGCGCTCCGGGACTCACGACGCGGTACGGCGAGATCCCCGTCGACGATTCCCTGCGGCGAACGCTCACGACCGCGCCGCAAGCGCTCGCCTCGCCCGCGCCGGCGGTGCTGCTGATCGGCGGCATCGGGTGTTACTCGATCGATGTCGGGAATCGGCCGCAAGACGCGTACATGCGCCTGACGCACGACCTCGCTCGCGCGGGGTTCGTGACGCTGCGCGTCGAGAAGAGCGGCGTCGGCGATAGCCAAGGAGCGCCGTGCAGCAAGGTCGACTTCGATGCCGAGATTCGCGGCTACGCCGCCGCGCTCAACGCTTTGCAACACGATCCGCAGGTCAATCCGGCGCGCGTCTATCTGCTTGGCCACAGCATCGGCACGATCATCGCGCCTCGCCTTGCGTCGGGCAATCGCGTCGCCGGAGTGATCGTGGTCGAAGCGGTTGGACGCGACTGGCCGGAGTATGAGATCCGCAACCTGCGGCGCGATCTCGAGCTCGACAACGAAACGCCGGCGAGCACGGATCAGGCGCTGATCGAGAAGGCGCAATGCATGGAGCGGCTCTTCTTCGAGCATCAGTCCGAGGCGGTCATCGAGCAGACGATGCCCGCGTGTAAAGTTCAAAACGCCATCTATCCGGCGTCGGTCGCTTACATGCGCCAGGTAGCGCAACTCAACGTGATCGAGCCGTGGGCTCACCTCCAGGTGCCGGTGCTTGCGATCTACGGCAGTTCGGATTTCGAAACGGAGCTGGCCGACCATCAGCGGATCGTCGACGTCGTCAATGCAGCCCACGCGGGAACGGCGACGCTCGTCGTCATTCCCGCGATGAGCCACGGTTTAGGCCATGCGGCAACCCCGAAGGTTGCCGAGAACGACGACGAGCGCGGCGTCGTCGAGGTCTACGATACCGACGTCAGCGCGGCGATCGTCGCGTGGCTGCGAAGCGCTAGGGTCGCTCCGGCGGATCGACCGCAACACCGGTAACGGCCGTTTCGCCGCTGCCGCTCTGGGGCGGCTCGACCGTGATCGTGTTGATGGAGTCTCCACCGGCCGGATAGGGGTACTCGAGCGCCTGCCCGAGGTTGCCCGCGAGAATCGCACTGGCAACGTAGAGGTTCTTACCCGACTTCAACAGCGAGAAGCCGCCGTTGGGGTTCGGGTTGCCGTTGAGCGTATTGGTGCTGATCAGCGTGTTCGAGCCGGGCTTGTAGAGATTGAGCGTTCCCGAATCGCCGACGACGGCGATGTTGCCGTCGGTGTCGACCTGAATGCCTTTCGCGTTCGTGATGCCGCCGTTGACACCGAGGTCTTTCGTGGTCGTACCTTTTCCGCCGCCGACGATCTCGGCAATATGCGAAGGACCGCTTGCGGTGCTCTCGATCACGTAGAGATTTCCGTGCTTGTCATAGGCACAGAAGCCCGACGAGTAATTCGTGAGCGGGGGGACGAGTTTGTACGGCGTCGACGCGCCTTTGTGGTAGAAGTTGATGCCGCTCTGCTGGAACATTCCGACGGCGACCTCGCCGGTCTTCGAAATGGCTACGGCGTTGGGGTACGATCCCGAGGGTTGGACGGACAGCGTGAGCGATGGCTGCGTCGAGCCTCGCGGGAAGACGACGACCTGGCCGGCGACGAACTCGACGACGTACAGGTTGTGCCAGCGATCGACGTTGAGATACTCGATCACCGGCAGTCCCGTGATCAGACCGATCTCCTTTTGATTCTGGCCCTTTTCGGGATAGATATGAACGGCCGAGTTCGAGTAGTCGGCGACGTAGATGAGCCCCTTCTTATGTTTGGCATCGGGGTCGATCCAGCTCGGGCGCACGAGCGACGTCGCGGGACCGCCGATCGGCGGTTGAACCGCTCCGGTGAAGTTATTTGATGGCGTGCCGCCGGCACAGCCGGCGAAGAGTCCGGTCGCGACGAGCGCGACCGTCGCGTTGAGAAGTGTTTTGGGGGTAAGCATGCGCGGCCATTTCGCGCTGCGAATGCGGCGGCCTCCGCATTGAGATTACTTGAAGAGATTCACGGCGTTCTTTAGCGTCAGCGCAACTCCCCAAGCAAGCGGAATGCCGACCCAAAGCCAAGCGAGCACGAGCTCGAGAGTGTAGCTCTTAGTCTGCTGCTGCATGCTCTGCCTCCAGATAACGGCCTTCGTGCACCGGGCGCACGGCAAGATTGCAGATCAACCCGACGACGAGGAGGCCGGCCATCACGTACATCGTGACGGAGTACGCGTCGGCCTTGGCAACGCCGTGATTGATCTCGTATTCGCGAATGTAGTTAAAGAGCACGGGCCCGAGCACGCCCGCCGCGGACCATGCGGTGAGCAGCGCTCCGTGGATCGCGCCGACGTTGACGGTGCCGAAGAGATCGCGCAGATAGGCGGGGACCGTCGCGAAGCCGCCGCCGTACATGCTGAGGATGACGAGGAACGCGAGCACGAAGAGCACGATCGCGTGCATGTGCCCGAAGGTCGGTGCCAGCACGTAGAGTATCGCGCCGAGGATGAAGAAAACGGTGTAGGTCGCCTTGCGTCCCATGAAGTCGGATGCCGAGGCCCAGCCGATGCGGCCGGCCATATTGAAGATGCTCATGAGCCCGACGAAACCCGCCGCGGCGACGGCCGTCACGCCGAACATCTCCTGAATCATCAGCGAGGCTTGGCCGAGCACGCCGATGCCGGCGGTGACGTTCATGCAGAGCACGATCCAGAGCAGGTAGAACTGAGGCGTCCGCAGCGCTTGCTCGAGCACGACGTTGCGCGACGTAATGAGGCCGCGCGAGGCGACGGGCGCCACGTACCCTTCGGGCTGCCAGCCTTCGGGCGGCACGCGCACGATCATCGAACCGGCGAGCATCCAGACGAAGTAGACGATCGCGAGCACGATCATCGTCTGCGCGACGCCGGTATTCGTCGCATCGGCAAAGTGCTTCATCAGCAACACGGAGAGCGGGGCACCGATCAGCGCACCTCCACCGAAGCCCATGATCGCCGTTCCGGTCGCGAGACCCGGCCGGTCGGGAAACCACTTCACGAGCGTCGAGACGGGCGAGATGTACCCGATACCCAAGCCGCAGCCGCCGATCGCGCCATAGCCGAGATAGACCAGCCAGAGTTGGTGCGCGTCGACGCCGAGGCTCGCGACGACCAAACCGGCGCAGAAACAGAGCGCCGCAACGAACATCGCCGCGCGCGGGCCGGCACGCTCGACCCACTTGCCGAAAACCGCCGACGAGAGTCCTAAAAAGACGATCGCGATGCTGAAGATCCAGCCGATCGCCGGCACCGACCAATCCGTTGCGGCCGGAGCGGTAATGCCGAGCGCCTGCGACATCGGCTTGGTGAAGACGCTAAACGCGTACGCCTCGCCGATACAGAGATGGATGCAGAGCGCCGCGGGCGGAACGAGCCAACGATTGAAGCCGGGTTTCGCAATCGAGTGTGAACGATCGAAGAATGCGGCCATGGCTGACGGTTCTGGTTGCAGGCAGCCGCGCCTGCAGCTTTTCAGTCGTCCGAATTCATGAATTTATCGAGTGCGGCGAGGGCTTCCGGCATATTCGTGCGCCCGTATCCGATGCGAAAATGTGCGTCGCCGGACTCGAACGCGGTGCTTGGTAAAAGCAGCACTCCGGCACGCTCCACCAAGCGCGCGCAGAAGGCTTCGCTGCTGCCGCCGAGATAGCGCGGGAATGCCGTCGTCCCCGCGCGCGGCCGGGTCCAGCGAAAACGATCCGTGCGGCGGGTAAAAAATGCGTCGAGCAGGTCGAGATTATGTGAGGCGATGCGCTTCACGCGATCGGTGAGCTCGCCGGCGTGGCGTAGAGCAAGTGCCGCAAGCAGTTCGCTCGGCGCGCTGTTGCAGATCGTCAGATAATCTTTGATGGACGCCATCTTCTCCAGCAGCGATGCGCTCTGCGTGGTAACCCAGCCGATTCGCAGGCCGGCGAGCCCGTAGGCCTTGGCCGTTCCGCCCAACGAGACGCCGCGTTCGTAGAGATCGGCGACGGCCGGGAGCCGCTCCGCCTCGCGCTCCGTGCCGCGATAGACCTCGTCGCCTAAGAGCCAGATCCCGTGCTTTCGCGCGATCTCGACGATCGCGTCGAGCTCGCGGCGGGCGAACTGATAGCCGGTCGGGTTATTCGGAGTCGTGATGACGATCGCGCGCGTCTGCGGACGGACGAGCCGCTCGAGCGCACCGATATCCGGTACGCCGCCGCGATCGAGGTCGGCGTCCCAACGCGTGACTTCGGCACCAAGGCTCTCCGCGATCGAATACTGCGACTGATACGCCGGGAACTGCACGACGAGGTGATCGCCCGGCTCGATCATTGCGTGCATGAAGGCGAAGATCGGCTCTTGCGTGCCGCCGTGCGCGAGGATCTGCTCGGCGTTGCGGTTTTCGTAGAGCGCAGCGATTGCGTTGCGCAGCTCGAGCGTGCCGCGCGAGTCGATGTATCCGAGCCGCAGTTCCGCGAGCCGGCGCTCCGCATCGGGCTCGAGCGCGAGCAGCTCGCTTACCGGCATCGACTCCGGATCGCTCGAGCAGAGCAAGTAGCGCGTTGTGAATTCGTAGCGCGCAAAGAACCGCTCCAACGCGAAGGGCCGAAGTGCGTGCGCTTTCATCGTATGGCGCTTCTTGGCAACGCTGCTTCTATCCGGTCGCGGAACGAATTACTATTAGGAATCTAGTTGACAATCGGCGGCGTTGGTGGTAGCGTCTACTACAAATCTAATAGTTTGGAGGGTTTTCGCGAAGGTGTCTCGTCGAAAAGCCGTCGTTCTGACCGACCACGAGCTACGGCTCATGGAGGTGCTCTGGCGCAACGGGCAGGGCACCGTCGCCGAGGTCGTCGAGGCGCTCGAGCCGCCGCCGCTTACCTACAGTACGGTTCTTACGACGCTGCGCACGCTCGAGCAAAAGGGGCACCTCACGCACGACGAGGCGGGGCGCGCCTTCGTCTATCGTCCGGCGATCCGGCGAACCGACGCGGCAAAATCCGCTGTAAGGCACGTGCTCGACCGCTTCTTCGGCAGCTCGCCGGGAGCACTCGCGGTCACGCTGCTCGACGGCGAACAACTCTCCGAGGACGAGCTGGCCGAGATCAAACGGCTGCTCGCGCGCAAGCGAAAGGAACGCACATGATTGCCAACGTGCTCTTCAATGGTTTGTGGCAGGGAGCGGTGCTCGTCGCGATCGCGTGGTTCGTCACTCGGTTGATTCCGCGTTCCAACGCCGCCACACGTTACGCTCTTTGGTTCCTGACGCTGCTGGCGCTGGCAATCGTACCGATTCTCACAACCGTATCCAATGCGGGGGCATCGCTCGCCGGCCTCGTGCAGTCGCATTCCGGGGTAACTGCCGTTAAAATCACGCTGATCCCCGCGGCCTCGTTCGTCTCCCACGCCGATGCAGCGTTCGCGTGGGTGTTGCCCTTCGTTGTGGGCCTTTGGTGCGCGGCGGCGGCGATCGCGTCGATCCGCCTCGTGGTGAGCTTTTTCCGGGTGCAGGCGATTCGCCGGGCGGCGCGACCGCTCGCGGGCGCCGCCAGAGACGTCTTCGTCTGCGACGATCTCAGCGTGCCGATCGTCGCGGGTTTCGTTGCACCGGCAATCGTCATTCCCGCCGCGATCGCGAACGATCTTACGCCGGCCGACCTGCAGCGGATCGTCGCACACGAGCGGGCGCACATCCGCCGCTACGATCCTTTGTGTAATCTGATTCAGCGCACGATCGAAGCGCTGCTGATCCTCAATCCCTGGGTGTACCTCGCCGGGCGAAGCCTGTGCCTCGAGCGCGAAGCTGCCTGCGACGATTGGGTGGTCGAGAGCGTCGGCAGCCCGGGCGAGTACGCCGCGTGTCTCGCATCGCTCGCGCAATCGGTTCGCTCGCGAAACGCTCCGCTCTTAACGCCGACTGCGTTTCACTCGCGCCGGGCGCTGCTCGATCGCATCGAGCGCTTGGGTTCGAGCGAGCCCCGCCGCCTTACCATCAACTCTTTTGCCATCGGAGGTGCCATCATGCTGTTCCTCATCGCGACCATTGCGCTGCAAGCGCTCTCCCCCGCCCTCGCGCTCACGCCGCCCGCGCCGGGTGTGCCCGGCACGCCGATCGTTGCTGCTTCGTGCGCACACCCCAACGTCGAGGCGACGGTAACCGACCCCCAACCGCCGATACTGCCGCACGGGCTCAACGTTTCCGGAACCACCGAGGTCTCGGTGGCGATCGCGCCAGACGGGCGCGTCGTCAAAACGTCAGTCGTCAAGTCAAGCGGAAATACGACCGCCGATAATGCCGTCGTGGCAGCGGCTCGCAAGAGCAAGTATTCGCCAAAGGTCGTGAACTGCGCGCCGGTCCAAGGCGACTACGTCTTCCGCGCGGATTTCAAGCCGGGCCCGTAGCGACTCGTTTTCGGCGGGGCGAACCGCAGAGGTCGATTTTCGTCGCCTGGTGACAGACGATCTGAGCATCTCGGAGGCGCGCCAACACATCGGGCCCAAAATCCCTCTCTCCAGGGTATGGACACGTTTCAAAGGCAACGTGGCGGATGAGGGATGACCTCTCGGACCTCGTTTCCCGCGCAGCGTGCGGGGATGCGTCGCAAATGGAAGCCCTCCTCGCGGCATGGTGGCCCGAGGCGTATCGAATCGCCTATGGCATCCTGCGGGATCGTTCGTACGCGCAAGACGCCGCTCAGGACGCATGCGCCATAATCTATCAACGGCTAAAGACGTTGCGGTCGATCGGCAGCCACCGAGCATGGCTCTATCGAATCGTCGTGCGCTGCGCCAAAACTACGGCGAGAACGCAGCCTCAGCTCGGTGCTTCGGCCGAACGGTCCCTCGCGCGGCCAACATCAGGGCTAGCTATCGATGAGGCGCTGGATTTAGACAAGGCGCTCGAGGAGCTCCCGCCGGCAATGCGCACCCTCGTTTTTCTACGATATTACGCGGACCTCACGAGCCGCGAGATCGGGACTGTTATGGGGATCCCGTCGGCGACCGTTCGGTTTCGTCTAGCCATCGCGCGCAACCGACTAAAGCGAATCCTCGAGAACCAACCTTCGCGCTTTGCAAGCTCAATTGATGAGGTGCGATCCCATGTTTAACGAGCAAGCCTTCCAAGCTGCGATGTCCAAGTACATTGGTAGCGTAGATATCCCTCGCTTTGATATTGAGGCGATACGCTCGCGGCGACCTGCGATGCGATCGGTGAGACTCCAAAACGCCGTGCGTGCCTTGAGTATCGGTATTGTCGTAACCTCATGCGTCGCAGCCGCCTACACTACCATTCCAAAATCGCTGAAGGCAAGCATCATAGCGCGCATGCATGGCATGGGTGTCGACGTTCCGATTCAGTTTCGATCGGGATATCTCGTAACGCTGGAACAGGCTCAGCACGAAGCAGACTTCAAGATGGTGCTTCCCGCTGGACTCCCGAAAAACGCGACGCTTGAAAGCGTGGTGAAATTGGCGCCTGACGGATATCGACTTGCCTACGGAACGCCGCGAGGTGCGCTTTACTTTGAGCTTCATAAATCCAAACCAACAGCGTATCTTTTTCCATTCTTTGTCGTCAGTTCGGATTCGGGTAGGCTGACGCGGCTTGCTGCTCGCGTTTGGCACACCGGGGACCAGGACTTTATAATCGCAACCAATGCGCTGACGATAACCCAGCTGGCGGCGATAAAAGCCGCTATGGGAGCAGTTGACGCCCCGACACCCCCACCCGATCCTCGGAGGCTTCGTCGCTAGGAGCCGGGCTTTTATAACGTCGGCGCAAGCAGCGTTTGAAGCGAACATCTTTGGAGCCGCGCCCTACGCGGGGTGGGGATAGGACTAACGGACGACGGCGTAAGTCTGAATGTCCCAGAAGCGGAGAAGCACGACGCTCCCCATCGCAAGCACGGCCCAGGCGGCGAGCAAGAATAAATCCTTTAATTCCCTCGTCATGCAGCCATTCTAATCGGCCCCGCGTACGGAAACGTACAGGGTCCCGCGTGCTACGTGGCGGGTGGCTCCCAGAGCTCGATGCGGTTGCCTTCCGGATCGACGATCCAGCGGAAGCGCCCGTACTCGTGGTCGTCGGCTTTCTCTAAAACCGTAACGCCTTCGGCCTTCAGCTTGACGATCAACTCGTCGAGGCCATCGACCCGAAAGTTGATCATCACCGGCTGCGCACGATCCCAGTAGTCGTCGTCCGCATCGAAGATACTGAAGAGGGTCACCGCATTCGGATCGGGGTCGTCGGACCGGCTAAACATGATGCCTACGCCCGGCTTCTCGACAATCCCGAGATGCTCTGCGTACCATCGCGCGAGCGCCGCGGAATCTCGTGCGCGAATGAAGACTCCGCCGATACCGGTTACTCGAGCCATGAGCAGCGATTTCGACCACGCCGTGTCGAAGTCTTTGAAGGTGACGTCATCTACGCGAGTCCTGATTGCCGGAGCCGGCCCGACGGGACTCGTGCTTGCGTTGAGCCTCGCGCGGCAGGGCATACCATTTCGGCTGATCGACGCTGCGGTCGGACCCGGCGAACACTCCCGAGCGATGGTGGTTCAGGCTCGTACGCTCGAGTTTTACCGGCAGTTCGGCTTCGCGGACGCAATGGTCGAGGAGGGCATCGTCGTGCAGCGGCTGCACCTGCGTGAGAGCGGCCGCGGAGGCCGCTCGCGCGAAGTGTTGCAGCTGCGCTTTAGCGATCTCGGCGCGGGCGTCAGTCCCTATCCGTTTGCGCTGACCTATCCGCAAGACGATCACGAGCGCTTTCTCGAAAAGCATCTCGCTGAAGCGGGTTCTCGAGTCGAACGCAATACCGCGCTGACCGGCTTATCGCAGAACGAAGCCGGTGTCCGTGTCACGGTGACGGGCCCAAACGGCGAGGAAGAGATCACGGCCGAGTATCTCTGCGGCTGCGACGGCGCCCACTCGAAGGCGCGCGAAGCGCTGGGCCTCGGCTTTGCGGGAGTAACGTATGAGCAGCCCTTCTTCGTCTGCGACTGCAAGGTCGCCACAGGATTCGAAACCGACCTTTATGCGAACCTCGGCGAGTACGCGCTGGTCCTGCTCTTCCCCGTGCGCTCGAGCGGGATGCAGCGTTTGATCGGGCTCGTTCCGCCCGAGCTTTCCAAAGCCGACAATCTGACCTTCGACGACATCCGCGATCGCATCGAACCGGTGCTCGGCGCGCGGGTCACCGAGGTCAACTGGTTCGCCGTCTATCGGGTGCACCACCGCGTCGCCGATCGATTTCGCGACCGGCGAGCTTTCATTCTGGGCGATGCCGCGCACATTCACAGTCCTGCGGGCGGCCAGGGGATGAACACCGGAATCGGCGACGCGGTAAACCTTGGCTGGAAGCTCGGCGGCGTGCTGTGCGGGCGCACGTCGGAGCGAGTTCTCGACAGTTTTGAGGAGGAGCGCGTGGCGTTTGCGCGGGCATTGGTCGCGACGACCGACCGCGCGTTCACCGCCATCGTCGCGCCGGGCCTCGCGGGTGAGCTCATCCGTCGCTTCGTCGCGCCGCTCGGCGTCATTGCGGCGACGAGGCTGCCGGTCACCAGGCGCACCTTCTTCCGCATCGTCTCACAGACGCAGATTCATTACCACGAGTCTAGTTTGAGCGAGGGAAAGGCCGGCGGCGTCCGCGGCGGCGACCGGCTCCCGTGGGTCGAAAGCATCGACAACTACGAGCCGTTGCGTTCGCTCGACTGGCAGTTGCACGTTTACGGCAGGCCTGGACCGAGCGTCGTCGCGCTCTGCGAGCATCTCGGCATCCCCGTTGAAACCTTCGCGTGGAACCGGGACGTGAAGAGAGCGGGTTTCGCGCGAAATGCGAGCTATCTCGTTCGGCCGGACGGTCACGTCGCACTCGCGTTCGAAAGCGACGAGCCGGCGCGCCTAGACGCGTATGCCCGAAGCATCTCGCTTGCGTCTACCGGCACCTAGAGCCTAATGCGCGATTGCGGTTTCCAGCGCCTGCTCGAAGCGCTCGGGCTGATCGAACATTACGAAGTGACGGCTGGGAGTGATGAGGATGACCTTGCCGTCGGCAGCGTTTCCCACCCAGCGCGTGTAGTCGGCCTGCTTTTGCGCCGCCGTTTTGAAGCCCTGATACGGATCGATGTCGGAATCGAACGGGACGATCGCCGTAAAGGGAACTGTTATTCGTTTGAGGCCCGGTGTGAGATCGAGCGAGATCGCGGCCTGCAGCCATTCCACGATCGCCACGGGTTTGCTAGTCGCCGCTAACGTCTCGACGGTCTCTACGTCACTTTTCTGCGTGATCGTGTATTGCAGCGTCTGCTTGCGGGCGACGGTGCCGACCTCGCCCTGCGCCAACCCTTCGTACGGCGCTGTGCTCTTCTTTACTGCCGCGTCGCGCGCGGCTTGCGTCGGAGCGACCGGATAGCCGCCTTCGACGGTCACGAGGTTGGTGAGATCGCCGGGATAATGTTCGGCAAAGTAGATGGCGAGCGTTCCGCCCAAGCTGTGCCCGACGACGACCGGGCGGCGGAGATGCCGGTTGGTTATCAACTCGTGCAGGCTCTGCGCTGCGCGCGCCATCAGGTCGTCGCCCTCGATCATCGGGCGTCCGCCGAAGCCCGGCAGCGTCACGACGAGGACGTTGTACTCCTTCGAGAGCTTGTTGATCTGCGCGTTCCACTGCCA
>JBAQAW010000041.1:0-3893 GCA_049285915.1 Candidatus Cybelea sp. | reverse complement strand
AGTCCACCTCGTGCACGCCTGCGTGTACTTATGGACCGCCTTGAAAGTTCAGGACCGCGCGACCTTCTGGCGGCTTAGACAGGGGTTGCAAGGCTATGCGCTTACGGTGGCCATTTCCACGTGCCATTTCGTCTCGGCCTTTGGATCGGTGCATCGACAACGCCAAATTGGAGCGATGATTACTGGGATGCGATTGAAACGGCGCGCCAGCGAAACGGCTACACTGGCAGCTACGCGGACCCCTTGCAACTGACGGCGTGTCCGTGGTGCGGAAGCGAACTTCAAACGGGCAGCCATGTTAAACGCGACAGCCGCCGGTGGCGAACACTCACGCTCTGTTCCGACCCATATGGCACTTGCCCATTTACGGAGCGGCGATCGAACGGCGAAGGCATTCCAGTCGTCACCGTGGACGAGGAAATCTATCGGCTACTGCCCTCATTCATTATCGCGACCGTCGACAAGTTTGCGCAGTTGCCCTGGCGGGGCCCGCTGCACCTCTTGTTTGGGCGCACCTATTCGCGATGCACGCGTCACGGCTTTCGCTCTCGCGATCTCGATGACACCTCAAATCGCGTCGAGCGGGACACGCACAAGGCGATCGACGGCCTACCGGAAGTAAAAACGGTAGCGTGCGACAGGCTGCGTCCGCCGGATCTCATCATCCACGATGAAGTGCACTTAATCTCAGGGCCGCTGGGGACGTTGGTCGGCTTGTACGAGACGGCCGTCGATCGGCCTGGCCTCGGTGAAGATTGACGGCATAATGGTTCGGCCGAAAGTGATCGCATCAACGGCTACGATTCGTCGCGCCTTAGTACATACGAACGCGCTCTTCCAGCGGCGTCTTGCTGTCTTCCCACCGGCGGTGCTTGACGTTGGCGATAACTTCTTTTCCGAGCAGGTCGCGCCGAGTGAGTATACTCCAGGCAGGCGTTACGTCGGCGTTTGCGCTCGCGGCCAGCGTCTTAAGGCTGCGGAGGCGCGCCTTGTTATGTCGCTGCTCGCGGGTGCGCAACTGCTGTTCGAGAAGTACGGTCCGGCGGCTGACCCGTACATGACGGTCGTGGGCTACTTCAGCTCGCTTCGCGAGTTGGCCCGTATGCGGCGGCTACTGGACGACGACGTTCAACAGCGCCTTCCGAAGGCGGCCCGCCGTGGGCTGGGAAAGCGATCGCGCCTCCTTTCGATCGGCGAACTCACCAGTCGCATGCGTTCTGATCAAATCCCGAAGATTCTGGATCGCCTGGGGCTGCCGCACGTTCCGGGACTAAAGCGTTCCATCAGCACCGGACCATTCGACGTCGTGCTTGCCACGAACATGATCTCCGTCGGCGTCCCATGAACGAACTGAGCATGACGGAACGAGAAACGACCACTGGGCCGCTACGCCTGCGATGGACGCAGCGAAGAATCGAGCGCGAAACCGCCATCGCCAGGAAACGATACCGCGGATCGTAAGGCCGGCCTTCTGCCGACAACACCAGCCAAAGTAGAGTGATCGCCGGCGCATCAAGCACTCGAAGGATGTCCTTAACGCGGATTCGCCGGATGGATTCGACGAAAAGACATCTTAGCATGTATCGCCCCGACGGGTGTCGTTTTCGCCGGCAAGACGCCGCCACTCTGTGTCGTCTGGTGCGTCACCCGCCTCCTCGCGACGCATCTCAGCATGGGCTTTCGCTTTAAGCTGATTCGGAGGCGGCTCGACGTACCAGCTGACGGACTTTCCAGAACCTAGTTCGAAGTCCGCATCACGAAGTGCCCGGGCTTCTTTGAACCCATAGAAGCAGCGCGTAAAAAAGAAAATGCCCGCAATAGCAGTCGCGGCCATCCAGATAGGAGACCAATGGGATACACTGCCGGCGACAATCGCGCAAACCAGCGCAGCTGCGAAACCGAAGAACGTCGAGTGCTCGCGTAACATCGTCGAGTTGATTCTAGGAATACCAAATAAAATCTGTTTCTGATCGGCCACTTCCAGTACGTTCATGGCGGCGCTGTTCGCGCTGCCATCCTTGGCGTGCCCGACTTAACTCGAAGACGCACGCGCCTGCTTAGTGGGCATTCCCAGCCACGCCGCTCCAAAAGCGATTTCTCGGCACTGTTCCGCATGATGTTTGCGTGCCGAGTACCAGCCGAGGCAGCGGCCGCTTCTCTAACGGCCGTCTAACGGATTAGATAAAACCCGCCGGGATTCGTTGGGATTAGCCGGGACTCAAAAACGTGAAAACCCGTACAAGAAAGGACTTTCGGGTATTCGACGGGAGCGGCCGGGACCCCGATACACGGGTTCGATTCCGGTTGGCGGCGCGGCCTGTTCCTGGCCGAGTGGGCCGACTGGCGGCGGCGGCTCGCGGGTTGCTCTTTCTAACCTTCACCATCCAGCATCAACGTGCTGACGCCGCATTTCGACGCCGTGGCAGCAGCACCAAGTCGGCCGCTTCCTCGGCGTCATTGAGGAGCGTCTTGCGGGACGTGCCGATCTGTGCACGCATCGTCAGGCCGCGGGTAAGGTCGAGGACCTGCCGCGCGCGCGCGGCTACTGGAAAGTCAGGGGGAACTTCTCCCGCGCTGATCCCATCGCGGAAACGGCGTTCTACCAACTCGGCGGCGGCATCTGCCGCCTTCTTCAGGAACCGCCGAACCTCAGCATCGTCCACCAGGGGCGCGACACACTGAAGAAGACATCCCGCGGCGGATCCTTTCTCGGTCGCAGTTTCTACGGCGTTCCTCAGAAAGGCGCCTAGCGAGTCGCGAAGTGTGCCCGGTGCGAGGAGTGCCTTGGCAGCCAGAGCGCCTTTCCTCTCTGCGTAGGCTTTGAGCACGCGCAAAAATATCGTGCGCTTGTCTCCGAAAATGGAATACAGGCTCGGGCGCCCCACGCCCATCCCGGCGACGAGATCGTCGATCGTTACGCCGTCGTAGCCCTTAGCCCAGAAGACCTGGGTCGCTTTGTCCAGCGCGACCTTCTCGTCGAAGCTGCGCGGCCGTCCCCGTGGCCGGGAAATATTTTTGAACACCTTAGTACGAAACCCCTTGCGTTTGACCGTTCGCCCCATTATAGTACCAAACAGTTGCAATATGCAAAGGCCACCTAGCGTCGCGGGTGACGCTTGGTTCGACCCAGCTATTCAACCAGGGGAGGCCTTATGGAACATTCGATCGCTCTCGTCACCGGCACGACCTCCGGGCTCGGTTATGCGGCAGCCCGCTTGCTCGCCGCCCAGGGCTACCGCGAGGTCATCGTCACCGGGCGCAGCTTGGCCCGGATCAAGGAAACGGCCGCTCAACTCGCGGTTGAGACGCATACGCAGGTCTTCGCGCCGCTGCAGCTGGATCTGGATACCCCGTCCAGCGTTCAGTCCGCCATCGCGGACCTGGTCAAGCGAGGCCTGCCTATCGATTTCCTACTGCTCAACGCCGGAATGGTCGGTGGTGAAAAGCGCGTAATCACGGCGGCGCGCATCGAGGCGTCTCAGGCCCCGCTGATCGGCCATCATCAACTGACTGTCGGGCTGCTGCGCGCCGATCTGCTCAGTCCCAACGCGCGGATTGTTATCGCTGGCGCGGAGCCTGCCCGAGGGGACGTCCCGATGTTCAGCTTTACCGAGGTGGCGACCCTTGCGAAGAAGCAATACCACGGCGACCGAACCGCCGCGGTGGAAGCCCTGGTGCGCAACGGGCCGAACGTGAAATACGAGCCCAACTGGGCGTATGCCGACGCGAAGGTAATCGTTGCCTGGTGGGCCGCGGCGCTGGCCCGCCGGCTACCCGCCGGCATGGCCGTGTACGCCGTCTCGCCTGGCAGCGCGCCCGACACCAAGGCGGTGCGAAACCTTGGCCCGGTCATGAAGTCGCTGATGCCGCTGATAAAGCTCATCCCCGGCATG
>JBAQAW010000040.1:0-21582 GCA_049285915.1 Candidatus Cybelea sp. | reverse complement strand
TCGTTGCTGACGACCGCGACGATATCAACCGGCAGGTTTCCGGCTGCCGACGAATCGAGCACGGCCTGCAAGTTGCTTCCGTTGCCCGACGCCATCACGAGCGTGCGCGGCCGCGGCGCCAGCAACGCGCCGCGATCGAACTCTTCGGCAACGCGCGCACCCGCCGCGTCGACGTAGTACCGGGTCAACGATTCACCAGAGACCGCGGGAATCAGTGCGCGGGCGTACCCGCGATCGGCAAGCCCCGCGAGCGCGCGACGAAGCAGCGCGACGCCGACACCGCTCTTGCGCTCGGCCGCAGCTACTCCGAAGGGGCCGAAGAGCCCGACGTCGGGCGCGCGGCCCAGCCCCGCAAGCCAGCGAAACTTTAGCCCTTGCGCGCAGATCGTCGCGAAGCCGATCGGCGTCGTGACGCGTCGCGCGATCAGCGTCGCACCCGTCGCCGCCTCCGAGCTCCACGTTCCGTTGAAGGTTTCGTCGATCCACGCCAACGTGCGATCGTCGGCAGGCGCCGGTGGCGAGATGACGCCTTGCGGCGCGGGGGGGAGAGCGGAGAGTGTATCGAGGTCGACGACGAGATTGAGGAGCGTCGACACGTCAGCTGTGGATGACTACCTGCGGTTCGTCCCCCGCACGCGTTTCGATCCAGCCGACGACGCGCGCACCCGAGGCCGCGCCGACCGCGGCCGCCGCGTCGGTAACCGGCACGATGAGCGTGTAGCCGATGCCCATGTTGAGGACGCGATAGCGTTCGTGCGCGGGAAGGTTTCCGCGCCGTACGAGCTCCTCGATAATCGGCGGTACGTTCCAGCGCTGCTGCTCGAAAACGGCTTTGACGCCGGGAGGCAGCGTGCGCCCGACGTTCTCGAGCAGGCCGCCGCCGGTGATATGGGCCATCGCCTTAACGCGCGCGACGCGCTCGATCGCGCGAACTTCCTCATAATAGGAAGGATGCTCGGCGAGCAGGGCGTCGGCATACGTCCCCTCGCCGAAGGGTGCGCTCCATTCCGAACGGTCGATCAACGCGCGAGCGAGCGAGTAACCGTTGGTGTGCAGGCCGACGGCGGGCAGTCCGACGATCGCGTCGCCTGGCTCGACCTCGCCGAGCCGCGAGAGCGCGTCGACCTCGACGATGCCCACGATCGTGCCCGCCAAATCGAAGTGCCCCGATTGATAAAGGCCCGGCATCTCGGCCGTCTCCCCGCCCAAAAGCGCGCAGTTATGCCGGCGGCAGGCCTCGGCGCAGCCGCGCACGACGTCGGCCGCGACCTGCGGATCCAGCTTGCCCACCGCAAGGTAATCTAAAAAGAAGAGCGGCGTCGCATCGCAGACGAGGATGTCGTTGACGCAGTGATTGACGAGATCGGCACCCACGCCGCCATAACGCCCCAGCTCGGTGGCGATCAGGACTTTCGTGCCGACGCCGTCGGTCGAGGCGACGAGCGCGCGACCACCCTCATCTGGAAGGCGGAAAACGCCCGCGAAACCACCGATGACGTCGAGTTGCGCGGGGTGGCGCCACTGGCCGAGCACCTCCCGGTAACGCGCGACGGCTTCGTTGCCTGCCGCCACATCGACGCCCGCGCGGGCGTAGCTGTCGGGGGCGGCTTTTTGCTCCAGACGAGGATTCTCCCAGCTTTCCGCCATAGGCTGGCAGTAGTTCACCGTCCGAAAGGTTCACCATGCAAGTTGGTCTTATTCACGATGCGCCCGATCACGTGCGGGCCGGAGCGCTCGTCGTGCCCTTCTTTTCCGATAGCCCGCTCGAAGGCACCAGCGCGGAAGTCGACGCCGCGCTTGGCGGCACGATCGCCGATGCGCTCGCGAGCAAAGAAATTGCCGGGCGCCTCGGCGAGAACGTTCTCGTCTATGCAAAAGGTCAACCCTACCGCCGGGTTCTCGCCGTTTCCCTCGGCGATCGCGCGCGGTTCGAACCGAGCTTTCTCGCCCGCTACGCCGGAAGTGCCGTTCGCTATCTGGGGCGGCGCAACGTCGAAGAGATAGCCTTCGCGCTGCCGGGCGAAGCCCAGGGGCGCGAGGCGGCTTGCGCTTCGTTCATCGCCGAAGGCGCGATCACCGGTGCATTCGAAACGACCATCTATCAAGGGAAGCCGGAGCGCAAGATCGTCACCAGCGACATCACGATCCTCGCCGGCTCTCTCAATGAAGCGGAGCTGGAGCGCGGGATCGCGCGAGGCACCGCGCTCGGCAATGCAGTGAATCTCGCGCGGCGCCTGGCGATCACGCCGGCCAACGACATGACGCCGACGCATCTCGCGCAAGAGGCCACGAAGGCCGCAGAGGCCGGCGGCATCGAGATCGAAGTCCTCGACGAAGAGCGCGCGCGCAGCGAAGGGATGGGATCTTTCCTTTCGGTGGCGCAGGGCAGCTCGCAGCCTCCCAAGTTCATCATCATGCGCTATAACGGCGATCCGGGCAGCAAAGAACTGCTCGCGCTCGTCGGCAAAGGCATCACCTTCGATACCGGCGGCATCTCGATCAAGCCCGCCGAGCGCATGGAGGAGATGAAGTACGACATGTCCGGCGGCGCGGGCGTGATCGCCGCAATGTCGGCGCTCGGCGCGCTCAAACCGAAACTCAACGTCGTCGGAATCGTCCCCGCAACCGAGAACATGCCCGGCGGGAAAGCCACCAAACCCGGCGACATCGTCACCGCGATGAACGGCAAGACGATCGAAGTGATCAACACCGACGCCGAGGGACGCTTGATCCTCGCGGATGGACTCGTTTACGCCAATAAGCTCGGTGCAACGAAGATCGTCGACGCCGCGACGCTTACCGGCGCCTGCGTCATCGCGCTCGGGCACGCGAGCTCCGCGGCCGTCACCAACGACGATGCGTTCGGCGCGGAGTTCCTCGCCGCGGCCAAGGCGACCGGCGAGCGCTACTGGCAGATGCCGTACTACGACGACTACCTCACCGCGATGAAGAGCGACATCGCCGATCTGAAGAACACCGGCGGACGCGCGGCGGGAACGCTGACGGCGGCGGCGTTCTTGCGCGAGTTCGTCGACTCGACGCCCTGGATTCACCTCGACATCGCCGGCACCGCGTATCTCGACACCGAGTCGGCGTGGCAAGCGAAGGGTCCGACGGGGACGCCGGTACGCGCCTTCATCGCGCTGGTAGAATCGCTCGCGCGCGGCGGCGCCGAGAAAGCCTCTCCCAACGGAGCGAGGACCGCAGAGATAAAGGTGTGAAGGCAGCGCGCAACGGCCGGGAGAGCGCTCGTCCGTACGAGCCGGAGAAGAATCCGGCTATCCGCCGCCTAACGGCGGGAGCGATCAAACGCCGCAAGGGCAAGACGATCTTTCCGGTCGCGACCGCGTACGACGCGCCCTTTGGACAGTTCGTCGAGCGGGCCGGGATCGACGTCGTCTTGGTCGGCGATAGCGTGGGCAACGTGGTGCTCGGATACGACGAGACGACGCCCGTCACGCTCGAGAACATGATCTACCACACGCAAGCCGTCGCGCGTGGAACGACCCGCGCGCACATCATGGCCGATATGCCGTTCGGCTCGTATCAAGTGAGCAACGAGGACGCGCTGCGCTCGGCGATCGCGCTCGTCAAAGAGGGCGGTGCCTGTTCGGTCAAACTCGAAGGCGGCCGCGATCAAGCCGAACGGATTCGCGCGATCACCGGCGCCGGAATCCCGGTCGTCGGCCATATCGGCGTGACGCCGCAAACCGCCGGCCTCGGCCCCGGCTTCAAGATGCGCACGCACCGCGACCGATTGATCGACGACGCGCGCTCCGTCGAAACCGCGGGCGCATACGCGATCGTTCTCGAGGTCGTCGACTACGAGATCTCGCGCGAGATTACCGAGATGCTCTCCATTCCGACGATCGGCATCGGCTCGGGACCGCACTGCGATTCGCAAGTGCTCGTGCTCCACGACATTCTGGGGATGTATCCGCACTCGCCGAGCTTTGCCAAACGCTATGCGGAGGTCGGCGAGATGGCGACGCAGGCGCTGCAAGAGTACGCGCGAGAGGTCTCGGAGCGCATCTTTCCGGCCTAGCGAACCCTAAAGCCATTCCTTTAAAGACCGCGGCAACGATCGACCCCAGGCATTAGCGCGCTGAGCACCCGGCTCTCGGCGTCGCCAGTCAGCCTTTGGCTGATGGCCAACGCCGTTGTAATGTGGCCCGCCGGCGTACCCGCGAAGAGCGAACCGTGCGGCTGCGCGCCGCCGGCCGGCAAGGACAACGTACTCGGTGAGGTGAGGATTGGATCGCCAAGCTTTAGGTCTTTCTCCGCGACGCTCGCTGCGCCGAGCGCCCCCCCGGTGTTGTCGCCGCGCGAAAGCATATCGTTGAGCGCTGCCGTCTCGTACTGACCCGAGAGGAAGTTGAGCGAACGCTCTTGCGCGTCGGCGACTGCTTGGAGGGCCGCTTTCATCGACGCGAGATCGCGGTCGGCGGAGCTTTGAGGACGTTGGGCAAAACGCTGCGAATCGTTGAGCAACTGCGCAATGCGCTGCAGATTGTGGGCGGCCTGCCCCACGACTTGCCCCAACTGGTACTCGTCCAGCTGGACGCTCGGAGCTTTCGTATTCCCCGGCGGAACGCCCTCGATCTGGATGCGTCCGCTCCGATCGACCACGCCGTCGTAGGCCAACTTCGCCAGCAGCCCTTGGCCTTGCTCGATCACGTTGTCGTTAATGCGCAATCCCTCGACCGCGTGAAAGACGTTGTCGCGAACCGTCTGGCAGAATGGGCTGACCTTGAGTTGGATGATCGTCTTTGGTGTGGGCGCGGGGCTGGGATTCGCCCCGGCGGACGTTTGGAGCGCCAAGATCAACGACGCTGCGCCCAACACGCTCGAACGTACCACAAGGCGGCTTCCGCCATCCTTGAAAAATCCTGAGATGGGACCCCTATCGAAGGGTGCCGCCCTGTTGGCACTCTACGCCGTTAACCTGCGGGTATGTTAGAAACGAACGACCCTTCAGATCCGCTGGTTATCGCGCTCCGCGCTTTCGAGCGCGTGCTTCTTGCGTCCGACGCCACACCTCGAGCGCGTCGACGCGGCGCCGCAGGGAGCCGAGCTCCTCAACGAGCGCAAGGCCACCCTTGGCCAACTGACCCGCCTGCGCCGGCAACGGTGATTCCGCTTCGTCCTCGGCACCGGTAGGCGACGCTTCGCGGACTCGCGCGCCGGCTCGTTCGAGCGCGCCGGTGACGAACGCCGTGGCGCGAGCGCGTGCCGCTTCGGTGAGCTTTCGTCCGATCGGGCGGATTTCGAGGATAATCGCCGACTTGTTGGCCTCGACCAAGAAGCGCGACTCGTCGCGCTCGAGACCGTAGAGCCTCTCGGCGGTCGTTCCGAGGGCGTGCGCGATGCGCACGACGATGCTTACCGATGGGTTCAGCCGCTGGTCCGCCTCGATCTTAAAGAGCGTCGGATGATTGACCTCAGCCCGGCGCGCCAGCTCGTTCTGCGACCATCCTAGAGCACGGCGCAGCGCGGCGATCCTTTTTCCCAGCGTCACCCATTTGGACTGTAGCGCGCCGCAAGCAAGACCCTTGAACCGTACGGTCTTGGCGAATGGTCCTATCCTTCGACAGGCTCAGGATGACACGGCTAGGCGTTCGTGACGTGGAGTTCGTGCGGAGCGTGCGTCGAGGGAACGTTGGGGTAGTCGCCGACGAAGCACCCGAGACACATGTCTTCTCGCTTACGGCCTACCGCTCCGATCAGGCCGTCGAGGCTCAGATAGCCGAGCGAATCGGCGCCGGTCTTACGGCGGATCTCGTCGACGGTATAGTTCGCAGCGATCAGCTCGTCGTAGGTCGCCATGTCGACGCCGAGATAGCAGGGATGTTTGATTGGCGGCGAGGTGATGCGCAGGTGCACTTCGCGCGCGCCGGCCTCGCGCACGAGCGCGACGATGCGCGGCGTCGTCGTGCCGCGGACGATCGAATCGTCGACGACGATCACGCGCTGATCGCGCAAATTCTCGACCACCGGATTGAACTTGAGATGGACGCCGCGCGCACGCATATTCTTATCCGGGCTAATGAAGGTGCGCCCGATGTAGCGGTTCTTGATGAGCCCCTCGATATACGGTAAGCCGCTCTCGGCGGCATAACCGATGCCGCCGGCGACGGCGGAGTCGGGGACCGCCATCACGACGTCGGCTTCGACCGGATGCTCGCGCGCCAGCTGACGCCCCATTTCGTAGCGCGCCATGTAGACGGAGCGGTCGTTGAGCCGCGAGTCGGGGCGGGCAAAGTAGATGTATTCGAACATGCAGAGCGCCTGTTGCGCGTCTTCGACCGGCATGCGGCGCGACTCGAGTCCGGAAGCGGTAATCCGCACGATCTCGCCGCGTTCGATCTCGCGTACGAACTGCGCACCGACGGTTCCCAGCGCGCACGACTCCGACGCGACGACGTAGCCGCCTTCATTGAGGGCGCCGAGGCAGAGCGGGCGCACGCCCCACGGATCGCGGAACGCGTAGAGCTCGTCTTGCGTGCAGAGGACGACGGAGTAGGCGCCGCGGGCGCGGGCGAGCACCGCCGCGATCCGGTCGAACATCGAGCCTTTCGTCTCGACGATCATCTTCGCCATTACTTCGGAATCGGATGATGCCTGCAGTACCGTCGTCGGGGAGAGCGACTCGCGCAGCTCGTCGGTGTTGGTGAGGTTGCCGTTATGCGCGAACGCAAAGTCGCCGAGTTCGGTGCGTTCGAGCAGCGGCTGTGCATTGACGACGATCGACGAGCCGGTCGTCGAGTAGCGCGTGTGGCCGATCGCGATGTAGCCGCTGAGTTCGCTGAGAATCTCTTCGTCGAAGATGGCGCCCAGCAGGCCCATCTCTTTGTGCGAACGGATCGTCCCGCCGTCGGCGGCAGCGATCCCGGCCGACTCTTGTCCGCGATGCTGCAGTGCATAGAGCGCAAAGAACGCGAGGCGGGCTGCATCGCGTCCGGGTGCGAAGACTCCGGTTATCCCGCACATCTCACACCATTATACCAGTCTGCTAGTCTGAAGATCGCCTCCCGCCGAAAATCTGGAGCAAGGCAAGGAAGATATTGATCGCGTCCAGGTAGATGCTGGTGGCCATCTGCACCGGCGTCAGGCCGTCTCCTCCGGCGCGCAGGCGAGCGAAATCGATCAGCACCAAGCCCGAGAAAATCACCAGCGTCAGCCACGCATAGGTCTCCGGATGGATAAATCGCACGAAGAGCGAGATGACGCCGATGACGACCAAGCCGAGCAAGGCGATCATAAAGATGCCCTGGAAGCGGCGCAGGTCCAATCCGGTAGCGTAGACGACCGCGGCTAAGGCAAACATGCCCAGCCCCGTGGTGAGGGCTGCGTTGACGACGACGTCGGGCCCGAAGGCGGTGAGATACTGATGGACGACCGGCGCGATCCCGATCCCTTCGCAGAACGTGAACGCGTAGAAGAGAACTAGCGAGAGCGGCTCGTTTTTGCGCGCCGCATTCATCGCCAGCAGCAGGACGAAGCCGACGATCATCGCGACCAAGCCCAGCCCGTACGGCACGCCTTGGAAGAGCCATGCCGCGAGCGCAGTTATGCATAAGCCCAGCGCCGTGAGACCGAGCACTTGCGCGAGCATCGAGTTGGCCGGCACCGCCGGCGCAACGGAGCCTCCATAGGGCCCTTGCGGTTGAAAGCGATAAGCCATACGTTCCCTAATATCCCTTCCCCGGGCGCCAAGTTGCAAGAAACCTAGAGTTTGCCGATATCCGTGCGGTAGGTCAGGCCGGCGGCGTCCAGGCGCTTCGCGAGGGTTTTGACGTTTTCATAGGCGCGGAGACGCGCTTGCTCGAGGTCGTCGCCGAGCGCGGTGACCGTGAGAACCCGTCCGCCGCCGCTGCTTACTCTTCCGCCGCCGGCTTTTGAGGCGCCCCAAAAGACTTGGCAGCCTTCGGGCAGCGAGACGCCGGCGCTCAGTTCGAGGGGCGTACTGCTTCGCGGATAATCGGCGGTCGCCAAAACGACGCCGGCGCAGTACTGCGGCAAAACCGTCGTCGCCGAAAGGTCCATCGCACCTTGGGCCGCGGAGCCCAGCAACTCGGCGAAATCGCCACCGATGCGCGGCACGAGCACTTGCGTCTCCGGATCGCCGAACCGCGCGTTGAACTCGATGACCCTCGGGCCGTCCGCGCACCACATCAAACCGCAATAGAGCACGCCGACGTACTCCTCACCCTCGGCGAGCAATCCGCGCAGCAGCGGCGCAAGAATTCGCTCGCGCACGCAATCGTAGAGGTCGTCGGGAAAGCCTGCGGGCGGCGAATAGGCGCCCATGCCGCCGGTATTCGGCCCGGTGTCGCCGTCGCCGGCGCGCTTGTAATCGCAGGCACCGGCAAACGGAAGGATCGCGCGCCCGTCGCAGAGCGCAAAGACGCTCACTTCTCGTCCCGCAAGCGGCTCCTCGAGCAAGAGATCGAGGCCGCCGCCGGGCACCTTGCCGCGGTCGTACCAATCGCTTACGATCGCCCGCGCAGCGTCGACATCCGGCGTTACCACGACGCCCTTGCCGGCGGCGAGGCCGTCGGCTTTGACGACGACGCCCCCGGCATGCCAGGCATCGAGCGCGCTGCGCGCTCCGTCGAGCGAGTGGACGATGACCGCTTTGGCCGTGGGAATCGCGTGGCGCTCCATAAATCGCTTGGCAAAAATCTTGCTCGACTCCAAGCGTCCGGCGGAGCGATTCGGCCCGAAGACATCGATGCCGGCCTCTCGCAGCCGGTCGCCGACGCCGGCGGCGATCGCCGTCTCGGGGCCGAGCACGACGAGATCGATCTTCTCGGCGAGCGCGCGTTGCGATATCCCTTTGCCGTCGGTCGCAGCGATCTCCCAGTTCTCGCCGCGCGACGCGGTACCGGCATTGCCGGGTGCCGCGAAGATCGCGCTGCACGAGGGCGACTGCGCCAGCCGCCACGAAAGCGCGTCCTCCCGCGCACCGTTACCGACGACGAGTATGCGCACGTGCTATTCCCACTCCACGGTGGCCGGCGGCTTCGTCGTGATGTCGTAGGCGACGCGATTGACGCCGCGCACCTCGTTGACGATGCGCGACGACATTCGTTCGAGCAGTTCGTGCGGCAGGCGCGCCCAATCGGCGGTCATGCCGTCCTCGCTCGTGATCGCCCGGATCGCGACCAGATTGGCGTAGGTGCGCCCGTCGCCCATCACTCCCACGCTCTTGACCGGCGTCAGCACGGCGAAGTACTGCCAGGGGTGGGGCGAGAGCGTCGCCCCGTCGACCTCTTCGCGAACGATCGCATCCGCCGCGCGTAAGACTTCGAGTCGCTCCTGCGTGACGTCGCCGATGATCCGCACCGCGAGCCCGGGCCCAGGGAACGGCTGGCGGCCCACGATCGCCTTGGGCAAGCCCAGCGCTCGCCCGAGATCGCGAACTTCGTCCTTGAAGAGCATGCGCAGCGGCTCGATCAGCGAGAGATTCATCTCTTCGGGCAGGCCGCCGACGTTGTGGTGCGACTTGATCTTCTGCCCGGCCTTGCTCTGCGGCGTCTTCGATTCGATGACGTCGGGATAGAGCGTCCCTTGCACGAGGTATTTGACGCCGGGAATCTTCGCCGCTTCTTCCTCGAAGACTGAGATAAACTCGTGGCCGATCGTGACGCGCTTGCGCTCGGGATCGTCGACTCCCTCGAGCTTACGCAGAAAGCGCTCGCGCGCGTCGACGGCGATCACGTTGAGGTGCAGTACGTCGCGGAAGGCGGCGACGACTTCGGCCGCCTCGTCCTTGCGAAGCAGGCCGTGATCGACGAAGACGCAGGTCAGCTGTTCGCCGATCGCGCGCGCGACCAACGTTGCGGCGACGGCGGAGTCGACGCCGCCGGAGAGCGCGCAGATCGCCTTGTCGCTGCCGACACGCGCGCGAATCTCCTGCACCGACGTCTCCAAGAACGAGTCCATCGCCCAGTCGCTGCCTAGACCGGCGATCTGGTGCAGGAAGTTGTCGAGAACGATGCGCCCGTATTCGGTGTGCACCACCTCCGGATGGAACTGAACGCCGTAGAGCTTCTTCTTCGAATTGCCCATCGCGGCGACGTGGCAGCGCGCCGTCGAAGCGAGCGCGAGATAGCCGGAGGGCAACTCGACCACGGAGTCACCGTGCGACATCCAGACGCGCGACTCTTCGGGAACGCCGTCGAAGAGCGGCGTCGCGCGATCGGCGACCATCAGAGCCGCCGGACCATACTCCGCGTGATCGAGTTGGACGAGCTCCGCGCCGACGTCGCGCGCGAGCAGCTGCATCCCGTAGCAGATCCCCAGGATCGGCACGCCCGCCCGCACGATCTCTTTGTCCATCTCCGGCGCTCCCGCAACGAGCGTGCTTTCAGGGCCGCCGGAGAGAATCAGCGCGTCGGGATTGCGCAGCGAAAGCGCGCTCCACGGCGTATCGTACGGAACGATCTCGCAGTAGACGCCCGATTCTCGCGTGCGGCGCGCAATCAGTTGGCTGTACTGCGCGCCGAAATCGAGAATCAGAACCGTGTGCGCCATCGCCTCGTGCTAAGCGGCGGCGGCAGCCGCAGCCTTGAGCGCCGCGTCGTAGTCGGGTTCCGACGCGACCTCGGGTACGAGCTGGACGTACGAGACCGTGCCGTCTTTGGCGATGACGACGATCGCGCGCGCCAGCAGCCCAAGTTCGGAGATCAGGAAGCCGTAGTTCAGTCCGAAGCTGCGTCCCCGGTAATCGGAGAGCATTTCGAGCGCCACGCCGCCTTGCTCGGTGCCCCAGCGGGTCATCGCAAAGGGCAGGTCCATGCTCACTACCCAAGCCCTGACTCCCTCGGGCAGCTCGCCGAGACGCGAGTTGAACTTTTGCGATTCGAGCGAACAGACGCCGGTGTCGAGCGAGGGTACGACGATCAGCAGTGCGGCGCGCTTTCCGGCATCGAGCAGCGCCTCGCAGTTGACGGTGGATAGATCTTTTGCGGTCAGCTCGAACTCCGGCGCCGGATCTCCGGCGCGCAGTTCCGGGCCGAGCAGCGTCATCGGATTGCCTTTGAACGCCACCGCACCGGCGCGTTCCGGCACGTTGCTTACGGTCATGGAGCCCCTCCTTGAGTTTTTTAGCGATTGACTGGAATGAATTTACGTCAACACGTCTGCGAGACGATTGGTGTCGCGAGCCATCACGACTTCCATGGCGATCCGTTCCCCGACCGAGACGTCGCGCCCCCAGCGATAGGCCGAATAGGGTGTATAGCGCGTGCCGGGCGAGCCGGCGATGCGCAGGGAGACATCGTAACAGACGAGCTCCTTGGGTGGCCCGGCCGCAACGATACACTGCAGCGCAAAGGGACCGATGATGCCCGGCGGCACGAGTTCGGCGGCCGCTTTCACGAAACGCTCGCCCATCTCGAATGCCGGTTCCAGTAACGATTCCACGACCGTCGCCGCGATGTGGCCGGCCTCCTCGAGGCGCATCGTTATCCCGCGCACCGCAGCGAACGCCGACGGCGGCACGTTCCGAAAACCTTCGAGGTTCGTCTGACGCCGGGTATCGGTGCCCGACAGCTCGAGCTCGCCCAGAAGCGGCGAGTAGAAAAAGTTGAAGTTCACCGAAGGCCCGAGTGCGAATTCCTCGATCCGTGCCGAGGCGATCCCGTGGGCACTAATCGTCCCCTCCTCGAGCAGCCGGTCGCGCGTGGAATAGTACTCCTCGGGCGAGGAAGCGAGAAAGAAGGCGCGCTCGAACGAGACTCGCGCGTGCGGCGCCTTCACCATCACGAGCCGGTCGATCGCGTCGGGCGAATCGTAACGGCGCGGATGGCGGATTGCGGCGTGCCGCAACAGCGCGTATTGATCGACGGCGCCGTGGAGCGAGCGTTCCTCGGCGCGCAGAAGGCGACGGCTGCCGAAGAACGGGACGAGCATTCGGCTCTCGATCTCGTCGTAACCGTACTTCTCGTGCAGGTAGACCTCGAACGATCGATTGGCGATGAAGATCACGTTGCGTTCGAGGAGCGAGCGCTGGACGTCATCGTTGAGGATATCGGGAAAGGCGGCCAGCTCGAGCACTTCGTCGACGCACCCGCGCGCAACGGGCGATTCCCTTCGCGCGAAGTGGCGCGCGTAGGTCTGCTCGCGCCCTTGGGCGGTGACGACCAGATTGCGCAGGCCTTGTGCGCGAGCGCCGTAGGCGACTTCGAGCGCCGAGTGGCTGCCGATCGAGCAGAGCGTGAGCGCGGAGCGATCGTAGGCCGCCAGAGCCTCGTTCACGAGCGGCCGAGGAGTTTACGAGCTTGCGGGCTGTCCTGATATTCGACCGTGAGGATCGCCTTCAACTGGCCCGCGGCGCGGCCGGACTGCTGGTCGGTCATGCGCTGCAGCGTCGTGTAGCACCAATAAAGGAGCATGGGCAGGTCGCGATCGCGCGGATAGACTTCCTGCATCGCGACGATCGCCTTAGCAACCTGAAAGGCCGGATCGCTCTCCTGGTTCCCGTAGTTGTAGTCGAGCATGAAGTTGATATGCTTGAGCTCGTTCTGGATGCCGAGAATCGACATGCCCAGCGGGCCGAAGTACTCGTCGGCGGGCGCGAGCGTCGAGAGATAGGCGTCGTGCGGCATCACGGTGACGGTGGCGATCACACGAATCGGATCGACCGCCTTCAATCGCGTCAGAAACGTCTGCGAGTTCGCGACGTCTTGCGATGTGTAGCCGTCGCGACCCGCCTGCGCGCTCTGTGCCGCCGCCACGAATTCGTTCCCCCACGTCGTCGGCAGGTGCGCGACGGGAAAGGCCGCTGCCGCCGCGCGGCTCAGCGCGAGCGACCGCCACTGCGGATCGCGCGTCAGCAGCCAGCCGCGCCAGTTCGCTTCGACCTGCTCGATCAGCGCGTCGCGGTCGCCGGGATAGGCGCGAACGTTGGCCGTCGCGTCCTCGTCGGCATAGCGCGCGAGCTGCTCGGGATTCGTCTCCGAGTTGACGCGCGCGAGCAGCGCCTGAGCCTGCCCGATCGTCGCCGTATCTTGGGAGTGCTTGCTGACCCAATCGGCGGCCTCGCGCACCCACCAGACGGCGCCGTCGTGATTGGTGAGCGGATTGTAGTGCAGGCCGCTGCCGATTGCGATGGTTAACGAGCAGAGCACCGCGTAGTTGGGATCGGTCGGATACTGCAGCGAGTACGCACGGCCGGCGTTGAATATCGTCGAGAGATAGACCGATTGCGAGCGGAAGTTCCAACCGTCGGTGCTTCCCTTGGCAAAGGCGTCCTTCATCTGCGCGTAGAGCACCGTCGGGTCGGCCATGAGAGCCGCGCGGCCGGCAACCGGTGCGGCGACGATTCCGCCGGCGAGGATCAGCGCGGTGGCGAATCTATACGTCGCTCGAGTCATCCAGTACCAGGCGAAGGTTGTTCGTGAGCAGGGCGTTCTTGATCTCGCGCGCGATCCGCCGCCCCGTCGACATCGGCTCGGAGTAGTTGAGGTACGAGTACGGCGAGCCGTCGATGAAGAGGTTCGTACCGGCGACGATGCGCGCCGAGATCTCCATCACGTAGAATTGAATGTCGGGCGTGATGATCGTCTCGATGCAGAAGGCGCCGAAGAGGCCTTTGGGTCCGCAGATCTCCTTGCTCACGCGAACGACGTCGTCGCCCATGCGCAGTGCTTGCGCGAGCATGGACTCCCGCAGCGAAACCGGCTGATTGCCGACCACGACGTACGAGGGGTCGACGTTCATGCCTTCCTGCGCGGCGGCGGGAATGCGCCCGAGCGAATCGACATTGGTCTCGTAGCGGCGATCCATCGACATGATTTCGAGCTTGTTCTGCAGCGGCGAATAGAAATAGTGAATGTAGAGTGGGACGCCGATGACGTATTCCTGAATGATGTAGGCTTCCTTGAGATCGGCGGCCCGGGCCTCGAAATCTTGCGCGTCTCTAATGAACATGTATCCCTTACCGCCTGCCGCCCCGTAGAGCTTGACGATAACCGGCCGGTCGATCTCGGCGCCGCTGCGGAACTGGCGAGGCAGCGTCAGCCCGGCCCGCGAGAGCCAATCGCGCTGGAGCTCGCGGCTCGCCTCCCAATCGAGCACGGCCTTGTTCCCGAAGTAAGGGATCGTCATCTTCTTATGCTCTTCGAGCGAGAGATACGCAACGAACGATCCGTGAGGAACGATGATGCACTTACGCCGCTGGAGTTCGTCCATCAGCGTCATGAACTCGGAGTACCGCTCCAGCACGATGACGTCGTCGACGAATGCGAAATCGCGATAGAGCCGCTCGGTATCGCGGTTCGAAATCGCCAGAGTGCGGAATCCCTCGTCGTGAGCGCCCTTGAGAATCTGCAGCGCGGAGTGCGAGCCGAGCGTCGCGATCGTGTACGGCCGGTTCATCGGATTTACTCTACTCGCCTTTGCTGGGAATGTCCCGTTTCCATCACGGCGTCAGTATACTGCCCGTTCGATCGCGGGGTTGCAGAGAAGCCGCTCGACCGCGGCGCGCAAGCCGCCCGCATCCAACGGCGTACCTTGCGCGTCGAGGAGCCGCCACGCGATCGCGGCGGTCCGATCGCCGCGCTCGGGGCGTCCGGCATCTTCGAGGGACTCGATCCAAACCTCGCCCGCGCGCGGCGCCGGCCGCGCGAGGATCGTCGCGACGTGCTTATTCGGGTTGAAGATCGTCTCGTCGGCTTCGACGCTTTTGAGCAGCGCGCGCGAGTCGCCGCCATCGTCGAAGAATCGGATCTCGCTGCGCTCGACCCGTCCGACGGCCAGACCCAGGCGCCGCAGCGCGACCCCCGCGGTATACGCGGTGTTGTCGGGAATCTTCAGCGCGATCGCAACGGCGACTTTCATCTCAGGCAAGTGCCTTTACGAAGCTTTCGAACAGAACCGCACCGCCCGAAGGCGCGAGCACGTCTTCGTGGCGGCGCCGCGTAAGGTGGTTGAACTCCCAGCCGTCGCGCTCGGGGTGCGGCATCACGGCGAGCACGTTGCCTTCGCGATTCACCAGGCCCGCGCAACCGAGCGCGGAGCCGTTCGGAACGGCGGCGGCATCCACGCTCCCGTCGGCGTGTGCGTAGATGAAGGCCAGGTGGCCGCCGTCGACGATCTCCTCCAAGTGCTCGCCGGTCGCGGCGAGACGCCCCTCCGCATGAGCGGCCCAGGCCGGCACCAGGGCCTCTTCTGAGAGTGCGGCGGTTATCGGACTTCGCTCGGGGGGAACCACCAGCTTCATATAAACGTGCCGGCAGATGAAGTGCGGCTCCGGCGCGTTGCGCGTGAAGGCGGCCGTCGGCCGGCGAGTCTCTCCGGTGCCCGGTACGAGGCCGCCCTCCAAAAGGATCTGCGCTCCGTTGCAGATGCCCAGCACGAGCTTCCCCGCGCGAGCCGACTCGATGACGGCGTCCATCATGCGGTCGTGCGCGGCGATCGCGCCTGCACGGATGCGGTCTTCGTATGCGAAGCCGCCGGAGAGAACGAATGCGTCGTACGCGGCAAGGTTCTGGGCTTCGGACCAATGCACGAGCTCCGCGTTGCCGCCGCAATCGCGCAGCAGTCGGAGCGTCTCTTCTTCAGAGTTCGTGCCGGGAAAGACCGGTACGGCGATGCGGGCCTTCATGGATAGAGCTGCTCCAGCGGTCGCGACCAGATATCGTAGAGGCGGCCCACGGCGAAGCGCGTCCCGTTGACGACGAGTTCGGGAGCGTCGATCGTGCGTCCGATCTGCAGCGCGCCGGTTACGTCGACGCCCCCGTCACTGGAGACCTCGCAAACGAACCCGCCGGCCTCGCAGAGCGGGTTGCCGAAGTCGATCTCCGCTCCGATCTTGCGGCCGGCAAGCAGTGCGCCGAACGCGAGATGCGCGATCGCCGTCAGCATGCCGCCGTCTCCCACGGCGCGGCAGGAGAGCAAAACGTTGCGCGCGTGCGCGTCGCCGACGATGCCGATCGCCGCCCGCTCGGCATCGTATTCGATGACCGGAAGCGTGCCCTCGAGTCCGAGGAGCTCCGCGAGCACGGAGCCGCCGATCGCAAGTTCGCGGCTTCCAACCCATAGCAACGCCGAACCGGAGGCTTTGAAACCGGGCGTGACGGTAATCGAAACGTCGTCGATCGTGCCGACGCAGGCGACGATCGCCGAGGCCGGCACCGCTTGGCCCTCGGCGGATTCATTGTAAAGACTAACGTTCCCGGAGACGAACGGCAGGCCCAGCTCGTTCGCGGCCAGCGCGAGCCCATCTACGGCGGCCACGAACTCTCCGTATTGTTGGGGGTTGCGCGGGCTTCCGAAGTTGAGGCAGTCGGTGAGCCCGATGGGGTGCGCGCCCACCGCGACGACGCGGCGCACCGAATCGAGGACGGCGCGCTGCGCGGCGTAACCGGGATCCACCCGCCCGTAGCGCGGGTTGCCGGCCACGGCGAGCGCGACGCCGAGCGGCGAACCGGCGATCGGCGCGAGCACGCCCGCATCGGCAGCGCCGCGCGGAAGCACCGTCCGCCCCCGAACGACCGAATCGTACCGCCGATAGAGCGGTTCGCGCGAGCAGACGTCGCGGTGCGCGAGCAAGCGTGGAAAGAGCTCGCCGACGTCGACGGCCGGCAGCTCCTGCGGCGGCTCGTGATAGATGACCTCGGTATACGGAAGCTCGTCGCGGATCGAGCCGGTGAGAAATTCGCTCTCGACGTCCATGACGACTCGGCCCCTCGACTGCAAGACGTACCGCTGCTCTTCGGTCACCACACCGACGGCAACGGCCCGCGCGTTGTACGCGACCTCCGGCAGGCTGAACTCGTCGTTGTATATCCGCAGCAGCTCGGCAACGGAGGACGGCGGCACGACCCACATTAGGCGTTCCTGCGTCTCGCCGACGGCGATTACTTCGGGCGGCATGTTTTCGACGGCGACGTTGACTCTGTCGAGATCGATCTGCGCGCCGTAGCCGCCATGCCCGGTCATCTCCGCCGAGCAGCCGACGATGCCGCCCGCGCCGAGATCCTTGAAGGCCGCGTCGACGCCGTGCTCGTGCAGCGCCGCAAAGGCGCGGTAGCTCGCGCGCATCAAAACGTTTTTCAGAAACGGATCGGGGACTTGCACGGCGCCCTTATTGAGTTCGGAATCGCGCGCGTCGAGCGTCAGCGAAGAGAACGACGCGCCGCCGAAGCCGCTTGGATCGGTCGCTTTGCCGACGAGCACGATCGTCCAGCCGGCCGCGCCCTTCGGCGCGTAAGAGTGCACGATCCGGTCTTCCTTGACGAGCCCGAGCGCAACGACGTTGACCAGCGCGTTCTCGTCGAAGCCCGCATCGAAGTAGACGTCGCCGGCAAGATTCGGAACGCCGATCGCGTTGCCGTAAGAGCCGATGCCGTCGACGACGCCGCGCGCGACGTGGCTCTGATGCGAGCGGATATCCTCACAGCGCCCGAAGCGCAGCGGATCGGCCACGCCGATCACCTCGGCGCCCATGCACAGAACGTCGCGCACGATCCCGCCGATTCCGGTCGCCGCCCCTTCGAAAGGAACGACTTGCGAGGGATGGTTGTGCGACTCGTGTGCGACGACGACTCCGTACCGCACGCCCTCGTGCGCACCGAGGTGCAAGATGCCCGCGTCCTCGCCCGGTCCGAGGACCGTACGCAGCGTTTCGCTGGGAAGACCCCGTAAGAAGTGGCGGCTCGATTTATAGCTGCAATGCTCGCTCCAGGCGGCATCGAACGCGGCGAGCTCGACCGCCGAGGGACTTCGCCCGAGCCGGTGGGCGATGCGCTCCAGTTCGTCTTCGCGAAGGTTAGCCAAGGGCGGAATTTTGCGACATGGGTGCGGCCTGCTGTAACGACGCGTCGGCGTGCAGCACGGCGGTGCGCGAGTTCGCTTGCATCAACAGCGTGCGCCCGTAGAGCACCGTGTCTTCCAAACCGAAGAGCTTCGCGCACTGCATTATCACGCGTCCGGTCTCGTCGCGGCCGTCGAGCACCGGCGCCGACGACGACGCATCGAGCATCGTGCGGAGCAGATCGTTCTCCCCGGCGGCGATGATGACGAGGCGAGCAAAGCTCGCTTCGAGCTGTCCGAGCAGCTGCAGCACGAAGCCGGGCGTCGTGGCCGGATTCGCGATGTGACGAACCGTCGGCAGGCCGAGCTGTCCCAGCGCGTTGACGATCTCGTTCGCACGCTCGATGCGCGCCGGCGAATCGGAGACGACGGCGACCATGCCGGGGCGCATGACGGGAAAGGTGCCGACGAGGTCGGCGACGCGCTCGTAGGCGCGTTTGACCGTTTCGAGCGCGTTCTCGTCCACCGTCTCCAGATTGCGGTACATCTGCTTGTCGAGCATCAACTCTTCGCGGCCCTGCGGCCAGATGCGCCACGAATCGTTATCGATGACGTCGGCGATCACGAGCTGGCCCTGGTTCTCGCCGCCGGCCAAGCGGCCGAACTCGATCTTGAGATCCACGAGCAGCACGTCACGCCGCCGCCAAGCGTGCGAAAGGACGTCGAACGTCAGGCGCGCCAGCTCGCTCATGATGCCGACTTCCTGCGGCGTCGCAATGCCGCGGGTGATGATCTGATCGGGCGCGATCAGGGGATCGTGGTTGGCGTCGTCCTTGAAGAAAAACTCGACGACGCGCGGAACGAGCAGCGTCCCGCGGGGCAGCCCAGGATTGCGCTTGACGAACGAGCCCGCCGCGACGCCCCGGGTCACGACCTCGAGCGGAATCATGTTCGCGCGGCGCACGACCATCTCGTTGTTGTCGTCGTCTTCGCCGCCCGTGAGATAGTGCGCCGGCAAGCCGCAGAGATTGAGCAGCCGGAAGACGCGCGCGGTCGTCTGCGCGGCCAAGCGGCCCTTCCCCGCGATCACGTTGCGGCGCGCGCCGTCGCCGGACGAAATCTGATCGGTCTGCTCGACGACCAACTGGTGCGGCTGACCGGGATTCTCGTAGAGTATCTTCGTCTTGCCGCGGGCGATTTCGATCCCTTTGTTCACGTGAGGCTCACTTCGGTTTGGCGGGGAAATTCGGGCAGGCGATCGATGCGATCGGCCAAAAGCCGCGCACGCTGCGGAGCCGTGCCGACGTGACCGCTCGGATCGAGCAGCCGCCGGATCTCCGCCGGATCCAAAAATGCAGTCAGCGTGCGATCTTCGGCGAGCAGGCGCGCGAGCGGATTCTCCTCACCGCGGCGTACCGCTTCCCACGCTTGCACCGACGCATTGCGCAAGGCTTCGTGCAGAACTTGCCGGTCCCCGCCGGCCTTAACGGCCTCCATCATCACGGCTTGCGTTCCGGTAAAGGGCGCGTAAGTCCGGCAGTTCGCGACGATGCGACGTTGGTCGACGCGCAATCCGTCGACGACCCTGCGCGCGAGGCTAATCAGCTCGTCGGCGCAGAGCAACGCTTCGGGAAGCACGACTCGGCGGTTCGCGCTATCGTCGAGGGTTCGTTCCAGGAAATTCGTCGCGGCGTTCTGCCACGTGACGTCGGCGTATGCGGGAAGCAATCGTGCAAGCGAACCGATTCGCTCCGAGAGAATGGGGTTCTGCTTAAACGGCATGACGGAGCTGCCCACCTGCGACTGCGCGAATGGTTCGCCGAGCTCGCCAAAGCCTGGGCTTGCGAGAATGCGCACGTCCGCCGCGAACTTCGAGAGCGACGCGCCGAGGCCGGCGAGCGCGCTGAGCAAGAGGTAGTCGAGCTTCCGCGGGTATGTCTGGGTGCTGATCTCGAGCGCTTGCAAGCCGAAACGCTCCAAGACGTAGGATTCGATCTCGGCCGAACCGCCGCCGTCGCCGGCCAGACGCTCGTAGGAAGCCGCCGTGCCGACGGCGCCGCGCAGACCCTTGGTCGTCAGATGCTCGAAGACGAAGCGCAGCTGATCGTCGTCGACGAGCAGGTCCTGTGCGTAAAATGCGAACCGGTAGCCAAGCGTCGTCGGTTCGGCCGGCTGCAGATGGGTGAAGGCCATGCAGACGAGCTCGGCCGTCTCACGGATTCTCGAAGCCATGGCGGCGAGCAGCTCGCGAAGGCTTGCGCCGATGTACGACAGCGCGAGGCGCAGCCGGTAGGTCTCGACGGTGTCCTCGATGTCCATCGAGGTCGCGCCGAGATGGAGCTTGCCGCCGCCGTGCTTTGCTTGCGACGCGAAGACGCGGATCTCGGCCATCAAATCGTGGTGGATCTCGCGCTCGATCGCGAGCGCCGCTTCGATATCGATCTCGCCGGCGTGCGCCCGCAAATCGTCGAGTTCGGTCTGGGCGATGAGGCCCTGCGAGGCTTGGGCTTCGGCCAGCGCCACCCAAACCGCGCGCCAGAGCCGCCGGCGCTTCTGCTCGGAGAAGAGCGAACGAAGCTCCGCGCGACCGTATCTCCACGAGAACGGCGAGGCGTAGGTGCGATAATCCATGGGCTTGCAAATGGCCTTCGCCCCGCGGGAAGCCTCCGCCTCGTCACCGTAGAGGAAGCGAATGAAGGCGGCCGGCGCAATGCTGCTCGTTCTGAGTTGCGCGCTTTCCGGCTGCGTCAAAAGCAGCAGCCTCTCTGAAGGCCGGCACTCCTGGACGCGTGCCGGCGTGCTGCGCATCGCCCTGCCGGAGGAGCCCAAAACCCTCAATCCGCTGCTCTTCGGTACGACCGGAGAGGGCTTCGTCGAGCGGCTGATGTTCGAACCGCTGCTCTCCGCTGACCCGCGCGGCAATCCGGTGCCGATGCTGGCCGCCGCCGTCCCGACGCAAGCCAATGGCGGCGTCAGCGCCGACGGATTGACGATCGTCTACCATCTGCGGCGCAACGCGCGCTGGAGCGACGGCGTTCCGGTAACGGCAAACGACGTGCGCTTCAGCTGGAGCGCAATCGAAAACCCGAACAACAACGTCGTCTCACGCCACGGATACGACGACGTTCGCGCGATCGACACGCCCGACGCACACACCGCGATCGTGCATCTCAGGAAGCGCTTCTCACCCTTCGTCAACACGTTTTTCGCCGAAAGCGACCAGCCCTACGACGTGGTGCCGGCACACGTTCTGGCGCGCTACCCGGATATCAATCGCATTGCGTTCAACGCCGCGCCGACGGTGAGCGACGGCCCCTTCCGCTTCGTCGCATGGCGGCGCGGCGACCGGATCGAGCTCGCGGCCAACCCCGGCTTCTTCCAAGGGAAACCCGGGCTCGCGCAGGTCGACATCGACTTCGTTCCCAACGAAGACTCGGCGATCAATTTGCTGCGCACGCACGCAATCGACTACATCTTCCAGCCGTCGATCCAAACCTACCTGACGCTGCGAACGCTCACCAACTCGCGGATCGTGTGGGTCAACGTCAACGGATTCGAAGGCGTCGAGTTCAACCTGTCCCACTCCCTCCTCGCCGACGCGCGCGTGCGCCGCGCTATCGCCGCCGCCATCGACAAGGTCTCGCTCACGCAGCGATTGACGTACGGGCAGACGACGGTTGCGACCGAGGATCTTCCAAACTGGATTTGGGCCTTCGATCCCAACGTGAAATCGGTGCCCTTCGATCCCGAGGCCGCAAAACGTCTGCTCGCTCAGGCCGGGTGGGTCGCCGGCGCCGACGGGGTCGCGCGCAAGAACGG
>JBAQAW010000039.1:0-4434 GCA_049285915.1 Candidatus Cybelea sp. | reverse complement strand
GGCATACACAACTATTCGAACGACTCCAAGCCAAGCCAGAAACAAAGCGATTAAGAGAAGAAGCGCCCAGTGAAGCGGTTTGAATAGCCAGTAAACGAAGATAATGATCATCAGGCCTATAAAAATGCCGTTGCATATTTTAAGATGTCTTTGGAGGCGCTGTATCTGTTCTGGAGTCACGCTTTGCGACTCTTATCGAAATACGTTTGCAGGCGGGGTTTGATACCGGAGGGTTTCAAATGTGGGCCTTTCCGTTTAGCGTTAGCAGAAGAGTTTACCGTAAAACCCCGGCGTTCCTTATTGGGGAGCAAGACTAGCGAGCCCTTCGAGACGAAATCCTTCGAGCTATGATAAGGGCAGTAATAGCCGCGTGTTCATTTCTCGTCGTCCCGCTTTCGGCAGCATCTTGTCCAAGCGCAGACTTTATTCGTCACCCTGACGGACAGAAAAAAGTCGGAAGCTAAATTTGGGTCCGGCGAACAGATTCAGTGACGCGCCCCTTCCTTTGGCCTGAAGGGCGGCGGCTGGACGATTGCCGCGGCGAGGGTTGCCGAAAAGACTGACCGTCGAGAAACGAGAAAGGCGTCGCATGAACCGCGCAATTGCTTTTTTTAGCGCTCTCACGCTCTCGGCATGGGCCTTGGGAGCCGCGGCCGTTGCGGATGCGACCGCACTCGACGCCGCTCAGATCGACAAAGTGCTCGCCTCGGCGCACGCAGCTGCGGGAGGCGCGCAGCTCGACGAGTTCGCCGCGGTAACCCAATCCGGCAGCTTCGTCCAGAACACCGGGCCTCCGAGCCCTTTTGAGGCTTTTGCGGATTTACGAAATGGATACTCGCGCAACCGGGTCGTCATCGGGCCGGCGACGTTTCTGCAAGGTTACGACGGCACGCAGTGGACGGCGGCGAACGGCTCGCTCTCGATCGTGAGCCTGCCATCGTTCGTCGCCGATGCGGTGACGCAAGCCTATCTTAGCAGCAATGCCTTCTTTCGGCCCGACCAGCGCGCTACGGTGATCTCGGGAAGAGTAGAGAGCGTTGACGGGCGGCAAGCAGACGTCTTGCACGTGGAGCCTACGGGCGGCTCGCCGGTCGATCTCTATTTCGACCCAGCGAACTATCGTCTGATAAAACAGGTCGCGCAGACGGCCCAAGGCCTCGATACGACGACGAACCTCGACTTTCAAACCGTGCAGGGCATACCGGTTGCGATGCGCACCGTCGACGTCAACGCCAGCGGAACGACGACCACCACCACGTTGACGTCGGTGACCTTTTCAACGACCTCCGATCCGGCAGCATTGGCACGTCCACCCTACGTTTCGCAGGGGAAGCTCGCCGCGCCGGCGTCGATTCCGTTCGTCAGCGATGCTCTAAATGGGCTCGGGCACATCGTCGTTTCGGTGACGCTTGACGGCAAGCAGGCCACGCTGATCTTCGATTCCGGCGGCGGTAACTTCTTGTTGCCCAGCGCGGCGGAGCGACTCGGCCTCCACGCCTCCGGCGGCATCGCGACCGGCGGAGCCGGCACGGGGCAGCAGATGACGGCCTTTGCTCCCGTCTCCTCCGTCGATTTTGGCGGCGCGGGCCTTCAGCATCAAAACTTCGTCGTCACGCCGCTCTCGTATCCGTTTTCGAATCCGCGAAAGGGCGTTTCGCCGGAGGGCCTCATCGGTTCCGAGTACCTCGCAAATTTTCGCATCGCCGTACGCTATGCAGACGATCGCGTCGACGTCGCACCGTTTGACGCGCCGGTTCCTTCCGGCGGCGTGACGCTGCCGTTTAAATCGGACGGCCAGCACGCGTACGTCCTTGCGACGGTCGACGGACTCTCCGGATACTATCTGCTCGATACGGGCAACGCCGGAGGGATCGTGCTGAACCTGCCGTTCGTGCAAGAGCATCATCTTTTTTCGCGCGGCGGCCTCACCTACGCGTCGCCGGGCGGAGTCGGCGGCGGCTTTGCGGAGCTGGTGACGGCGGCAAAGTCGTTTTCGCTCGCCGGGCGCACCTTCGAGAACGTTCCGATCGTTATTCCACAGGTAAAGTCCGGCTTTTTCGCAACGCGCGGCGTGGCCGGAAACCTAGGCTCCGCGTTTCTGTCGCGCTTTACGATCGTCTTCGATTACAAGGCTCAAACGGTGACCTTCATTCCGAATCGAAACGTCATGATGCCGTTCCGCAGCGATCATATCGGGCTCAGCCTCAATCAATCCGACGCCTCTGCCTTCGAGGTTCACCAGGTCGTGCCGGGCAGCCCGGCGGCTCAAGCCGGAATAACCATCGGCGACCGAATCACGGCCTTCGCCGGCAAACCGGTATCGTCGGGGTTCGGCCTCGGAGACCTCTCCCCGTATACGCAGGGCAGCCGGCCCTTTACGGTAACCGTCGCCCACGCAGGTGCGAGCAAAACGATAACGCTAACCCCGCGCAAACTCTTACCGGCGGCACAGTAGGCTCTCCCTCGCGGATACGGCCGGCGTCCCTTACTTCAGAATCTTGAAGTACTGCGGCTGTTCGCTCCACGTGCCGTTGTTAAAGCGCAGCACGGCGGTTGCCTTTGGTTTGGTGGGACAACAGAGCGGCGCGTTCGCGGAATAGTACGGACCGGCGAGCTGCAGCGAATCGCCGTGCGCGCCGTGGACTACGCTCGCCGAGAGATCGCAGGGATTCTGCACCGAGAGCGTCGTCATGACCGCCTGCATCGCCGAGCCGAAATAGAAAACGTCTACGCGCGCCGTGCCGCAGTCGGCTCCGGTCTCATGCGACTGCACGACGAGCTGCTGCGAACCTGCACCCATGAACTGGCCCGTTCCGACGATCTTCGCATTCTGAAGGGGGAACCACATCGCTGCGCCGTGCGCTTTGGTTACGTGGTCGAACGGAACCGGCGAATCGGGCGATCGATACTTTAAGCGATACACCGTGCCGTCGATAGAATAGAACGACAGAAACCACTGATGGAACGAGGTTCCACTCTCGGAACCGAGGAGTTTCTTACTGAGCACGGCACGCCACTGGCTGTGCATCGCTTCACCTGAGAGATATACGAGTTGGCTCTGTACGACCGTTCCCGGCGGCTGCGGAGAAAAGGTGTAGTGCGACGGCACGGCCGCGCGAGCAGAAGCACAGAGTGCGATCAGAGAGAGAAGTGCCAAATGCCAGCGAATCACTTGTAACCTCCGGTTCCGGCTTCGAAATGCCGGCCGCGCTCGCCCTCGTACCCCGCGGCCAGGCGACCCGCACCGGGTTGAGCATTCACCGGTCTCAAATCTCTCTCCGCCACCGCCGCGCTGCATTCGCCAAGCGAAACAAGCGTCGCGCCCCTAGGCGTTAGTATATTTGTGCTATTTAAATTTGCGAGGTAAATCCGTAAAGTTAAGCGGTGCAAGATGACTTCTCGGCCGCATGCCATATTATTCAGACGGCAATCAAAACCGGGAAAGTTCGCCCCTCCGATACGAACCGGTTCGGGTTCAATCTGAAGGCGGTTGCAAAAGAGACGGTTTTACACCTCGGAATCTTTTTAGGCAAGGAATAAGCACGAATGGACTCCCGCGAAGGCGCGCAAACGTCCGCCGAAAGGCTTGGCCCGTATGCTTTTTGGCAAACCAAGCACGCGCGTTGGAAGCGGAAGCGCTGGCGGTGGCGGATCGTACTGCATCCGGCCGAGGCTTTTGGGCGCGTGCCTTCCGTCACCCCGAAGAGCTCCGACGGCGGCTCGGCGTCCGCAGGATAACTCCAGGCTCGCCGGTGTAACGCTGCTTGTCGCGCTCGTTCTCCCGGGTTGCGCGACGAGCGGACCGGTCGCCGGCGCCGGCGCGCTCACGCAACTCGCGGCGCCATCGCAAGCGTACGTAAAGCCCGTTTGCCCGCAGGCCCCGGCCGGATACGCGCGCTGCCTCGAACTGATTCGCACCGATACGCTCAACTCGGCGCGGCCCTCGGTTTACAGCCCCGCCGACGTCCAGAACGCCTACGATCTGCCCTCGGCGTCGCGCGGCAAAGGTCAGACGATCGCCGTAATCGATTCCGGCGACAACCCCAACGCCGAGTGGGATCTCAACCAGTATTGCTCGACATTCGGCCAGGCGGCCGAGCCGAGTTACGATGGCCCGACGGGAAACGGTACCCCGCACGGAATCGCGGGGTTTTAAACTAGCGGGCGGAGAGCAGCGATACGATATTGCCGAGCGCGGTGACGGTTTCGCGACTTGCTGCATCTACGTCACTCTGGCGTCCCGTGGCGACCGCCGCGGCAACTGTGGGGAACGCCACGCTCGCGTAGCCGTTAGCCGAATACGCGATGAGGTCGAGCTGCTGCGCAGCCTGCAACATCTTGGCTTCGTCGTGCGCGGAGGTCGATTCATCGTAGGCTTGGGCGGCCGGCTCGAATCGTGCGATCGCCGCACCGAGATCCGCCGGAAGCGTCAGA
>JBAQAW010000038.1:0-121667 GCA_049285915.1 Candidatus Cybelea sp. | reverse complement strand
CTGCTGCGTCGCCCGCCGCCGCGTCTCCCGCGCCGGCCTCGACCTAGAATCCGTGATGGCGGCGCCCCGAACCGGGGGCGCCGCCATCGCCTTTCGAAGGACGCGACGTGTTGGTTCGCATCGCGGGCCTGGGCCCGGGTGATCCCGGGCTCCTAACCATCGGCAGCCTCGAGGCCCTGCGTGCCGTCGGCACGGCGGTCGCGTTGATGGCACCGCCGGATCTTACCGGCTACCTTTCGCGCAATGGCGTCACGATCGTGCGCGATCTCGTCGACGATCCCGCGCTCTTCGTGCGTGGCGGCGGCGATGAGATCGAACGATTCGCCCGGCGGCTGCAGAGCGATTTCACCGGCGACGCCATCGGGTTGGGCGTGCTCGGCAATCCGCTCTCGGATTTTCCGGGCCTGCCGCCGCTGCTGCGGCTGCTCGAGTCCCGCGGCATCGCTACCGAGATCGTCCCCGGCGTACCGCGAGCGACGCTCTCCGCCTCGATCACGATGCCGCTCGTGCCGCTGCCGCCGCAGTCGGCGCACCACTCGTGGGACGATCTCGTGGAGATCATGGCACGGCTGCGCATGGGCTGCCCCTGGGATCGCGAGCAGACGCACCGAACGCTGGTGCCGTATTTGATCGAGGAGACGTTCGAGGTCGTCGAAGCAATCGAAGGAGAGCAGCTCGATGCACTCTGCGAAGAGCTCGGCGATCTGCTCCTTCAGATTCTCTTTCACGCGCAGCTCGCGACGGAGGTCGGAAAGTTCAGCATCGCCGACGTCGTCGACGCGCTCTCGAACAAGATGGTGCGCCGCCACCCGCACGTCTTCGGGGATGCCGTGATCGAAGACGTGGACGCGCAGTGGCGCAATTGGGAAAAACTCAAGGCGCTGGAAAAAACCGGACGGGAGCGGAAGAACCGCCTCGACGGAATTCCGCGGCACCTTGGTGCTCTGCAGCGCGGCCAGCGGATGCAGGAAAAGGCGGCGCGCGTCGGCTTCGACTGGCCAAACGTATCGGGAATTCTGGAGAAGCTCACCGAGGAGTTGCGCGAGCTCGCCGAAGCGCGGCGCCAACCGCAGGACGATCCCCACGTGCGCGAAGAGCTCGGCGATGTCTTCTTCACCCTCGTGAATCTCTCTCGCGCGCTCGGCATCGACGCAGAGACCGCCGTGCGCGAGGCAAACGAAAAGTTCTACCGTCGCTTCTCCTTCATGGAAGAACGCGCCGGCAAAGACGGAAAACAGCTCTCGGATCTCTCGCTCGACGAACTCGAGGAGTTATGGAAACTGGCGAAAACCTGACCGCCCGGCTGCGCCTGCGCATGGGCGCGCACGACGCGCACTACGGTGGCAACCTCGTGGACGGCGCGCGCATGCTCGCGCTCTTCGGAGACGTTGCGACCGAGCTTCTGATTCGCATGGACGGCGACGAAGGGCTCTTTGCCTCGTACGACAGCGTCGAGTTTTTGGCGCCCGTCTTTGCCGGCGACTACGTCGAGGTGACCGGCACGATCGTCAACGTCGGCAAAACGTCGCGCCGCATGGAGTTCGAAGCGCGCAAAGTAATCGCCGCGCGCCCGGACGTCAACGAGAGCGCCGCCGACCTGCTCGAAACGCCGGTCGTCGTCTGCCGCGCGTCCGGTACGTGCGTCACGCCGCGAAAGAAAAAAAGGAAGTAGTCTGATTGCGGAGAGCGCAGCGTAGAGGCCGACTCGAAGCGGCTCGTCGCTCCGCATCCGTGCTCCGCTCCTGCTGCTGCATTTTTTCGAGAAAACAAAGTTTTGAAGCGGCCATCCGTGGCCGGCTCGAAAAAGTTGCAGCCTTCTCGTCAGCCCCTACGCTGCGCTCTCCGCAATGAGTCGGAAAACATCAACTCGCCGTGCGTTCAAACTAGGCGTTCGTGGGTTTTGCGTTTCCAGACGAACGTGTAGTAGCTGAACTGCAGCGTCAAGACGACGCAATACGAGATCGGGTAGCCCAGCCAGATCCCGTCGAGACCGATGCGGTGCATCAAGAAGTACGCAACCGGCACTTCGACGCACCAGATCGCGAAGATTCCGTTGAGCGTCGGCCAAAGCACCGAACCGCTGCCGCGCATCAGGCCCGAGAGCACCGCGGAGTTTCCAAAGAGCAGGTAGCCCCAGAGCGTGATCATCAGCAGTTGGTGCGCGATATCGAGGGTGTGGCGGTCGGTGATGAACCAGCCGAGAATCGCCCAAGCAAAAATGTAGGAAAGGGCGATGATGCAGCCGCCGACGACGTAGTTCAAACCGACCGCCGAGCGCACGACGCTGCCGAGCTTGTCCTCGCGGCGCGCGCCGATGCACTGCGCGCCGAAGATCGATGCCGCGATGCCGATCGAGATCGCCGGGAACTGCACGTACCCGACGACCTGGTTCACCGCGCCGTACGCTGCCGTCGCGTCCGAGCCGAACCGGTTCACGAAAGAGATTACGGCGATCTCGGCCAGCGAGACCATCATCACTTGAATACCGGTCGGCACGCCGATGCGAACGACCGCACCGAGGATCTTCCAATCGATGCGCATATCGGAGAGCGTCTCGCGATCGAACTTGAGCGGATTGTCCTTGCGCGCGAGATAAAAGAGCAGCCACGCGAGCGCCGCGCTGTTGGCGATCAAGCCGGCGACCGCCGCGCTTACCACGCCGAGCTTCGGCAGACCCAATGCCCCGACGATGAAGAGCGGCGTTACGGCGATCGCGAGCAGACTCGAGACGAGCAGCGTGTAAAAGGGCGTCGTCGAATCGCCGGTGCCGCGCAAGATCGTAACGTAGACGAAATAGAAAAAGAAGATCGGCATCGTCAGGAAGACGACGCGCGCGTAGGCGTCCGACTGAGGGAGGATATCGGCGGGCGTCGCCAGCCACTTGAGGACGAACGGCGAGCCGAACGCGCCGAGAATCGCGACGATGATGCCCAAATACAGCGCCGCGCCGAGCACGGTGCCGGCGATCTTCTTGACCTTGTGGTAGTCGCGCGCCCCATAGGCTTGACCGACGAGAACGCTGCTCCCGCTCGATACGCCGAAGACGAACGAAAAAAGCAAAAAGACAATCGGAAAGACGGCCGAGATCGCGGCGAGTGCGTGCGTCGAGATCAAGCGGCCGATCCAGATGCTCGCCATCGTCTGCGATGCCGACTGCAAGACGTTGCTCAGCATCAGAGGTATCAGAAAGACGAGGAGGATCTGCCACATCGGCTTGCCCTCCTCGAAAATGTTGACCCCGCGGTGCGCCGTTCGCGCTTGCGCCAATCGGAAGCCCCTTATTCTTGCGCGAGCACTTCGTAAATTTTCTTGCGGGCTTCGTCGAGCAGGTCGCGCACGCGCTCGACGGTCTCCGGCTTGGAAGAATATCCCATTTGGGATACGGCATGCGCTAAGCGATCCGCCGCTTCGCGCAACTGCGCCCGCACGTCGGCCGTGCCCTCTTCCTCGTCGTCACCTTCGAAAAACCGGCCGATATCGGCCGCGCGCTCTTCCAGCATCTTTCTCCCTTTGTCGGTAAGCTCGAAAATGCGCCGATCGCCCTCGTCGCGGCCGGCGATAAAGCCCGCCGCCTCGAGTGCGGCGAGCAGCGGGTAGACCGAACCGGCCCCGCCGCCCCAGCCCTTCTCGCGAATCGCTCGGATCAGCTCGTAGCCGTGGCTCGGCATCTCCGCCAGCAGTTTGAGCACGGCAAACTTCAAGATTCCACGCCGAAAGCGGCGCATTCCGTGGGGGCGTCTATTCCATCGGTGCATGTCGATACATTATCCGATATATCGTGATACTGTCAACCCGCCCACCCTTCGACAGGCTCAGGGTGACACCGGCAGCCTCAGGGTGACACCGGCAGCCTCAGAGTGACACCGAGGGGTTCGGGGGCGCCGAAAAACTCATGATGCGGCGAAACGGGGGTCGGGTGCGGTTGGATAAGTTCATGAAGGTGTCGCGGTTGGCCAAGCGGCGCAGCGAGGCGCATGAGGCGCTCGAGCACGGGCGGATCACGAGAGAGGGCAAGGCCCTCAAGCCCGGCTACCAGGTGAAGCCGGGCGACGTCCTCGAGATTCACTACGCCACGAAGTTCGTCACCGTTCGCATCCGCGAAGTACCGTTGCGCGTCACGCCCGGGGTCAAGCCCGCCGAGCTGTATGAGATCCTCGACTCCCGGAAGGACGAAGCGGAGTGGCTGTGATCTCCGCCGATACCAAGGACGCTCTGGCGCGCGAGCTTCCGAGCGAGCGGCACTGCCGCGAGGCGCTCGTAGCCTCGCTCGCGCTCTATGGCGCAACCGGCGACGAGTTCGTAACCCACCGCAACTCGGTCGCGCGCCTCTTTTGGTCGCTGCTGGACGAGCGCAAGCTCCATCCGATCGAGGCGCGGTCACCGACCCGGCTCGCGCGTTTACCGACCTTTGCCGTCGCCCTCCCGGAGCGTCTGCTCGCAATCCCGGCGAAGCCGGTCCACAAGTGCGACCGGCTCGTGGAGTTGCGCGCCGCCTTTCTGGCCTGCGGATCGCTCGCGGCGGGCGCCCGTGGATACCATCTGGAGTTCGTCGTTCGCGACGAGTTCATCGCCCAGCGCTTGGCCTGGACTCTGCGAAGCAACGGCGTCCCCGCAAAAGAGGCACGCCGGAAGCGGCGCGTCGTGCTCTACCTCAAGGATTTCGACGCGATCGCCGAGCTGCTCACGCGAATCGGCGCGTTCACGGCCGTGCTGCACCTCGAGGACGTGCGCGCGCTGCGCGAGACCAAAAACCGTATCCACCGGCTGGTGAATACCGAGGCCGCGAACCTGCAGCGCAGCGCCGCGGCCGGGGCCGAGCAGCGGCGCGTCATCGAGTTTCTCGAAAACGCTTACGGGCTGCCCTCGCTCTCGCCGCCGCTGCGCGAACTCGCCGAGCTGCGCCTGCGCCATCCCGACGAATCGTTAGCGGAACTCGGGCGCCGCTGCAATCCCCCCATCGGCAAGCCCACCGTGAGCAGTCGCTTCGGCGCGCTGACCCGGCTGGCCGGCTCCTTGCGCGGCGTGCAGGGGAGCCCCAAAGCGGTCGGGTAACGGCGCTGCATGCGCATCGGAATCAACGGCTTCGGCCGCATCGGACGTAACTTTACCAAAGCGATCGTCGAACGCCATCCCGAGATCGAAATCGCGGCGGTCAACGATTTGGTCGACGCCAAAGAGTGCGCCCACCTCTTCAAGTACGACAGCAACTACGGAATCTACGGCGGCAAGGTCGGTTCGGCGGATTCGACGCTGGAGATCGACGGGCGGCGCATCCGCGTCTTCGGCGAGCGAGACCCGGGCAAGCTGCCGTGGCGGGACCTGGGCGTCGACCTGGTCGTCGAGTCGACCGGTCTCTTCACCGATGCCGCCAAAGCCCGCGCGCACATCGACGGCGGCGGGGCGAAGAAAGTCCTGATCTCCGCCCCTGCCAAGGGTGAGGACATCACGATCGTGCTCGGCGTCAACGACCGCAACTACGACCCCGAGAAGCACAACGTCATCTCCAATGCCTCGTGCACGACGAACTGCTTAGCCACCGCGGTCAAGCCGATCGTCGACGAACTCGGCTGGGTCAAGGGCTTCATGACCACGATTCACTCGTACACGAACGACCAGAACGTGCTCGACGGCCCACATAAGGATCTACGGCGCGCGCGCAACGCGGCTACGAACATCATTCCGACGTCGACCGGCGCCGCGAAGGCGCTCTACCTCACGATCCCCGAGGTCGAAGGTACCTTCGACGGTTTCTCACTGCGCGTTCCGACGCCGACGGTCTCGATGATCTATCTTGTCGCGCAGACGAAACGCCCGACGACCAAAGACGAGCTCAATGCCCTGCTCCGGCATGCTGCCGAAGGCGAGCTGAGCAAATACGTCGCGTACACCGAAGAAGAGCTCGTGTCGAGCGACTTCAAAAAGAATCCGAGCAGCTCGATCATCGATGCGAAGCTCACCAATGCCAACGGCGATCTCGTGCAAATCGCCGCCTGGTACGACAACGAGTGGGGCTATTCGTGCCGTCTCGCCGAGCTGACGGCCATGGTGGGTTCGGCGATTCCCGCCAAAGCTTAGTGCCGTTTCGGAGGCTCCAAGACCTCGACGTTTTAGATAAACGCGCGATCGTCCGTGAGGACCTCAACGTACCGTTTGCCGACGGAAAGATCGGCGATTACGCACGCATCGACGCTGCGCTGCCGACGCTGCGCTGGCTCGCGCAGCGCGGCGCGAAGACGATCGTTCTCTCCCATCTCGGGCGCCCCGATGGAAAGCCGGATCCGGCGCTCTCGCTCGCGCCGGTCGCGCGGGCGCTCTCGCAGCGGCTCGGCGCCAGTGTCGCGTTCGCCGGCGACTGCGTCGGTGAAGTCGCGCAACGAGCCGTCGCGCAGCTGCACGACGGCGAGATCCTGCTGCTCGAAAACGTGCGCTTTCACCCCGAAGAGGAACGCAACGATCCCGGCTTCGCGCGGCGCCTCGCGTCGCTGGGCGATCTCTACGTCGACGACGCCTTTGCGACGGCCCATCGCGCGCACGCGTCGACCGAAGGGATCGCGCACCTTCTTCCGAGCGCCGCGGGCCTGCTCATGGAAGCCGAGCTTCGTGCGCTCTCGGAGATCGTCGAGCATCCGGCAAAGCCCTTCGTCTGCGCGATCGGCGGGGCGAAGATCAAAGACAAGCTGGCGATGCTCGAGCACTTGTGCCTGCTCGTGGACGCCTTCTGCGTCGGCGGCGGCATGGCGAACACGCTGCTCGCGGCACAGGGGGTCGCGGTTGGAAAATCCCTGCGCGACGACGATCTCGCACCGGCACGACGTTTTCTGGCGCTCGCCAAGCAACGCAACGTCGCGGTCGGGCTGCCGGTAGACGCCGTCGTTGCACCCTCGTTCGACGAGCAGGGGCGCGCGCACGTCGTTGCGATCGAAGGCATCGGCGACGAGATGATTCTGGATATCGGCCCCGCAACCGCAGAGGCCTACGCGGCAACGATCGAAACCGCGAAGACGATCGTTTTCAACGGCCCGATGGGCGTGTACGAGAGACCCGCCTATCGCCAAGGCACGCAAGTCGTCGGCGACGCAATCGCTCGCGCGACCGCCGCCGGCGCGACCAGCGTCGTGGGCGGCGGCGACGCCGCCGCGGCGGCCAACCTCTTGGGCTTTGCGTCCAAGATGACGTACGTTTCGACGGGCGGCGGCGCGACGCTCGAGTTTCTCGAAGGAAAGACGTTGCCGGGACTCGCGGCGCTTGAGCAGTAGCCGGCCTCGGCCGCAAACGATCCTCGCCGGAAACTGGAAGATGCACAAGACCGCCGCCGAGACGGCGGCGTTCTTCGACGCCTTCCTTCCCCTCGTTACCGGCGTTCCCGAGGCGATCGAGGTCGTCGTGGCGCCGCCGTTTACCTCGCTCCCGCTCGCATCGTCGCGCCTGAGCGGCACGCGCGTGCGGTTGGGGGCGCAGACGATGCACTGGGAGCTGCAGGGCGCCTTTACCGGTGAGATCAGCGCTCCGATGCTGCGCGAGTTCGGCGTCACGTACGTCATCTTAGGACACTCCGAGCGACGAGCCTACTGCGGCGAGAACGATCGCACGGTGAACTTGAAGGTGCGCACCGCGCTCTCGCAGGGCCTCACGCCGATCGTTGCCGTCGGCGAAACGCTGCAAGAGCACGATGCTGGCGAGGCCGACACGCGCGTGATCGCTCAGACCCTGGACGCGTTTGCCGGCATTCCGCCTGAGGAGCTCGTGAGGGTCGTCGTCGCGTACGAGCCGATCTGGGCGATCGGTACCGGCAAGAATTGCGATCCCCGTGAAGCCGATCGCGTCATGGGGACGATCCGCAGCTGCATCGCGCAGCTCGCCGGCGTGCCGATTCTCTACGGCGGCAGCATGAACGCATCGAACGTCGCCGCCTACGTCGCGCAACCGCAGATCAACGGAGGATTGATCGGCGGTGCGTCGCTGGACCCCGAAGGTTTCGCCGCGCTGATCGCGCACGCGCAGTGAAGTACCGGCCCATCGTCCTCGCCGTGCTCGACGGTTGGGGCTGCCGCGAAGAGAGGCACGGCAATGCGATCGCGGCGGCGGATCTGCCGAACTGGCGGCGGCTCTTCGAGCAGTATCCGCACACGACGCTCTGCGCCTCCGGCGAGTCCGTCGGCTTGCCGAAAGGCATCATGGGCAACAGCGAGGTCGGCCACCTCAATCTCGGCGGCGGCCGCGTCGTGCCGCAGGGCGTGACGGAGATCGACGCCGCGATCGCTTCGGGCGAGTTCGCGAAAAACGAGACGCTTCGCGCGGCGCTCGCGCATGCCGCAGAGAATGAAGGAACGCTTCACCTGATGGGGCTGCTCTCCGACGGACGAGTGCACAGCTCGATCGAGCACCTCTTCGCATTGATCGACGCCGCGATCGCGGCGAACGTTCCGTTGGCCATCCACTGCTTTCTCGACGGCCGCGACACCCCGCCGCGTTCCGCGACGCGCTACGTCGAGATGCTCGAGCAGAAGCTCTCGGCCGTTGGGCGCAACGGCGCGATCGCAAGCGTCACCGGCCGCTACTACGCGATGGATCGCGACCGGCGCTGGGAGCGGACCCAGCGTGCCTACGAACTGCTGGCCCGCGGCAGCGCGCAACACCGTAGCCCCGATGCGCTCGCGGCGGTTCGGGAGGGATACGCGCGCGGCGAGGACGACGAGTTCGTCGCGCCGACGGTCGTCGCGCAGGCGCGGCCGATTCAGGACGGCGACGCCTTCGTCTTCTTCAACTTTCGTCCGGATCGCGCGCGGCAGTTAACGACCGCCTTCGACGCCGGGACGACGCAGTATTACCACGACCCCTTCGATGCGTTCGCAGCGAAGGCGTACCGGCGTCCGTACTTCGCGACGATGACCAAGTACGACGAGAACTACACCAATCCGGTACTCTTCGGGCCGCGCCCGCAGCACGAGACCTTCGGCGACGTCGTCGCTTGCGCGGGGCTGCGTCAGCTTCGTCTTGCCGAGACCGAGAAATACGCGCACGTCACCTATTTCTTCAACGGCGGGCGTGAAGAACCGGTGCCCGGCGAGGAGCGCGAACTGATTCCTTCGGATCGTTCGGTTGCGACCTACGATCTAGCGCCGGCGATGCGCGCGCGCGAGATCACCGCCGCGGCACTCACCGCGATCGCGAGCGGCCATTACGACCTGATCGTGATGAACTACGCCAACGCCGATATGGTCGGGCACACGGGCAAATGGAAAGCGACGATCGCGGCGGTCGAGGTGCTCGACGGCGCTCTCGCGAGGTTGTCCGATGCGGTCCTGCGCGCGGGCGGCCTGCTCGCGGTCACCGCCGATCACGGAAACGCCGAAGAAGAACTCGACGACGGGAACAACCCGATCACCGCCCATACGACCAACGCCGTGCCGTTCGTGCTAATTGCGAAGGATCTTCACGGTACGCTCGCCGGCGGGGGCAAACTCGGCGACGTCGCCCCCACGCTGCTGCATCTCATGGGCCTCAAGGTTCCGCCGAAGATGACCGGCGCAGACCTCCTGCGCGCCTGACGCCGGCACGATGATACCGGCGGCACTCGTAGGAGTCTGGGAAGCCGCAGCGATTGCGGCGCCGGCGAGAACCTGGGTGCCCGCCACGCCGTTGGGCGAACCCGCGCATTACTTCTTGGTCGTCTCCAAAGGAAGCGACGGCCGGATCGGTGCCTTCATCCGCAATCCCGAGTTCAATAGCGGCGCGGCGCTCGGCACCCTCTTCGACCTTCCCGCGCCGGCGTCCGACGGGACGCTGCGCCTCGAACGTGCGTCGGTCGACGGTGCCCCGCTCGTCTTTCACCGCGCCGGCGGCGCCGAGCTTCGCTGGTTCTACCCGCGACCCGAGAGCACGTGGCATTATCGCGTGCCGGAGAAATTACCGGATGGATGGAGCGTCGGAAGGCTCTCGATGGCCGGGATGCGGGAAGCGCCGCTCGGGCGAGCGATCGACGACATCGTCGGCATGCGTACGCCGGTGCTGCGTTCGCCGTACGTTCAGAGCATCTCCATCGCGCGCCACGGCAGACTCGTGCTCGACGAGTACTTCTACGGGTTTACGCCGGATACGCCGCACGACACGCGCTCCGCCGCCAAGAGCGTGGCGACGCTGATCGTTGGACGTGCGATCGAAGATACCGGACGATTTACTCCGCAATCGCGAGTATTGAGTCTACTGCCGTCGTATCTGCCCGTCCGCAACGACGACCCCCGAAAAGCGGCGATGAGGGTCGCCGATCTGATGACGATGGCTTCAGGGCTTGCCTGCAACGATAACGACGATAGCTCGCCGGGCAATGAAGAGACGATGCAGAGCCGGCCGGCCGGGACGGATTGGTATCGCTACACGCTCGACCTCCCGATGGCCGGCGCCCCCGGCACGACGGCAGTCTACTGTACCGCGGGCATCAATTTGCTGGGTGCGATCGTCGCAGCGCAGACGCACGAGCAGATCGCTCGTTATTTTGCGCGGCGGTTTGCCGTACCGCTGCAGTTCGGCCGTTATGCGATGTGGTTGATGCCGCCTCCGGCCAACGAGGCCTATCTCGGCGGCGGCGACTACATTCGCCCGCGCGATTTTTTGAAGTTCGGAGAACTCTTGCTCGACGGCGGGACGTGGAACGGCACCGCGATCGTCGACTCCTCTTGGATCGAGCAGTCGATCGTGCCGCGCACCGAGCCTCAAGGAGAGGGAGACCGCTACGGTTACGGTTGGCACCTTACCAGCTTACCGGTAGACGGAAAGACCTACGAGGTCGTCAACGCCGGCGGCAACGGTGGACAGCTGATGATCGTCGTTCCCAAGCTCGACCTCGCGATAATGATAACCGCGGGCAACTATAACCAGTATCCCGTCTGGCGAGCCTTCTTGCCGCAGTTCACGACGGCCGCAATTCGCAGCTGCACGCCATAAAGCTCATACAAATCACAGCCTCCCTTAGGGCGCGCTTCAGTTTCGCGTGAGATTATGCATGGGTCAGCTTTTGAAAAGGAAGGCCCAATGCAGTCTCACCGCAGAGAAATTCGCGACGTCCTGATGCTCGCGCAAGGCCTGGTCTACTTCATCTTCATCGGCGCCGGCACGGTCGCGATCGCCGTCGCCGCCCACGTGCACCGCTAGCCATCGTGCATGGGCTACGAGGCGCGATAACACCCGCTGGGATCGACCTGCACCCGTCGGTCCCCCACCATAATCGAATGGAGGCGATGATCCCAAAACGCAAGCACGTTGATGACAACCGGGCGCAGCTTCGCGATGAGCTCGCGAGCGCGCTGTGAAACCGCTACCGCGTCTTTTACCCAGCGTGGATGGTCGTGCGGCAGAAGCGCAGTCTCGAGCTCCGCCTCGGCAACGGCCGGCACGGCCTCCGGGCGATTCGTCTCTACGCCGGCCGAAAGTGCGGGCCGGTTCTCGTCGAGCTCAACGCGGCGCAGCAAAAACCTCTCGCTTCAGCTTGGCAATCGCGCTCAAATGGAGTTGTGACGCACGCTGGGGTGAGATCGCTAAGCTACGGCCCACCGACCGCAGCGACGTGCCCTTGAAGTAGTGCAGAAGGACGACGTCGCGCTGGCGCTTCGGCAGACCCGCGATCAGCGCCGCGAGGTGCGAACGCTCGAGCCGGCGCGCGACGATCTGCGCGGGATCGCAGCTCCAATCGCCGCTCAGCGATTCCCCGACGGGCAAGGGAGCGTCGAGCGAGAGCGGCTGTCCGCGGTAGACCGCCGCGAGCGCGCGGCGATATCCGGGGGATCGGCGTTCGGTCTCAGCGGCGCTGGGAACCTCGCCGATCGCCGCCGCCAGCGTGTATCGTTGATTCTCACCGTCGCGCACGATCCGGCGCGCGCGCTCAGAGACGGGATCCATGCGGCGAATGCCGTTGAGCATCGCGCCGACGATCAGACGCCGCGCGTAATCTTCGAGCTGCGGTCCGCGAAGCGGATCGAAGGAATCGACCGCGCGCAATAGACCGAGCGAACCGTCGCCCACGAGATCGTCTACATCGAAGGCCGGCACCAGTCGTTTGAGGCGCCGCGCCATGCGGCGCACGAGCGGCAGCAGCGCGCCGACTTGCTCGTCGCGCGTACAGGCCGTCACCGGCGGCCTTCCAGGCGGGCCGCGACCAGCGCCGCGAATCCGCTGCGGTCGCAGCGCGCGATTTCGTTGGCCATCAGGTCGAGTTCGTAGTCGCCCAGCGTACCGGCACCGGCGCAGAGCGGACGAAGGACCGGTGCGAGCAGCATCGCTTCGAAGATCTCGCCCGCGCGACGAGCGGCGACGTTATCCACGCTGCAAGTTGTTGGCGATACGCAACATCTCATCTGCTGCTTGGACGCCCTTGGCGTTTGCTTCGTACGCGCGCTGCGCCGTCAGAATCTGCATCATCGCATCGATAATCGTTACGTTCGACTCTTCGAGCATGCCAAATCGAATTTTCGGCCCATCGGGCGAGCCGGCGCCGGCCCCCGCCGGCTTGCCCGCTGCCGGCGTCGCTGCGAAGATTGCTCCGCCGATTGCACGCAGGCGATCGGGAGATGGAAACTCCGCGAGCGTAATACGCCCGATCGTGCGCGAACCAGCGGGGAAGGTCGCGCGTACGGTGCCGCTCTCGTCGACGCCGGCGGAGAGCGCACCGGCAGGAATTCGAATCCCCGCGAGCCGGTAATCGAGTGCGTTGCGCAACGTTCCGTCCGCCGCGCGCGAGAACTGGCCATCGCGAGTGAAGGCGTGCCGGCCACGCGCATCGACCACCTCGAAGAAGCCCGGCCCATCAATTGCGAGATCGAATGGCCCGGCGCTGCGAGCGAGTTTGCCTTGCGCAAAGAGCACGCGCGACCCGAGCGCGACGGTACCCTCTCCTACGCCGCCCGGCTCGACGAGTTCTGCAAAGCTCGCCACCGAGCCCTTGAAGCCGATAACCCCTGAGTTGGCGAGGTTGTCGGCGATCGTATCGAGATTCCGCTGCTGCGCGGCCATGCCGCTCGCCGCTGCAAAGAGTGCTCGGTCCATTTGACGCTCCTCCTATTTCACGCGCGCAGCTTCGGCGGATTTGCCGCGCGTCGCGTCGATTGCCGCGACCGCTTTTTGCGCGCTCTCAAACGAACGCTCCGCCGCCAGCACGTCGACCATCTCGGAGATCGCGTCGACCGATGGCCCTTCGAGAAAGCCGCTCTGGATGCGGCTGCCGGCCGGCAACGCAAAGTCGCGCGCGTCGACGTTCGCTCCCGCGGGAACGCGCAGTGTGCCGTGGAGCCCCAGCACCGCGCGCCCCCGGAGGTCGCGCAACGTCCCGTCGGATTCGCGGACGAATGCGCCCGCCCGCGTCTCGCTGATCCGTCCGCCGGCGTCGCGGACTCTGAACGAGCCTTCGCCCACGATCGCGAAATCGAGGTCGCGCCCGGTACGACGCAAAACGCCGCCGCCGAGCGACGTGCGCTCGATCGCGACGCCGCGTGCGGTCAGAAAGCTCCGAGCCTCGACACGGCGAAAAGCATCGGTCGATACGTTAGCGAGGTTCTCCGTGGCAATTTCGAGCCGCGTCCGCGCCGCGACCATGGCGCTGGCCGCCCAGCCGATTCCGTCCATGAGCGCATGGTAGTCGTTCGGTTTCGCCGTTGTGTTGCCGCCGTGTGGGCGATTTGCATGCTCGTCGCGTGCAGCCAACCCTCGCCGCAGCAACGCCTAGACGATGCCGAGATCGAAGCGCTCGCTCCACTGAAGGCCCATTACGCCGATATCGTGATGGGGTTTGACGTCAAGCCGCAGACGACGCTGATCGTCAGCGTCGATCTCCAAAGCTACATCGACACGGATGACGACACGCTTGCGGCGATGCGAAAAGAGGCGCTCGTGCGCTGGCGGTCGATTTGGCGCGCCCGGCATCCGGGCTCCCACGCCGTGGTAAGCGTCCGCTTCATCGACTTTATCGGCCGCAGGGTCGCGCAAGAATCAACGGCGGTTTGAAGCCCGGCTTCTTGCCGGGTTCCCTAAAGCCGGGCGATGACGGCGTCGGTGAAAGCGCCCGTGCCCAACGCGTCGCCCGTCGACGGGGACAGCTCCGCGGTTCGCAAGCCGTCGGCGTAGACGCGACCGACGGCGCGCTCGATCCGCGCCGCGCCGCGCTCGTCGTCGAAGCTGTGGCGCAACATCATCGCGGCGGAGAGAATCGCGGCGGTGGGATTGGCGACGCCCTTTCCGGCAATATCGGGCGCCGTACCGCCGATCGGCTCGTACAGACCGAACTGGCGCCCAGGCGAACCGCGCGTTCCAAGGCTCGCGCTCGGTAACGTCCCAATCGAACCCGTAAGGATCGCGGCTTCGTCCGAGAGGATGTCGCCGAACATATTCTCGGTAACGATGACGTCGAAATCTCCCGGCCTGCGCACCAGCTGCATTGCCGCGTTGTCGACGAGCAGATGCTCGAGCCGAACGTCCGGATACTCCATCGCGACCGCTTGCACGACCCGCCGCCAGAGGCGCGACGTCTCCAAGATGTTTTGCTTGTCGACCGACGTAACGTGTTTGCGGCGGGCGCGGGCAACGTCGAAAGCGACGCGCGCGATTCGCTCCACCTCGGGCGCGCGGTAGATCATCGTGTCGACGGCCTCGTCGACGCCGTCGACGGTACGCTGCTCCTTCGGCCGGCCATAATAGATGCCGCCGGTAAGCTCACGCACGACCATCAGATCGAGGCCGGCGACGAGTTCGGGGCGCAACGACGAGGCATCCTCGAGGCCTGCGAAGACCCGCACCGGACGAAGGTTCGCATACAGCTCGAAATCTCGACGCAGCAGAAAGAGCGCGTACTCGGGACGCTCGACGAGCGGCTTGCCTTCGTATTGCGGCAGGCCGACGCTGCCGAAGAGGATTGCGACGCTGCGCTCGCAGAGCTCGCGCGTTTGCGGCGGGAGTGCCGGCAGGCCGAGCGCGAGCGCCGCCCCTCCGACGGGCGCCTCCGCGCACTCGACGTTGGGGAAGACGCACTTTAGGACGCGAGATGCCGCAGCAACGACTTCGGGGCCGATCCCGTCGCCGGCGAGGAGCGCGACGGTACTAATAGACGGTGATGCGCTTGGTGTCGTCGTGTTTGGGCGCCGGCTCCGGCGGCCGCGGGCTCTCGGCCTTCGGCGCGGCCTTCCCCTCCCCGTTGCTCGCCGTCTGTTCCGTCCGTTCGAGCAGCGCGAGATGCGTCATCAGCAGGCTGCGCAACTCGCTCTTCGCCTTCTCCGTCGCTTCGACCGCGCGTTGCTGTTCACGCCGCACGTCGGCGATCGCATCGCTGTAGCCCACGATCTCGCGTTCGGTCGCGAGCCGGGCCTGCTCTTTGATGAGATCGGCCTCCTTGTGCGCCGATGCCTTGACCTCGTCGGCCGTGCGCTGAGCGAGCACGAGGGTGTTTTGAAGCGACTCTTCCATCGCCTTGAAGTGGCTCACGCGTTCCTTGAGATCGGCGATCTCCGCCTCGAGCGCAGCGCGCTGCTGCGCCTCGTCTTCGAACGTCTCGATGACCTCGTCCAAAAATGCGTCGACCTCGGCGCGGTCGTAGCCCTGTAGGGCCTTCTTGAAAGACTTGTGCTGTATGTCTACCGGTGTGATTTTTTGCATCGCTTCGCGTCCTACGTCCTATTGGTCATGAAATCAAAGGTGCCGTCCGCCGTCATGGAATCACGCAGACCCGCGGCGTTCACCACGATGCCCGCCGGGACGACGAGGTAGATAGACTCGGCGAGCTTCTGAATCTTGCCGTCGATCGTGTAGGCGACTCCGGAAGTAAAATCGACGACGCGCTGCAAGAGCGTCCGGTCCGCGTTTTGCAGGTTCACGATGACGACTTGCCGGCTGCGCAGGGCGTCGGCAATTTCGACGACGTCCTGGTAGCTGCGCGGGGAAAAGACGCTCACCTGCGTGCCGCCGCGCCGTCCGGCATTCGATAACGGAACGACTCGTGCGCTGGGAACCTCTTCTTCATAAAACTCTTCTTCATCGTCGCGAATCGAAAAGAAGGAACCGATTTTACTAAAAACGCTCACGCGTGCCTCCCATCTGTGCGCGGGCCAAAGAGCGCCTCACCGATGCGCAACATCGTCGAACCTGCTCGCAGCGCCTCGCGCCAATCTCCCGACATGCCGATGGAGAGCGTAGTTCCACCTATACGCTCCAAGGTCTTGGCGGCGAGCTCAAAAGCAGATGAGATCGCGTCGCGGTCCGCCGTCAGCGGGCCGATAGCCATAATGCCCTCGAAGCGCAAGCCCGCCTGCCCGCGGATCACGCCGGCGAGACGCTCGGCCTCGCCCGGCGGGCATCCGAAGCGCTCTTGCGGCGAGATGTTGAGCTGAAGCAAGACAGGAAGGCTCTTGCCGCATTCGACCGCCGCCTTCGAGAGCGCGACGCCGGCTTCGGCGCGGTCTACGCTCTGCACCACATCGAAGGCTTGCGCAATCCCACGGGCCTTATTGGTCTGCAGATGGCCGACGAAGTGCTTGCGCACCGGCGGGAGCGCCGCGAACTTGCCCAGCGCCTCCTGCAGATAGCTCTCCCCGATATCGGTCAAACCGGCCTCGATAGCCGCCCCGATCGATGCAGCGCTCTGACGTTTTGCGATCCCGACGAGCGTCACGCTCGCCGGCTCGCGTCCGCAGCGCTGGATCTCCTCGTCGATTTCGCGCCGTAAAGCCCGATATCGTTCGAGGAGGCTCTGGGTCATCCACGGGCCGGACGCGGCGCGACGCTTCGAGCCTCGGTTCGCGGACCGGGCCGCATCGCGCAAAAGACGACTCCGATGACGCCGGCGACGATCATCGGCACCGCATAGAGCTGGCCGCCCGTCAGCCCCATCCAGCTGAAGTCCGTCTGGCGCCACATCTCCGCAATCGTGCGCGTGATCCCGTAGAGCGTGAACCAGGTCCATGCGACGACACCGTCCTTCGGCTTGAGCCGGTAGACCAGCAGTATGATCGGCAGCGTTAATATATCGAGAATCGCCTCGTAGATCTGCGAGGGGTGACGGTAGGCCGGCATGCCGTTGACCAGCGGCGCGGCGGGAAAGATGATGCACCACGGATGGTCCGGCTGGCAAACGTCGCCCCATAGTTCGTCGTTGATGAAGTTCACGAGGCGCACCAGCGTAATGCCGACCGGCAGCATCATGACGACCTCGTCGCCGACGACGGTATATTTGAGGCCCGGATGACGGCGAACGAAGATCCAGATCGCAATCAGAACGCCGACCAGACCGCCGTGGAAGGCCATACCGCCGTTCCAAATCGCGATAATGTTGAGCGGATTGGAGACGTACATCGAGGCGTCGTGCTTGCTGATGATGTCGTTGATGACGAAGAACGTTCTCCCGCCCACGATCACGCCGACCAGTGCGTAGAAAAGAAAATCCTGAATGTCTTGTTTTGTGAGGCCCAGGCGACGGAGGCCGGCCGGGCGGCTCATCCACAGGTAGACGCAGACGAACCCGACCAAGTAGGCGATTCCGTACCAGTGGATCCCGAAGCGAGATCCCAGGTGGATCGCGATGGGGTCGATGTTCGGATAGGTGAACCAGTGCTGCATTTCTAACAATCTTCACAGATGACCGCGACGACACATATCACCGCCGGCATCGCCTTCCTAGCGGGCCTCGTTTCCTTCGTCTCGCCGTGCGTCCTTCCGCTGGTGCCGGCCTACCTATCCTTGCTTACGGGCGAGAGCCTGGAAGATCTGCAATCGGCGACGTCGGCGAAGACGAGGGTGCACTTGCTCTCGCACGCACTTGCGTTCGTCGCCGGATTCAGCCTGATCTTCATCGCGCTGGGCTTGAGCGCGAGTGCGATCGGCGGCGTGCTCGACGCGAACCGGGTGCTGATCGCGCAGATCGGCGGCGTGCTGGTCGTCCTGCTAGGCCTCCAGATGATGGGAATGCTGCGCGTCCCGCCGCTGCTGATGCGGGACACGCGAGCCCATCTGAACCTCGACCGGCGCACCCTCTGGACCTCGGGGCTGGTCGGCATGGCCTTCGCGGCGGGCTGGTCGCCCTGCATCGGCCCCATCTTAGCGGGGATTTTGGCGATTGCGTCGCAACAGCACAGCGCCGCGGCGGCGCTGCTGCTCTCGTTCTACTGCCTTGGGCTTGCGCTCCCGTTTCTGGCAACCGCACTGGCAATCGGCGTCGTTCTGCCCTTGCTGGGGCGAATCAAGCGTTCGTTGCGGGTGATCGAGTTCGCCTCGGGCGCGTTTCTTATTGCCGTCGGATTGGTTCTCGTCAACAATGCATTCCTCAACGTCGCCGGATGGTTCTATCAGTTTGTACCGCAACCGAATCTCTAGCCTAAAACAAGCGCTCGTCATCGCGGCGGCCGCCATTGCGACGCTTGCCGCCGATCAGTACAGCAAGGTTTGGATCCTACGAACCTGCGCCCCGATCGCTCCGCCGTGCCGCACGATAATCCCCAATCTCCTCAACTGGACGTTCGAGCGCAACGTTCACGGCGCATTCGGGCTATTCGGCAGCAGTGCCGTCTTGCTGATCGGGATGGCGATCGTCGTGCTCGTTCTCTTTTGGTTCAGCTTCCGCGAAGCCGCCGCGCGCTCGCAGATCGTACGGATCGCCTTCGGCATGATCGTCGGCGGTGCGATCGGTAACATCGTCGATCGCCTGCACTACGGGTTCGTAATCGACTTTATCGACTTTTATCGCATCTGGCCGAATATCTTCAACGTCGCGGACTCCTGCATCACGGTGGGGGTCGGGCTGCTGATCCTCTCTAGCCTTGTTACACGTCGTCACCGCTGAGCAGGCCGGAAAGCGTACCGATGTTCTGATCGCCGCGCTCTGCGGCGCCCCGCGCTCGCTCATCGCCCAGAGCGCTCGCCGCGGCGACGTCACGCTGAACGGAATCTCGGTAAAGCCGAGCCGGGCCGTCGAGACGGGCGACGTCCTTGAGTTCGAGATCGAACTGCGCAAAGCGCTCGTCGCTCAACCCGAATCGATCCCGCTCGACATCGTTTACGAAGACGAGGATCTGCTCGTCATCGACAAGCCGGCCGGCATGATTACGCATCCCGCGCACAGCGCGACGAGCGGAACGCTGGTGAACGCGCTGCTCGCCCACGTCCAGGCGCGGCTTCCCGGCGATCTCTTGCGCCCCGGCCTCGTCCATCGCCTCGACCGGGATACCTCCGGACTGCTCGTCGTAGCCAAGCGCGACGAAAGCCTGCACGCGCTGGGCGCTGCGATGAAGGCGCGGCGGATCGAACGTGAATATCTTGGGCTCGTTCGAGGCGTGCCCGAACACCCGCTCGGCTCGATCGAAGGCCCCATCGGCCGCGACCCGCGCAATCGTCTAAGGTTCGCCATCACGGCGGACGGAAAACCCGCGGTCACGCACTACGAAATGCGCGAGCGTTTCGAAAAGCATTCCGAGCTGGTCTTCCGCCTCGAAACCGGGCGTACTCACCAAATTCGCGTGCACCTCGCGGCCATCGGCCACCCGATTCTCAACGATCCGCTCTACGGAAAGACCGAATCGCGCTTCGAACTCCCGGGGCAGGCCCTCCACGCATGGCGGCTCTCGTTTCGCCATCCGCGTACCGGCGAACCGATGTCGTTCGAAGCGCCACCGCCTCCGGAGTACGTGCACGCTCGAGAAATCGTTTCGATGCAGGGGTGAGCGCCGTATTCACGCTTCTGAAAAAAGATGGGGCGGCGAGGCGGGGGAGGTTGGAGTTAACGCATGGGGTCGTGGAGACGCCGTGCTTCATGCCGGTTGGAACGGCTGCAACCGTGAAAGGTTTGACGCCCGGCGATTTGGAGCGCGCGAGCGCGCAGATCGTGCTTGCGAACGCGTACCACCTGTGGTTACGACCTGGTATCGAAACGCTCGAAGCGGCCGGCGGACTTCATCGCTTCATGGCCTGGGAGCATCCGATTCTCACCGATTCCGGGGGGTTCCAAGTGTTCAGCTTGGAGAGCCGTCGCGAACTGGACGATGAGGGGGTGACCTTTCGCTCGCACCTCGACGGCAGCTCGCACCGTTTTACGCCCGAAAACGTCGTCGCCTTTCAAGAACGAATCGGCAGCGACGTCGCGATGGTGCTCGACGTTTGCGTGAAGTTGCCGGCGGCGCCCGAGAAGATCGAAGAATCGGTTCGATTGACGACGCAATGGGCGCGCCGCTCGGCCGCCGCATCCTCGAATGACGCGACCGCGCTCTTTGCCATCGTGCAGGGCGGCCTCGACGAGGCTCTGCGCGAACGCAGTGCCGGCGATTTGATCGAGCTCGATTTCCCTGGATACGCGATCGGCGGCCTCTCCGTCGGCGAGACGCGGCAAGAGATGTACGCGACCGCGCGCCGCACGGCGGCGCTTCTGCCCCATTCAAAACCGAGATATCTGATGGGAGTTGGAACGGTGGGCGATCTGGTCGAGGCAATCGACGCCGGCCTCGACCTGTTCGACTGCGTTTACCCCACGCGCTGCGGGCGAAATGGCCGGGCGATGACCCACGAGGGAGAGCTCAATCTGTTCAACGCGGCGTTCGTTCGAGATACCGCGCCGCTCGATGCGCAGTGCGATTGCGAGGTCTGCACGACGCACACTCGCGCATATCTCGCACACCTGTTTCGCTCGAAGGAGATGCTCGGACCGCGCCTGCTGAGCTATCACAACGTCTACCTGCTCGGGGCGCTGATGCGCGAAGCACGCGGGGCGATCGAAACAAACCGCTGGCCGCAGTTCCGCGACCGGCGCCTACGCCAGGGAACCTAGACCGCGCACGACCTGCGCGCAGTCGGCGCAGATATCCGGGTGTTCGGGATCCCCGCCCAGCTCGCGATATTTCCAGCAGCGCGCGCATTTTTCACCCCCGGCGCGCAACAGCTCGAACTCTTCGGCATCGCCCGTCCGCAGCTCGAGCTGTGAAACGACCAGCGCCTCGCGCAGGTTGTCGCCGAGCGCGGCGAGACGTTTATAAACAGGCATCGGCATCGTCATGACGACGCGCGCTTCGAAGTCCCGGGGCGACCCCGACGCGGCGACTCGCGCGCGCAACTCGCGCAGCAGTTCCCAGAGGGCGAGATCCCCTTCTGCTCCTGCGCGCAGCCGGCTCGCATCAAACGAGCTATCGAAGACGCTTTGCGCGGTCGAGCGCGCCCATTGCGGCAGATGCTGCCAGGCCTCCTCCGCCGTAAACGACAGCACCGGCGCGACCGCCGTCAAGAGACGCGTCAATACGTAGAGCAGCGCCGACTGTGCGCTGCGCCGCCGCGGATCGTTGGCCGCGCGAGAGTAGAGCGGATCCTTGAGTGCGTCGAAGTACAGGCTCGACATCGAGCTTTCGAACTCGACGATGCGCAAATAGGCGTCGTGGATCTGACAACGATCGTAGGCGCTTTTGACGCCGGCTACGAACGCGTCGGCGACGGTGCAGGCGAGCCGGTCGATCGGCTCCATCGCCTCGCGCGCCACAACTTCGTTTGCGCCGAAGTCGTCGAGATTCGAGAGCATGAACCGCATTCGGTTTCGGATATTGCGGTACACGCGTCCGACCTGCTCGACGACGTTCGGCCCGAAGCGCACGTCGTCGATCGGCTCCACCGAAGCCGCCCACAGGCGCAAGACGTCCGCGCCGAACCGGGACATCGCGTCGATTGCGTCGATGCCGGTACCGCGAGACTTGGACATCGGGCGCCCTTGCTCGTCGTTCACCCAGCCGTTTTTCACGACGCGGCGATACGGAGCTCGCCCTTTGATGGCGGCAGCCGTGATCAACGAACTGCGAAACCAGCCGCGAAACTGGTCGGCGCCCTCGAGAACCATGTCGCTCGGCCACGGGAGGCCGTCACGCCCCAGCACCGCGAGGTGCGTTACCCCCGACTCGAACCAGATGTCGACGATGTTCTTCTCCTTCTCGAACTCCGTCGCTCCGCAACGCGGGCAGACGAATCCATCGGGAAGATAAACGTCTACCGGGTCGCTCCACCAAGCGCCCGCGCCCACCTCGCCGAATCGCTCCGCCGCCCTTCGGGCGATGCGAGGGTCGAGAATCGACTCGTTGCAAGACGTGCAGATCACCGCCGGTATCGGAGTTCCCCAGGTGCGCTGGCGAGAGAGGCACCACTCCGGATGCGTCTCGATCATCTGGCGCTGACGCGCGCGCCCCCACTCCGGCACGTACTCTACTGCGTCGGTCGCATCGAGCGCGTGCGCGCGCAACAGATTCTGATCCATGGCGAGAAACCACTGCGCGGTCGCGCGGAAAATGACCGGGTTGTTGCAACGCCAGCAGTGCGGGTACGAGTGCTCGTATTCGGCCGAGCTCCATAACGCGCCGCTCGCGCGCAGGTCCTCGATGATTCGCTCGTTTGCAGCGAATATCTGCAGGCCCGCATACGGGCCGGCCTCGGCCGTGAAGTACCCGGCCGCGTCGACCGGGTTGAGAATCGGCAGATCGTACTTAACGCCGGTATCGAAGTCGTCCGCACCGTGTCCGGGCGCCGTATGCACCGCTCCGGTTCCCGTTTCGAGATCGACGTAATCGGCGAGCACGACGATCGAGTTCCGATCCATGAAGGGATGACGCACCGCGAGCCCGTCGAGCTGCTCGCCGCGCGCCCGTCCGGCGAGCAACGCAGCGGCGAAGCGCTCTCCGAACGCTCGCTGCGCCAGCGCTTCGGCGGCGATCACCAGCTCGCCGTCGAGGCGGTAGAGGCCGTAGGTTGCGTCGGCGCGCAGAGCGATCGCAACGTTGGCGGGCAGCGTCCACGGCGTCGTCGTCCAGATGAGAAACGAAATGGGCTCTCCAACCGGAGCCTCGACGCCGAACGCTTTGAGAATTTGCTCGCGCTGATCGCCGTTTGCAGAGAAGCGCACGTAGATCGAGGGGGAGACGCGGGGCTCGTACTCGATCTCCGCCTCAGCCAGCGCCGTCTCGTCGTGAATGCACCAGAGCGTCGAGCGTAAGCCTTTATAGATCTGCTGGCGCGCGGCAAGGTCGGCGAGCGCGTTGACGATCGTCGCTTCAAAAGAGGGATCGATCGTGCGATACGGGCGGTCCCACAGCCCAAAGTTCCCCATTCGCCGCCGATGCTCGCGCTGGCGGTCGAGCCAGAACAGCGCGCGCTCTTTGCAGCGCTCGCGCAGCTCGAGCGGATCGATCGAGTGGAAATCTTTGATGCCGAGGTGTTTGAGCGTCTCGTACTCGATCGGAAGCCCGTGCATATCCCAGCCCGGTACGAACTTGGCGTACTTTCCGTCCAGCAGAGCGATCTTCACGAACATGTCCTTGAGCACCATGCCGAGGAAATGCCCCATGTGAAGCTCGCCGTTGGCGTACGGCGGCCCGTCGTGTAAGATCCAGGGCCCATTGGGAACGTTGCGTTCCAAACGGCGCTCGTAGGTGCGTTGCTCGTCCCACCACTCGACGCGTTGCGGTTCGCGCGTGGCCAGATCCGCCTTCATCGGAAAGCCGGTGCGGGGAAGGTTGAGCGTCGCTCGATAGTCCGTCATTGCTCGTTCAAGAGTTCGCGGAGCGCTTCGAAGTTGCGTTCGGCCGCCTTGGCGATGACGCCCGCCCTCGCGCGCAGCGCCGCCGACAGCCCGTCGCGATCGGCGACCAGCCGGTCGACGAGATCGTCGATCTGCTGGCCGGGCGGAGGCTGCGCACCGGGCGTCCATAACGGTTGCATCGGATACTCGAGGTCCTCACAGAGCGCGCTCACCTTTGGATCGTACGGAATCGCCAGGAACGGGACGCCGTACCGAGCGGCGAGGACCAGCGAGTGCAGGCGCATACCGATGACGACGCGCGCCTCCCTCAGAATTGCCGCCGCCTTTGCGAGAGAGCACTCCGGGAGAAGCATCGGGGCCGAGGCGCAGGCACGAATGACGTCGGTCGAGATCGCCGCGTCGGCCGCGCCGCCGAGCGGCAGAAATGCCGATCGAATACCGTGGCGCTCGGCCAAACGATCGACGGCACGCGCCACGATACGCGGCGCGTCGCGCGATCCGGCGGAGCGCCGCACGCTGATGACGGCGTACGGGCCGCTCTCGGGGCCAAGCCCTTCGGCAGCGAGATCGACGCCCGCCTCGGGCGTCTCGTAGAGGAATACCGGATCGGCGGTCCGCTCGATCGGCGTCTTCGGCAACAGCTCGCGAAGCAGCAGCGACGATCGTTCGTCGCGTACGGTCGCGCGGTTCACGCCACGGCAGAACCGTCGCACGAGCAATCGGCCCCAGATATCGAGCGGGCCGATCGATTGAGCGAAGATCATCGACTTGCGCCCGCTACGGGCCGCCTCTCGCAGGATGGAGGCATAATAGAGCAGGCTGCGCAGGCTCGTTTGATTCTGCAACAGGCCGCCGCCGCCGGAGAGCACGACGTCGGCACGCCGAACGGCCGCTCGCACCGCACGCCACTCCCAGCGTGGAGTCGCCTCTACGTGCAGGGAAGATTCGGTGCGCACCGGCGTCGCGGAGAGTACTTCGATCGGCGCCGCCGGAAGCGTGCGCCGCACACCCTCGACGATCACTTCGAGCAATGCCTCGTCGCCGAGATTCCCGAAACCGTAGTAACCCGATACGAGCACGCGCGCGCTCACGACTGTGCCGGCACGCGACGCCGGTAGATCCAGATCGCCAGCGCGCCGATGATGGCGCCGACGATCAGTCCGTTGACGATGCGCAGCAGCGAGACCTCGATGGGCGTATGCAAATGAGAGAACGTATCGATCACGTCGCCGATTCCAACGCCGATCCCCAATGCGAGAAGCCAGCCGACGACGCGACGATGCGACGGCAGCAGCGCGGGGAGCAGCATCAGACAGGGGAAGCCAATCAAGAACTCTTTGAAACGCGGCCGTACGCTGAGCGCTGCCGTCAGGAAATGCCGCAGCGCAAGCTCGATGGGAGAGGGTGAGATATCGCTGTCGTTGCCGCTGCGCGCGAGCATCAACGCCCCGGCGGCAACGATCGCGATCCCGCCGAAGAGCTGATAGGCGAGCACCGGCGAGAGGAAGAGATCTCGCGGACGCTCGATCCCCGAGCCGAATCGCCGGTCGAAGAGGTAGAGCACGAGCGCGATGAGCGGTGGAAGCGCGAGCACCAGCCGCACGCCGCGAAAACGTTCGATCTCTTCCATCGCGAGCGGCATGCTCATCAGTCCGACGACGACGAGCGCCCCGAGCAGCGCGACGCCGGTCGCGGCGACCGTCCAGCCGAAGCTTCGGAGGAGCTGCGTCGCGGTCGTCGGTGCGGGAATCTCGCGCCAGGCGGGGATCAGAATCAGCAGGGCCGCAGTGGCAAAGAGCAGCGCGCCAACGAGGGCAATCGCCGAACGCGCGAAGGCGTCGTGATGCGCGAGCAGGCCGCCGAGGTAGAGCGCGATGGTGAGCGCGTACGCGACCGCAGCGATGCTGCGACGATACCATCCGAAGAACTCCAGCAAGAGGATGAAGATCGACGGCACGGCGAGTGCAGCCAGGCCCACGAGAAGACGATTGTTACCGCGGTACTGCGGTATCGGCGTGGCGCGCCCGAGCCGCAAGCCGCCGGCGCGCAGTTCGTCGGCGATCCGTTTGACCATCTCGACGTTGGTCGCTTCGATCGAAAGCTTGCCGTCTTGGTGCGCCCACGGCCGTAGATAAACGACGCGAACGTTGCGCTCGCGCGCGCCGAGCACGTATCGTGCCACGACCTCGTCGAGCTTGAGCTTATCCAACTCGGTCTTGGCGATCGCTTGAACGCGCACGGTCCGTCCCGGAATCAGCCGCGCGAGGGTTTCGCTGCCCTTTTGCACCTGGCTGGGATCGTACGTCTCGATCGAGCCGAAGTTGAAGATGTGCCGTTTGAACGTCTCGGCGGTGTCCTCGAGGTGATCGGGATAGCCGACGACGGCGTTGCCGAGCCCGAAGAAGATGACCGTAGAAACCTTCGGATCGTAGCGCAGCACGTCGTCGAAGAGCGCGTTGATCTGCGGTGCCCCAAAGCGCTCGTCGTTCTGAAAGCGCGGCACGACGAGCAGCGCCAGACGGTGCGCCAGCTCGATCTGCTCGGTCGGAATGCCGAGTGCGACTGCATTAAAGTAGTCGACTTGCGTTCGCACCTCGATCAACCACGGGCGCGTCGCCCGCAATACCCGCACGGTGTTGCGGCTAAAGTGCAGGGAGAGCTGCGAAAGGTAGCGGTGATAGGTCGACGGATCCGAGACGATCAGGTAGATCGCGCCGTCGTCGATTCGCCGGCTCGCGACGAGGCGCGCGAGCAGCGGGTCGCGGATCGGTGAGAGCCGCGCCTGATTGACCAGCGCCGCCCCGGTCGTCGCGTAGGCCCTGCCGTTGTTGCCGACGTTGGTTCCGAGCTCTTCGGTCAGCGCAAGCGAGGTGAGGCCGGCGCGGCGCAGCGCGATCAAGAAGGCCGCCGGATTGTAGTCATAGGAGCGCGCGAGTGCGTCGAGATCGGTGAAATCCATTGCGAGCTCGACGCGCCGGGCATGCGATTCGGTGCGTACGCGAAAGAATGCGACGGCAAGCGACGCGAGGAGCGCAACGAGTAAGATGACGGCCGCATAGCGCGTTCTGGGAGTATAGAGCGTCACGAAGCGACTCTGGTTCGCTCCGGCGAGGCAGTTTTTCTGCCTGCCGGCCGGGTGATTACAGAAGGGCTCGCCAAAGGCGAGCCCTCCTGCCGTCGCGTATGCGCGAGTCCCTTTTTGTCGGGTCACACATACCGGGTGTGGGCGACGCTTGTGATTTCAACGCGTTCGCTCGCGACCCACGAGTCGAGTGACGCGGACGGTTCGGCTTCAACGGTGGGAGACTATCCCCTCCAAGAGGCCGTCACCACTTTGGTGTGCGCTTTTCGAGAAATGCGGCGATGCCCTCGCGCGCGTCGGCTTCGAGCGCGTTGCGGGTCATAACGTCTTTCGTGTAGCGATACGCCGACGCTTGGTCGAGATCGATCTGTGCGTAGAACGCGGCCTTGCCAATCCCCACGACGGTGCGGCTCGCCGACGCGATCTTCCCGGCGAGCTCGAGCGCCGTCGAATGGAGCTGTTCCGGCGGCACGACACGGTTGACCAAACCCCAGTCCAGCGCGGTCTTCGCGTCGATGGGATCGCCGGTCAGCAACATCTCCATCGCACGCTTGCGTCCGATTGCGCGCGTCAACGCGACCATCGGCGTGCTGCAGAAGAGCCCGATGCGAACGCCCGGCGTCGCAAACGATGCCTCCGTCGATGCAACGGCAAGATCGCAGGCGGCGACGAGCTGGCAGCCGGCCGCGGTCGCGACGCGCGCAACCTCGGCGATGACCGGCTGCGGGGTCTCCACGATGCGCGCCATCAAGTCGACGCAGGCATCGAAAATCGTCGCGTATGCGCCCGCATCACGATCGCGCAGCTCGCGAAGGTCGTGGCCGGCGCAAAATGCAGGCCCTTCTCCGCGCAGGATCACCGCGCGTACGCCCTGCTCGTTCGACAACGATGCAAGTGCCCTCTCGAGCTCGCGCATCATCTGCAGCGAGAGCGCGTTGCGTCTCTCGGGGCGCCGCATCGTAACCACCGCGATCTCGCCCTCGCGCTCCACGCCGATCTCGGCGTAGGCCGGCAGCGTCTCCATGAGGAGGGCCTTTTACCAGGGCGGGTGCGGACTCCCTGGAGCCGCTGACGGGGAAGGCGACGCAGCCGGGGACGAGGCGCCCGGGGAGGACGAGGGCGAGGCGCCCGCGGAGGACGAGGGCGAGACCGCCGGCGAGGGCGAGGGCGAAGGCGTTCGCATTGCAATCGCCCAGGCTGGATCTGGCTTCACCGGCACGCCGTGATGGAGCGCCGTCCGGCTGGACGCCGCGTACGAGGAAGCGGGGAACCTCGTCTTCACGTAGGCGTAGAGGGCGACGGCGTGATCGCGGGCCGTGGAACCCGGAAATTCGCCGAAGAGCGCCGCGATCGCATAGCCGGTGGACGCGAGCCAGGGGTCCTTCGGATACGCCCGCGCCCACTGGTCGAACGCGTCCTGGGTGAGGAGCAACAAATGCTCGGCCTGTTCGGGCAGCAACTGGTGCGTCTCGTACCGCTTCTTGAGCTGCATCGTCTCGTAGCGAATCCGCAGCGCGCTCATCTTCAGCTTTCCGAAGTATTGGTCGGCCGGCGCGGTTACGGCGGCGGCCTGCGCCACCAGGGCGATAGTCGTCAGCATGCTTTCGCCCTTTGTACCCCCGACCGGGGCCCGCGTACCGGCGGAAAATGGTGGGCGATGACGGGCTCGAACCGCCGACATCCTCCTTGTAAGGGAGGCGCTCTCCCAGCTGAGCTAATCGCCCCTGGCATCCGCCGGCCGGAGTTTTCGACGGGCCGGCGCCGACTTCCGACCCGCTCCCAACCACTCTCGTGGCTCGCAAAGGTTTAGGCAAGGCTGAGAGCCGGGAAATTGGCTATTTACGGGACCGCCATCCTTTTGAACACACATTATCGCGCAGAATACACCAGTGACATCCGCAACGTCGCGTTAGCACGACGGGGGGTGGCAGGCTTTGCCAGTGCCTGCGGCTTCGCCGAAAGCGAGATTGCGGATATCCGCCTCGCCGCGGGCGAGGCGCTGAGCAATGCCGTCGAGCATGGGAGCGCCGGTGCGAACGCGCTTGGGTTCACGGTCGAGTGCCGGTTCGACGGTGACGAACTCTCGATCGAGATCCGCGACGGGGGCCACGGCTTTTCGACGCCGAGCTACCACGGGAGCATCGAGCCGGATCACCGCGGCAGGGGATTCGGCATCTTCCTCATGCGGCGCCTGATGGACGACGTCGCGTTCTCGGGTAACGGAACCGTCGTTCGATTGGTCCGTCGCCACCCCGGCGGCCATCGTCTCTCCCTCAACGGGAGCGTCTAGTTTTTCGTCGCGATCTGCTTCTGTAGTTCAGAGATCGCGGCGCGCAGCTGCGCATCGCGGTCGGTCTCTCCGAACCGCGCGTTCTGGTTCTCGTCGATTCGAATGTCGGGGTCGATTCCGCGCAGGTTGATGTCGCGCCGGTTCGGCGTGAGATAGTGCGCGGTGGTGATCTTGATCGCCGCGCCGTCCGGCAGCTGCGTTAGCGTCTGCATGACACCCTTACCGAACGTCTTGGCTCCAACCAGCATCGCAATCCCGTCGTCCTGCAGCGCGCCCGCCGTAATCTCGGAAGCCGAGGCGGTGTACTGGTTGACGAGCACGCTAACCGGCAGCGTAATCGAAGCATTGGCGTCGGCGTGGATCGTCGTGTCGTGCCGTCCGCGCTCTTCGACCGTCAAGAGGGCCTTATTGGCGATGAACTTCGAACTGATGTCCAATGCGGAGTCGACGTAACCGCCGCCGTCGTTGCGCAAGTCGAGAACGAGCGCCTTTGCGCCCTGCTGGTTGAGACGCGTGACCGCCGCATCGAACTCCGTGGGCGTCGCGCGGCCGAAGGCCATCACCCAGACGTAGCCGATGTTGTCGGCGAGCATCCGATAGATCACGGTCGGCGGCTGCACGTTGTCGCGGGTGATCGAGACGACCGACGTGGCATTCGCACGGGAGAGAGTCACCGACACGACGGTGCCGGCCTGGCCGCGCAACAGCGCGCTGACCGCGTCCACCGCGAGCCCCTTGGTCGGCGTGCCGTTCACCGACATCACGAGATCTCCAACCTGCAGACCCGCGCGTTCGGCGGGGGTGCTGGGAAGAACGTAGGTGAGACGAACGTAGCCGGTGGTGGTGTCGGGCTCGATCATCACGCCGATTCCGCCGATGCGCGCCGGGTCCAAGGCTTCGTTGAACGCCTTGAACTCCGCCGGCGTAAAGAACTGCGTGTAACGGTCGTTGACGGCCTTCGCCATCGCAACGATCGCCGCGTACGCAAACTCGCTGGGAGGCACGTGAGCCGCATGCGCGGCGTTCGCGATCGCGGCGTCGAGTTCGCCAACCGTCGCGTCGCGATCGTTGCTCCCGCGCAGCGCCGGCGGCGAAATGGAGACCCCGTGTTTATGCGCCGTCTCGACGAGCGCGCCGCCGGCCGCGGCGAGCAGCACGTGCGGCTCGACGGGCTCGTAATACGTTGTTGTCAGCAGCCGATAGCTCTCCGCGACGTCACCGGCAACCTGATACGGCAAGACTTCGCCGGCGGGTGCTGCGCCAAAGCAGATGACCGCGGCCGTACAAAGCGCAGCATAACGAAGGAGATCGCGTTTGAGCATCATGACCCTTTCTTCTTTACCCACTAGGAAAACGCTTTGCAGCGCCGGAGCGTTTCAGCGGGCCGCCCGTCGGAGGCGATCCATGATCGCCATTCCCAGCCCGCTCTCAGCAACCGGCTGCGCATCGATGCGTTCGAGTCCCATAGCGTCGAGTTCGTGAAGAGTTTTGAAGAGATTGGCAGCAGCCTCGCGGAGGTCGCCGCTTGAGGAGAGCACGCGCGAGGCAGCATAGCCTTCGAACGGCTGCCTGAACGCAATGACGCCTGCTCGGCGCCGAGCGACGAGCGGCACGTTGCCCGGCTCCACCACGCGCAGCCGCGTCGCCGGCGCATAATGCGTGGCCAGCCGTCCTGGAGCACGCACCTCCATACCGTCGACCACGCGCTCGAGCGGACCGATCAGCGCCTCGATCTCCTCAACGGCAATCGCGCCCGAACGCAACAGCGCCGGGCGCGGCTCGAGCGTGACGATCGTCGACTCGATTCCGCGCTCGGTTGCACCACCGTCGAGAATCAAAGCAACCCGATGACCGAGCATCCGATCGACGTGCTCGGCTCGCGTCGGGCTGATGCGCCCGAAGGGATTGGCGCTGGGAGCGGCCAGCGGCGAACCCGCCGCTTCGATCAGAGCACGTGCGATTGGGTGCGCCGGCATGCGAACTGCGACGGTTGACGATCCGGCGGTTACCAATTCCGGTACTTGCGCTCGCTTGGGCAGCACCAGTGTCAACGGACCAGGCCAGAAACGCTCGAGAAGGGAGGCGGCCATTGCGGGAACGGAGGCCGCAACCCGTTCCAACATCGCCATATCCGTCACGTGAACGATCAGCGGATCGAACGAGGGACGCTGTTTGATTTCGAAGATCGCAGCGACCGCGCGCGGCTGAAAGACGTCCGCCCCGAGGCCGTAAACCGTCTCGGTGGGAAAGGCGACGACGCCGCCTTCGCGCAGGATCCGCCCCGCCTCGATTACGGCCTTCGGCGTCGCTTCAACGATCATCGGCGGCTGGGGCGAGCGCTCGTCCGGGAAGGGATGCCGCGCGAACCCGAACCATATGGTCTTAAGGTATGGGCGATCGAAATTGGTTCGTGCGGCTTGTATGGCTGGCAGGCTTCCTTTGTGCCGGCGCCGTTTTGGCTGCTTTGCCGGCTTGCGGCGGCGCAGCGGGGCGCTCGACGGCTACCCCCTTCCTGCCTCCGCCCCCGGCGAAGCAGGGCAAGCATTTCAAGCACATCGTCATCGTGATTCAAGAGAATCGCACCTTCGACAATCTCTTCGCCATCTTCCCCGGCGCCGACGGGACGACCGTGGGTAAGACTCATAACGGTGGTACGCTGCGCCTTCGGCCGGCCGATCTCGAGAGTCCGATCTCGCCGAACAACGGCTATTCGTTCTGGCTGCGCGACTGGAATCACGGGAAGATGAACGATTTCGATATCGTTCCGATCGGAAGCACGTCGGGGACTTACGTCTATCAGTACGTCCGGCCGGCGCAGATCCGGCCGTACTGGGACTTGGCAAAACAGTACGTCCTCTCCGATCACATGTTTCAAACGCAAGGCAGCGGAAGCTTTACCGCGCATCAAGATTTGATTCGCGGCGACACCGCAATCAACGCGACCTACAACCTCATCGACTTTCCGACCGGGGGCGCGGATCAGCCCTGGGGTTGCGACGCTCATCCCGGCACCGCGACCTCGCTGATCGCGCAGGGCGGCCAGTGGAAACAGTACAAAAACACCGGACCCTTCCCGTGCCTGACGTATCGCACGCTTCGCGACACACTCGATGCAAAGGGCCTTTCCTGGCGCTATTACGCACCGGCGGTCGGGCAAAGCTTCGGCGGGAATCTTTGGAACGCGTTCGACGCGATCAAAGCCGTTCGCTACGGGCCGCAGTGGCAGACAAATCAAGCGAGCCCCGAGACGAAAGTCTTCACCGATATTAAACGGAACACGCTTCCTGCCGTCTCCTGGGTAATACCCGATTATCAGAACTCCGATCACCCCGGCGACAACTCGGATACGGGTCCCTCGTGGGTCGCGCAAGTCGTCAACGCCATCGGCGAGAGCAAGGCGTGGAAGACGACGGCGATCGTCATCGTCTGGGACGACTGGGGCGGCTGGTACGATCACGTGGCCCCGCCGGGCAAGCGAAGCTACGGCGGACTGGGCTTTAGGGTACCGGCAATCGTGGTTTCGCCGTACGCGAAAATGGGTTACGTATCACACGTGGAGTACGACTTCGGCAGCATCATCAAGTTCGTGGAAGAGAACTGGGACCTGCCGTCGCTGGGTACTTCGGATAAGAACGCTGCCGGCTTCCTCGACGATTTTTTTGACTTTACGCAACAACCTCGCACGTTCGTGCCTATCGGATCCAAATACGCAAAACCGTACTTCCTGCATCAACGGCCCTCGAACCGGCCCGTCGATGATGAATAAACGATAAGAAGCGGCAACGCAAAAGGTAACTGAGATTACTCATGTCACGTGAATCACAACGAGAGACTCGTCCCGCATGGAAGAATACGCCCGACGGCGAACAACAGTCCTGGGTTTATATGAGCACGCTTGAAAAAGTCTCCGATTCGGGTCCCGCACACGCGGCCCAGGCCGCGATTGCCGAGCCGATCCCACGCCAGGTCGCTGTACCCGTCGTGCTCTCGGACTTCCAGCGGATTTCGATGACCGAGCCGCGCGAGCAAGAAGAGCTCAAACGGATTCAGGCTCACTTCATGACGATCGCACAGAGCGCGCGCAAGGGCTTGAAATCTCGCGAAGAGCGCGAGGAGCTCGCGCGCACGATCGCCGAGCGCATGGCGCGCTACGGCGCCTCGAGCCAGCACATCGCCCGGCGCCAAGTCAGCGTGCTGTCGTCACGCTTCGTCGTGCCGAACCCCGAGAGCGAGTACGAGGCGATACGCCGCTACGGCGATCTGCGAGCCGCGACCGGAGAGGCGCTCGACGAACGCATGAGCCTCTTCGAAGAGGTCGCATGCGATGTTTTCGAACGCGTCTATGCCGATCCGAACGCACAGCCTCCCGACGACATCGTGCACGTCAGCTGTTCTGGGTATATCTCGCCGAGTCCGGTGCAGACGTTTCTCTCGCGCCGCAAGTGGCTTCGCACCGGCGTTACGCATTCGTATCACATGGGATGCTACGGTGCGTTTCCGGCCGTGCGCACCGCGGTAGGGCTCGTCGGCTCGTCCTTCGATTCGCTGCCGAAGCCAAAGCGGCGCGTCGATCTCGTCCACACGGAGTTCTTGTCGCTGCACTTCGATCTGCTGGGCGACGAGCCCGACAACTTCGTAACGTCGACACTTTTCGCCGACGGCTTTATCAAGTACGCCGCCTATCCGCAGACGGAGTTCGAACGCAAGGGGGGCCACGGCCTCAAGATCCTGGCGATCGACGAATACATTCTGCCGGATTCCCTTCCGGAGATGACGCTGCGTCCCGGTCCGCTGCAGTTCGACATGTCGCTCTCCAAGCGCGTGCCCTTCATGATCCGCGATTCGATCGGCGATTTCGTCACCTCGATCTGCGAGCAAGTCGGGCTCGATTTCGAGCGTGAAAAGCACGCGATGATCTTTGCGATTCACCCCGGCGGCCCCGCGATCCTCAATCAGATTCGCAGCCGGCTCGGCATCGAGGAGTCGCAGATCGCTTTGAGCCGCAAAGTCCTCTACGAAAACGGAAACATGGCCTCGGCCACGGCCCCCCACATCTGGCAACTGATCGTCGACTCCGACGAGATTGCGGCCGGCTCGAAGATCCTCAGCATGGCCTTCGGCCCGGGCCTGACAGTAATCGGCGCGCTCTTCGAGAAGCTCTAGCCCCCACAATGGCTACATCAGAGACGGCGAAGCCGCAAAAATTCTCCGTTCCCGCCCCCTTTTATTGGAGCGTCCGCGGCGTCCACGCCGCAGCGCCCCTCTTCGTGGCGTTAGGGAATCTCGAGTCGAAGATGCTGCAGAGCCGCATCGCGACTCAGACCGTAGACCGGCCGGTCTACATCTGCGGGCTTCCGCGAGCGGGGACGACGATCACGTTACAGATGCTCAGCGAGCATCCCGACGTCGTCACGCACAAGTACGCCGACTTCCTGATGCCGTACATGCCGTACGTCTGGAATCAGGTCTTCCCGCGAATTCCGGTCGATGCGATGCGCAAACCGGTCCCCCGCATTCACCGCGACCGCATCCAAGTGACGCGCGACAGCGCCGAGATGGGCGAGGAGATTCTCTGGGAACACTTCTTCCCGTTCATCCACGACGAGAGCAAGTATAGCGTCCTCGACGGTTCGACCTCGAACCCGGGCTTCGAGCGCTTCTACGTCGATCATCTCCGCAAGCTCGCGCTGGTTCGCGGCCGAACGCGCTACGTGAGCAAAGCGATCATGTGCGTCGTGCGGATGCAGTACCTGCGGCGCCTCTTTCCCGACGCGCGCTTCTTACTCTACGTCCGCAATCCGATCGATCATATCGCATCGATGATCAAACAGGATCGAATCTGGGCCGAACTCGAGCGCGACGACCCGCGCCAGATCGAGATCATCGAGCTGACCGGGCACCACGAATTCGGGCCGCATCAGGTGATGGCCAACGTCGGCAACCCCGAAATGCTCCACGAGATCCGCCGGCTCTTCGACGCGGGACAAGTCGTCCAATCGCGCGCCCGCTACTGGGCATACGTTTACGGATTCGTCGCAAAGCAGCTCGCGGAGGACCCGCAGCTCAAGGCACGTGTCTGCATCGTGCGATACGAAGACCTCTGCTCGGACTCGCTGGCGACGATCGACCGAATCCTCGCGCACACGGGGCTCGCGCCGGAAGGCTTTGCGGCGGCGCGCGAAGCGTACGGCAAGAAGCTCTCGTTCCCCGACTACTACAAGCCCGTCTTCAGCGGCGGCGAGCTCGCCGACATCACGGCGGTTACGAGCCCGATCGCCGAGTCGTTCGGGTACGACGTCGGTTCGATCGCGCAGCGAGCGAGCGTCGCCGCCGCACCATGACCCTCGCGCGCCGAGCCGTCGCGATTGCGGCCGGCGCGGCGCTTAGCTCTTGCTCGGGCGGCGCGGCGCCGCCCGCCGGCTTTGCAGCCCTGCCCGCCGCCGTCTACCCCGCGACCGCAACGCCGATCGAGCATGTCGTCGTACTGATTCAAGAAAACCGGACGTTCAACGACATTTTCGCTACCTTCCCCGGAACGGCCGGCACGACGACCGGAAAAGAGTTCGTCGATGGGAAGACCCGGCAGATCGCACTCACCAGAGTGCGTCTCGAATCGCCGAATACGCTGCGCCATACGTATCCCGCCTATAAGGCCGCCTATCGCGGCGGAAATATGGACGGCTTCAATCAGATCATCTTTGAGTCGACGGGTAAACCCGAAGGTACCGCACCCTATCAGTACGTCGCATCTACCGACGTCGCTCCGTATTGGGACATCGCGAAGGACTACGCGATCGCAGACCGCTTCTTCCAGACGCAAGGCAGCGGGAGCTTTACCGCCCATCAAGATCTGATTCGCGGCGATACGCAGATCAGCGCGACGGAGAGCCTCATCGACGATCCCACGCTCTCCCCTTGGGGCTGCCCGGCTGAAAAGGCCAACAAGACCTCGCTGATCACGACGGCGCTGAAGTACGAGAAAAACACAGGACCGTTTCCGTGCACCTCGAGCTTCCCCGACGGTGGCAAGAACTACGCGACGCTCGCGGATTTGCTCGATGCCAAGGGTGTCTCGTGGAAATACTACACGCCGGCCTGGCAAGGCAAGACGGGATCGCATTGGAACGCGTTCCTCGTGATCTCGTCGGTCTACGGCAACCCCAAAGAGTGGAACGCGCACATATCGCAGCCCGAGAAGAGCATCTTTACCGACATCGACCACGGCGCGTTGCCGTCGATGTCGTGGGTGATTCCCGACGGAATCAACTCCGATCATTCCGGATACACCTCGGATACCGGGCCTTCGTGGGTCGCGAGCGTCGTCAATGCCATCGGCCGCAGCAAGTACTGGAAATCGACCGCCGTCGTCATCCTGTGGGACGACTGGGGCGGCTTCTACGACGGGGTCAAGCCGCCGAAGCTCGACCGGCAAGGCGGACCCGGCTTTCGCGTCCCGCTGCTCGTCGTCTCACCCTACGTGGCGCGGAATAAGATCTCGCACGTCACCTACGAGTTCGGCAGCGTGGTGAGATTCATCGAAGACACGTGGAGGTTGGGGCGCCTCGGAACGACCGACCGGACCTCGGCGAGCATTGCCGGGATCTTCGATTTCCATCAAGCGCCGCGGGCCTTTATCGCGATTCCGGCGAGCCGTTCGCGGTCGTACTTCCTCAGGCAGCCGCCATCCGGCTTACCCGTCGACGACGAATAGACTAAAGTTACTGTTCGTCGGGAATCCGCGGATCGAGCGGCTGTTTGAGGAAGAACGCGGCGTCCTTGGGAGCCTTGATGGGAATGAACGTGCGCGGTTTCTGCGAGAAATCGAGGCAATCGCCGGCCGGCGAGAGCGCGCGCGCATCGGCGGCCGACATGTGCGGTAAGTTGAAAAGATCCTCGCCGAAACGCAGCACGCTCGCGGTCTCGTACTGCTTGTGTGAAACGTAGTTCTTCTTCGCGTAGGCGGAGATCACGATCAGCGGCACGCGGAAGCCTAAACTGTCGTAGCCTCGAAACGGCGGCTTGACGTGATCGTAGAGGCCGCCCCAATCATCCCACTGCACGAAGACGACGGTCGAATCCCAAAACTTGCTCTTGCCCACCGCGTTGACGAGCGAGGTCACCCACGACGGGCCGAGGCCGCCGCCGCACGAGAGATGGTCCGAGTCGTCGCAGAGCGGCGTAATCCAGGTAAAGCTCGACAAGTGCCCCGCTTTGATATCGGTCAGGAAACGTTTCTGCGGTGTGATGATGTCCTTCTTCCAGTCGGGGCCTTGGAAGATATGTTTGACCGCTTGATACCCCGACCAGAAGCCGCCCAACGGCTCGTCGTACTGACTCGTGTAGAAGCGCCAGCTTAGCCCGGCATTATCCAACTCGTCGCCTAAGGTCGTATAGTTGAAGCAGGGGCGCTGATAGCCGGTATATTCGCGCTGATGGTTGATGATCGCAACCGAATCGCCGTACGCACCCTCGCAGCCCCACTGGTTGGAAGGCACGTCGACGCTCGAGTGCGCCTGGGCCGCGATGATGTACTGGTGCGCGACGAAGCTCTCGTCCAGCTGCGAGGCAAACATTCGATCGGCCAGCACGAACTCGTGAGCCATGTCGAAATACGGCTTGCTCTCGCTATGCGGAACGTACGCGTACTGTCCGTCATGCGGTCCACCTTCCTGCACCTCGGTGTTGAAGCCGTCCATGCGGCAGTGCGTCCCCGGAAGCTTGCCGGTTCCGTTACACGCATTGAACATCGCGTGCGCCGAATGGTCGATCTCGTACGACGTTTTCAGGCTCACCGGCTGCAAGACGATCTTCTTTCCCAGCGTCGACTTGCCGCTCGAAACCGTATCGGCTCCCGGGTAGCCCTGGAACATATCGTCGAAACTGCGATTCTCTTGCACGATGTACACGACGTGCTCGATTTTGCCGGAGCCGCTCGCCGAGGGCGCGCCATACGTGCCGGCGCTGGCGAGGGAGGGAAGCGTCGAGCGCACCCCGCCGCCGCAGCCGCCGAGCGAGAGCGACGTCAAAGCCAAGATCGCAACGATCCTCTTGTGATTCATCTTAAAATGCCTCTAACTTTTTTGAGCTATTCTTCGTCCGGAATGCGGCCGTCGAGCGGCTGACTCAGGAAGAAATTTGGACCCAGGGGAGCGTCGATCGGCACGAACGGCCGCGGCTTCTGCGTGAAGTCGAGGCAATCGGCGGCGGGCGATTTGGCGCGAGTGTCGGCGTCGTTGAGCTGCTGAAGGCCGAAGAGATCTTCGGCGTATCGCAGCACGCTTGCCGTCTCGTACTGTACGTGCGAAACATAATTTTTCTTCGCATACGGCGAGATCACGAGCAGCGGCACTCGAAATCCGAGCCCGTCGTAACCCTTGAACGGCGGGGGTACCGGATCGTAGAGACCGCCCCAGTCGTCCCACTGCACGAAGACGACGGTGGAATCCCAAAACTTGCTCTCGCCGACGGCGTTGACGAGCGACGTTACCCACGACGGTCCGAAGCCGCCGCCGCAGATCGTGTGGTCGGAATTGGGGCAGATGGGCGTGATCCACGTAAACGCCGCCAACTTTCCGGCTTTGACGTCCTTGAGGAAGCGCTTCTGCGGGGTGATCACGTCTTTCTTCCAGTCCGGGCCGTTGTAGATGTGATCGACCGCCTGATAACCCGACCAGAGTCCGCCCAGCGGCTTATTGTACGGGCTGGTGTAGAAGCGCCAGGGCAGGCCGGCGTTATCGAGTTCGTCGCCCAGCGTCGTGTAATCGAAGCACGGGCGTTGAAATTTGCCGTACGTGCGTTTGTGCGTGATTGTTTGCACCTTGTCACCCGGCTGACGTTCGCAACCCCAGTTGCCGCCGGGAACGTCGACGCTCGATTGCGCCTGCGCCGCGATGATGTACTGATGCGCGACGAAGCTTTCGTCGAGCTGCGAGGCAAACATGTGGTCTGCGAGAACCCACTCGGTGGCCATGTCCCAGTAAGGTTTGCTCTCCGAGCGCGGGACGTACGCGAACTGTCCGTTCGGCGGACCGCCTTGCAGCGGTACTTTGTTGAAGCCGTCCATTTTGCAGTGCGTTCCCGGCAGATCTTTCGCTGGAGCGTTGCACGATAAGAACATTCCGAGCGCCGTGTGGTCGATATCGTAGCCGAGCGTGAGCGAGACGGGCTGAAGGGTAATGGTCTGGCCGGTGCTCGTCTTCGCCGTGGTCGAGGTGCGCGCGTTCGGGTAGCCCATGAACAAGTCGTTGAAGCTGCGATTCTCTTGCACGATGTAAACGACGTGTTTGATCTTGCCCTGTCCCGAACCCGATACCAAGCTTAAGCCTTGCGCATCGGGAGGCGGCAGGATCGGCTCGCGTACGGCATTTCCGCTGCATCCTGCAGCGGATACGCCGAGCAAAACCGAGAGTATGAAAACGAAGATTCTCTTCATCTTTAAAGAGAAACGTTTCCAAGCGCTCGGGCGTTCTCCCCCGCACCGTTAACAGCGGAACGAAGCGCTTGCACGCAACCACTTCACCCTCGGGTTGGGAGGTAGGAGGGCCGCGGGAATGGTAACTCAGCAAATTCCCAGACCATACTACTGTAAAAGGAGCTTTTGTGAAGGGACCCCTCAAACTCATAGTGCCGCTAGCAGCGGCGCTCGGAGTCGCGGCCTGTAGTGCCGGCGGCTCCTCTAGCGTGCCCTCGGTGTCCGGCGTTGCCGGCCTGAGCGCGGCACACGTTCCCCAATGGGCGCTGTCTCACTCGGCAGTCCCGGCCTGCGCCGGAAGCCGCATCGGCCAGGCTCAGTGCGACGTCCTGATCTCGACGATCCAGGGCGGAGTGCACGGAGACACATACGCAGGCTGGAACGCCCCTGATCTCGAGAAGGCCTACGGTCTGCCTTCTTCCTCAAAAGGCAAGGGCCAGACCGTCGCGATCGTTGACGCGTACGACAACCCGGACGTCGTCAGCGACTTCAATACCTATCGCGCCGGTATGGGCCTGCCGAAGGCCACCCTGCTCAAGTACAATCAGAGCGGGCAGCAGAGCAACTATCCGCAAGGCAGCCCGAACTGGGGCGTGGAGATCGACCTCGACGTCGATATGGTTTCAGCAAGCTGTCCTAACTGCAACGTTATCCTTGTCGAAGGCAACTCGAACGCTTGGAGCGACCTCGGGGCGGCAGAACAAGAGGCTGTCAAGCTGGGTGCGACCGTCGTCAGCAACAGCTACAGCGGCACCGGGGGCAGCGAATCGAACTACCAAACTAAGGGCATCACCTATCTCGCCAGCTCGGGCGACGCCGGCTATGGCTTGGGCCAGCCGGCTACCTTCCAAGACGTGGTCGCGGTCGGCGGCACCGTACTCAGCAAGGTCTCCGGCAAGCGCGGCTACAACGAAGTCGTCTGGCCCGACAGCGGCGGCGGCTGCTCGAGCACCCAAGAAGCCAAACCGTCGTGGCAAAAGGATCCGGATTGCAGCTACCGCACAGGCAGCGATATCGCCGCAGTGGCGGTTAATGCAGCGGAGTACGATAGCTACAACGAACGCGGTTGGATCACGGTCGACGGAACCAGCGTTTCTTCACCGCTCGTCGCGGGCATGTACGCCCTCGAGGGCAACACCACGAAGCAGACCGGCGGTGAGAACCTCTGGAAGCTCAAGAAAAAGAAACTCAAGAAAGAGATCTATCCAGTGACCGAGGGATCGAACGGGTCCTGCGGCGGCGAGTACCTCTGCACGGCCGGAACGAAGCAGTTCGGAATCTACTCCGGACCGACCGGCTGGGGAACGCCCCACGGAGTCAAGGAACTCTAAGCGAACGATTCACGTCTCTCCGACGTATTTAGAGGGGCAGGCGCCACGGCGCCTGCCCTCTTTTTATCCCCGCCACGCCAGCCGCCGATCGATCCGCCCCGTTTGTTACGCAACGCCGTTTCGCGAATTACTACCACGCCGGAGCCGTCCCGACGAGATGCCGAGGAGGCACTGACCGACGAACCCTATGCGGAGCGACGAGTGACTCCGAGACAAAAAAACATCGGGCCCGCCGGAGCGGGCCCGATGACGATTCGACGATTCGAATCCTAAGAGCGCGTTTGCTCTAGATTAGTAGCTGACCGCGGCGCCGTACGGCTCCGCCGGAGGTCCGCTCAGGTGGCTCTTCGGCGTGCCACCGGCCGGGTAGGACCAGTAGTCAACTGCGCTCGTGCCCGAGTCGTTGCACCACAGGTTCGGACCGACGGCGAGCTTGGCTTGCTTCTTGGTATTCGGCGTGATCATTTTCTTGCCGCCGACGAAGAACGCGTTGACCGTGTCGTCGTAGTTGCTGAAGCAGCTGTCGCTATAGTCGGTTTCCTTCGACGAGCTCAGCGTGGTGCCCGACAGAGTCGAGGGCCACGTGCCCGAGAGGAACGTTCCGGTGGCTTCCTGATCGCCGAGGCCGATGTACTTGCCATCCCACGACGTGCCGCCCGGGAAGTCGATCTGAATCGGGCCCGTGCAGCAGCCGGAGAGGACCGTCTCGCTCGTCGAGCCGGCCATCAGGGCGCAAGCTACGATCGAGCCAGTGCCTTCCTCGCCGATACCGATGAGGTCGCCCGCATGGTCATAGCCCATCGTCCACTGGAATTCACAGGAGCCAGTGTACGTCTTGCCCTTCGAGGGGTCGCCGCCGGCAAAGACGGTGACTTCGCCCGGGTTGAAGCTGGTGATCGCGACGTCACCCTTCGCGGACACCGAGCAGCCCATCGGCTCGCCGACGCCCGTGTAGGTCTGGATGGGGCTCGTTCCGCCATGCTTGTACTCGACGGACGTTCCACCGTAGAAGTTGTTCATCCACACGTCGCCCTTTTTGTCGGCGCACATGCCATAGGGCGCGTCGAAGCCCGTCAGCGTTCCGGCTGACGAACCGCTCGGGTAGTTGTAGACGTAAACGTCATTCGTAGCCCAGTCGCCGACGTAGAGAAGACCTTTCTTCTTGTGGCGGTCGGACGACACGCGCATGAACGACTTGCCGTGGTCCGTGTGGACCGGGCGGTTCACGAAGTGCGGCTGCGTGAGGGCCGCGTCCTGGATCTTCGAAAGCGAGGTCATGCCGGTCCCGTGGCCACTCGGGGCCGCCGAAGGACCGAAGCTCGACGTGCCGCCACTGCTGCAAGCAGCCAGCATGGCAGCGGCCACAGTAGCGCCTACGGCGTACTTGGCCAAGCTCGAGATTTTCATTTTAGAAATTTGCTCCATTTCTTTCATGAAAGTGTGTATGGGGGTCATCAGGACTCTCTCGGCAAGCCTGACTGGGGACTCCGTGGCAGGTAGACCGTTAGACTCTAGGCGGAAGTATGGGATACCAGCCTCCCGCAAGTCAGGACGGACTACAATGGTATGGGGCTCCCGTCCCCGACGCTTAGCGCTTCCTGAGGCCATCCCCTGCCTTGAAATTCACACCGGTTGACTTTTTTCGAGTACCTAAATTTGCTCGCTTGTTTAGATGCGCCAAGCACGTGCCCTATCCCTCAGCAATGCTCGTCACGGTCCGGACGAGCGAGTCTTTTCCTTTGGTCGCGGTTTTGAATGCTAGCGCGCGTAAATCGCTTTGCCGAGGGCACTCCGCTTCGTAGAGTAACGGCAGAGGGGTCCCTTTACATATCGTTGTCGACCGGCAGATAGGACGGCGGCTTATGTAAGAAGTACTCGCTCGAGTATTTCGCCTGAATCGGCCGGAAAGAACGCGGCTTTTGGGCGTAGTTCAAGCAGTTGACGATACTGACCGAGCGTTTGTCCGTGGTGTGCAACGATCCCAATCGCCAGTTGTCTTCGATATATTTGAGGACGCTGCCGAACTCGTAATGCGTCGTGGAGACGAAACCTTTTTTTGCGTACGGCGAGATGATTATTGCCGGAACGCGAAAGCCGAGCCCTCCGTAGCCCTTCTGAACCGGGTCGATGTTGTCGTAGAGGCCACCCCAGTCGTCCCAAAGGACGACGATGACGGTCGTCTTCCAATCCGGGCTCTCACCGACGGCGTTGACCACGCTTGCGACCCACGAGGGACCCGTATCCGAGTTGTTGCCGGGATGATCCGAGTCGCTTTCGTCGGGAATGACCCACGACACGGCCGGCAGCGCGCCGTTGGAGATATCGCTGAAGATCAGCGTCTGAGGGCTGATCACATTGGTCGTCCACTCCTTGCTGTGACGAACGGCTTTGATCGCGTCGAACGCGCTCATCAGCTTGCCGAACGCGCTGCAGCACATCAACGGCACGTAATACTTCCACGAGACGTGCCTCGCGTCGAGCAGGTCGCGCAGCGTTCCGTAGCTCAGACACGGAAAAGGCCCTTTGCCGCCGAGATACCGGTTATTTTCGGTAATGAGCTGTGTGCGCGTGTTCGATGGAGCGTCGCAGCCCCAAATGCATTTCGAACCCGAGCATCCCGGCGAGTCGATCAGCGCCTCGTTCGGCGCCACGAACGTTCCGCCCGCAATAAGATCTTGATGCGCGGTAAAGCTGCTGCTGCCTTGCGTAGTAAACATGCGAGCCGCGAGAGCATACTGCGCGGCCATGTCCCAATAGGGTTGGATCTGTGCCGGGTCGGTGTACTGATACGGTTGGCGGCACTCCAGCTTGCCGTTTCCGTGGGAGATCTTGTCGAATCCGTCCATTGCGCCGTGATCGCGAGCTTTGACATAACCCTGGTAGCTGTGATTGAAGTCGCGGTCGGTTGCCAGGTCGACTTTGGCCAACGTAATCGCCTTCGCCTTGTAAATGTGACAGCGCGGAAACGCCACGGCGTTGGCGGTCGTCGTTCCGCCGCCGCCCGGATAGGTCGCAAAGAAATCGTTGAACGTGCGATTCTCTTGAATGACGATCACGACGTGCCGAATCGGACCGAGCGGCTGCACGGCGGGAACTACCGGGCCTAGCGGCGGCGTCATGGCGGCCTGCCGCTGCGCGCAACCGGAGTTCAGCGCGCCCGCCAGCGCCAACGCGAAGGCGGATGCGATCCGTGCGAGTCTCACTGCATCCTCCGCCCGCGGTAGCATGCCGCTGCCTCTCCGCGTTAATTGCAAGCAAATCCTCTATGCGACGCGGAGCACTGCGGCGCCGCGCAGCTCGTCGTGCTTGAGCATCTGCAGCGCGAGATTCGCCTGTTCGAGTTCGAAAGGTACGATCGACGTTTGGATCGGAATCTCGCCGGCGATTCTCAGAAACTCCTCGCCGTCGGCGCGAGTGTTCGCGGTGACGCTGCGCAGTTCGCGCTCGTAAAAGAGCATCCGCTCGTAATTCAGCGGCGGAATTTCGCTTACGTAGATTCCCGCGATCGCCAAGACGCCGCCTCGGTCCAGCGACTCCAACGCGCGCGGAACGAGATTGCCGGCCGGCGCGAAGAGAATCGCCGCATCGAGCGCCTCCGGCGGCACCTCTGCCGCATCGCCGATCCAATCCGCTCGCAGCCGTTGCGCGAGATCGCGATGAATGCCCCCTCTGCTCATGACGAAGACCGTGCAATCCCAGTGTTTGAGCACCTGCAGCGCGAGGTGCGCCGAACCGCCGAAGCCGTAGAGCCCGACGGTCATGCCGGGAACGATCGCGGCGCGGTCGATCGCGGGCGGAAGCGAATAGGCAAAGCGCTCGGAAACGACCGCAAACTCGGCGTAACCACCGTCGTGGTCCCATCCGGTAAAGCGCGCGCTCGGGCAACCGTTCGCTGCCGGTGCCAAGCGAATCGACGACGCCGACGATCTCGTGTCCGGGAACGATCCGCGGATGCCGCTGCGGAAGATCGCCCCTCGCTAACGTGGAGATCGGTTCGGCAGACTCCGCAAGTCCGCACGCGCACCAGTATCTCGCCGGGGCCCGGAGAGGGACGAGGCAGATCCGCGATCGAGAGCGGGCTGCTTTCAATCGGTCCGGGCTTGCCGAGCGTCATCGCGCGCATCCCCGACGCTTCGCGCGCAACGTCTGAAAAGCCGCGGCAGGAAGCCGCTGTTCGCGAGTTCTATCCGAGCACGCGAATGGTCGCAAGCATGGCGTCGGCCGGCGTCGAGCGGCTGGCGCTCCTTCTAGGGCTATCGCTCTTCTTCGGCTTTGCCTTTGAAGGGTTCTACGCCGACGAGATGCCGCACCGGCCTGGCGGCGTCCGCACCTTCCCGCTGCTCGCGCTCGCCGGCGGCGCGCTCTATCTTCTCGAGCCGCACTATGCCGTCGCGTTCATCGCGGGACTGCTCGTCGTCGGCGGCTGGATCTACGCGCACGTCGCGCTACATACCGCAAGCGAGGCCACGGAGGGTTCGCTCGTGGTGCCGGCGTGCAATCTCCTCGCCTTTATCCTTGGGGCGCTATGCATCACCGCGCCGGTCTGGTTCTGCATCGCCGTAGCCGTGGCGGCGGTCCTACTGCTCGGCGGGAGGCGCACGCTTCACGAGCTCGCAGACCGCGTTCCCGCTTCGGAGATCGTCACCGCCGGACAGTTCCTGATCCTCGTCGGCGTCGTCTTACCGTTGCTGCCGGGGCTCCCAGCGATCCCGTACACGACGGTCACCCCGTTCGGCATCTGGCTGGCGGTCGTAGCCGTCTCCTCGATCTCGTACGCGAGCTACCTGTTACAACGTTTCGTGCTTCCGCACGGCGGAACGTTCGTGAGCTCGATTCTCGGCGGCCTCATTTCGTCGACGGCGACGACGGTCGTGCTTTCGCGCCGATCGCGCGACGAAGGGATGACGCCGCCCTTGCAAGCCGGAATCGTCGCCGCGACGGCGGTGATGTACCTGCGAATCCTGATGGTTTGCGCGCTCTTCAATCTCGAACTCGCACGCCTCGTCGCAGTGCCGCTGATCGCGCTGGCGGTGCTGAGCGCGCTGGCCGCGGCCCAGCGAGCACGCTCGCACGGCGCCGCCCCAGCCAAGGGCGACTTCTCCAATCCGCTGCAGCTTTCGACCGCACTGATCTTCGCCGCGCTCTTCGTCGCCGTCTCGATGCTGGCGACGTTCGCGCAGCAGGCGTTCGGTCATGCGGGCGTCTACGTTCTCGCCGCGATCGTCGGCATCACGGATATCGACCCGTTCGTGCTGAGCCTCGCGCAGGGGGGCGCCGCCGGCGTCGGAACGAGCGCGGCCGCCGTCGCGATTCTCATCGCGGCATCGTCGAACAACGTGCTCAAGGCGACGTACGCGCTCGCGTTCTCCCGGCAGCGAGCCGCCGCCATTCCCGCCGCCATCCTCGCGTTGCTCGCCGTCGCAGGCGTAGCGGGCGCCTTCGTCTTCGTTCGTTAACGCCGTACGGCGGCGGGAAGGCGCCCGCGCTCCGGCGATAACTGAAGAGTATGAAGGCGATTCTCGTTCCCGTCGATGGTTCCGATTGCTCGATGCACGCGCTCGATTTCGCCGTCGAACTCGCGTCGAGTCTGGGCGCAGAGATCGTCGTCTGCCACGTGCTCGATCTTTCGCGAGCCGCCGCTATGAGCGCCGGCGCCGCGCAGCTCGTCGAGGAATCGATGCAGCTTCTGCGCACCGAAGGAAAAGAGATCGTCGACCGCGCCGTCGCCCGTGCCGGCGCGAAGGTTCCGGTCAGCGCGCGCGTGCCCGAAGGCGCTCCCGTCGAACAGATCGAGCAGCTTGCAGCGGAACTGCCGGCAAATTTCATCGTGCTCGGCAGTCACGGGCGCTCGGGCTTGGAGCTCCTGCTCATGGGAAGCGTCGCCGAAGGCGTCGTACGCGCGGCGTCCGTGCCCGCAATGGTCGTGCCCTGCGGGCGCGCGGGCGCCTGAAGTACCGGGAACCCCGAGAAAGAAGGCCCTCAGGATCGAGCGGGAATGCGCTGCTACGGCTTGCGCATTTTGTAGCCGACGCCATAAACGGTTACGATGTATTCGGGCTCGCGGGGATCGGGTTCGATCTTCTTGCGCAGGTTGTTGATATGACGGTCGAGCGTGCGTTCGTAGATCTCGCCATCGTCGCCGAGCCGGTCTAGAATGTGGGAACGGGTAAAGACCTCTCCCGGATTAGCGGCCAGCACGCTGAGTATCTTGAACTCGGTAGCGGTCAGCGCCGCCGGCACTCCCGCTCGGCTGACTTCGTGGAATTGATCGTCGATCTCGAGGTCACCAACGCGCAGCTTGCCCACTGCGGGGTCGCCGCGGGCCGGCGCGCGTCGCTCGCCGGGGCGCTGCATGACGCTCTTATCCGCGACCAGGCCCGCCGAGCCCTATCGTTGCACAACACCTACGGCGCGAGAAAGAGGTGATCGTGCCCAGCGCAGCCGCTTGCGCCGGCGAGGCAGCGAATCGAGAACTTCGGCTTGGCCTGCGGCTGCATCGGTAACGTGTAGGCGCTCAAGCTTCCGTCGGCAAGCGCGAGCGTGTAAAAGAGCAGCCGCGGCGCGTCGGCGGCAAGCGCGGAGACGATCGCCTCCGAGTGCTGGTTGGGGAAGAGCCCCTGGGCGGGCTGCAGTGGTTCGTTGAACTGACTCATCACGTTAACCGGCGGTGACGGCGGCGAGCCCGGACTGGGCGAACGCAGTGCGCCGAGATACTGGCCCAGCAGAACCGTATCGGGATTGGTCGCGGTCGGCAGATACTGGCTGGCGTCGACGAAATCGGCCTGCGACAGGTCGATGCCTACCGACGACGGCTGTTTTGCATAGGGAAAAGAGACTTTGAAGAGGCGCGAGATCGTCGTCCCGTTCGCGTAAACGTACAGCGCCGCGTTCACGTCGAAACGCGCCTGCACCAGCGTCGAAAAGCCGGCCGTCTTCGATCCGGGTTGGCCGAATGCAATCCGTACGCCGGCGATGCTTTTTTTCGAGAGGGGCGCGCGCAGTTCGGAGATCTCATGGCCGAGGTTGTTGAGCAGCCACAGGTTATCGTTCGGATCGTACTGCATATCGACCAGGTCTGCGCCGTAGGGGCCGACCTCGGTAATTGCCGGCGTCAGCTTGATCGACAACTTCACGTGCGACGGCGCGAACGAAACGATCGGCGGTTTGAAGATGCGGATCGCGTCGGTGCTCGCCAGCGCAACTTCGCCATACGGTCCGACGGCAATCGCCGGCGGTCCGGCAAGCCCAGGCCACTCTTGCAACGTTCGAGCCGGTTTCGCATCGGATGCCAGCGGAAGGCGATACGCGTAGAAGGTTCCGAGATGATCGGCGTAGAGCCAGTTCGCCGGCGGCGTCGGGTTCGGAGGAACGGGATTCCCTCCCGAGATTGGAGCCGGGCCGACGGCCGCGCAACCGGAGATGGCGACGAGCGCGGCGCCGATTCCAACGATCGCCGCAAAGATTGCCGAGATTTTCATCGGTCGAGACTCCCAAAAAGCGGCCCCGTCGTCGACCCATTTGGGTTGGAGTCGAAGAGGAAGAGCGAGAGCCGCGACGCGTTATGAAACGGCAGCGCGTTATGCTTATCGAAGGAGTCGATCTTCGCCGGAGTGACCACGCCGCCAGAGAACGCTTTCGTCCCCTTACCCGCGTAACCGCCGAAGTTCGTTACGTTGCCGCCGAGCGAGACGGTCGCGACGCTGCCGAGCGTCGCGCTCCCGAGACGCTTGAAATTTGTCTGCGAGGATGCGGTGAAGCTGCCGAAGTCTGCGTTCGGCACCGCAGGCGAGGCTTCGTAGAGCGAGAGCTGCGTCCCGGTCTTGGAGCCGGCAGGCTCTTCGAACGTCAGCACCCGGTAGTGCGGATAGCTTCCCACGAGTACGAGCGTGTAATCCTTACCGCCCGTTAACGGCGACGACGTGAACGGACCGACGCGATAGCCCAAGGTGTTGAGCGCCGACATCGACTTCGTCCCGGGCGTCATGTTGAGAAACGAGGTGATCGAGCCGTAGTTGAACTGCGAGCTAACGGTCTGGCCGTTGACGCGCAGGTAGGCAGAACCGATTGGTTGCGGCACGCCGTTGATGAGCGTCTCGAGCGCAGGCGCCGCCTCGGCAAAGCGCACGCGGACCACTGCGGACGCCGTTGGCGGCATTCCGCTGGAACTCGAACTCGAACCACCGCCGCACGCGGCCAGCACGAGCACGATCCATACGGTAAGAAAAGTCCGCGGGCGAAACGTCATCGAGGCTCCAAAAAAGGAAAGGGCTTATGCGCGCCGCCCGAAGGCGGCGCGCATACGTGGCATGTTACTTAGGACTTCAGGCAGGCCGGGGTCGTATTGTGCCCGTTCATTGACTGCTGGATGGCCGTTCGAGTCGACGACGGGAGCGGCGTGTACTCGAGGTTGGGAAGCGCGGAGCTCCAGGTGCTCGAGGCGAGGTACTGGATCAGACCCTTGAGGTCTTTGAAGTGATTCGAGCCGGCACGCTTCTGATTTTGTCCGTAGAACATGAAGTAGCTCAGTCCGACGATCGGATACGCGCCCGCGGGCGGGCTGACGAAGACCGACGGCGGCATGTAGAGCTGGCAGTTCGGCGTGCTGGAGCCGAGCGAGATGCCGTCGGAGCCCATGCCGAACTGGATCTTGCCCTCAACGGCTTTGGCTAAGCTTGCGGCTACCGCGTTCGCGTTGGTCGGGCTGATGAATTTCTGGCCGTTGAGCAGCGCCGCTTGGCCAAGCGAGGGGCTCGTGGCGGCGTTCGCCCAGGCGCCTTCGGCGTATCCGGTCGCATACGGCGAGCCGGAGCCGCTCTGAATGCCGGTGATGACGCCCGGATTGCCACTGGCTCCGATGAACGTCGAACCCGAAGGCTGCGCGCCGGTCGGGCCGGTCCAGGCCAACGCGTTGAGGTTCACGGGCGCGAAAGTCCATGCGGCGCTGCGGCCGTTCTTTTGGTAGGGCGCCTTGTTGAAAGGGGCCTTCCAGGTTTGGTTGCAGCCCGTCGTGCTGTCGTTGAGCTTGTTCTCAAACAGGAAGGTCGTTCCACTGCCGTCCGAACGGTAGTAGAAGGTGATAGGCTGGTGGCCGGCAACCGCGGTTCCGCCGTTGTCCTTGGTGATGGCGGCGTCATCCCAGAAGCCGATCGTGCCATTGGCGATCGCACAATAGGTCCAGGTCGTGAGTTTGAGCTGGTTCGAGCCGAGTCCGGTGAGGCCGCTGCCGTTGTTAAGATACGGAAAAACGATCGGGCCGCCGTAGGTCGGAAACTCGAACGGTTGCCCATAGGTCGATGCGTAGGTCGTAGCGTAGGTCGTGCCGCTCGCGCAGCACTCGGTGGAGGGCATCGCAACGTCGCTGCCGACGAAGTCGATCGGGTCTCCGCGACCGCCAAACCCGGTTGGCGAGGCACCGAGAGCGGCGCACGCGTCTGCGCCGACCGTTTGAACGCCTTCGAACTCCTTACGGCCGTAGCCGCTGCCGGTGAGGCAGTACAGGAAGGCGCGTCCGTCGCCGACTTTCTGCGCCGCACCGTAGAGGAGCGAGCCGGGCCCGGGAGTGGGTTGGCTATCGGTAAACAGACCCGTCGGCTGATCTCCGAGGTTGTAACCGTAGGCGGGGAAGGTTGCGCCGCCGGCGTGGATATCGCCGGCGCCGTTGTCGTCGCGATGAACGCGACCGTGCTGCGCGAGGTTCGGCAGCGCCGACATGCCCGAAGCGGGAGCAGTGTTGCCGCCGCTGCACGCACTAAGCGCGAGCGCCGGCAGTACCGCCGCCGTCAGAGCGAAAAGGATCTTTCTCATGTGGATGCTGTTCCTTTATCGAGCGTTTTAGTGCTTGAAAGGGACTCGTTCCGGCGAATGAACGCCGGTAACCGGGCCGGCCTTGGCCGATCCGGAAACTGATGTGATGGCGAGCGCCACGGGGCCGTTGAGCGCAGTTGCAGATCCGGCGATGCGCAGGGAGGGCTTGACGAGGCCGTTGCCGCTCGAAGCGAACTCGTCGATCGCATCGTTGAACGCGTCTATCGCGAAGAGCGTCGAACCGCCGTAGATCTGTATCTCGGGAAAGTAGAAGAGCAGCGGATTGAAGGTGTTCGTACAATCCGTGCCCTGTGCTTTGATGCCGTCGAGCGTCAACGTGCGCAACGGCGCGCCGTCGGTGCTGCCGCTTTGCGCGCCGGCGGCGTAAACGTTCACTGCAGCCTGGCAGGTCGTACCGCTGCCGCTGCCGTTTTTAAGGATGTTGGCGATGAATATCTCGCCGCTCTTGTTGAGCGCGATACCGGTCGTCTCTCCGGGGTTGAGCTTCGTCTTCGTATCCCACGGAACGATGCGCGACGGCGTCGCTCCGGGATTTCCGATGTCGGCGGCCGACGCCGCGTACATGCCGTACGCGTTGCCGAAACCCAACTTGAACGTGCCGTTGAGGTAGACGTTCCCGCTTGCGTCGATCGCGAGACCCGTCGGCCCGGAATAGTGGATCGTCGGCGAGTTAAACGCAAATCCGTGTTGCGGCGTGGCCGGACCCGAGCTGCCCGCAGCATACGTGAGGACCGAGTCCCCGCTGTTTCCGTCGACGCTCGTAGTGCCGTACGTCACGAGCCGGCCCGTAGGATCGAACGAGATGAAGATCGGGAAGAGCGCCGTGCTCGAACCCGAGTCGGCGGTCAGCACGGCCGTCGGCTGATCGCTGCCGCTTGCCGTGGGCGCGTAGATCGCGATCTCGTTTCCGGTGTCGGGTGCGCCGGTCGCCGGATTGTACCCAAGGCTGTTGTCGAAGTAGCCGACGTAGATGTTCCCAACCGAATCGACGGCGAGACTGACCGCGTACAACTTCTTGTCGAGCGTCAGCGTCCGCGCCGGAGCGGCGTTACCGCTGGCCGTGCCGGCGTACTCGGTAATCGTCGCGCCCTGACCTCCGCCCGAACCCAAATTGAGTGCATAGATCGTTCCCACGGGCGGCGGCGGCGACTTACCGGTCAAGTCGAAGCTCGCGCTTGCGCTGACGGAGCTGGGGCCGTCGACGCTCGCTGCGACTGAAACCGCGGAGGCTTGCGCATCGCCGTCGTACGTCATCGTCAGACCGGAAGACGGCTTCGCTATTGAAAGCGATTCGCCCGACCGGATTCCGTCGTGCAAGCGAAACGCATTATTTGCGTCGCCCTGCACGGCAAGCGCGATCGGCTGCTCGTAATCGCTCGGGCCGACGATCAGCGCGCGACTCGCGTCATAGGCGTCGAGCGTCACCGCAGCGGTCGCACGCTGACCGCGCTTTGCTTTATTTGGGACGAGGAACAGCTTCAGCGAGGCGATGACGCCGCCAAGCGTCAGCGGAACGCGATTGCTGATCCCGATGTTGCCGTCGTTGCCGGCGATTTTTGCTTCGATCGTTCCGACCGAGAGGACGTCGCCGGTCGCTCCGGGACCGTCGTACGCCGTTATGCTGAAGACGTCTTCTCCGGGAGATCCCTTTGCCATCGCGCTGCAGAGCGTCCCTTGTGCGCCGCCTTTGCAGTCGTGCGATTTGGGCAGCGTATTCATGATCGTCGGATTGACCCCGGTGACACCGTTGCCGTCGACGGAAACGAGCACGATCGAAAGCGATTGCGTATTATAGGAAAGATAGTTCGGACGCACGCCGCCGCTGCGGGGCGGTATCGTCACCGTGACCTTGACGTCGACGAGCTTGGTAGGCGGCGGGTCGCCGCCGCCGGGCGATCCGACGACCGAACCGTTTGGTGTGTTGAAATTGCCGCCGCAACTCGATATCGCGACCAGCATGGCGATGGCGGCGAGGGATCGCAGCCAAATGCTCGCGCCAAACGCCGCGTTCACGGATATTGGCCGCCGAGTTTGTCGGAGGTGCTGACGTCGGCTTGGCCGTTGGGTCCCTTGATCAACGGCAGCTCCGAAAGGTTCTGCGGATAGGACGATTCGTACGCCGGGTAATCGGTCGCGGCTGCGTAAACGTCGTAGCTCTGACCGTGGCAGATCGTCGGTGTCTTCGCTCCCGACTGCGTCAGCGGCCCGAGCGTATCGGCCAGCGTTAACGTCTGCGCGCCTGGCGAGTGCGTTACCACGGTGTAGTAGGAATCCGACGAGTGGGACTGGCCGCAGATGCCGTTGCCGCCGTGCAGCGCAAACACCTCGACCAGCGCTTCGCTCGCACCGCTCGGAACCGTCAGCGCGATCTTTCCCCCGCCCTTGCCGTCCGGTGTGAATGCCGGCGTTCCGAAGGGCGGCAATGCTTTGAGCGACCCTAGTTGTGCGCCCGCTGCGAGAATGCCGGGCGGAGGCGTCGGTGTGCCCGCTGGATTGGGACTCGGCGTCGGATTCTGCGGCGTGTCGAAAGAAGGGGGCACCGCCGCATATAGATGGTAGGTTCCGATCACCGGCTGTACGGCGAACGTCGTGAAACCTAACGAGTAGCCGAGCCACCCGAGCGTAATCAGCGATGGTCCGGCCTGCGGAAATGCCGGCGGACCGCCGTACCACAGCTCTTCGTCGTTACCGTAGATCGGAAGGTTGTAGGCCTGATAGAGCGGCGAGGTTCCGTTGATCGGTCCCGAATCGGAGTTGCAGGGACAGAGGCCGTAACCGAAAGCGCCGCTCGATGCCTGTTTGAGCCCGCGCACCGGTCCGGTCCACAGCGATTGATTGAGCGTGCCCCAGGTGATGTGATTGGTTCCCAGATCGTTGCCGGCGCCGAGCACCTCGGCCCCGGTCTCCGTCGAATCCAAAACGTCGAAGGTCGTGGGGCCGATGATCATCGGAACGTTGTAGAGCGTTCCCGAGAGCCCATTAGACTGGCGAAGCGTCTCGACTTCGTTGAGCCCGTAGCTGACCTTGGAGCCGTTTGCGGATGCGAGCGTCGCGACGCCGACGCCGAACTGCAGTTTCGAGTTTGCGGCCGGATCGACGGAGGTTTGCAGCGGCTCAGACGCGCCGCCGTTGCCGCAACCGCCGAGTAAGGCAATACCGAGCGCGGCGGCGGTGCTGAAAGCAAAGAGCGTTGCGAACGATCGACTCATATTTTCACCTGGTAGTAGAACCGAAACGAGATCGGTGGAAGATTGGGATAGGTTAAGTACGGCGACGAGCTGTGCGCCGAGACGTCCGGCGGCGCGTAGGGTGCCGTCGAATAGGTGCACGGCGCGTTGCCGCTGGCCAGACCGGTGCTCACCGGCGCGCCGTAGCAGCCGTTGTAGACCGGCACGTTGTAGAGCTGATTGAAAAGATTGACGACCTGCAAACCAAAGACGGACTGATTGAGCACCTTCATCTGCGTCGGCGGGCGATACTCGACGGTGAGATCCACGTCGACCCGCGGGGCGGTGAGCAATCCGCCGGCGAGGCCCGGTTCGTGAATCCCACGCGTTGCGGCGATATTCGGCTTCGTGCACGTCCCGGGGTCGAGGGGATCGATGTAGCCGGGGGTCTGCGAATAGATGATCGAGAGGCTCGAGGACGGCACGATAACGGGGATGCCGTTGCAGTAGACCGCCGTGTAGTAGCCCTGCCCATATGGATAGCCGACGTTGAAACCGATGACGGGATCGATTCGCCAGCCCTTGGCGCTCTTGTAATCGAAGGCGGCATTCATCTGAAACGGCGAGAGATCGGGTGAACGGTAGACGGTTCCCAGTGCCAGGGCCGCCGGCTGTAAGAACGTTCCCGGCGGCTCATTGCCGAACTGGCTGATATAGGTCGCGCCGATCTGCATCGAGAGGCCGACGGCAACCTCGCGATTGTAGAGCGCCTCGACGCCGGCCGCCTTTTGAATCCCCAGATTCGAGTACTGGACGTCGCCGAAGACCGGCGAGCCCGTCTGGTAGTTGTAGCCGATGATCTGCGCGGTCTGCTCGATGACGTTGTAGCCGCGACGGTAGAACGGCGTGAGCTTGATCGCCGCGCCGTCGCGAAACTCGTGCGCCCAGGAGAGGTCGAAGTTGGTAAAGGTCGCGCCGACCAGCGGCGCTTCCAGCGTCGAGCTGCCGTAGCGGTAGTCGCGCGTGAGCCAGTAGAGCTGATCGGCGTAGTTGCCGCAAATCTGGTTGACCAGCGGTCCGCAGTAGGTTGCGGGTTTTCCGGTCGAGTTGTCGTAGGAGGGAATCCGTTCGAAGGCCGCGTACGGCGCGCGGCTCACGTCGGCGCCCAGCAGGCTGGGAATCGGCATCGAGAGCGTGTGCCCGAAGCCCAAGCGAATCGTATCGCGATTATCGGGAGCGTACGAGAGATCGAAGTGCGGCTCGTACAGGCGCTGATGTTCGACCGCCGGAATCGAGGCCGGCGCGCCGACTTGCGTCGGGATCTGAAAGTTGTACCCGTCTAAGCGCAGCCCGAGCTCCGTCTTCCATTTATTGCTCAGGTCGATGCTGTCTTGAAGGTAGGCGCCATACTGCTGCTGGCCGACCGTCGAAACGTCTTCCTCGAACGGAAAGCGGATGCCGCCGGGAAAGTAGGAGCTCAAGTAGCCGCAGTTGGAGCGCAGCCCGACCTGCGCGCAAAACGACGACGAGAAGAAATCCTGTTCGAGCCCTTGCTGGGACGAGGGATTGTTGTTGGGCAAGAGTCCCGAGTACGTGTAGGGCAGCGGCAGCGGTTGGTTTGGATGCGTGATCGGATAGGTCACGATAAATGACGGCGTCGTAAACGCGCTGTAGGACGTGAAATCGTAGCGATTGCCGTAGGGCACGACCCACTGATAGATCGCGCCATATTTGAACAGGTTCTTCTCGCCCAGCTGCGTCGTGAAGTCGATCTGGCCCGCGGTCCGCGTGCCGCCGTAGGGATCGGCGAAGATCCCCTGCGCCGGCATGTTCTGCGATTGCTGCTCGAAGGTCCGGAAGTAGCGCGCCGTTACCGCCGTCGTCGAACCCAGCTGCGCGCCGTACTCGAACTTATAGGCCAGAAACGGGCTGCGCAGCGTATCGGCGTTCGAGACGAAGGCGTAGGTGTTGGGCTGGCCGGGAAAGAGCGGGATCAGCGAGTCGCAGGCAAAGTTCTGCTGCGAGGTGTTTACCGGGTTGCCGCGCGAGTTGACTGGATACGGAGCACATCTGCCCGCCGTCGTGCCCCCCGAGATATACGGCAAGAACGCAAAGCCGCCGTAGTCGAGCGTCTGCGTGATCGCTTGGTCCTGAATGAAGAACTGCAGCCGCTGGCTGTTGTTCTTTCCAAAGCGATAGATCGCGTTGTCGACGAAATCGTTTGACGAGAGGTACGAGGGCGAATAGTAGACCAGATTGGGATCGATCGTGCTGCCCAAGGTTGCGGCGTTGGTGCCAAGCGTCCCCAGCGTGTTGGCCGCCGTGCCCGGAATGCCGTACTGGAAGGCCTTTCTCTCGGCAATGAAGCCTGCATAGTTCGAGAAGCGCTGCGAGGGGTCGGCCCAGCCCCACTCCAGCCCCAGCTGGTGAAGGTACGGGAACATCTGCGCTTCGGCGTCGACGTGAAAGTAGCTCGGGTAGGTCCCGTGCTTGGCCGTGAAAAGCACGAGGCCCGTCCCCGTGTCGCCGTGGGTTGCGTCGCCGCCGCCGGGAATCAGCTGCACGCCGCCCACGCCGTTGAGCAGGCCGAAGTTGGAGATGTTCTGCAGCGTGTTCTGCAGGTTGGCCGACGGCGTCGTGTAGTCGATCCCCTCGAACTCATAGGCCGCTTCGAACGCAAAGCCGCCCCGAATCGAGACCGTCCCGCTCTTGTCGATCGTGACGCTGGGAATGCTGCGCAGCAGCTGGTTTTCGTTGGTGTTGAACGCCTTGCCCTGAACCATGTCGATCTGCGAGCCGGTGACCGTATAGGTGTCGATCGTCATTCCGCGCTGAAACGCGCTTCCCGGAGAACGCGCGTGGGTCGAGGCGATGACCTTGAGCGTCCGCGAGATCGGTGCGTTGACCGTCTGCAGCGAGCCGTTGACGACTACGACGATCGTCGAGTACGACGCATAACCGCTCTTGGTAAAACTCACGGAGTAGTTGTCCGGCAGCACGCTCAAAAAGCGGTACTGTCCCTTCGCGTCGGTGGTCGTGCGATAGGTTGCACTCGGCGACTTTGCCACGACGGCAACGCCCGCAATCGGAGCGCGGGTGCGGTCGTCCGTCACGGTTCCCGATACGATTCCAGCGGTCTCGGCGAGGGTGGTTGCGGCCGGCGCGGCCATGCAGAAAAAACCGAAGAACAGCACGCGCTTCTTTACGCGTAGGAGGTTTTTGAACAAACTCTACTCCCAGAAGCAACGAAAGAGGCGTTAAGCTCGCCGAGAGCTTCACCATCCGATGCTAGGGAAGTTAAATCGGGGGTGCATCCCGGAAGTCGCGGGTATCCTTAAGGCAACTTGAGCGTACGTTAATGTTCCGAGGCGTTCTTCGGGTCGACGATTTGCCAGCGCGACCGCAATCCGAGGCGGCCGAGAATCGAGCTCACGTGGCGTTCCACGGTATGTTCGCTGATCTGGAGTGCGCTGGCAACCTCGCGATTGCGCGCGCCGCGCCGGATCAGGTGCGCCACCTGCTGCTCGCGACTCGTAAGCGCCGAGCCGGGCGGGCGTCCGCGCCGCCGCCGCGGGTGATTTTCGTCCTCCTGCCTGACGAGCAGGAGCATCGCTTCATTCATCCAGCGTCTCAGTCCGATCGCGTTGAAGGCTCGCGCCGCATCGCCCGCGTGATCGATGCCCGCAGCGCGCTCGCCGCAGCGGAAGAGCACGTGTGCTCGCGAGAGCAACGCGTGGGCCTTCAAATATTTGCGGTTCGGTGCGGCGAAGGCGCCGAGAGCATCGGCCGCGAGCCGCGCGTCGTCCGGCTCGCCGTAACGGGCCGCAAGTGAGAGCAACTCGACCGCACCGGTCGCCCCTCGGCTCGCCAAGATCGAACGACGCAGCGCGATCGCCGCAGGCGGATCGGGGCTGGTTTCTGCCGGCGCGAGCAGGGCGGCCGTTGCGGCGATCGCGCTCTCACGAATCGTCGAGCGCAGCGCGACCTCGGTAATCTCCTGGGAGGTCCACTCGCGCAGCGACGCCTCGTCGCCGGTTGCAACCGCCGCCCCGGCCCCCGCGGCGGCCAGCAGCGCGAGATCCTCAGGATCTCGCGCGTGCGTTCGCGTGCGGGCAACGAGATGTATCGCTCGTTCGACGTCGCCGCTATCGAGCGCGAGGCGCGCCGCCGCCGCAGCGGCTCGGAGCTGCCACTTGAAGAGACGGTGCGTGCCCGCGAGCCGCAACGCATCTTCGAGCGCGCCCCTTGCGATGTCGATTTCGCCGAAGAGCTGGGCATGGTGCGCCAGACGCTCGCGCGCGCCCGCCGCGAAGTGGAAGCGCTTCTCGTCCATCGCGCGATCGTACGCCTCACGGAAGAGGTCGAAGACCGCCGAAGGCTCCGAACTCCACGAGAGCACGACTCCTGCGCAGAGATAATCCGTCGAGTCGGGCGGCGATTCCAGCGCCTGAAGGTACGAAGCGGCACTTGCCGCGCTGCGGGCGGCAACGAGCTCCGGCGCGATGGTGGCTGCGAGCATGGAGTCGTCCCCCCAGAGCGCATAGACGACTGCTTGAAGGGGATTGCCCGCAAGCCGCGCCGCGGCGTCGGAAAAGCAGCAGCGCGCAATCAGCGACTCGGCCTGCTCGGGGCCGGCGACCTCCATAGCACGATGCTAGCAACCAATCTTTAAGCCGCGATTACGGAGGCTTAAGAAATCCTTGCGTCTGGCGTATTTCGGGGGCCCTTATCGCAGCCGGCGGTAAATCGCCGCAGGCTCCGCAAAGCGGCGAAAGACCCCCTCGTGGGGTGTCAGCTTGAGGGTTTCGCTGGAGCTCAGACAGAGGAATCCGAGTCGAATCAGGCTGCGCAGAAACAGATTATGCACCCGAAACTGAAGCGTCTTGTTGAATTGGCGAAGTACGTCCCGGGCGAGGATCACGTGGAACTCGTTGAGCGATCCGTCGGTCACCAAACCGTGACGCGCGAAGATGATCTGCCGGCGAAGTTCGTCGTGAAAATGCAGGGTACGGCCATCGAGGTCACAGATCTGCGAGAGCGGCACGGTCGATCCGGTAGCGGCATGAGCCGCGCGGGGATCGTCGCCTGAATCGAGCTCGAAGACCCCGATTCGCGCCGCGGCAACGGCGAGATCGCTCGGATCGGTCGCGTAAATCATGACCCGCTCGAGCAGGTCCTCTTCCTTTAATATAGCGGCGAGTGAGTAGGCGTCTTCGCCCCGGCCGCAGTGCGGCACCCAAATGCGAGCAAACGAGTAGGTGCGCAACAAGGGTACGACGCGCGAGCGGAATACCGAGAAGAACTCCGGATCGGCAAAGAGGCGGCCGGTTCCGCTCGACATCGCAAACGCGAATCGCGCGAGCGCGGCTGGGTCGTGGAGCAGGCGCTCCTGTAGTCCCGAGATCGTTTCGACACCCTCGGAGCGCACGCGTTCGGCGACGCGTCGCTTGAGAACGGCCTGCGTGTACCCCGCGAAGTCGTAACCGCTCGAACGAAGGATCGCTTCGAGCAAGAGGCTCAGTTCGAGATCGGCGAGCTCGCTCTCGCGAAGGCTCTCCGCCGCGGCACTCGCTACCTGTTCAACCATACACGTAAGAGCGCAATCAGCCGATCGATATCGACCGGCTTACTGATGTACTCCGATGCACCCGCCGCAATGCAGCTCTCGCGGTCCCCGCGCATTGCCTTCGCGGTCAATGCAATGATCGGAAGATCGGCGAAGCGCGCATTCGCGCGAATCCGGCGGATCGTCTCGTAACCATCCATCTCCGGCATCATGATATCGATCAGCGCGATGTCGAGGTTGGCGGTTCGTTCGAGCAAGTCGATTCCTTCCTGCCCGCTCTCGGCGCTGAGCACCTCGATCGCGCATCCTTCGAGTGCGCTGCGCAGCGCGAAGATGTTCCGGGCGTCGTCGTCGATGATCAACACGCGGTTCCCGGCCAGCGAAGGGCTCGGCGAGGAGGGAATATCGAAGGGGGTCCGTTTATGCGACGGCAGCTTCGATTCGACCTGGTTGAGGAAAAAGCGCGTCTCGTCCAGCAGCCGCTCGGGCGCCATCGCGTCCTTCACGATCACGGCCTCGCTGATTTCGGCGAGGCGCCGTTCTTCCTGGCGCGTGAGATCGCGCGCGGTGTAGACGATGATGGGTACGCTCGCGCCGGAGACCGTGCGCCGCATCTGGGCGATCAGCTCGTGGCCCGGGAGATCCGGAAGCCCCAAGTCGACGACGATGCAGTCGAACCGCTGCTGCGTCAACGCCTCGAGCGCCTCGGCCGCGTTGCGCACGGCCGTCACCGCTATCTCTCCGCTCTCGATCAACCGAATCATCGCATTGAGTTGCGTGATGTCGTCCTCGACCAGCAGCAGATTCTTCGACCCGTCGCCGACGAAGCCGAGCAGCGAGTCGAAGGTCTGGGTCAGGGCCTCTTCGGTTACCGGCTTCTTGAGGTGCGTGACGGCTCCGAAGTCGAGCGCGCGCTGCCACTGCTCGGCGCCGGAGATCACGTGCACCGGAATGTCGGCCGTTGCCGAATCGGTCTTGAACTCCTGGAGCAGGCTCCAGCCATCGGCATCGGGCAGGCCGATGTCGAGGGTTATCGCATCGGGGCGGAAACGCCGCGCGAGCGCGAGCCCCGCAGCGGCCGAGAGGGCCACCAGGCCTTTAAAGCCGCGGTCTCGGGCGAGGCCCAACAGAATTCGCGCGAAGACGGCGTCGTCTTCGACGATCAGCAAGACGCGATCCGTCGCTTCGATGCGCGCGCGATCGTCTTCGATCTCCCGATGGGGCCGATCTTCGGCGATCGCGCGCGGAACCGGGCGGACGATCCGCTCCTCGACGCCGCCGGTCACGACGACCGTGCGCGCAACGACCGTACCCAACACGTTGCGCTCGAGCGGGTGATAGAACGTAAACGTACTGCCCCCTCCGACGACGCTCTCAACGACGATCTCGCCGCCGAGCAGCGCGGCGATCTCGCGGCTGATCGCCAGGCCCAGGCCCGTCCCACCGAACTTGCGAGACGTGCCCATGTCGGCTTGTTGGAATGCCTCGAAGATCACGTTGAACTTTTCGCGCGGAATTCCGATCCCGGTGTCCGTCACCGAGAATGCGACGGCCGGCCCGGCGATGCCGGCGACGCCGTGCTCGCGGAGCATCTTGATATGGAGGCCGACGCTGCCTTCGTTGGTGAACTTGAACGCGTTGGAGAGCAGGTTCTTGAGAATCTGCTGCAAGCGCGTCGGATCGGTGAGCAGCGCCTTGGGCAGTTCCTCGTCGCGGCGGATGATGAAATCGAGATTCTTGTCTTGCGCGATTTGATCGAAGGTTCGCTCTACCTCATCCTGTATTTGCGAGAATGCGATCTCCTGAAGGTCGATCGACGTCGTTCCAGACTCGATCTTCGAGAGATCGAGAATGTCGTTGATCAGCCGGAGCAGATCCACTCCCGAACCGTGAATCGTCCGCGCGAACTCCACTTCTTTGGAAGACATCCGTCCTTCCGAGTTTTCGGCCAGCTGCCGCGAAAGAATCAGCAGACTGTTGAGCGGAGTGCGCAGTTCGTGCGACATATTGGCCAGAAACTGCGACTTGTATTTCGAGGTGAGCGACAACTGCTCGGCCTTGCGCTCGAGTTCGAGCCGCGCCTCGTCGATCTCTCGGGTTCGCCGCTCGACCTCGGCGTTGCGCTCTTGCAGCAGGCGCGCTTTCTCTTCAAGCTCGTCGTTGGTGTGCTGGAGCTCCATTTGCTGGCTCTGCAGTTCGGTCGTCAGGGCTTGCGATTGTTTGAGCAGCTCCTCGGTGCGCATAGACGCGGCGATCGTGTTGAGTATGACGCCGATCGATTCGGTCAGCTGCTCGATGAAGAGGAGGTGCGTCTCGCTGAAGTGCCGCACCGAGGCCAGCTCCATCACCGCTTTCACGTCGCCTTCGAAGAGGACCGGCATGACGATCAATGAGATCGGCTGCGTCGACCCGAGCCCCGAACCGATCGCAAGATAATCCCCGGGCACCTCGGTCAGCAGGATCCGGCGTTTTTCGATGACGCACTGGCCGACGAGCCCCTCGCCGGCGCGAACGATCCCCGCCGCCGATTTGCGGCTTGAGATCGCATAGCTTGCGATCAAGCGCAGCAACGGCTCTTCGGCCGTAGGCTCGTTAACGTAAAAGGCTCCCGACTGCGCGTCGACGAGCGGCGCGATCTCGGACATGATCAGCCGGCTGACCGTCTTGATGTCGCGCTGGCCCTGCAGCATCGCCGTGAACCGCGCCAAGTTGGTCTTCAGCCAGTCTTGCTCGGTGTTCTTGCGCGTCGTGTCGCGCAGGTTCTGGATCATCTCGTTGACGTTCTCGGTGAGCTGGCCGACCTCGCCGCGCGCCTCGACCTCGATCGCTCGGGAGAGATCGCCCTTGGTCACCGCCGTCGCCACTTCGCCGATCGCCCGAATCTGCGAGGTCAGCTGCGCCGCCAACTGATTGACGCTGTCGGTCAGCCGCCGCCAGAGGCCGGCGGCGCCGGGGACCTCGGCCTGGCCGCCGAGTTTTCCTTCGAAGCCCACCTCGCGAGCGACGGTCGTCACCTGGTCGGCGAACGTCGCCAGCGTGTCGATCATGCCGTTGATCGTCTCAGCCAGCAGCGCGATCTCGCCGGCCGCCTGCAGCGTCAGCTTGCGCTTGAGATCGCCGTTGGCGACGCCCGTGACGACCTGCGCGATGCCGCGCACTTGCGACGTAAGGTTTGACGCCATGAAGTTGACGGAGTCGGTAAGGTCTTTCCACGTCCCGCTTACCCCGGGAACGCGCGCCTGGCCGCCGAGCTTTCCTTCCGATCCGACTTCGCGCGCGACGCGGGTCACCTCCGAAGCAAACGCGTTGAGCTGATCGACCATCGTATTGATCGTGTCTTTGAGCTCGAGAATCTCACCTTTGACGTCGACGGTGATCTTCTTCGACAGGTCGCCGTTGGCGACGGCAGTCGTCACCTTCGCGATGTTGCGCACCTGCGAGGTGAGGTTCGAGGCCATGCGGTTGACCGAATCGGTAAGGTCTTTCCAGGTTCCCGCGACGCCGCGCACCTGCGCCTGACCGCCGAGCCGTCCCTCCGAGCCTACTTCTCGCGCGACTCGCGTCACCTCGGAGGCAAAAGCGTTGAGCTGGTCGACCATCGTGTTGATCGTATCTTTGAGCTCGAGGATCTCGCCGCGAACGTCGACGGTAATCTTTTTCGAGAGATCGCCGTTGGCGACCGCCGTGGTGACGTCGGCGATGTTGCGCACCTGCGAGGTCAGGTTCGATGCCATGAAGTTCACCGAATCGGTAAGATCTTTCCACGTGCCGCTGACGCCTTTGACGATCGCCTGCCCGCCGAGCCGCCCCTCCGAGCCTACCTCACGCGCCACGCGCGTGACCTCCGAGGCAAATGCATTGAGCTGGTCGACCATCGTGTTGATCGTATCTTTGAGCTCGAGAATCTCGCCCCGAACGTCGACGGTGATCTTTCGCGAAAGGTCGCCGTTGGCGACGGCCGTCGTAACGTCGGCGATGTTGCGGACCTGCGAGGTCAGGTTCGAAGCCATGAAGTTTACCGAATCGGTAAGGTCCTTCCACGTGCCGCTCACGCCGACGACCTGTGCCTGGCCGCCGAGCTTTCCTTCGGACCCGACTTCGCGCGCCACGCGGGTCACTTCGGAGGCGAACGCGTTGAGCTGGTCGACCATCGTGTTGATCGTGCCCTTGAGCTCGAGGATCTCTCCACGGACGTCGACCGTGATCTTCTTCGAGAGGTCGCCCTTGGCGACCGCGGTCGTCACTTCGGCGATGTTGCGGACTTGGTTCGTGAGGTTGCCGGCCATCGTGTTGACCGAATCCGTAAGATCTTTCCAGGTGCCGCCCACGCCCTTCACGACGGCCTGGCCGCCGAGCCGTCCTTCGGAGCCGACCTCCACCGCGACGCGCGTGACCTCCGAGGCAAAGGCGTTGAGCTGATCGACCATCGTGTTGATCGTGTTCTTCAGTTCGAGGATCTCGCCGCGAACCGCGACGGTAATTTTTTTCGAGAGGTCGCCGTTGGCGACCGCGGTCGTGACGTCGGCGATGTTGCGTACCTGAGAAGTTAGGTTCGACGCCATGAAGTTCACCGAGTCGGTGAGATCTTTCCAGGTGCCGCTGACGCCGACGACCTGCGCCTGGCCGCCCAACTTTCCCTCCGAACCGACTTCGCGCGCGACGCGCGTCACCTCCGAGGCAAAGGCGTTGAGCTGATCGACCATCGTGTTGATCGTGTTCTTCAGTTCGAGGATCTCGCCGCGAACGTCGACGGTGATCTTCTTCGAAAGATCGCCTTTAGCGACGGCGGTCGTCACGTCGGCGATGTTGCGAACCTGAGAGGTCAGGTTCGAAGCCATGAAGTTCACCGAATCGGTGAGATCTTTCCACGTGCCGCTGACGCCTTGCACCTCGGCCTGGCCGCCGAGACGGCCTTCGGAGCCGACCTCGCGCGCGACGCGCGTCACCTCCGAGGCAAAGGCGTTGAGCTGATCGACCATCGTGTTGATCGTGCCTTTGAGCTCGAGGATCTCGCCCCGTACGTCGACGGTGATCTTCTTTGAGAGGTCTCCGGTCGCTACGGCCGTCGTCACCTCCGCGATATTGCGAACCTGCGAGGTGAGATTGCCGGCCATCGTGTTGACCGAATCGGTAAGATCTTTCCACGTGCCGGCAACGCCTTCGACCTCGGCCTGTCCGCCGAGCTTTCCTTCCGAACCGACCTCGCGGGCGACGCGCGTCACTTCAGAAGCAAACGCGTTGAGCTGGTCGACCATCGTGTTGATCGTGTCCTTGAGTTCGAGGATCTCACCCCGAACGTCGACGGTGATCTTCTTGGAAAGGTCGCCCTTGGCAACCGCGGTCGTCACCTCCGCAATGTTGCGGACTTGGTTCGTCAGATTGCCGGCCATCGTATTGACCGAATCGGTAAGGTCTTTCCACGTTCCGGCGACGCCTTTGACCGTCGCCTGACCGCCAAGCTTTCCTTCGGAGCCGACCTCGCGGGCGACGCGTGTTACCTCGGATGCGAAGGCGTTGAGCTGGTCGACCATCGTGTTGATGGTGCCTTTGAGCTCGAGAATCTCGCCGCGCGCTTCGACGGTGATCTTCTTGGAAAGATCGCCGTTCGCCACGGCGGTCGTCACCTCGGCGACGTTGCGTACCTGGCTCGTCAGATTGCCGGCCATCGTATTGACCGAATCGGTGAGGTCTTTCCACGTCCCGGCGACGTCCTTAACGACGGCCTGGCCCCCGAGCTTTCCCTCGGAACCGACCTCGCGCGCTACGCGAATGACCTCCGAGGCGAAGGCGTTGAGCTGACCGACCATCGTGTTGATCAACCGGCTGGAGTGAAGAAACTCGCCTTTGAGGGCTCGGCCGTCGATCTCGAGGGCCATCCTTTTGGAGAGGTCGCCATTGGCGACCGCACCGAGTACGCGCCCCGCCTCCGCCATCGGGTGCGTCAGGTCGGTTATGAGCGTGTTTACGGAATCGATGTACTCGCGCCACTTGCCCTTCACCGGTCCGAGCGAGGCTCGCTGCGAGATCCGTCCCTGCCGGCCGACCACGCTGCTGACCCGCTCGAGCTCCGTTGCGAGCCCGGCATTGAGCTCGATGCAGTCGTTGAAGGCGGCTGCGATTTCGCCCTCGACGCCTGAGAGGTCGAGTGGGAGTCGGACGGTGAAGTCGCCGGCGCGGAAGGCGCGCAGCGCGGCGAGCAGCCTGCGTTGGCCGCGTGCAGTCGCCTCTCGCTTTGGAGCAGTGGTCGGCATGATTAAAGTCTCCCCAGGGTAGCCCTCGGTTTGTTCCCGCTCACCGATTGCGTTTAACATTGTCGGGGCCTGGAGAAGTACGGGTGGTGCGCTCGCTTGATCGCCCGGACGATCGGCTAAACCGCGTACTGGAAGTCTTGGTCCAAGCCGGGCATGCCTTACGGCTTTGTCCCGACATCGATGAAGCGCTCGCGCAGATCGCAGGCTCGTTGATCGAGGATTTTTGCCGCTACTGTTCGATCGAAGTTTCGACCGAAGCGGTCGAGCTTTGCGATTTCCGAGCCGAGGCCGGGAGCTTCGATCCCCAAGCGGGCGCGGCGCAGACGATCGTCGAGCCGTTCAATGACGGCCGCCGCGCGTTGGGAAAGATAACTTGCCAGGCTCCCGCGGGGCAAGAGTTCGACGGCGTCGTGCGCCAAGCGATTCGTCTGCTGGCAACGCAGTTGGCCGTCGTGCTCGCCGGCCAAGTGCTGATGATGCGGGAGCATCGCGTCGCCGACCGGCTGCAGCGTGCCCTGCTTCCCGAGCGCCTGCCGGCCCTCGACGGCGCGGCATTTCTCGCCGCCTACCGGCCGGCAAGCGCCGAGGCCGAGGTCGGCGGCGACTGGTTCGACGCGTTTAGTTTAGGCGATCAGCGCGTCGGTATTTCGCTGGGCGACGTCGCCGGTCACGGTCTTGAAGCCGCCGTCATCATGGGTGAAGTGCGTCAAGCGATCCGCGCCGCTGCGGTTGCCGCGACGAGCCCCGCGAGCGTGCTCGAGCACGTCAACCAAATCGTCGCGCTGCACGACTCCGTCGGAATGGTCACGGCGATCGTCGGCATCTACGATCCGCAAACCAGCACGCTGGTCTACGCCGTAGCCGGCCACCCCCCGCCGCTGCTCGCCTTGCCCCGCGGCTTCGCTCGGCGTTTACCGGGGGGCGGTCTGCCGTTGGGCTGCGCGCCCGCGGTTGGAAGCCGCGACTGGACGTTTACGCTCGCTGGCGGCGCCTACGCCGTCTTCTATACCGACGGATTAATCGAAAACGAACGCGACCCGGTAGCCGGAGAACAGCGCCTGCTCGAAGTCGTTCGCGATCTCGTACGCGAATGCAGCGAGAGCCCTTCGCAGCTTGAAGATCCTGCAGCGGAGCTGCTCGAGCGCGTCTTTCGAGGCAAGCCGAATCGCGACGATGCCGCCGTCTTGTTGCTTTCTCGCAGCGCACCGGTGTCAAGCTATCTTTTTTCGGCCGTTCCGATCGTCGCGCCGATCGCGCGCGCGATCGCCGAACGTGACATCGAGTCGCTCGAGCTTGCGGACGAACGGCGATTCGATCTTTTGATTGCGCTGGGCGAGGCGGTCGCCAACGCTATCGAGCACGGGTACCGCGACGCGCCACCCGGCCTCATCCGGCTAAACTTCGAGCGTAACGGGCGTCAACTGATCATGACGGTCGAAGACTTCGGTAACTGGAAGCCGTTCGCACGATCGGAGGTGCGCGGGCGCGGTATCGAGCTGATGCATGCGTGTATGGATAGCGTTCAGATTCAGTCGACCCGCGATTCGACAAAGATCGTGCTGAAGGCCGCGCTCGCCTCTTAAGCCCGCGCAGCCCAGCGGCGGGAAACGACGGGGGAGTTTCGAACCCCCTCGAGCTCACTCTCGATGCAACTGGAGGTCTCCACGTGCTTCTTGTTCGGAACAAGTTTGTTTTATTTGCGTTGGCGGCATCACTCGCTGCCGGCTCTGCCGGCTGCTCGGGTAACCGCTCGCTTCTTCCAGCGGCCGGCGGCTTGGCCGGCCCCGCCTCTCATCTCAGCCCGCGGTTCCAAAAGATCGGCCATCAGCCGCCGGACTACATGCAGCTCGCGTTTCTGATGACCGACGGCTCGATTCTCGCACAGGGCGAGAGCAACTGGAGCAACTGGTACAAATACGTACCGGACTCCTCGGGGAGCTACGTCAACGGAACGTGGACGCAGGTCGCATCGCTTCCGTCCGGATACGCACCCGACGCCTACGCTGCCACCGTTCTTCCCGACGGCCGTCTGCTGATCAGCGGCGGCGAGTACAATATCCCGGGCAATTACGATCTGCAGCTGGTCAATCTCGGCGCGATCTACGATCCGAAAAAGAACACGTGGACGAAGCTCGGCCATCCCAAGGGTTGGGGATGGATCGGAGATTCGCCAGCGATCCTGCTTCCGAACGGCACCTTCTTGCTGGGCGACAAACTCATGAAGCAGGATGCGATCTATAATCCCACCACGGGCAAATGGAAAAAGCTGAGCGCCAAAAACGGCAAGTCGGACTGGAACGCCGAGGAGGGATTTACGCTTCTTCCCAACGGCACGGTCCTCACCGAAGACGTCCTGGACGCGCCGAACTCCGAGATCTACGATCCGTCCTCGAACCATTGGACCACCGCGGGCTCGACGATCGTCAACTTGCGCTCGCAATCACCCTATCACTCGTGTCTGCAGTACGGTCCCAAACCTGCGGACTGCTACCTTCCTCCGGGTGAGATCGGCCCGGCGATGCTCCGTCCCGACGGTACGGTCTTCGCCACAGGCTCGGGCCAGGGCGGCAGCGGCGCAGGCACGGGCCATACCGCGATCTACACCATCGGAAGCGGCAGCTGGGCGGCCGGACCAGATTTCCCCAGCGGCGATAACGCCGGTGATTCGTTTGCGGTTCTCGAGCCGAGCGGTAACGTTCTGGTCTTCGGCGTGAGCGGTGAGATGTATGAATGGAACGGCTCTTCGCTGACCGCGGTCGGATTCGAAGGCGGCCCGCCGCTCTTGCTGCCGACGGGTCAAGTCGCGATGTTCGGGCAGAGCGTCGACCTCTACACGCCGGGCGGAGCGCCGAAGAGCTCGTGGGCTCCCACGATTTCGAGCTCGCCGAAGTCGGTCAAGCGCGGTAAGACGTACTCTCTCTCCGGAACGCAGTTCAACGGGCTTTCGCAGGCCGTCGCGTTCGGCGATGAGTTTCAGAACGGAACGAGTTATCCGCTCGTCCGCATCACGAACACGAAAACCACCCACGTCTTCTACGCGCGTACGCACGGCGAAAACAACTCCGGCATCGCGCCCGGCCAGAAGGTGACGGCGCAGTTCGACGCACCGGCGAAGATGGATACCGGTGCAAGCACGCTGGTCGTCGTCGCCAACGGCATTGCGTCGACGCCGGTCAACGTCACTATTAAGTAAACGACGCAAAGCGAAAATCTCGGTCCGGCTCGCAGCGGTTAGCAAAAAACCGCGTGCAGCCGGGCCGAATTTTTTTTCGAAGGCTTGGGAAGCCTAGGTTTTAACGCAGGCCGCCCAGGTCAGCTCATTTTGCGCGTTGCTGAAGGTCCACCAGCCGGCATAGCCGTGATGTCCAGGTCCGGCCTTGATCCCGGGATGCTGCTGAATCGGCGGTCCGGGCCATGCGCTGTCGCCCATCGCGCCGCCGATCACCGTATAGCCGCTGCCGCAGCCGGCAAAGACGTTTAAGGGCTTCTGACTCTGATTCCACGCATGTTTGATGACGATGCCGGAATCCAGGCGCGCACACGACGCATATGCGGTACCGCCTCCGCCCACCCAGTAGGTGTTGGTTGCGGGATTAAACCACGACGTCTTGACCGTGCCGGTTCCGTAGCCCGTAACCAACATGTAGTTCGGGCGGCACTGTGCCGCGGCGAGCCCCGAGGCCGGAGCCGCCGAAACCCAGCGAAACGTCTTTCGGGCGAGGGACGCGCGCAGACACGAAGCGAAGGCCTCACCCGAGGCGCCCGATTGTGGTTTGACCACCCAGGCGCTATGAGTCGAATCGGGGAATCCCGTACCGACGAAGGTGCCGTCGCTGCTGCTGGAGCCGCCTGCGACGACCCGGTAACCCTGCGGACATTGCGCGACGGCTTGCTGACCTTTTGAGCCCCAGGCGGCAATCTGCTTGAAGTCGGCCGATGAGATGGTCAACGGCGCAACGGCGTTCGACTCGGTCGGCATCGCCAGATTCTTCGAGCCGGAACAGGCGGCAAGAAAGAGTAGCGCGACGGCCATAATACGGGCATGCGAGCTCACGTTTTGCGACCTTTCGTAATAGTAAGTTGTCCCGCCGCTTTGTCGAAATCTAACCTACCACGCTGGAGTTTGAAGGTCAAATCTTTCGGCTATCATAGGCCCAATGAAGCAGCGCCTGGCGCTGTCGCCGGCGGCAGCGCAGATCCCCTTTTTCGCAGTTTTTGACGAGAGCCGCAACGTGCCGCGCGATCCCGCGCCAGCGCTCGATCTGGCGCGCGTCGTCGTCGCTGCGGCGACCCGTGTAGTAGCGGCAGTACCATTGAAACCAGCCCCGCGGATCCTGCGGGTGGATCCAGCCCCGGCGCCGCCACTGCGCCAGCGATTGCGATGCGTTGACTCCGAAGTAATTGAAGCTCGGGTCGTGACGCGCCGAGCAGAGTTTGGCCTTTTCAAACCAGCTCGACGGAAACTCTTTCGCGCAATCGGTCAGGTATTTTCCGCCGAACACGCCGAGCGCGAGCATCTCTTTGGGCGTAAGCTGCGGGTCGAAGCCTTCGGCAAAGTTTCGTCCGGCCGGCTGCGTCCGGTAGTATACGTAACGTTTCTGCATCTTGTCGTTGACGACTACTCTCGTATTCACGCGCGCTCCCACCGGCGGTATTCACCAACCGCCCGGCAAATCACCACGTTTCCATGAGCTTTGCACCGGGCACGACCGTCGCGGTAACGGGAGCCTCGGGCTTCGTCGGGCGCGAAGTCATCGCGGCGCTGCGTGCGCGCGGCGCACGGCCGATCGCGCTGGGGCGCAGCGCGGAGCGCGCTTCCGACGGCGACTTAGAAACCCGGATCTTCGATCCGAACGGCGCCCCGAATCCTGAAGCCTTTGCGGGCGCCGATGCGGTAATTCACCTCGCGGGCGAATCGGTCTCCGGCCGCTGGACGCCGGAGAAAAAACGGCGCATCGCCGCTTCGCGGATCGCCGGAACGCAGACGCTCGCGGCGAGTTTGCGCGAACTGCAGCGAAGGCCCGCGGTGCTCGTCTCCGCTTCGGCCGTCGGGTACTACGGCGACCGGGGCGACGAGCTGCTGACCGAACGCGCGGCGCCGGGGAACGATTTTCTCGCCGGCGTCTGCGTCGCGTGGGAGGCGGCGGCGGCACAATGCGAGACGCTCGGCATCCGCACCGTGCGAATGCGCAGCGGAATTGCGCTGGGAAAAAACGGCGGCGCGCTCGAGCAGATGAAGCGGCCGTTCGAGTTCTTCGCCGGCGGCCCGCTCGGTACGGGGCGCCAGTTCGTGCCGTGGATCGACGTGCGCGATCTCGCCTCGCTCTATTGCTTTGCGATCGAACGCGAGACGCTCGGCGGCGCGGTCAACGCCGTTGCGCCGGAGAGCGCGACCAACTCGCGGTTCTCGCACGCTCTGGGGGCGGCGCTCCACCGGCCTTCGCTCTTGCCGGCGCCGGCCTTCGCGCTGCGCCTCGTGCTCGGCGAGTTCGCGCAGACGGTCTTGGGAGGCCAGCGCGCCGTACCGCAAGCGGCGCTGGAGGCCGGATTCGTATGGGGCCACCCACGGCTGGAGGCCGACCTCATCGACCTGCTCGGGTAAGGGCCTCGCAGGAATCGCCGCGGCTCCAAGGCAATCATTTAGTTAGCCTAACTAACCATTATCCGCCCAACCAGAGCGAGGTAATTCCGATGGAAGACTGCACCTTTGCGCTGACGATGCTGGGCTCGAGCGACCTCGAGCGGTCCGTTCGCTTTTACACCGACGTACTCGGCTTGCGCGAGTCGGGCCGCTTTGGCGGCTTCGTCTTCTTCGATACGGGGGCGACGACGCTGGCGGTGACGCAGGAGTTCGCGCCTCCCGCTCCGGGCGATCGCTCCCACGAATGCGTCTTCGGCGTGCGCAGCGTGGGTCGAGCGTACGACGAACTGCGCGACCGGATCGCCTTCGTCAACGAGCCACGGCAGGTCAACGCGCAGGCCTGGGCCGTCAACTTCCGAGACCCCGACGGCCATCAGTTATCGTTCTATGGCCCGGAATAACCGGCGCCGGCAGGTTGCCGCCCGGCTCCACTCGGCGGCGATCTACGTGCTGCGCCACGCACGCCAGGCGGACCGAAAGAGTCCGCTCGGGCCGGCGCAGCTCTCCGCTCTCTCGGTGCTCGTCTACGGCGGGTCGCGCTCCGTCGGGGAACTTGCCGATGCCGAACAGGTAACGCCGCCGACGATGACCCGCGTCGTCGCGGCGTTGCGGCGCGGCGAATACGTGCGCGTTCGATCCTCACCCAGCGACGCGCGCTTCACGATCGTCGAGGCGTCGCGCAAGGGCGTCGCCGCGCTGCAGCGGGCGCGTGACGCGCGGCTGGACCTGATCGAAGAACTGCTCGCGGCGAGCTCCGAGGCCGACCTTACTCGGCTTGGAAACGCTATCGAGGCACTGCTCGCGTAAGCTCGAATGCCCGGAGCCTATGAGCGCACACGCGACGCCGCTTGCCGCCGGGCTGTTAATGGCGCCCTACACCGGTGAACTGCCGCCGCTCGATCCGGGCGCGGAGGCGGCGGTGCGCGAACGCATGGGCTCGATTCCGATCTTCACCAATCTCGGATTCTCCGATATCCGGCTCGGGATCGGCTGCGTCGATTGCACGGTCGCACGAGTGCGAGAGTTCGACGGGATATTCGACTCCTTTCATGGCGGACTGTTGCTGACCGCGGCCGACTCCGCAGCCGCGATCACCGCGCTCACGATTTGGGGCGCCGACGCACGGATCACGACGACCGACATGAGCATCCGTTTTCTCGCCCCTGCTCGCAGCGACGTCAGGCTCTTCGCGCAGGCAATCAAACGGGGCAGAACGCTCGTGCCGGTGACGGCAAATCTCTGGCGCGACGACGGCACGCTCGTCGCCGTCGCGCAAGTCACGTATATGAGGCTGCTTTAATATGTGTTTCTTTCATTCACCATCGCTTCACACGATGACCCGCGCCGACGCGCTGCGCGGCCTCGCGGCCCTGAGCGCGCTCCCGGTCATGCCGACCATTGCCGGCGCTCCCAACGCGCAGAATCTCAACGCGGGACGCGAAGTGACCGCCCTGATCGGCGCAACCGCTTTGACCGGCAGCGACTTGACGCCGCTGCCGGACGCGGTCATCCTCTTGCGCGGCCAGAAGATCGAAGCCGTCGGCCGGCGAGGCAGCGTCGCAATCCCCGAATCGGCCTTTCGCGTCGACCTCTCCGGCCGCTACGTGATGCCGGGGTTGATCGATAGCCACGTCCACTTCTTTCAGTCGGGCGGCCTCTACACGCGTCCCGATGCGATCGACCTGCGCTCCGTGCGACCGTACACCGACGAGATCGAGTGGGTGCACGCGAATCTTTCCGACACGTTCGCGCGCTATCTGCGCGCCGGCATTACGTCGGTCGTCGACGTCGGCGGCCCGTTCTGGAACTACGACGTGCGCACGCAAGCCGGCCAAACGAATCTCAGCCCACGCGTCATGGTCGCGGGGCCGCTGATCTCGAGCGTCGAGCGGAGCATCCTCGATCCCAACAACGACCCGCCGATCGTCAAGATCGACTCGGTCGACGCCGCGAAGCGCCTGATCGACCGTCAGCTCGCGGCCCATACGGACTTCGTGAAGTTTTGGTGGATCGTGACGCCGGAGCATCCCGCGGCCGCCTTCCAACCAATCGCCGCGCCGGCGATCGAGTACGCACATTCGCACGGGGCGCGCGTCGTGATCCACGCGACGGAGTTGGAGACGGCGCGCCTCGCCGTCGAATCCGGAACCGACATCCTCGCGCACAGCGTCTTCGATACCGACGTAGACGACGCGTTCTTGGATCTCGTGCGTTCGCGCAAGGTCATCTACTGCCCGACCCTGATCGTCGTCGGTAACTACGGCTATACCTTTGCGGGCCGGCCGAACCTCACCGCCAACGACCTGCGCGTCGCGAATCCCGATATCGTGGGGACGCTCTTCAACATGACCGATGTCGAATCGGCATTGCCGCCGGAGACGCTCGAGCGCATCCAGCAACGCCGCGCGCCCGCCCCGCCCTACGCCGCGATGCGCAACCTTCGGCGCGTACACGACGCCGGGATTCGCATCGCGGCCGGCACCGACGCCGGGAACATCGGCACGCAGCACGCGTCGTCGTTCTACGACGAAGCGCTCGAGATGGTTGCCGCCGGGCTCACCCCAAAGCAGGTTCTGCTCACGGCGACGAGCGGCGGGGCGGCGATGATGGGGCGCACCGATTTGGGTCGCATCGAACGCGGCATGCTCGCGGATCTCGTCGTCGTGGATGCGAATCCGCTTACCGATATCGCGGCACTGGGCTCGGTCCGGTTCGTCGTCAAGGACGGGCGCCTCTTCGAAACAGCCGCGATCTTGAACGAAAGCCCCGAGCAGATCGTGCAGCGCCAGGTCAACGCGTACAACCACCACGACGCGCAGGTCTTCGCCGAAAGCTACGCGCAGGACGGCGTCGTCGTTCGCCCCAGCGCCTTCGTACGGACTCGGCCGGCGATCGCGGCGGCCTACGCACAGCTCTTTGCGGCCAATCCTCACCTGCACGTCGAGATCGTCGACCGCAGCGTCAACGGCTCGACGGTGACCGATAAAGAGTCGCTCACGGGCTTTGCCGACGGCAGTACGCGCACGGCGACGGTCACGTACACCGTCACCGGCGGCGCGATCGCCCGGGCCGAGGCCCAAGCGTGAACTGGCTGCTTTCGCTCCTGCTTCTAACGGTCGCGGTGCCGGTTACGACGACCCCACAACCGGACAACGCAGGAAAGCTCGCGAACCGGCAGTTTCTCGTCGTGACACCCTCGGGGAGCGGTTACGCCCGCTACTTCGGAACCTCGTCGCTCGACGGCGATCCGAACGTTACGCGCGCGTTGATCGTCGTTCACGGCGTTCTGCGCGACGCCGACTACTACTTCGATACCGGCGTTATCGCAGCAAACGCGGCGAAGGCGCTCGACCGAACGATCGTCATCGCACCGCAGTTCGTCGAGCACAGCCAGCTCGCCGGAGAGAATGTCTCGGCGAAAACCCTCTACTGGACCGGAAAATGGCCGGGAGGTTCGAATGCCGTCGCGCCGGCACCGATCAGCAGCTACAGCGTGTTCGATGCGATGATCGCCCGGCTCTCCGATCGCACGCGCTTCCCGAAGATTCGCGAAATCGTGATCGCCGGGCATTCGGCCGGCGGACAGATCGTGCAGCGCTACGCGATCGTCGGAAACGCGCCGCAGCTCGATCGACCGGGACGAGTCCGCGTTGCGCTCGTCGTCTCCAACCCTTCGTCATATTTCTACTTTACCGACTGGCGCCCGTTCCCGCCCAAAAACTGCCCCGACTACGATACGTGGCGCTACGGATTGCGCGGCGCACCGCCGTACGTCACCGGCACCGCGGCGGAACTCGAGGCCCGCTACGTCGCGCGCGACGTTACGTACTTGATGGGCACGGCCGATACGAATCCGCAGGAGGACGATCTCGATAAAAGCTGCGGCGGCGAGGCCCAGGGCCCGTATCGGTTCGCCCGAGCGAAGTATTTTATCGCATACCTCACCGGACGCCATCCCGCCGGAACCAATCAAACCTATGCGTTCGTCCGCGGCGTTCCGCACGACAACCGCCGGATGTTCGATTCGACCTGCGGCTTGGCGGTGCTCTTCGGCGGGAGCCGCGCGAGCTGCGCGGCCGCCGGACGCGTCTAGTTCCGGTAGCTTTAAAGCGACCGCAGCGTGAGCGTCGCGGGATCGAGCTCGTAGTTTCCGGCGCCGACGAGCCCGTTGGGATAGGCACAGATCACGCTGTTATCGGGTCCCCAGATCACGACGAGATTCGGGGGGCCGCACTCGGTCTGCGTTAGGCCGTAATCGCGCAGGAGCTGGGCTCCTGGGCTCTGCGGGGCAATGCCGTACGACGCGAAGAGCTGGTGATCATCGTAGTCGGCGACCGATCCGTAGAGTACCGGCGGGTTGAGCATCGACCATCGGCCCCAAAATCCACCGCCCCAATATGAGGCGACCGGATACCAAATCGCGTAGCGATTCCATGCCCACCATCCCCACCGGCGCGGGTTGCCGACGACGGGACCGCGCCAGACGCGATACGGTCCGGTCGCATACGAAGCATTCGGCGGCGGCCGCCTGATCTGCGACGCCGCGTGAACGGAGGGCAGCGTCACGGAATGATAGACGGGCGCCGCGTGATAGACCGGCGCCGGTAGCGGATGATAGACGGGCGCGGGCGCCGCATGAACGGCCGGGGCCGGCGCGTGATACGCCGGCGCCGGAGCCGCTTGCACTTGCGTTATCGCGAGCAAGACTCCCAGTAAAAAGAGGGTCACTACGGTAACCGGAGCGTCGCGCTAGCGACCGGCGTAACGTGGCCGCCGATTTCGATCCCGCGTTCGCCGCGCTCGCCCTCGATGTGAACGTGCAAAATGCTGCGCCGTCCCATCTTCGTTCCCTGCTCGCTGAAAAAACGCGTGCCGTGCGCGCTCGGGGCAAGCGAATGGTCCATCATGAACGCCGCAAGCGGCCCAGTCGCGCTGCCCGTCGCCGGATCTTCGACGATGCCAAGATCGTAGGCAAACATCCTCGAATACGCCCCCGCGGGCGTCGGTGTAAATACGAAGACGCAGGTCGGCTCTTGCTCGTTTGCCAGCAGCCGCCGCAGAGCGACGGAGTCGACCTCGGCGCGGTCGACCGCGGCGACGTCGCGTACCGCAACGAAAACCTGCGGATTACCGGCACTGCGATTTTGCACGGGCACGCGATCGAGGAGGTCGGCGCGCTCGAGGCCGATGGCTGCCGCGGCTATTTCTGCGTCGTACTCACGCAGCGTACGAATCGGCGGCGTTCGCAGCCAGACCAAGCCTTCGTCGTCGACTCGGACGTCGACGGGTCCGACGTTTTCGTCGAGCACGAACCTGGTTCGCTCGCGGGGAACTCGGCCGATCTCGCGCAAGACCCAGGCCGTTCCCACCGTCGGGTGGCCGGCGAAGAGCATCTCCCTCGAAGGCGTAAAGATGCGCACGCGCGCCGCCGACTCCGGCCGTTCCGGCGGAAAGATAAAGGTCGTCTCGGAGAGGTTCGTCTCCCGAGCGATCTTTTGCATCGTCGCCGCGTCGATCCCGCGGGCATCGTGGAATACCGCAAGCGCGTTTCCTTCGAGGGGCGTCTGCGTAAAGACATCGACGATCGAGTAATCCCAAGTCATGGGCGCCACTTCGTTAAATCGTCGCCGCGCGCTTTTCGTTGCGCTCGGGCGAGGGCGACGGCGTCATTTTCGCCTCGAACTGCCGTCGCCTAAAAGCGAGAATTTCTTCAGCGCCCGGTGACAACCGCTTTCCGGAGAATGTTCTCTGGGTTAAAAAGTCTAAGCGAGGAATCATATGGTTGAAATGAATCACCTGGTGAGGGTTACGTTGCTGGCGGCGATCGTCTGCGCCGCAGGCTGCGGCCACAGCAGCCAGACGGTCGCACCGTCGGCGGTGAGCGCCAACCCGGCGAGCTACGACGAACAGGATATTACGGTCTCGGGTACGGCGAAGGATGCGGTAACCCGCCAGACGCGCCGCGGCACCGCGACCAGATACGAGCTCTGCGACAACGCGTGCATCAACGTGATCGTGTTCGGCACGAACGTCGTAGCCGACGGCAGCAAGCAAACCGTGACCGGCCGCTTTCACACGAGCTTCGGACGCCGCCGAATTCTCTCCAACGTCCTAATCGTGGGCGGTCGCCCGCAGCAATAAGGCGAGCGCCTAGCGCTCGATCAGTTTGAGCATCTCGGGCGCGTAACGATCCCCGGCCGTGCGAGCGGCTAACCCCTCGAGCCGTTCCAGTTGCTCGGGTGCTAGCTGCAGATCGAGCGCTCCAACGTTCTCCTCGAGGTACCGCACGCGTTTCGTTCCGGGAATCGGAACCACGTCGCTGCCGCGCGAGAGAACCCATGCGAGTGCAACCTGCGCCGGCGTTGCGCCGCACTCTTTCGCGACCTCGCGCACGACCTCGACGATCGCCTCATTCGCTCGAGCGTTGTGGCCCGAGAAGCGCGGGTGATTCTTTCGGAAGTCGTCGTTCGCGAGACCGTTGAGGTCGAGCGAACCGGTGAGAAAGCCGCGTCCGAGCGGACTGTACGGGACGAATCCCACGCCCAGCTCGCGCACCGCCGGAAGGATATTCTCTTCGACGCCGCGCTCCCAGAGTGAGTACTCGCTTTGCAGCGCGCTGATCGGGTGAACGGCGTTGGCCAGCCGCAGACTCTCGGCCGAGACTTCCGACAGGCCCAGATAGCGCACTTTTCCCTCGTCCACGAGCTCTTTCATCGCGCCGACCGTCTCCTCGATCGGCACGCCCGGATCGCGGCGGTGCTGGTAGTAAAGGTCGATCACGTCGATGCCCAGACGCTGCAGCGATTCGTTAGCAACCCGCTTCGCGTTCGCCGGCGATCCGTCGACGCCACGCGGGCCGTCGCTCACCTTGAAGCCGAACTTCGTGGCGACGACGACCCCTGCGCGGCGGTCGCGAATCGCCTTGCCGACCAGTTCCTCGTTACGATACGGACCGTACACCTCCGCGGTGTCGAGGAAGTTGACGCCGAGGTCGAGCGCACGGTGGATCGTCGCGATCCCTTCGCGTTCGTCCCCGGTGCCGTACGCGCCGGTCATCCCCATGCAACCCAACCCGAGGGCCGAAACCGTAAGTCCTTGCGTTCCGAGTCTCCGTCGTTCCATCGTGCCATCCTTTTCCCGCGTCGATCGCTTTGCCCACTTAAAGGCGTAAAACCCGCTGCGCGTTGCGATAGCAGATCTTCTCGCGCTGCTGCCGGCCGATCGGCGCGCGGTCGATCCAATCCGAAGCCTCCCTCGCCTCCTCATACGGATAGTCGACGGAGAAGAGCACGCGATCGTCGCCCAGCTCCGCCAGCGCACAGATCAGCGCCGAATCTTGGCAGACGCCCGTCGTCGTCACGATGAGGTTCGAGCGAAAGTAATCCGAGGGTTTTTTCGCAAGCTTATGCTGCTGCCCTTGCTCGGTGAGGGCGTAGCGGCCGTCGATGCGCCAGGCAAAGTATGGCAGCGTCTCACCCATGTGCCCGAGAACGATCGTCAGCCCCGGATAGCGATCGAAGATTCCGCTGAAGAGCATCCGCAAGAAGTGCGAGGAGTTGTCGGTCGACCATCCCCAAACCGCGCCTTGCATCTCGGGATAGCCGTCGAGTACCTGCGGCGCAACGAATGGGTCGGCTGGATGGATGTAGACCGGCACGCCGAGCGCCACGACGCGTTCCCAAAACGGGAAGTAACGTTCGTCGTCGAGGTATATGCCGTTGGTGTTGCCGTTGATCAGCGCGCCGAGAAATCCCAGCTCGCCGACGCACCGCTCGAGCTCGGCGGCGGCTGCGTCGACGTCCTGCATTGCCAGGTGTGCGAAACCGCGGTAGCGCTTGGGATGCCGCGCGATCTGCGAGTGGAGATAGTCATTTGCGCCGCGCGCAAGCCTTACTGCCGTCGCCGCGTCGCTCTCGACTTGCACGCCGGGGCTCGTCTGCGAGAGAACGAAAAGATCGATGCCGGCTTCATCCATCGCCGCGATGCGGCGATCGCCGAGATCTTCGAGCAATCCTTGGAGTGCGGCGCGCGGCTTGGGATCGGTCACGAGTTCGAACGTCCGCTCCAAATACTTCTCGAGCCCCGGCGCGGTAAAGGCTTCTTCCAGCGCGATCTTTCTCAAGGTCCTCAAAACCCTTCCCGTCAGCGAGTGATTGCGGCGCCCGCTTTAGAAAATCGAGCTCCGGAAACCTCCCTTAGAAAAGGGCGGGAGCGCAACGGCTTGCCGCTGCGCTCCGAGGGACTGAGGACCAGTGAAGTTTTACCAGCCGCTTCCGCTGCCGCTCCCGCTGCCGCCGCCACCGCCGCCGCTCGGCGTCGGGGTCGCCTGCGGACCAGGAGCTGCGTGTAGGGCGACGGTGATGACGTCGTGCATTCCGATCGTATAGTGGAATGCGCAGCCGATCAAATAGATGCCGGGCTTACCGAGCGTCATCGTGACGGATTTGCCGGGGTGGATCTGGCCGCTCGCGTAACCCAGGCCGAATTTACCGGTGCCTTTCGCCTCTTTGGAGAGCGTAATGTTCTTCGGGAAGACGGCGGGCGGGCCTTTGATCTCTTTGACCACGTTGAGCGTATGCGTGTCTTTCTTCGAAAGGTTTACGATCGTGATCTTCGTGTTGGGGGGGAAACCGAGGGACTGCGAACGGGCTTGCTGAGTGTAGCTGCTGAGCATCGCTTTCCACTTGACGGAGTGGATTGCTCCCAAACCCTCTTTGTAGTACTCTTCGCCGATTGAATCTCGGCCCATCGACGCGTAGACGACGACGTCTCCACCCATCGCAGGCAGCACGTAAGCCGGCGCGCCTGGTGAAGCGCCGACCATCCCGCTGTGTCCACCGCAACCCGCTACGGCAAGACCGAGAAGCGCTGCGGCTGATGCGATACGTTTAATATTCATGAAAGCCTCCGACGAGCAAATCTAACTTAGCGTCGATTGTAAGAAGACGGGATTAGGAAATTGTGAATCGGAGCAGGCGTTTCGCACCGATCTTTGACGACGCGATCGAAATCATGTACATTACTATATGGTTATGGAACCTTCTGGTTATATACAGCCCCGCGGAGAGCTCCTCGATGCAACCTTCATGGCCTTGGCCGACCCGACGCGTCGAGCGATTCTGGCGCGCCTGGCCTCGAGCGACGCGACGGTCTCGCAGTTGGCTGCCCCGTTTGCGATGAGCCAGCCCGCCGTCTCCAAGCACCTCAAGGTTCTCGAGCGCGCCGGCCTCATCTCGCGAGGGCGCGACGCCCAGCGCCGGCCCTGCCGCCTCGAAGCGAAGGCGCTCGTCGACGCGACCGAATGGCTCGAGCCGTACCGGACGCTCTGGGAGAGGAACTTCCGCCGCCTCGATGCGCTGCTCGACGAGATCCGTAACGAGCCCTCAGCACGGAAACGCCGCAAGACGAGGAGACAAACGAGATGACGCAGCCCGCGCCTTCCAAACACGAACTTCACGTAACTACCGGCGATTGCGAAATCGTTATGACGCGCGCCTTCGATGCGCCGCGCGCCCTCGTTTTCGATGCCTTCACCAAACCGGAGCTGATCCGGCGCTGGCTGCTCGGCCCAGACGGCTGGTCGATGCCGGTCTGCGAAGTAGACCTGCGCGTCGGTGGGGCATTTCGCTATGCCTGGCGCAACGACGCCGACGGCCGGGAGTTCGGCCTGCACGGTACCTATTCGGCGATCTCGCCCGGCGAGCGAATCGTGTACGTGGAGAACTTCGATCAGCCCTGGTATCCGGACGACGCGACGATCGCGACGACCTTCGTCGAGGAACGCGGCTTGACGACGGTGACGATGACGCAACGCTTCGTGTCGCGTGAAGCGCGCGACATCGCGCTGGAGTCCGGGATGACGACCGGCGTTGCCACGAGCTTCGACCGGCTCGAGAGCGTTCTGGGAAGAAAGGAAGCCTCGGAGTCTTCCTAGACGACGGACCCGGTCAGGCGATCGAGCGCCGCGTCCATCGCGGCGATGCGCTCCTCCATTCCCTTTACGCCGTAACGCGCGGCGATCTCCGACATCGGGACGTACGCGATCTCGACGCCGTTGCTTCCTTCCCAAACCAGCAGCTTGAGCGGCAGATCCAGCGCCACGAGCGGAAAGGCATCCATCAAAGGCGTGCCTCCCTTGGGATTACCGAAAACGATCAGCGTCGTGGGACGCAACTGCAACCCCGCCTCGTTGGCGGCGGATGCCTGATCGATCTCGGCGAAAATCGTGTTGCCGCCAGAGACGATTCGCTCTTTGAGCATCGAGAGCGTCGACTCGTACGAGTATCGGCTGCGTTTGGTCATACTCCGGTTCTTAGTTCGGGGGCGGGGCGCCGCCTCCGACCGTTAAGAACGTCACGATGTCCCAGGCGTTTCGTATCCCGATGAAGATCAGCAGCAAGGCTCCGACGGCCAGTGCAAAGAGCGCGTCGGCGGGAGCGATCTCCAGACCGATCGCCCCGCCGAATATCGCCGCATAGGCGGCCAGCGGAAGTATCCAGTACCACGTCCAGTCGTCGAGATCGGGGGTATACTGCGTCATCCGTCGGGTCCGCAGCGCCACCCGGCCGATGTACAGGAGTTCGTAGAGGCTCAGCAGCCCGATGAGAACGCCCGGAAAGATCATCCGGTGCCACGGTGCGATAAGGACCGCGGAGACGAACAACACCGCGCAAAAATGCATGACGATCGGGGTGCTGAACGTCGAGATCCCGTCTTGGCTTCGCGTTGCCCGCTCCATTCCGGTGACGATCGTGATGACGACGAACATCAAACCGGTCAGCGCCGCCGCCGACGAACCGATGACGACGTAGAAGCTCGACCACGGCGGGAGAAACGCGGTAGCGTCAGCCATCGAGCGCCTGCACCGCCTCTCGCGCAGCCCGCTCGCCGCTCTCCAGAGCCCCGTTGACGGTGCCGCCCTGATCGTCCATCGAGGTTGCTTCTCCGGCAAAGAACAGCGTCCCATCGAGCGGCGCGGCGAGCGTCGCCCGCGCCTTGCCTCCGCCCACCGTCACGTAACTGTACGCACCGCGCGAGAATCGATCGGCGCTCCAATCGTGCGTGAGTGCCGATTCGAACTCGTCGCGCACTTCCGTCGCTCCAAAGACGCCGCCGAGTTCTTCCAACGCGCGTTCCACGCGCTTTTCAGATGAGAGCCCGGCGAGCGAAGCTGCTCTCGGACCACCCGCCCAGGTGACGAGCAGATCGCTGCGGATCGGCACTTGCGTCCAGGCGGCGGCGATCGGCGCTCCGCCGATGCGGAAGAACGCGGCGTTCCGATACCGGCCGTGGTCGACTCGCTCCCAGAACGCGCTCCGAAACCAAAGCGCGATCTTTACGACGTGTCCCATCTCGATGTGCGCGAGCGCGACTCGTTTGCTCTCCGGCAGCTCCGGCTCGAAGACGAGTTCGGCGGCGTCGCCGCGGTGCTTGAGAACTCCCGCCGGAACCGTTACGAGTGCGACCCTGGCGCGGATCGTCCGTAGGTCGCCGCCGGCTCCGATGGCGTCGACCGCGACTTCGCCGCGGCGCCACGACAGACGCTGCACGATGCTGGAAAAATGAAGCTCCACGCCGGCGGAGAGACACGCGCGGTGCAACAGGTCGAAGGCCGGAGCGTATCCGCCGAGCGGCCGCGTGCTCTGGGAGTCGACGCCCGAGCGCAGTTCGTCGGCGATGGAATGCACGCTCGCAATCGCCGGGTCGGCCGCCTCGAAGCCCTCCACGAAGAGCCTCGCATCCGCAACTCGCTGCGCGAGCGCGCGATCCCCGTCGAATCGGTGCAAGTACGCGTCGACGCTTTCGTCGGCGCCCAAAGATCGCGACCGTTCGAGGATGCGCGCGGCTTCGACGAAATCGGCGTTATCGCGCACGAGCGCACCGTTAGGTCCGCGCGACCACGACTCGCCGCCGAGGTCGACGGCGGCCGCTCCCGCTTCGCGCAGCAAAGCCATCGTTCGCGGTGCGGCACCGTGAATGAACTCGGCGCCGAGCTCCGCCGGAACTCCGCCACGCGGGGCGGAACGCCACCACACGCGACCGCCGGCGCGATCGCGTGCTTCGAGCAGCACGACGCGCGCCGAACGGCTCGCCAAACTTCGAGCCGCTGCCAGTCCTGCAGCACCGGCTCCGATTACGACTGCGTCAGCTTCCACGCATCACAGCGCACCAGCCGCGATCGCCATCCTCTTCATCGTGCTATCTTTGGCGTTACCCTCGAGCGCTCTTTCCGGCCGCTGCGATGGGAGCGCTCGAGATCGAGCAGCGCCCGCTTACGCTCGAATCCCCAGCGATAACCGCCCAGTGCTCCCGATTCGCGGATCACCCTATGGCAGGGAATGATCAGCGCGACGGTGTTGCGCGCGATCGCACCGCCGACGGCGCGCGCCGCCGATGGACGGCCGATCGCCGCCGCCACTTCTCCGTATGAGACGACGTCGCCGTACGGGATCGACTGCAAGTACTTCCAGACGCGCATCTGGAAGGCGCTCGCGCGGATGTCGAGCGGCAGGTTCAGGTGCGGCTGCGCGCCGGCGAGGTAGCGCGAGATCGCGTCTACCCACTTCGGAAAGTCCGAATGATAGGGCTCTTGCGCCGGTACGATCGTCGCGTTCGCGTACTCCGCAGAGAGCCTCGCCAACAGCGCTTCGGCCGAATCACCGAACTGCGCGAAGCAGATGCCGCGATCGGTGGCGCCGATCATCATCAATCCAACCGGGGTCTCCAAGGCGGCGTAGGAGATCGAGATCCCTTTGCCGGCGGAGCGGTACTGCGCGGGCGTCATGCCGAGATTGCGAACCGCCTTCTCGTAGACGCGGCTCGGCGAACCGTATCCGGCACCGTAGAGCGCGTCGTCGACGGATCGTCGCTCTTTGAGCGCTCCTTTGAGCCGGCGCAGCCGCATCTCGGCCGCGTACTGTTTGGGAGTCACCCCAACGACCTCTTTGAAACGCCGCGCAAAGTGATATTTGCTCATCTTCGCCCTCGCCGCCAGCGACTCGAGGCTCAGCGTCTCGTCGCTGTGCTCTTCGACGTAGCGGCAGATCTCACGGACCCGTTCGACTTCGTTCATAGAGAGAGGATAGCGCAGTGCGGGCACCGCGAGCCATCCGAAAGTTGCCGGAGATTGCGGCGTTTGCCGTAAGGCCGGCGACCGCCCTCTCGTTTCGGGCCCTTCGACGAGCGCTCGCTCCGCGTAGCAACGCGCAAGCTGGGAATCAAGGAAGCATGAAAGCAATATCTCTGATTCTCACTACTATCGCGGCCGTCGGAATAACCGGCGCCGTGGCAAGCGCCCAGGGAGCTCCGCCGCCGCCGGCAGCGCCTGCGCCTTACGTCGACACCGCCTGCGGCGCCTGGAACGGTGACACCTGGGTTCCCAACGGCGACTGTCCGAGCACGGAATACAAACACCAAGTCGTTGCTGGAACGATCACGATCGTGAAGGGTCATTTGGTGACGCTACAACAAACCAACGGCACGGTGGTCGTCGACGACACCGCGGCGTTGAGCAACGAAGCGTCCGGACGAGTAGCCGTGGGCCGTCAGATCGTCGCGCACGGTTACTGGCGAGGAAATAACTTCTACGCGACCGCGATTACCAGCGGCCAGCCTCCGCCGCCCTAGGGCCGCGGGGCGTACTTCAGCGAACTACCCGTATTGAAGAGAACGATGGGAAGAGGGAGCGCCACGCCGCGAGCGCGCAGCAGGCGCAACGCTGCGAGCGTCGCTCCGCCCTCTTCCGTCGCATCGATCCCTTCGTGGCGATGGATGTCGCGCATCGCGTGCGCGGACTCTTCGTCGGAGACGGCAACGGCATACCCACCCGACGCGCGTACGGCACTCAAGACCAAGCGATCGCCGATCCCCGACGGAACCCGCAGCCCCCACATCTTCGTCGACGCCGCTTCGAAGCGTTGTGCGGCAGCGTCGCCGCGTAAAAAGGCGCGCACGATCGGAGCGCAGCCCTCCGCTTGCACGCAGACCATCACCGGCCGAGCGGCGTCGATCCATCCGAGCCGCTCGAGTTCGTCGAACGCTTTCCACATCGCGACGAGACCCGTCCCTCCGCCGGTTGGATACACGATCGTTCCCGGCACCGCGCCGAGCTGCTCGACCAACTCGTAACCCATCGTCTTCTTTCCCTCAACACGATAGGGCTCGCGAAAGGTCGCGACGTTGAAGGAGCCGCTGCGCGCAGCGAACTCCGCCGCGATTCGTCCGGCTTCGTCGATCAGGCCCTCGACCAGCACGACGTCGGCAGCGTAACTTCGCATCTCCGCAATCAGGATCGCGGGAGTGTCGGCGGGCACGTAGACGCGTACGGGAAAGCCCGCGCGCGCGCCGTAGGCCGCCAGAGCACCGCCGGCGTTTCCCGCGCTCGGCGCGACCAAGGCGCGCGCGCCGAGGCGCTTCGCCGCGGTAACCGCTACCGACATTCCACGCGCCTTGAAGGACCCGGTCGGGTTCTGCGCTTCATCCTTTATATAAAGCGAGGCGCAGCCGAGGAGACTCCCGAGCGCCGGGGCGGCAATCAGCGGCGTCGCACCCTCACCGAGCGAGACCGGCTCCTCGTCCGGCGCGACGGGAAGCATCTCGCGATAGCGCCACATCGTCCACGGCCGCCCGCGCACCTTCTCACGCTCGAGTCGCTCGGGGTCGTAACGGACCAGCAGCGGTGCGCCGTCCTCCGGACACGTGCTCGCCAACGCCTGTGCGCCGTAACGATGCCCCGGATCGCGCGAACATTCGAGGTGCGCCGGCAGCATCAGGGCAGGTTCCCGTCGCGTACGCCGCGTCGCGCCCAGATCCCGTAGACGGGAATCGCGGTTGCGAGGATGGCGAGCCCTGCCAGGCCGTCGCGCGGATTGCTGACGCCGGCCGCGATCGCAACGCCCCAAGAAGCGATCATGAAGACGATCGTCGAGAGCGGATGCCAAGGCGCGCGAAAGCCGGCAGCCTCGGGCGATCCGGATCTGCGGTCGCGCGCGCGCAGCGTAAAGAGCGCGAGCGCCAGCAAGCCGCTAAAAGCATACGAGGTCGACACGACATAGTTGAGGATATGCTCGTAACCCCCGGAGAGTGTAATCGTGACGGCGACGATTCCCTGAAGCGCAATCGCAACCACCGGTGCGTGCGTGCGCGAATCGATCTGCCCAACCGCACGAAAGAAGAGGCCGTCGTGCGCCATCGCGTGGTAGAGCCTCGGCACCGTGAGCATTCGATTGCTGATGAAACCAAGCGTCGTTACGGCAACGGCGAGCGAGGTGATACGCGCCCCGATCGAGCCGATGGTCGTCTGCAAGACGGCGGAGACGGGGACGACGCTGCGCGCGAGCGCGTCGACGCCGAGCGCGCGCAGGCAGCCCGCGTTGACCAAAACGTAGAGCACGGCCACCGCGGCGATCCCGGCCCACAACCCTCGCGGAAGGCTCCGTCCGGCATTCTTCGACTCCGGCGCCATGAAGCTCGCGACGATCGCTCCGTTGTACGTAAAGAGCACCGCAATCATGGCCAGGCCCACGCCGGCCGCGCTTTGGAGCGTCGACCCGCCGCTCTCTACGGCATCGGCGGGTACGGCGGGGTGTACGAAGGCCGCGATCACGAGCGCCGCCAGCGCTGCCAGCTTCAGCAACGACAGCCCATTCTGCACGTACGTCCCTTGTCGAACGCCAAGCGCGTTGACCAACGCCAGCGCCACGAGCGCTGCCACCGCAACCGCTGCCGGCGCCAGCGCGAGCCCGGTCAGCGAGAGAAAGTATCCGGCGAATAGCACCGCAGCGGCCGCAAGACCGCCGCTTAGCGATGCGAGCAGCGCCGTCCAACCGTATGCAAAGGCGACGGCGGGACCGAAGGCCTCGCGCAGGTAAGCGTATGCGCCGCAGCCGTCCGGGCGTCGCGCACCGAGCTCGCCGAGCACGAAGGCGCCGCACAGCGCGACGATGCCGCCGAGCACCCAGGCGGTCAGAACCGGCGCCGGCGCTCCGATGCTCTTCGCGACGACCGCGGGGGTACGAAAGATGCCCGAACCGATGACGCTTCCGACGACGAGCAGCGCCAGGTCGGCCGTCCCGAGCCGCTGCGCGAACGCCGGCGCCCGCAGCGTCAAACCGGACGTTCGCCTAGAATCGTCGCGCGTCGCATGCGACGGCGTGCGGGAAAATAATCGGCCAGAGCACAGTGCTGCGTCCAGCGATTATCCCACAACGCAACCTCGTTCGCTCGCCACCGCCAGCGCACTTGGAACTCGGGCTTCGCCATGTGCTCGAAGAGCAGATTCAGCAGCGTCTCGCTCTCACGAGGCGATACTCCTTCGATGCGATCGGTGAAGTCCGCATTAACGTAGAGCGCTTTACGTCCCGTCTGCGGGTTCGTGCGCGCAACGGGGTGCGAGACCGGCGGGTGCTGCGCGTACATCGCGTCCCGGCGCGCCTCTAGGCCGAGCGCCGCGAAGCGCTCCGGCGTAAAATTCTTGGCAAACGAGTGAATCGCGCGCAACTCCGAGACGAAGCGTCGCAACGGATCGGAGAGCGCCTCGTAGGCGAGATACATGTTGGCCCACAGCGTGTCGCCGCCCAACTCGGGAATTTCCTCGGCGTAGAGCACGGCGGCCATCGGAGGACGCTCGAGATAGGTGACGTCGTTGTGCCAGCGATCGCTGTTTGCGCGGTGCGTTGCGTCGTGCGCCAAGAGCATCACTTCGGGGGCCTCATCGTGCCCCGGGTAGAACGGATGCGTGTAGAGCGGACCCAAGCGCGCCGCGAAATCTCGCTGCTGCACGGCCGACAATCGCTGGTTCTCGAAGAAGAGTACGAGGCGTTCTCCTAACGCGTCGCGGATCTGCGCGATGCGCTCGTCGCTCATGGGTGCGGCGAGATCGACGCCCTCGACGACTGCGCCGATCGCCGGCGTCAACGGCCGGGCGCGAAACGGCTTCTGAGTCACGCTTTCCCCTTCTCCGAGCGGTCCGAACGACCCCACTCCAGGGGACTCACCCACGGCTGCGCGAAGCGCAATATTGCCGTGCACCGCCATCACATCACATCGTTGCGCGCACCGACTGCGGCGCTCGCCCTGCTGACTCTCGCCGCCTGCTCGGGTGCGCCGGGCGCCGGATTTGCGCTGCGGGCGCAGGCGAACGGTGGGATCTCTCCGGCCCTCAAGAAGTGCAGCGGCAGTAAGCTTTACGTTTCGAGCTACCGCCTCAACTACGTCGCGATCTACTGCACCAAAGGGCGCAATCAAGCGCCGATCGGCAAGATCACCAGTGGAGTTAGCGGCCCCGAGGGCGCGAGCGTCGATCTCAAAGGTAACCTCTACGTTACGAATACCAATGCGAATACCGTAACCGAATACGCACCCGGAGGCAGCGACCCAAGCTTTACCTACTCGGGGCTCGGCTCTCCCGCCGGCGTTGCCGTCGATACCAAGCGCAACGTCTACGTTACCAGCTTGAGCCCGCCGTCGCTGACGGTCTTCGCGCAAAAATCGAACACCGCCAAACTGAAGATCACGAACCTTGCTTTCCCGATCGACGTCGCGCTCGATCGAGCCGCCAACGTCTACGTGACCACCTACACGGCTACTTTCGGTAACGGCGAAATTATCGAGTATTCTCCGGGGAGCACGCAGGGCACCAACCTCGGCATCGTCACCAAAGAGCCCGGCGGCATTGCGCTGGACCGGGCAGGCGATATCGTGACCGCGGATCAGGGGCTTCCCGGGGTTCTCGTCTTTCCGCCGGGGAAGACCCAACCAAAGAATACGTTTGCCGGCAACGCGCTCGATCCGGATCCGGTTCGCTTCTCGCGCAAGGAAAAACAGGTCTACGTCGGCGATGCGGTCGGCAACGCGGTCTACGTGTACGATTTCCCGAGCGGGAAGCTCGTCGACACGATTACCGACGGCGTCGACGGTCCAAATGGCCTAGCCCTCGATCCCGCCGCCCCGCTGTAGGGCACCTCGCCCCGCTCAAAGGAGAAGAACGTCTATGCAGTACCCTCGTTCGTTTCCGTCGTACGTCGCGGCGCTCGCCGCGCTTTGGCTCGTCGCGGGATGCGCGAGCGCAGGATCGCCGCCGAGCGGTCCGCCGGCCCCGGCGGCGGGATCTTCGGTCGAACGCGCAGCACGCGTCGCCGGCAGGCTCGGGGCTGCGCAACCCTCACGCCGCGCCGGCGGCTGGCTCTCACCGGCCGCGAAGTCCGGCAAACACTTGATCTACGTCGCGGACTTTATCGCTAACGCCATCCAGATCTATTCGACGAGCGGATCGAATCAGAGCCCGGTCGGCCAGATCACCGATGGAATCAGCGGGCCCGAGGGATGCTTCGTCGACCGGCACGGCAACTTGTTCGTGGCGAACGCGACGAATCAGACGGTCACGATGTACAAGCGCGGCGCGATGAGCTGGAGCCTGCAGTACACGGGCTTCGCGTATCCTACCAACGTGTCCGTCGGCGCGAACGGCGTCCTCTACGTCGACGATCTCGTCGGCGGAAAGGTCGTCGAGTTTGAGCGCGGCAAGACCCGTTCCAAGCGAACGATCTTGGTGACGGATCCTCAGGGCGCCGCGCTCGATGCGAAGAACAACCTTTACGTCTCCTACAACACGGGCAGCCACGGCGGCGGACCGGGAACCGTCAACAAGTACCCGCCGAAGTCGACGAAAGGCACCGATCTCGATCTCCCGATCGTGTGGTCCGCCGGGGACGCGGTCGATTCAAAGGCCGACGTCGTCGTCGCGGATCAGGGTTCCGGCAGCGGCAATGCAGCCGTCTACGTCTTTCCGCCGGGTTCGACGCAGCCTTCGGAGACGATTAATCAAGGGATGGAGGACCCGTTCCGGATCGCGCTCGACAAGAAGAATCGGAATCTCTACGTTGCCGACCCCGAGGTCAACAAACTGCTCGTCTACGATTACGCTTCCGGGACGCTGGTCAATACGATTACGAACGGATTGAGTTCGGTGTACGGCGTCGCGGTCTCCGGGGAGGGCAGCTAGCGTGCGCGCCGCAATGGTGCTCGCACTCGCCGGCGCGGCCTTGTGGCCCTGCCGCGCGCTTTGCGCTCCGCTCGACGAGCTCGATCGTTTCGTCGGCACGTGGCAGAGCCAGGGCACGTTCGTCGACGGACCCTACAGCAAGGCCGGCCCGGCGACGGCGACGACCACCTGCGCCTGGTCGAACAATCATATCTTCTTGATCTGCCAGCAAAGCGTGCAGATGAACGGCGCCAACGACGACGACCTCGGCATCTACGCGTACGACCAGGGCGGCAGCGTCTACCACTTCTACAACGTCCATGCAAGCCGGACGACCTCGATGAACATCACGGTCGACGGCAACACGATCACCTACCCCATTACGATTACGGATAAGGGTGCGAACGTAACAATCAGAACCCTTAACGTATGGGCAAACCCCAACCTGTACAACTGGCGCACCGAGTACTCTACCGACGGCGGTAAGACGTGGACGCTGATGGGCTCGGGAGCATCGCAAAAGCATTGAGGCGGTGACGCGCTCGCCGCAGGCTCGCGCGGTTATCTTAGCGGCGGGCCTTTCGACGCGCATGGGCGCGCAGAAGCTGCTGATGCACTTTCGGGGAAGACCGCTGATCGAGTACGCAATTGCAGCGGCGCGGCGGTGGCGGCCGGTGCTGGTTGCCGGTCGCGAGGTAGCCGATGCTTTGCGGGATCGCGACGATATCACGCTCGTCGTCAACGCGCAGCCGCAGCGCGGCATGGCACATTCGCTCGCACTCGGCGACGAGGCGATCTCGCCCGGCGACGCGCTCGTCGTTCTGCTCGGAGATAAGCCGCTCGTCTCCGAGCGGCTCATCGCGGAGCTTTGCGCGGCGCTCGGGAGCGCCGACGTCGCATATCCGGTGCACGCGAGCAACGGCGCGCCGGGGCATCCGGTCGTTTTTGCGGCTTCGGCGCGGCGGAGAATCGCGTCGCTGCCCGACGGCGATACTCTGGCGGTTTTGCGCGACGATCCCTCGCTCGTCCGGGTCGCTGTGCCCAGCGAGGACGAAGGCGGGTTCTTCGACATCGACACCTCGGGCGAGCTCGCGCATTAGCGCGAAAATCGTCAGGCCGCCAGTTCCTCGGAAACGTCGCGACTGCCCAAGAGAATAAGAATCACGGAGAGCACGACGGTTGCACCGCCGAACAAAACGTTCCAGGTCACCCGCTCCCCGAGCACGAGCGTACCGAGGATGACGGCCACGACGGGATTCACGTAGCCGTACGTTGCGACCGTGGCCGTCGGAAGTACGCGAATCACATAGGCGTATGCGCTGTAACCGACGAGTGCGCCGCCGGTAATAAGCCAGAGCATACCCCAGAGCGAGCCCGCCGAGATCGCGGCAACGTGCAGCTGCGACGCCTCACCGGTTGCGAGCCCAACGACGATGCAGAGCGCACCTCCGATGCTCATCTCGAGCGAAGCGGTAAAGGGGTGGTGATTCTCGCGCCTCACGAAAACCGAGCCCAGCGCCCAAGAAAACGATGCCAGCAGAATGAGACAAGCGAAGCGCGCGTCGGCGTGCCCGGCGCCTCGGCCGACGAGCGCGGCGATCCCCACGCTCCCAACGATCATTCCGGCGACGGAGACGAGGCTTGGTGCCTTGCGTATGCGTAACGCATCGAGCAGCATCATCCAGATCGGCGTCGTGGCGATCAACAGCGCCGACGTTCCCGATTCGACTCGCGTCTCCGAGAGGCAGAGCAGCCCGTTTCCGACCACCAGCAGGAGGAACGCGGTCGAAGCGATTCGCAGCAGCTCGCGGCGGCTCGGTAGTCCGGGCTTCCGTTTTGCGGTAAGCCATTGCCAGCCCAACAGCAACAAACCCGCAATCGCGTAGCGCACGCCCGTCATGAGATACGGCGGAATCGTCTCGACCGCAACTCGAATGCCGAGATACGTCGAACCCCAGAAGAGGTAGACGATCCCAAGCGCAATCCAGGGCATGGTACGCTCCAACCGCGTCACGCGCACAAAAGACCCCGCCACGGTGCCGCCGGTTTCGCCCCGAAGCAAAGACGCAGAGCCTCTTCGGCGAAGAACGGCGCAACGTCGAGTCGCTGGGGAGCTTTTGAGAGTTTGTGATAAACCGCGCGCCATTCTTCGCAACTATCGTGCTTGCAACCGTTGCAGCACTGATTCTCCATTCGTCCACGCTGCTTCACGCGCAAGGCGCCGCACGCAGCGTTCTGCCCAACGGCTGGGCGCTGCAGGCTCCAGCAGGAGCGATGGTCGCAACGGGGACCATGCCGCAAGGCGCCGCGCGCTCGCCCGACGGCTCGATGATCGCGGTGGTCGAGTCCGGCTTCAATCCTCCAGCCCTCTCGATTTACACGACCCTCGGACTGCGACTCGCCAAACGCTACAATTTAGCCGGCGCCTACGGGCGCCCGGTCTGGGCGCAGCGCGGGATCTTCGTCGCCGGCGCCAACGCCGATGCGCTCTTTGCGATCGATCCGCACCTGCAGACGGTTCGCAAGATCGCGCTGCCGCCTAAATCCTATCCGGTTTCGGTCGCGGAGAATCGCGGCGTTTTCGCGGTTGCCTTCAACGGTGACGGGGCAGTCCGCATCGGTAAGCTCGACGCACTTCGCGGTGCGCGGCCTATTGCGGTCGGATTTCGGCCTCGCAACCTCGCCTTCTCTACCGACGGCAAGATGCTCTTCGTGGCGGTTCGCTCCGGGAGCTACGTCGCCGCCGTCGACGTCGCTACGCTGCGCGTGCATCACATTACTACGGATCTTCATCCCAGCGACGTTCTAGTGAGCGGGAATACGATCTACGTTTCGCAGGCCGACGCCGACACGGTCGGAGCGTACGACGCGCAGACCGGCAAGCGGCGCAGCGACGTTTTCGTCGGCAGCGTCGCGCACACCATCGGCTCCTCGCCCAATGCGCTTGCGCTCGAAGGCGACAGGCTCTTCGTGAGCCTGGGAGCCGCAAACGAGGTCGTCGTTTTACGCAGCGGCCGCATTGCGGCGCGTCTGCCGGCAGGCTGGTACCCCACCGATATCGTTCCCCTCGGCAACGATCTCTTCGTCATCAACGGAAAAGGCGAAGGCACGAAGCCGAATCCTGCGTTCGACGTAATGAGCCGCAGCAATCGCGATTACATCGCTGCGATCCAGTTCGGTTCGATTCGTGAGATCTCGACGAGCGCTGCCCTGCCGCCCAGCCCCCAAGGCGCGCAAGGAGCCACACCGCGCCCCTCAAGTACGATTCTGCACGCGGGCGGCCCGATTCGCCACGTCTTCTTCATCCTCAAAGAGAATCGCACGTACGATCAGATTCTCGGCGACATGCCCGAGGGCAACGGCGATCCCAAACTCGTCTGGTTCGGGGCGCGCGTAACCCCGAACCAGCACGCCCTCTCGCAGCGCTTCGGGCTCTTCGACGACTTTTACGCCAGCGGCGAGGTGAGCGACGCGGGTCACAACTGGGCAGACGGCGCCTTTGCGAACGACTACGTCGAGCGTACGTGGCCGCCCGTCTACGGAGGGCGTCTCGCCGACGACGACGTCCTAACCGGAATCGGGGCGGGAGTTCCGAGCGGCGGCTACATGTGGGACGCGGCGCGCCGCGCGGGCGTAAGCTTTCGCGACTACGGAGAGATGGCGCTGATGCCGGCAATCGAAGGACACATCGCGGCTACCGCGCCGAGTCTCGGTACTCGCTTCGACCCGCACTACGTCGGCTGGAACTTAGATTACAGCGATCTCGATCGCGTCAAGGAATGGAAGCACGAGTTCGACGGGTTCGTTGCAGCCGATACGTTGCCGCAGCTCGAGTATATGTGGCTTCCCAACGACCACACGGCCGGTACGCGCAGCGGAAAGCTCACGCCGGCGTCCTACATCGCAACGAACGACTACGCCGTCGGACAGATCGTGGACGCGATCTCCCACTCGAGAGTTTGGGCCTCCAGCGCGGTCTTCATCACTGAGGACGACGCGCAAGACGGCGCGGATCACGTCAGCGATCAGCGCACGACGCTCTACATCGCCTCGCCCTACGCCCGCGGCGGCGTCATCCACGAGCACTTCGCCACGGTGAGCGTGCTTCGCACGATCGAACTGCTGCTCGGGCTGCGGCCGCTGTCGAACTACGACGCGACCGCCGCGCCGCTCTACGCCGCTTTCACGACCACCGCGCATCTCGCGCCCTTTGAGGCCATCGCGCCGAAGGTCGACCTGACGACGCGCAACTCAAAGGTCGCCTACGGAGCCGCGCTCAGCGCCCGGCTCGACTTTCGCCGCCCGGATGCAATCGCGCCGGGCATCCTAACGGATATCCTCGCGCACAATCACTAAGGGGCGTAACCGTCGACGACCAGCAGGTCGGTCGCGCTGCACTGCTGACGCAGCTCCTTCGCGGGAGCGTACTCGGCGGAGTGCCACCATTCCATCGCCCGTTCGTAAGAATCGAACTCGAGCACCACGATCCGGGTTGGTTCCCAAGATCCCTCGAGCACCTTCATTTTTCCGCCGCGGGCGAGATAGCGGCCGCCGAACTGCGCGACCGTCCTCTCGGCTATCTCCTTGTAGCGCTCGTAGCAGTGCGGGTCCGACGTATTGACGTTTACGACGACGTAGGCCGACATGGGGGTAGCCTTCCGTGACCGCCGCGGCTTCTCTTGCCGGACGTACGGCGAGTTTACGGGATGATGTGCGTCAGCAGGAAGAGCAGACCGTCGCCGATGCCGCCGAAGATATCGGTGTGCTTTGAAGCCTGCGGCACGAAGATGACGTCGCCTTTTTCGAGCGCGATGTCGGAGCTCTGGTTCTCGCCTTTGAGCGCTTGGTACAAGTTGATCTCCGACGACGTTTGCGTTCCGTTAGGCGCGGTCCGGATTAAGTGAATGTGGTTGAGGTCGGCCTGCGCGTTTTGGCTATCGCCGGCTTTAGCGATCGCGACCGATAAGCGGTCGCCTTCGTTTACTTGAACGTCGCCCGGATGATCGACCGCACCCGCCACGTCGACCGTAAATTTGATCGGCCCCGGCACGTAGATGACGGATCCTTCGGAGAGCGGCACGTCGAGCGAGGTGTCTCCGCGTTGCAGCAGACCTTGCAGCGAGACGACCGTTACCTTACCGCGCGAATCCGCGACGCGCGCGTCGGGAAAGGCGCCGTTTGAATCGGCGATGCCGCCGGCGGCCGCGATCGCATCGGTGAGCTTTGCGCCCGAGCGTAATGGGTACTTACCCGGCGTTTTGACGTCGCCAAGCACGAGCACGTTGGGTTGGCCCAGCGCGACGATCGAGATCGTGATGACCGGATGGCGCACGAAGGCTTTGAGTCTATTGGAGAGCACCGAAGCCGCACCGATCGGCGTGTCTCCCGCCAGATGGACGCGACCGACGAGCGGATACTCGATCGTGCCGTCGGGCATGACGGTCACGTTCTGCGTAAGCGTTGAGTCTCCGAAGACGAGAACGTTCAGCTGATCGCCCGGATGGATGATCGTGTCGGAAGCAATTGAGGAGCTCCAGGCAACTCCCGGAAGAAGGGCCCAGAGGCAGAACAACGCTGCCGCGATAGCGCGAGTCACCCTTCTAGGGTACGCGGCGGCCGGCTCGGGCACAACGTCCGCCCGACGCGGTACGCGGTGCGCGTTGGTCCCAGGGGGTGAGAAACTCGGCCTATTGGGGGCGCTAGGAGCGCTGCAGGCTACCTTAGACCGCTTGCTGGCGGACGGCGGCGATCAACGCGGCGCGGGAGCGCACCCCAAAGGTCAGACGGATCCGGGCCGCATGATTCTTGACGGTCTCCGGGGAGATGCGCAGATTCTGCGCGATCTCTTTGTCGCTGAGCCCCTCGCAGATCAGGGCGTAGACGCGGTGCTGGGCCGGCGTCAACGCCGCGACGCGAGGATCTCCGACCAGCCCGGCCCGCAGGCGAATATCGCGGGCGACCGAGCTCTCCGAAAAGGCGGCGACGACTTCGCTGGCGAGGCGAAGCCAGGTGTGTTCCCCGCTCACCTCGTGAAGCCGCAGCGCGACCGCGGCGGCACGCCACGCATAATCGATCGAACGATAGAACGTGTACGCGCTTGCAAGGAGTTGTAAGGCGGCGGCCCGATGCCCTGAGGCCGCGAGAATGCAGCCGCGAGCATACTCTTCCATCGCGTGCAAGCGGCGATCGCGGCCGAGCGCCAGTGCCGGCGAAAGCATCATCGGAATGGCGTCGTAAATGTCCATGAGGCGGCTTGCCGCAGGGAGATCGCGATCGGCTGCGAGTTCGATCAAGTTCAAGATTGCGACGCGTTCCTCACCCGGAGAGCTCCAGTCCGTCTCTCTGGCGCAAGCGACGGCGTGGCGCAGGAGCGCGTCGGCGCTCGCATTCTCACCGGCCATTCTCGCCAGGTAGGCCTGGTCGGCGTAACAGGCCGCGACCCAACGCACCGAGGGTGCGATATCCCGCGCGAAGTACGCGTACTGCAAAGCCTTCTCGTGCGATCCCCGCAAAGCGTACGCCCACGCCAAACCGCGAAACGTCAGAAACCGCTCGCCCTCGAGATCCTCGGTCCACGGCAGCGTCTCGGTGATGCGCACGGCAAAATCGAACGTGCTCGGTGCAGCGATCTCGCGAACGAGGTGAACGAGCGATCGCGTTGCGCTGGCCAGCAGCGTGACGTCGTACGCCTCGGGAGTCTGCGCGATATGGCGGATCGAGAGCTCGAGAAGCCGCATCTGCTCGTGGTACTCGCCGCGGAGCGCAGGGACCCAAGAGCTCGCGTACAGCCAGCGCCCATAGAGGTGCGGTGAAGAGCTGACGTCGACGGCATGGAGCGCCGCCTCCATGGCGTCGGGTGTCCCCTCGACCCAGCCCAGGAGCATTCGCGCATAGGCAACCTCGAAACGTGCCTCCTCGCCCTGCGGTTCCGCGCGGATTCGATCGAGCGCGCGACGAGCCTGGTCGGTCGCTCCCAGGAAGGAATGACAGGTGGACTCGAGTGCCCTGAGGAGGGCCTCGTGTTCGAGCTTGGCGCCGCGGGTCGCGCCGACGACGGTCAACGCCTCGCGATAACGCGAGAGACGGATCAACGCGCGGATCCGGTAGACCCGCTCGGACATGCCGACAGAACGGTCCGTTAAACGCAGACAGGCCGTCAGTTCGCCGGTGTTATATGCCTCGCGGGGTTCCAATCGCGCTCGCTCCGGGACCGCCTCCGAGCGGGAAACGGCCCCTAGATTTCTAGGAGTATGCGATTAAGTTGCACGCCGGTCGCTCGGCCCCTGTTGAACCGTTAACAAATTCTCAACGCTCGCCCATCTGGGCGGGGCAAGCCTACGAGAGCGGCGGTATGCCTGCTTGTGTCGGCGCGGCCGGAAGCGCGGCGATTACCGGGGTCGACATCGCGGCCATTGCGATCGGACCTCCGGGAGTGTCGAGCGGTGGAAAAACGATCGACATGAGCGCCATAAACAGGTGAGCCAGCATCCTTATCCCTCTCTCCGATATCCGGCCGCATGCATGGTTGGAGCGGCCGGCGGTCTTAAGCTTACACCCAGAAAAACGATTGCGCCAGACTGTGAACGAATTTTTGCCGCGAACCGCAAAAAGAGCGCGGGGCCGCTTACTTTGCGTCCCTTTTCAACAATCGGACGCGCGCCCCGTCGAACTCGGCGTCCGATTCAACCTGGTAACCGTGCGCGACGTAGCGCTCGAGCTTGGCGCAGCCGAAGCGTACGTTGGCCGAACGGCAGCTTCCCGCGGTGATCAGCCAGATTCGGCCCTCCAGGGGCATCGCGACGCGCAGTTCGGAGTCGTCGTGAATGATAAATCGCGTCACGCTGTAGCGGTGAAAATCGACGGCGTGCGGCACCGCGACGACGCGATTTGGGCCGTGGTAGTAGTACGCAAACGGCAGCGCGTTCTCTGCCTCGAAGACGACGATCGGTTCGCTGGGCTTTTCGTGCACGCGGACGTAAGCGCTTACTCGCCTCCAATCGCCGGGTTTTGCGAGTTGGTGGTACGTGAGCACCAGCGTGAGCAGCGAGAGCGTCACGGCGATTGCCGTCCACACCGTCGCGGCGCGCCGCTCGCTCGTTTCGGGTAAGAACGAGAAGAGCGCAAAGACGCTCAGTGTGGCGGGCAGAAACAGCGAGGCGGCGTGGCGATCGAGGATGTGCACGCCCGATACGTACGCGCCCACCGCGAAGAGCACGAACGCCCCGGCGGTCATCAAGAGAATCGCCGCGTCACCGGCTCCCTGCAGCTTCGGGCGCAGGATCGCCAGCGTCACCAGAGCGCAGACGACCAGGACGAGATACGCGATCGTCGCGTGCGGCACGGGCAGCGGAAGGACGTATCTCACGAGAATGCCGGCAAGCGCAGCGAACGTGTAGGGCAGCGATGGTGCCGCAAAACCGTCTTTGAAATTGGCCACCTGACCGGGAACGATTGCCAGCATCGGAAGAAACGCCAGAGCCGCCGCGACGCCGGCAAGAACGAACCGCAACAACGCGCGGCGGTAAAAAACGACGACGGCCAGCGCTTGCCCCGCCACGAGAAAGGCCAAGTAATACTGCGTGTAGAGCGCGAGGGCGACGCACGCAGCGTACGCGATCGCCGCGCCGATCGTCCGCCGTTGCGCCATGAAGGCGTCGTAGAACGTCAGCAAGAGGAGCGCCGAGACCAAGACGATCATGGCGTAAACGCGGATCTCGAGCGCCGCCCAAATCAAAAAGGGATTGCACGCGACGACGGCCGTTACGAGCCTATCGTTCTGCCGCGGAAGATACCGCCGGGCGATCGCGGGGGCGAGCAATATCGTAGCCCCGATGCAGAGCACCGAAAAGAGCCGCAAAAAGAAGATGCCGTCGCCCACCGAGCGCCAAAGGCTGATCAGAACGAAATAGAGCGGCGCGTTCTGTTCGAACGCAAGTGCTTGGTGAAAAGCGTAGGCAACGCCGTTGCTGGTGGTCTGCAGCGTGTAGGCCTCGTCCTGCCAGATGTTAAGCAGCCACGCGAGCGGCAGCGTAACGAGCAGGTTGGCCCCGAGCGCGATCACCGCGAACGGCGGCCAACGCAATGCCGCCGACGAAAGCCGCTCTGCTCGAATCACCAAGCGAGATTATAAACCCCAGCAGCCGTAGACTCCAACGTCGATGTGGACCATGAGCCCCGGCGAAGGTCCCGGCCGGCGGCCTGAGCCTTTCGGCTGCGCGCGTTCCCCGGGCGGCACTCCCGGAGGGGGAGGGGAGCGCGGTATCGTTATGGACAGCATGAATATGCCCCCCGGCCGTGTAGCCTTCGCTGCCGTCTCTCTCGTGTTGGCGATCGTCGCCTTCGCGCTGGCCCAGCGCGGGCTCGTCGGGCATCAGAGCTTCAAGGCGTTCTACTGCGCGGGAGTGGCCGTCCGCGAGCGGCAGGATCCCTATCGCGTCGAGCCGCTTCGCTCGTGCGAGCGCAACTTCGAGTCTTCGCCGATGCCGAGCGGCTACGTCGAGCCGGCTCCGCAGCCGGGATACGTGCTCGCTGGGTTCGCGCTGCTCTCGACCTTGCCGGCGAAGCTTTCCGCTGAGGTTTTCGCGCTTGCGCTCGTCGCTGCGTCGATCGCCGCCGCCTTGGCGCTGTGCAGACTCATTGGAGCACCCGGCTACGCGGTGCTCTTGGCACTCGCGCCGCTGACCCTGCTCAACGTCGCGTACGGCGAGATTCCGCCGCTTGCGTTGGTTGCGATCTGCGTCGCGGCGTATCTGCTGCGCGCGGGGCGTCCGGCCGCGGCAGGAGTAGCGGTCTGCCTGGCACTGGTCCAGCCGAACATCGGCGCGCCGGCCGTGCTCGCTCTGCTGGTCTTCGCTCCGGCAACTCGGCCGGCAATCGTTGCAACCAGCGTGGGGCTCGCGGCGCTTAGCGCGATCGCTCTGGGAGTCGGAGCGAACGTCGAGTATTTTACCCGCGTTTTGCCGCTGCTGGCGAACGCCGAGATCGTTGCGTCGGATCAATACAGCCTCAGCCGGCTGCTCTACATTCTCGGAACTCCGGCCGGAACGGCGCTGCTAGCCGGAAAGATCTGGTTCGTCGTCGCGGCAATCGCCGGCATCGCCGCCGCGGGCTGGCTGGCCCGCAAGCGCGGGCAACACGATCTCCTGCCGCTGCTCCCGCCGGCGGCCGTGACGCTCTTTGGAATCTACTTGCACGACATTCAAATACTGATCGCCGTGCCGGCCGCGCTGGTTCTCGCCGCGCGAATTGAAAAAGAATCGGCGCGCGCCTTTGCCTCGCTCTTCGTCGTGCTGCTCGTGACGGTTTGGACGCAGACGCCCAGGGCCGCAGTTTTGCTCATCGATGCGGCGGGAGTCTTCGGCGCTCTGCTCTGCCTTCTGCCCGGAGCCGCCGCCCGCCGCATCGCGTATGCGGCGGCGGGCTCCTTGGCGGCGGTCGCGGCGGTCGTGCTGCTCCAACGTTTCGCCGCGCCTACCCCACATAGTCTAACGACGCACTCTTTTAGTGCGTTACCCGACGAGTTTTCGCCGGTTGCCTGGGGCCGTTATCTTCGTGCGACCCCCGCGTTGACACGAACCGTCGTAGCGCCGCAGATCCTCGCGTGGGCCGGACTGATCGGCGTTTTCGCGTGCGCTCTCGCCGCGAACCTTCGAGGGCCTAGGCTAAACCGATCCTGATCGCGTGCACCGCGGCCTGCGACCGCGCGGTGCAGTGTATCTTTGCGAAGATGTGGCTGACGTGATTCTTGATCGTCTTCTCCGATAGGACGAGACGGCGGCCGATGTCGCGGTTCGAGAGTCCCTGCGCGATGAGCCGGATGATCTCGCGCTCCCGGGGAGAGAGTTCGTTGGTTAGGCGTTTGGTCGGGCCGCGGCGGCGCAGAAGCGAGGCGGCGACTCGGGGATCGACGTAGCTCGAGCCTTCGCCGAGGGTCTTGATGGCGGCCACGAGCTCCTGGAGGGAGGAATCCTTTACGATGTACGCGTCGGCGCCGGCGGCGAGGCAGTGCTGCATGAGCTCGCCTTGCGTGTGGGCCGAGAGCGCGCAGACGCGCGTTTCGGGGGACTTGCTCTTGAAGTGTTCGATGACGTCGTCGATCTCTTCCGTGTCGATGTCGATGATCACGATATCGACGTCCTTGGCGACCATCGCCGTTTCGCGGCTGGCCGCGATGCCCGCGATCTTGATGTCCGGATCTGCCGAGAGCACCTGCGCGATAGCCTTGGCAAAGAGCATCTGTTTTTCGATGATGAAGACGCGCAATGCGCCCGTGGTACTAATCATGCTTTTTTAAAAGCTCCGTAGTTCGGTGGGGTCTTTGGCTGAACTCTAACAGTCTGCCACCGTACGGGACCTCGGGACAACCCGATTATCTTGTGAGACGTTCGTGCTATTACCGGCCGGGATTACGGGACTTTAGCCGCTATTTGGGGCCCTAAGGGTGTAACGCGTAGTAAGAACTTATCATGCGCCCTCGGGTACCCGGGCTTAGGAACCGGGGTGATAACGCCAGGAAGCGCGAGCGCGCGGCTCTTCGTTCTCGTCGCTTTTTTCGATTAGACGATCCTTAAAAGATGGGCGAGCGGGAGCGGTCTCTTCATCGGGACGCATCGACGGCCAGCCGAGCAGCGTCGCCGCCATCTGAATGCGGTTACGGGCGTTCGTCTTTGCGACCATTCGCGAAACGTGATCGTTGACCGTCGATTCCGCGACGTTCAGATCGGCCGCGATCTCGGTAATGGTGCGGCCGTCGAGCAGACCGTGCAGCACCTCTCGTTCGCGCGAAGATATTCCAAAGGTCGAGGCGGCGGAATCGATATCGGGCTCCTCGCACTGATCCAAGAAAACGCCGATGTAGACGTCGTTTTGGAGCATCGGCACGACTCGCATGGCGAGGCCGTGCAGCGGATATCCGGTGCGCTGTTCACACGAGTCCGCGCGGGAGAAGTTCCACGAAGAGGTCAAACGTCGCACCGCCTGCTCGAGAAAGAGCGGGAGGCGAGCATCCTCGGGTTCGACCAGACGTGAGAATGCGGAGGCATCCTCTCCGCTGCACCACGCGAACTGCACGTCGAGCGCGGCATTTAGGAGGAAGAACGCGTGAGGGCCGCCGGGAATCGGCGTCGACCGTTTGCGCTCGCCTTCGAAGTCGAAGGCAGAAATTTCTTGCGTGACCTTCGAGGCTGCCGAGCCGATCGCTTGCGCTGCTTCGGCCCAGGCGTCGCTGGAACGCTCTCTTGGAAGGAAGACCATCGCAACCGAGTGTCCCTTTCCGGTATCCGTCGCGATCCCGAGCGCTGCGGGCACGCTGTCGCATTCGTGCGCGCCGGCATTGAGAACGATCGGTCCGGCCGACGCAGGGAACGGCATTCGGGTAAGCAGCGCCAGCGCCGCGCGATCGTCGATTCCCGCATCGGATGTGTCGAATGCCACTAAATCTTGTTCCGCATCGAAGACGCCGATGGCCCAGCCGGCGGCAGATGCCGCGCGGGCCGTCTTGCGCAACGAAGCGTCGAGGCGTCTCTTACGCGACGCATCGAATCCGTCGAACCCAGCGGGAGAGATCGAGGCCGTGCCTCGCTCGAGATCCCGCATCAACACATCCTTTCTAGGGCTGCGACAAAAGTCGCGCCAACTAGCCCAGCGAGCGAGCCCTCATTCTAGCGTACGAGGCGAGCGGTTGGCTAGGGTACGGTCGGACTCTCCCTTCTACTAGTAACGGCAGCCGTGGTGCAAAGGTTCACCACGTCTTTCATCGGTTTAACGTCGAAGTGCTTCGTTAGCGCGGTTATCGATTCCAGGGTCACCCGTCGCTTCAGCTCGGGATTCATGCTCATCGCCGGAAAGAAGCGCAGCTCGGGCGCATCTGCGGCCGTGAGAAAGTCCAGCGGATGCAGCAGAATCGAGGGCTCCGTCCCACTCAGCTTGCACGCGGTCATCGCGGCTTCGAAATACGCCCGTGCCAGCACCGGAGAGATCATCGCGATATATAGGACGTAGGAGACGTGGATCGGGATCTTTGCCAGCGGGAAGGTCGTGACCGGGATCTCGGCGATCGATCCGTTGGACAGCTCGATCCGGTGCTGTGAGTTGCGGCGGAAGCCATCGGCGAAACTCCCGAACAGATCCTCGCGCTCGGCCCGGTCCGCGGCGCTGAGTTTTGCGCTGCGGAAATAGTACGCGCGCGCCAGCGGACCGATGAACGTCGCAAGCGACGAGGCATCGTAAAGATAGCCTCGAGAGACGAGCGTCTCCAAGATCGTCTCGGAGCGGGTAAATCCGGGCCCGCGAAATCCCCTCGGGCGCGCGCCGGTTACGCGTTCGATCGCCTCTTCGGCTCGGCGGAGTTCGTCGTCAATCTCCAAACGGCCGCGACGATGCATCCACGGCTCGTGATGGTGCGAGTGATTTCCGATCTCGTGCCCGCGGCGGGCGATCTCGGCGAGCACTTCGGCGTTCTCTGGGCGCTCCGCGTCTTGTCCGACGATGAAGAACGTGATGCGCAGCTTCATCTCGTCGAGAATGTCGAGCACCGCCGGCACCAGTTGCGGCAGATACGTGGGGAAGCCGGTCCACCCCGGATTGCCGTGGGTCTTCATGTACGACCACTTGTTGTCGAGGTCGAGCGAGAGCGATGCTTGCATCATACGGCCACCGCCTGCGCCTGGGGCTCCGTCGATGCGGCCCGCAGCGTGGGAAGGAGCCGCTTGGCCAGGCGCACCGTTTCGTTGACGTTCAGCGTGCCGTTGACGATGTTGGCGCTGCTCGCCATGAAGAGCCCGGGGACGCTGGTTCGTATCGGCGGAAGCCGGCTGGAGTAGTCGAGCGTCGGAATCGGAAAGACGTGCGGCACTCGCGATACACGGAACGCGCGAACTTGGCTTCGAGAGAAGTGCGGGTGCATGCGTGAAAGCGCGGTCAAAAACGAATCCTCTATCTCTTCGTCGGAAAGCCGCAGCGCCGGGTCGTCCGAAGCCACGTACTTGGGAAGATACACCAGCGACTTGCCTTTGAATTCCTCGCGATCGACGAGGGCCGTCATCTCGATGACGGCCGTAAACGGCACCGTCGAATCGGCGATGTTCGTGATGTAATACGACGTCAGCGGCGCGTCGATCAACGCGGACGCGCAGACGATCCCTTGATACTCCACGCCGGCGCACAGCGCGCGCTCGCGCGCGCTCAGCGTCGGGCAGATGCGCGCTGCCAAGGGAGCGGCGAGCGTGACGACGACCTTATCGAAGCGCAAAAGCTCGGAAGACGTTGCAACGCCGACGCCCTCGGGCAATGCCTCGACGGCCCGCACGGGGCAGGAGGTTCGCAGCGTAACGCCGCGTGCCGCGAGCCGCTGCTCGAAGCGGCGCAGCGTCAGATCGTATCCGCCCGCAACGTAGCCGAAGCGCTCGCGCCCCACACCGCTCGAGCGAGCCGCGTACATCCGAGCGATGATCGCCCAAATGAACGCCGCGGAGGCGCGATGCGCGTGAGGTCCGAGCTTCGCTCGCAGAAGCGGAAGCCAAATGCGCTCGACGGTGCCGCGTCCGCAGAGGCTCGTGAGCCAGTCCACTGCGGTAATCCGTTCCAGCGGCTCCCAGTCTTTAATTCTCGATGCGTGGATGATCGTTCCGCCCAAACGCGCCTTTTGCACCAGCGAGAGCGGCGGGAACTTCAGGTAGTCGAGGGTTCCCGAAAACGGATGCATCGATCCGTCTACGAAAAACCCCGTGCCCGGCGTATTCCAGCGCAGCTCGCTCTCGAGGTCGAGCTCGCGCAAAAGCTCGATCAGCGTTTGATCGCTCAAGAGCGTAACGTGATAGTGCCGATCCCAGACGAACTCTCCGAGCTGCCAGGGCGCGGCGAGACCCCCGCACTTGGGGCCTCCCTCGAAGATCGTCACGTCGTGGCCCTCTTTGGAGAGCTCCCAGGCCAGCGTCATGCCAAGCATTCCGCCGCCGACGATGCCGTATCGACTCATTACGAGCTCCGCGCAATCTCCAACGGCCGCAGCGACGAACCCGACGGCGCGTACTCTGCGGCGCACGACTGGCAGCGCATCGCGGCCGGCCGCTCCATCGTAGGGGCGAGCGACTCGAGCGGATGTCCGCAGGCGCACGCGTATCCGACGGGGCGCGCCGGGTTTCCGTGCACGATCGCAAAGTCCGGGACGTCACGGGTCACGACGGAGCCCATCCCGACCATTGCGAACCGGCCAATCGTCAAACCGGGGCCGATCGTCGCTCTCGCGCCGATCGTCGCACCTTCGCGAACCAGGGTATGCAGGGTGGACTCGTTCGGATCGGAGGATTGGAGCCGATCGAGTTGCGGCGTCGTCGCGCGCGGAAAGCGCTCGTTCGTGAAGACGACGCCGGCGGCGATCATCACGCCGCGCTCGATCGTCACCCCCGTGCAGACGTACACGAAGGCGTTGATCTTCACGAAGTCCTTGATCGCTACGCCGTAGGCGATGTAGCTCTTTTCGCCGATGATGCAATTGGAGCCGATCGTCGTCGAGTGACGTACGTGAACGTTGTCCCAGATTGAAGTATTGCGGCCGATCGAGACACCCGGCTCGATGATCGCTGTGGGGTGAACTGCCATTTAGCTTGCCGCGAGCGCGCCGGCCCGAAGCGGCGTCATCTCTTCCAGCTGACTGCCGATCCGTTCCCAACGAGCGCACTCCAGCGCCGCATATGCCGCCTGCACCGCCTGCACGGATGCCAAGGCGTCGCGCGGCGTTACGACGAGCCTTCCATCGCCGCGAATCACGTCGCAAAAATTATCGATTTGATCGGCGAAGGCCTGGACCTTGTCGTATCCCTTACCGAAAGTGTGCCAAGCGTCTTCGCCGTGCCGGCGAAATCGCGATTCTTTCCAACCGACGAGGATCGTCCCGGCGCTGCCATAGATGCGAAGAAAGGTCTCGAGCTCCTTGTTGATGCTCCAGGAGAGGTCCGCTGCACCCATGACGCCTTCGTCGTTGTGCACGAAGAGGCGGACGGTATCTTCGACCGCCAAGCCCTGCATCCGGCGCCCCTCGACGACCTGAATGTCACGCAGGTTTCCGAGAAAGTATCGCAAGATGTCGACCGCGTGCGTCCCATTGTCGATCAGCACGCCGCCGCCGCTGACTGAGGCATCGGAGTTCCAGCGCCTGCTCATATCGACGAACGAGGTAAATGCGTTCTCCGCGAAGACCAGGTCTCCGACTTCGCCGGCCAAGAGGATCTCGCGCGCCTGGCGGACGTCTGCCGCGTAACGGAATTTTGACGCCATCGTCAGGACCATTCCCTCATGCTCGGCCACTGCGAGCATCCGGCGCGCGCTGTTGACCGTAATCGCAAGCGGTTTCTCGCACAGAACGTGCCGGCCGGACTGCAAAACCTTGCAGGTGATCGACTCGTGCGTTACCGGGGGCGTACAGACGATCGCGGCGTCGAAGTTCGACTTGCGAAGCAGCGCCGGCAGCAACGAGTAGGCTTCGCAGCCGATGCGCGAGGCAAGTTCTTGGGCGGCGGCCCCATTCGTATCGCATACGGCGACGACGGTCGCTCCCTTTAGCTCTCGAAAAGCCGCTTCGTAGGCGCGGGCGATCGCGCCGGCGCCGATAATCGCGAAACGTAGTTCCTTCATGCGCTGTGCCTCCAGGTAAGTGTCTCGGCCGCCGAAGTCATCGCATCGGCGATGTAGTTGACGTCGTCACCGTCGTAGCGGTCGTTCCAAGGGACGACCAGCACGCGTTCCAGTGCGGCGTAGGTGCCCGGGAATCGCTCGCGGTCGTAGGCGAGCACTTCAGGGCGAGCCATGGTAAAGGGAAAGCCGCTGCTGCCGAACGTTTTGCGCTTTTGGAAGATCTCGCACATGAACGCCGGTTTCTGAATGTAGCGCGGCGCGCTGACGATTCCGCGCTCCTTGAGCAACGCTGCCATTTCGAGCACCGCCTCTGCCGGCAGCGACTCGGACGTGCGCACGACGTACTTCCAGTAACTGTGCTGCGCTCCGGGCAGGATATACGGCGTTTCGATCGCTTCGAGCGTTCCGATCCGTTCCGTAAGCATCTCGGCGAGCATCCGGCGGCGAGCCACGACCTGGGGCAGCTTGCCCAGCTGCGCCACGGCGACGCTTCCGGCGAGCTCCGACATGCGATAGTTCAGCGCCAAGAAATAGTGATCGGGCTGCGGGTCGCCGTATCCCCAGGCCTTGTTGATGAACAGGTAGATCCGCCGGGCCAGCGCCTCGTCGTTGGTGACGATCAAGCCGCCCTCACCGGTCGTAATGTGCTTGCCCTGCTGGAGGCTAAAGCATCCCATCTTGCCGGCCGTGCCGACGAACTTATTCTTGTAGGCGGCCAGGAAAGCTTGCGCGCAATCCTCGATGACCGGGATCCCGTGACGATTTCCAAGCTCGACGATTTCGTCGACGTCGCAGGGGTTGCCGAAGAGATGCGTGACGACGATGGCCTTGGTTTTGCTGCTTATCCGTTGCCCGATCGTCTCGGCGGTAACGTTGCACGTCCGGGGGTCGACGTCGGCGAAGACCGGGATCGCGCCCTGATAGAGTATCGGCGTGAGCGCGCCCATGTCCGTGATCGAGGTCGTAATCACTTCGTCGCCTGGATCCGGATCGAGCGCCGCGATCGCGCAGTGCAGCGCCGCGGTGCCCGAGGAACAGGCATAAGCGTACTTTACGCCCATCATTTCCGCGAAGCGCGACTCGAGGGCGGTGACAAATGAGCCTTTGGTGCTCGTGAGCGTTCCGCTGCGCAAAGCAGCGGAGACTGCGGCGATTTCCTCTTCGCCGAGCGTTCTTCCCGTTGCGTCCTGATCGGACGGCAGCGTTCTATGCGGTGCGAGAGGAAGGGTCGTAGCCATTATTGTTTAGTGCTCCGTTCGTTTGAAGGCGACGTTTTTGGCGAAATCTTCGTCCCAAAAAAGCGGTGATTTGCCCGGTAAAGAGGGCCAGACTCGTGTACTGAACGACGATCGTTGCGGTCGTACCGATGGCGAGCGTCGTGGACTTGACTCGAAGTATCAGCAGCAGCCCTACGACGAGCGGGAGGAGCCCCGGAAAGAGCCCGGGGACCGCCAGCCACAGCGCGGGGCGATGACGAAAGGCCAGTGCAAGCGTGCTGTAGATTTGCGCGGCCGTGCGTGAAATATTGAAACCGCCGCGCGTGCAGCGACGTTCCGCCGTCCACTCCAGCGTCGCGGGAACTTCGACGACCCGCATCTTCTTACGCAGTGCGTCGAGCAGCATCTCCGCTACCGCCGGCTTGTCGTCGCTGCGGAACTGCAGCTCGCGCAACGCGCAGACGCGAAATGCGCGCACCATGCAGGTCAGCGTGGCGTGCTTCCCACAGACGGCCAGCGACAGCAGACGATTCGCTTCTCGGCTGAGAACTCGTCTCAGGAAAGGAACGCCGACGACGGATCCTCCCGGCATGTACGGCGACGCCATGGCGATGTCGGCATGCGATGCTTCCAGCTCCTCGACCAGCCCCATCGCGACCGCGGGCGAATAGGTGAGATCGGCGTCGAGCAGCACTGCCAGCTCGGTGTCGACGGCGGCAAAGGCGGTGCGTAGAGCGGCGCCTAAGCCGCGGTTGCGCTCGTGGCGCAGGACGCGGACGTGGGGGCGCCAGCGGGCGAAGGTCGCGGCAACCGCGGCCGTCTCGTCGGTGCTTCCATCGTCGACGATCAGAAAGCTGAACTCGTATCCGCTCCCGCGATGGATCGCGAAGTACTCCGAGAGCGTGGACAGCGCGGCGGCGAAGAGGCTTCCCTCGTTGTATGCCGGGATGACGACGGTTACGCCGGTCATGCCGGACCCGCCGTCAGCGCGTTGTGCATCCGCGCGAAGTAGTCGTCGTAATCGTTGACGACGACCGCGTCCTTATTGACGACGATTCCCAGGACGTTGTCGATGCCGATGAGGCTGAGCTGGCCGATCGCGCGGCGCGCGTCGCTCTCTTCGGTCTCGTCGGCCGCGACCACGAAGAGCGAGCCGTCGACCTGCGCGGCGACCATCAGTCCGTCGGATACCGCGCCCAGGGCCGGCGTATCGACGATGACGGTACTATAGGTTTTGCGCGCAGTTTCGAGCATCGACTCGAAACGCGACTGCAGCAGCGGAATCGGATTCGTGTTGTCGGGATGGCTCGGCAGGATGTCGAGCCCGGGATCGACGTGTTGGACCGCCGCAGCGAGCGTCGACGTGCCTTCGAGCACCTCGCCCAAGCCGACGTTGTTTTTGCAGGCGGCGATCGTGTGGAGCGTCGGCTGGCGCAAGTCGGCATCGACCAGCAGCACCCCGGGCTGCAGCGTCGAGAGCGTCTTGGCGAGATTGAAAGCCACCGTCGATTTCCCCTCGCTGCGGCGCGCGCTCAGGACCGCGAGCGTCTTGATCGGCCGCCGGTTGCGTAAGCGTAGCGTCACGCAGAGGTGGAGGAACGCCTCCATCGTCATCGAGTGAACCCACGGGATTGCCTTGGTTTTGCGCTCGTCGAACGCGGGGATGCGCGCCACGACGGGCAGCCCGAGGATACGGGCGAAATCGCGGCCGGCTCCTCTGCGCTCGATCAGATCGAGAATATAGACGACTGCCAAGCCGAGCAGCACGCCGAGGACGATGGCGATCGGAAGGTTCGTGCGAAGGCTTGGACGTTTCGTCGCAGAGTCCGCATTCGCCGGCTGAACGACGATGATGTCGCTGATCGCCGTCGTCTTTGCAACGATCGCATCGCTATACTTTTGCGCGAGCGCGTTATAGACGTTGGCAGCGCGCTTGGCATCCTCTTGCAGCGAGGAAAACGCGATGGCTTGTTCGGGTAGAGCATTGACGGCCGGCTTATTGGCCCTTACCTGTCCACGCAGCGCCCGGATTTGACCTTGGTCGCCCATAATGCGCGCGCGGTACGTCGAGGCCTGCTGCTGGAGGCTTTGGTAGAGCGGGTTCGGCGCGACCGTCGTGGAGCTGACCACGGCCTGCGGCTCTGCAGAAATCTGAGCGAGCAGGGCATTCCTCTGCTGGCGCAAGGCGATGACGGTCGGGTGCGCCGGCGTGTATTTCTGTTCGGCCTCACCCAACTGCGCCTGGACGTCGGCGAGCTTCGTCTGCAAGTCGGTCGCGACCGGATTCTGGGCGACCTGCTTCGCACTGTCGACGGTGCTGGACATCGCCCCGAGCTGGCTGCTCGTGCTGCTGAGCAGCGCTTGCGCTTCGCGGACGTCGACGGTCAGCTGGTCGATCTGCTGGTTCAGCTGGCTGACGCGCGAAACGACGTCTTGCGCGTGGGCGGTCTGGTCGATATAGCCGTGGGCCGACTGAAACTTGGCGAGACGGGAGGCGCTATCGTGCATCTCCCTCGCGGCGTCGGGCATCTCTTTGGAGAGGAACCCGATTGCGGCCACGGCTTGGGAGCGCACGAAGTCGCGCTCCTCTTCGACGAACGCGTTTGAGAAGGCATTGGCGATCTCGGCCGAGCCTTCGGGAGACGACCACGTGACGTTGAGATTTAGAAGCGACGTATTTACGACGGGCTGGACGTTGACGTTGCCGAGCAGCTGTTTCGGCGTCGCCTTCAAATTGAGCTGATCGATGACCGCCGTTGCAATGTCGCGTTGCTGGGCAAGGGCAGCAAACGTCTCCGCGGACTGTTCACCGCTCTGCAGGACCAGAGCATTGAGCACCGGCAGCGCCGTCGTGTTATCCACGGGAGCCGCGCTCGTATCCGAACGGCCCGCCAGCAGTCGAACCGTCGTGGTGTACGTCTTAGGCACGACTAGCGTCCCGAGGATCACGATCGCGGCAAAGCCGCCGGCAACCGCTGCGAAGACCCGCCACCGTTTCAGAATCGCGCGGTAGAGTCGCTCTACGTCGCGTCCCTCATGAAACTGTGGCTGCCCTTCAAACCCGGCCAAACCGTTGGGCTGGCCGTTGTATGGCATCATTTCCGACATCGCAGTCCCATCGTACGCCGACCGGCACCTCGACCGTAAGGACGAGTCTGCTCAACGGCCGGGACCTTTGCAACGGGGTCTTGTTTCCTTGCCCGGGGGTCACGGGCGATGGTGCTAATGACTCTGCGTTGCGCGGCCGCCTCTGGTTATGATTTGAGCATTCATGGCGACCCGTATCGTCGAACGTCCTATAGCGGCGCGCAAGCCCGCTATCGGGGCCGCACCTCGCGCCTATCCCGCAAAGTGGACCGCCATCTTGCTGGCGATGGACGTCGCGCTCTTCATCGTGGCCTCGGCCTTAGGGGCATTCATCGGGTTTCATCATTGGAACTCTCCCCGGATCCTGAGCCACCTTCTGATCGCCGATGCGATCTTCGTCGGGCTCTGGGTGCTCGTCTTCGATCGTCTCGGCCTCTACCGCCGGACCTACGCGCTTTCGATGAAAGACGAGCTCTACTATACGGTCGCGGCGCTGATGCTCGGCACGATCCCGCAAATGGTCCTCTTTACGATCTATCCCGAGATCTCGACCTCGCGCGTCGCGCTGATCGTCTCCTTGGGCTTTTCGATCCTGATGGTCGGGTCGGCTCGGGCCGTGCTGCACCAGGTCCGCAATCAAGAATGGTTCAAGAGCCGTCGCAAGGTGAGCATCGTCGGAACCCAAGAGAACGTCGAGCGCGTTCTCGAGAGCCTGGAGCTCAGCGCCGGCACGGAAGCGCAGCTCATCGTCGTCGACGATTGCGCCGAAGCGATCGAGCGGATCGACCTTAGCCGCGATCCCAACCTCAACCGCATCGAGTGGTTCAACCATGCGCGGCGGTCGGGCTGCGACTCGCTGATTTTGACCGAAATGATCCCCCCGAACTTGCTCGCGCATATCCTGGAAGTCGCGGCCGCCGACCGCATCTCGCTGGCATTCGCCCCGCCGAAGGTCATGCGGTACTGCTACGATATGTCGCTGCGGACCGACGGCAAACAAGTGCTCATCGTTCCGGCACGGTTACGTGCCTGCACGCCGCGGGCGCAGCTCGTCAAACGGCTGACCGACATCTTCTTTGCCTGCGTGGCCCTCCTGATCTTCGCGCCCGTCATGGCGGTCGCAGCGATTGCGACCCTATTGGATTCGGGCTTTCCGATTCTCTACGCGCAAGAGCGCGTCGGTCTCGGGGGTAAGCCGTTTCGCATTCTAAAGTTCCGCTCGATGCGTCAGGATGCCGAGCGCGAGAGCGGCGCAATCTGGGCCAAGCGGGACGACCCGCGTAAGACGCGCATCGGGGCCTTCCTCCGGCGCTTCTCGATCGACGAGCTTCCGCAACTCTTCAACGTTCTGCGCGGCGACATGACGTTGGTCGGGCCCCGCCCCGAACGCCCGATGTTCGTCGACCTCTTTCGCTCGACGATGCCGCGCTACGACGAACGCCACCTCGTTCGTCCCGGAATCACCGGCTGGGCCCAGGTGCACATGGCCCGGAATTTCGACTCGTCCGCCGCTGGAGAACGACTTGAATACGACCTGCAGTACCTCGAAAACTGGTCGATCTTTCTGGACTTTGCCGTGCTCTTTCAGACGCTCTGCGAGTTCCTCTTCCACCGGGCAGCCGGATGAACGATAAAGTACGCGTCCTGCACATCTCTCCATCGATCCGCGGCTACGGAGCCGAACGGCTCGTCGTCGAGCTGCTTTCGCACCTGAAGTCCCGCGACGTCGACGCCGCGCTGCTGACTATTTACGAGCCGCCCGAAGAGGTTCGCGCATCGCTGCCGTTCCCGGTACTCACGGCCGGCCGCAAGAATCGGGGAGATCGCCTCTTCCTCTGGCGGCTCGTGCGCGAAATCCGGCGCTTTCGCCCCGACATCGTTCACACGCACACGCACGTGGGACGCTACTGGGGACGCATCGCCGCACTCTGCGCGGGCGTTCCGCGCATCATTCACACCGAGCACAATCCGTGCGACTTCCGGAAAAAGTCGGCCGTCGAATCGCTCGCGGATTGGATCCTCAATCGAGGAACGACGCGAATCGTAACGTTTTTCAACGAGCAAGGCTCTCGCGTGAGCAAGCTCGAGCGTTTCCCGATGCGCAAGGTCGTGATGATTCCCAACGGCATGGAGCTTCCGGCGCCGAACGAGGACCGGCTCGCGGCGCGTGCGCGGCTGGCAATCCGCCCCAACGAGTTTGCAATCTTGCTCGTGGGCCGCATGGAGTACCAGAAGAACCATATCCTAGCGCTGCGCGCCTTCTCCGCGCTCTTGCGGCAGACCAAAGAAAAAGCGCTGTTGCTCTTCGTCGGGGCGGGCGAGAACGAAGAGATGCTGCGCGGACTGGCTCGCGCGCTCAATATCGCCGAGCGCGTCCGCTTCCTGGGGTATCGCAACGACGTACCAAGCCTTTTACCGGCGGCGGACCTTCTGCTGATGACGTCGTGGTTCGAGGGGATGCCGCTGGCCGCGCTCGAGGCGATGACCGCGGGGATCCCGGTGGTCACTACGCCGTGGCTCGGTGCCAGCGACATGCTCGACAACGGCCGCTACGGTTTTCTCGCCGCCGACTTCGAGCCGTTCAACGTCGCGGCGCAGATCGAACGCGCGATCGCGCGGCCGATGATTCGCCGAAGCGTCGCGGAGCGGGCGAAACAGCACGTCCGCGATGCCTATGGAGTCGACCGGATGGTCGACGCGCATCGCCGCCTCTACTTACAGCTCTCCGGCATCGCCTCATGAGCGCCGGCCGCCTCCTTCTCGTCACGGCGCGGTTTCCGTTCGGCAGCCAAGAGGCCTACCTCAACGTGGAGCTCGCCGAACTCGCGCGATACTTTGACGACGTCGTCGTCGTGCCGGCCCGGCCGCCGGCGTCGGAAGCGCGCTACTGCGTTCCCGATAACGTAAGAGTTCTCGACTGGCCCCTGCTCAATGCCGAGATCCTCAGGCGCGCCGCGGCGGCCGCGGCGGTCGCGCCGTTGCGAGCGGTGCGGACGTTTGGAAAGATCGTCGGCTCTCGCGATCCGGGGCGTCTAAAAAACCTCGCCGTCTTCGTGAAAGGTCTGGCACTCGGGCAGTGGGCCGCCGAGCATCGCGTCGATCACATTCATGCCTATTGGATGTCGACGCCATCGACGGTCGCCATGGTTGCCGCATCGACCAGCCGGCTGCCGTGGAGCGCGACGGCTCACCGCTGGGACATCTACGAACGCAACGCGTTCGACGTGAAAGAACGCAGCGTCGAGTACGTGCGCGCGATCTCCGCGCGCGGCGCTCGAGACTTACGAGCGCGCATGCCGCGACTCGACGGACGAATCGCCCATCTACGGCTCGGAATCCAAATACCGCCCTACGCGGTTAATCGCAGGTCGCAGGGAGGCAGCTTTCGCATCGTCTGCCCGGCGGCACTCGTTCCCGTCAAGGGCCACGGCGTTCTCCTCGCCGCCCTCTCGCAGTTGAAAGACTCCGGCATTCCCGTGAAGTGCGTCCTCTTCGGCACGGGGCCGCTGCAGGCCGAGCTCGAGAACGCGGTCGCTTCGCGCGGACTGCGGGACGAGGTCGAATTCGGCGGCTTCATCCCGCAAGCCCGGCTACACGATCTCTATCGCTCGGGCCGCTTCGACGCGATCGTTCTCGCCAGCCGAGACGCCGGGGAGAAGATGATGGAGGGCGTTCCCTCGGCGTTGCTCGAGGCGATGGCCTTCGGGATTCCGATTGTGGCAACGAACTCCGGAAGCGTGCGCGAAGCGATCGATAGCCGTTGCGGGCTCTTGGTGCCGCCGGACGACGCCAGCGCCCTGGCGGCCGCACTTTTTGACGTATATCATAAGCCTCAGGAGGCTCGATCGCGCGCCGAGCGCGCCTACGAACTCGTCGCCGAACGGCACGACGTCCGCGCGCAAATGCGTGACCTCGCCGCAGCGCTTCACGGAAAGGAACGCGCATCTTGAACATCGCGATCATCGGACTCGGCTACATCGGCCTCCCCACTGCAGCCTTGCTCGCAGAGAGCGGTCACCGTGTCTACGGATATGACGTCAACGCAAAACTCCGTCACTCGCTGCAGCGCGGAGAGGTCGCCGCGGCGGAAGAGCCCGTGCGCCGCGCCGTCGTCGAAGCATTGGCGAGCGGGCGTTTTCACGCCGTGGACCGTATCCCGAGCGCTCAAGCTTACATTCTCTGCTTGCCGACCCCGACGCACGATGGAAAGCCGGATCTTCACTTCGTTGAAGCCGCCGCCGCGGAGGTCGCGGCCGTGGCGAAGCCCGGGTCGATTCTGGTTCTCGAATCGACGGTTCCCCCCGGCGCGACGGATCGCGTCTTCGAGCGGGCGTTGCAGAACGCCGGAAAGTCGATCGACGATTTTCACATCGCCCACTGCCCGGAGCGCGTGATTCCGGGCGCGATCATGGAAGAGCTGCGCACGAACGGACGCGTGGTCGGTGGACGAACTCCGCAGGATGCGGCGCTCGTGGCCGAGCTCTACTCGTCCTTCTGCAAAAGCCCGATCGCGGTAACCTCGATTCGCACGGCCGAGTTCGTCAAGATCGTCGAGAATACGTATCGCGACGTCAACATCGCGTTCGCCAACGAACTAGCGATCGTCGCCGAAGAGCTCGACATCGACGTCTGGGAGACGATCTCGATCGCCAACAAGCACCCCCGCGTCGACATTCTACAGCCCGGCCCCGGCGTCGGAGGACATTGCATACCCGTCGACCCGCATTTCCTCTCGGACGCAAATCCGTTCGCTACGGAGCTCATCCAAGCCGCGCGGCGGGTCAACGACCGAATGCCGCACCGCATCGTGCGCCGAATTTCCGAGCTCGTCGAGCCTGCGCGAGGCCGTAAGATAGCACTTTTGGGCGCCGCATACAAGGCCGACGTCGACGACGCCCGCGAGAGTCCGACGGTGCGGATCGACGCACTGCTGCGCGAACGCGGTTATACGACGGCGATTTACGACCCGCTCGTCACCGAGTTCGATCGGCCGTTGAGCCGCACGCTTGCGGAGGCAGTGACCGACGCCGACGCGTTGGTTTTGGTCACCGCGCACGGCGCCTTCCGCGGCATCCGGCCCGCCGAAATGGTCGGGCTGATGCGCTCCGCGCGACTCGTCGACACCCGTAACTTCTTCGACGCCGCCCAGTGGGAACAGTGCGGCTTTGCCTGCTATCAGCTCGGGCGCCCATTGCGGAGAGTCACCGCACGCGCCGTGGCATGAGCGTACTGCGCCGCATCGCGCTGGGTTTTCCGGTCCGCAGCTGGTCGCATCAGCGTGCCTGGTGCGTCGATTCCCTCGCGCAACCCGGCGCACGACGCTACTTTATCGAGTGGAATCCCGATAGTTCGGTCTACGGTGAAGATTTTGACGGCGCGCCGAGAGATGCCGGCCGGGTGCTCCTCAGCGGGCCGCAGCGCCACTACCATCCGATTCGCATCGCGCAGTTCGCTCTGCACCGGTTCGGTATCTGGTGTACGGCGCGCGATCCGATCGCGCGAGCGGACTTTCTCGCGCAAGCCGATTGGCTGCGCGATCGCCAGCGCGAGGATGGAATCGCAGGGCTCTACGTCTTCGATTTCCCCTGGAGCAAATATGGGGCGCCCGCGGGCTGGACGTCGGCGATGGCACAAGGCGAGGCGATATCGGTGTTGCTGCGCGCGCACAGCATCGAGCCGAGCGCGGGCTACGCCGATGCCGCCGTGCGAGCGTCGCAGCCCTTTACCGCCGGTATCGACCGCGGCGGCGTGGTATGGGAGTCCGCAGGCGAGATATTCTTCGAGGAGATCGCCAACCGTCACGCGCCCCACGTCCTTAACGGCTGCATTTACGCTCTTTGGGGCCTGTGGGAGCTGTGGAGAGTCAATCCCGAGCCCTGGATGCAGGCTCGAATTGAATGCTGTGTCTCGACGCTGCGGGCGTGGCTGCCGCGATTCGACACCGGCTGGTGGAGCCTCTACAGCCTGCTCTTGAGCGCCTCGGGCCGGCCGCATCTCGCTACCCTGAAGTACCACCAGTTTCACATCGCGCAGATGCGCGTTCTCGCAAAGATGTTCGACGAGCCGCTGTTCGCTGCGACCGCCGACCGGTGGACCGGCTATGCAAAGGAACGCTGCAGCAGATTCCGGCTCGTTCGCACGACGCTGCGCGGCCTTCCCGAACGTTTCTCGGGGCTCGACACCGTCCTCGGAGGCGCGCACACGTGAAGGTGGCGGTCCTCACGCACTTTTATCCGCCCGAAGCATGCGCCGCAGCGTTGCGCGTTCGTTCGATGGTCGATGCCTTCGCATCGATGGGACACGACGTCACCGTCGTGACCTCCCATCCGTCGTTTCAGCATGAAGGCTCCGCGCCGCGCCGGCGGCCGCTCCCCAGCGTCGAGCACGCCGAAAACGCCAAAATCGTTCGGCTCTTTTCGATACTCGCTCCGAAATTGCCGGGCTCGCGGTTGCTCCATTGGCTCTCAGCCGCGTTCTCCGCGTCGCTCTATCTGCTGACGACGCGCGACCGCTACGACCTCATCGTCGCGAGCTCGCCGCCGATCACGCTCGCCTTTCCGGCGCTCGCCGGAGCCGCGCGCCATCGTGCCCGGCTCGTCGTCGACGTCCGCGACGTCTACCCCGACATCGGCGTCTCGATGGGCGTCTGGAAGAAAGAGAGTCTCGTCGTGCGGCTCATGGAGCGGCTGGTCCGCCGCCTCTACCGCCGAGCCGATCTCGTGGTCGTCGTCACGGCAAGGGGCATATCGCAGATCGCCGCGCGCGGCGTCGACCCCGATCGCATTATATTGGCGCGCAACGCCTACGAACGGGATCCCATCGTCTCCGATCTTCCGCCGCACGCCGGTAACGGTCGCGGCTTCACGGCGGTGTACGCGGGAAATCTCGGATTGGCAACGGACGTCGACGTGCTCGTCGACGCGGCAACGCTGGTTGCCGGCGACGGCATCACGATCGAAATCATCGGTGATGGCGCTCAGGGCACGCGGCTGCGGGAACGAGTCGTCAACGAAGATGTGAGAAACCTGCGCATCAAGGGCAGCTTCTCTCGCAGCGAGGCGCTCGCGATGGTTTCGGAGGCCGACGTCTCCGTGATTCCGCTGCGCAAAGGTTTGACGGAGAGCATCCCGACGAAGCTTTACGACTCGCTTTCCCTCGCTTGTCCGGTCGTCCTCGTGGCTGAAGGCGAAGCGATCGGAGAGGGATCTTCCCTCGGCGCGTTCTGCACGCCGGCCGGCGATGCGAACGCTCTAGCGGCGATCCTTCGTCAGCTCTCGCTGCTCGACAAGAGCGCCTTGCGCAAGATCGGCGACGACGGTAAGTCGCGGTTGAGCGACCGGCCGGATCGTGCCGCCATTATGTCCGACCTCGTCGGCCGTATCGCCGCGCTCTGCTGATACCTGACCGCAACGTTACGCAGCAGCGCGAGCATCGCGAAGATCAGCCAAGGATACTTGTACTGAAACAGATCGATGAACATCGAAACGAACACGATCGCGATCAGGGAGGCCTCGAGGACGACTCTGTAGTCGTAGTAATCGCCGTCCTTCTCAACCACGCTTAGCGATCGGAACTGCGCGTAGAAGAACCAGAAGATGAGCGCGAGACCAACGATGCCCGTTTCGATGAGATAGTGCATCGCCAGGTTGTGCGCCGGGCCGTCCCATCCGAAGGGGTACGGCTGGTGCGTTACGAGATAAAACATGTTGTACGCCTGGGTGAAATTTCCGATTCCGTACCCCTGCAGCGGGCGATGCTTTGCCGCCTCGAGCGCTACGGCCCAGATCGAGGTCCGTCCGGAGCCGCCGGTAGCGGCCGCCGACGCGAATCGGAGAAAGACCGAGGTCTGCACGGTTGCCGCGAATGCGGCGAGCATTCCGACTCCGATAGCTAGCTGCACCCGATATCGCGTGCGTAAAAAGTAGTAAACGGCAATCAAGAGCATCGCCATGAGCGCCTCGCGCGAGCCGCTCAAAAGGATGGCAAGCATGATCAGGCCCAAGCCTGCGATGCTGGCCAGGCGGGGAATCAGCGAGCGGACCCGCAGCGACCACATCGCAAGTATCGCGGCCGGGAAGATCAGCGCGTCGGCAAAATGGTTCGGATCGATATCGTACCGGCCGACGTGGATGACCAAGCGGCGATTGGCGAGAGTCAGTTGCGAGAGAGAGGGATCGTGATAGAACATGTGCGCGCCGTACGCCGCGGCACAAATGCCGCCCGCGGCCACGAGCAGCAGCAGCATGCGAAACTGTCGCGGAGTGGCGGGGAACATGCTGAGCACGCCGTAGAGCAGCATCAGTCCCGCCAACGTCTGCATCATCTGCAGCGCAAGCTTCTGGTCGATGGCCCAAAGTGCCGTCGCAAGCATCCAAAGCACCAGGCCGCACAAGATGCGGGTGGGGAGAGCCGAAAACGAGATCATCTGCCGGCGCAGGACCCATAGGAGCAAAAATCCGCCGGCAAGGATGCCGAGCAGCTTCGTCAGCGTGCCGAACGAGCCGGTGCTAAGGAGGTTGTCGAAGGGCACGAGAAGCGCGTAGAACCCAAAGAGCACCTCGAGCGGCCAGCGCAGCGCGACGTACAACGCCGCCGGAGCGAGCAGCAGCGCGACCGACCCAACCGTCACCATACTCGAGCCGTAGAGCAGCACGACGATCGCTCCAATGCCGATCGCCACGACCGCGCCTAGCGCCGCTCGCGTGCCGAGTCCCGAAGAGGTAAATGCCGCCGTGCCCAACGTTCTTACTATAAGGCGGCCGTAGCGCAGGGTCGAGAAGCAAAGGTCCCAGGAAAGGGGACCAAGGATTGATTGCAGCGAGGCCGGGGACACGTAGACTAGCAGCGTGGCCCATGGGTTCTGGCCGTGGCAGCTTCTTTTTGCCATGGCCCTCAACTGCGTCGTTCAAGCGCTTGCAATCGCCGCCTATGCGGCGCGCCTGGCGGGCGCGCGCTCGGGCCGCGTAGCGACGGCGATATCGCTCTTCAACATCTTCGCGACCAGCAGCCGCTTCGCGCAGATGTTCTACAGCCCGATGCTCGGGGCACTTTCGGACCGCGCGACCGTAGCGTCGCTGACCGTCTACCAGTGGCAACTCCGCTCGATCGTCTTCGCCGGAACGCTGGGCTCGGTCATCGGCACGCTGGCGATTCCGACCTTCGTGATGCTCTACATGCGCGCGATTCGCTCCCTCGAGCGAAACGGCAGCATACCGAAGGCGGCGCTTGCCATGTTTCGCCCGGCGACGGTCGCCGCCGTCGTCGGCGAAGTGAAGTTCGGCGTCGCGACGCGTTGGCGGGAGATATCGTTTAAGAACGTTCCCAAAGACATTCTCATCCTCAACGTGCTGGTCACCGCCGTCTACGGCGTCGGCATCGTCGCCGCCGCCTACGCCAGCGTGCTGCAGCCGCAGGCAGCACGCACCGCAGTGCTCTCCAGCGGCCTCGTCAACGGGTTCGCGACGATTGCGTACAACATCATCGTCGATCCGGCCTCAGCGTTGCTCACCGACCGGGCAGTTCGCGGAGATCGCAGCGTCGACGACGTTAAAGCCTTGGTGACGGGCCTTTCCTTGACGTCCATTCTGGGCATGCTCTGCTCGCAGGCCATCCTCATACCGGCCGCGATGCTGATCGAATTCGGGGCGAAGGTTATCTCGGGACGCTAGTGCCCCTAACGGGCCCTAATGGCCGGGAACGCGCTGGATCTTTCCGAGCGCAAGCACTTGAAAATCGGAGAGATGAATCGAGGATAGGGCAGACAAATCGCGATCGTCCCAACGGTTCGAACCGTCGAGCGCGTTGAGACTGTAAAGCTGGTTCGATCGGGCCGTATCGGCAAGGTAGATGCCGTAGGTCTTCATCGCGCGCGCGATCGCGGCGCTCTGAGGGCCGAAACGCGAGATGTCGAAAGAGTCGCGCAGCCGCAGACGTGCGCCGTACGGTAGCGGATAGCCGGTATGCCCCTTGAAAGGGATTGCCTCGGCGTTGCTCGCCGGCCGTACGAAATCCCATTGCGCCGCGCTCCCCGCCGTAATCGCAAAGTTGAGCGCATGAGGAACGACGCCGCGCGCGATCTCTTCCCACTGCACGGCGCCTGCATAGAGCGACAGCCCCGAGGCCATCGCCGACGACTTCCCGGCCGGTAACGGCGCAAACGGCTCACGCAGGTTCCAAATCGCGCCGCCGTAGGCCGACAACGCATTGGCCGTAAAGCTTGCGTTGTACAGCTCGTACAGGCGGCAGCTCTGGGTCTGCACGACGATCGCGTGCGCATCGCTCAGCGGTTCGATCCGAAAGCCCGGACTCCAAGGGTAGGGAACGTTAAAACTATACCACGACACTTTTGGGCGCACGCGAACCGCCGGCGTGCGATTATCCGCAAGGTTCACGAACTCGACCGGGTCGGCGGCGATGCTCAAGCCGCTCGCGGCGCCGGCTCCGACCGCCGATTTGATGTAGCGAAGGCTATTGGGATCGACCGCGGCCGTGCGTATGTCTTGCGTGTACGCACCGTTCGCGCCGAAAAGGCCGCACGCGGTCAACGCTGCCGCCGCGAGTGTGAAATCGGGCATCAGCGATCTGCTTCTTTAATGGACGCTCCGCACCTTGGG
>JBAQAW010000037.1:0-1677 GCA_049285915.1 Candidatus Cybelea sp. | reverse complement strand
GAGCGCGCGGTTATCGCGATTGCCGAAGCGTTCGACCTTCAAGATGCCGGAGTACGAGGTGCCTTCCGGCTGTACGTGGCGCTCCGCGACGGCGGCGCCGCAGTAAAGCGGCGCACTGCAGAGCACGAGGAGCGTCAGGGTACAGCGAGCGATCAGCGTCATGCCTCGGTTATTCGCTACACATGGCGCCATACCATCACGAGCACGAACGGCAAAGCGATGCGGCCGGACCGCAAGTTTTTTGCGAAGCCTCATCGCCGCGCTCGTGCCGGGCTAGCGGCTCTCGATCGACCTGCGTGAGATCCGGATCAGCAAGCGGCGCGGACTCAAGCGCGATGCCAGCGCAACGAGTTTATTGGAAAGTCCGGGAACAGTGAGATCGCGCCCGGCCATCATCGAGCGATAACCGGCGCGCGCAACCGAGGCCGCATCGGCCACGGGCAGTCTGCCAAAGAGCAGCGAGCGGCCCGCATTTGCGCGCTCCGCAAAGCCCGTAGCCGAAGCCCCGGGCGCCAGACAGGTCACCGTGACGCCCGTACCGCGAAGCTCCTCGGCGACACCCTGCGAGAACGACAGAACGTAGGCTTTGCACGCGTAGTAGACCGACATGAACGGACCCGGCAGCATGCCGGCGGTCGAAGCAACGTTCAAGATTCGGCCGGATCCGCGAGCGCGCATACCCGGAACGTAGGCCCGCGTGAGCTCGGTGAGCGTCAAGACGTCGAGCGATATCTCGTCGCGGATGCGCTCCGGCGCGATCTCCTCGAAACGGCCGTTCGTCGCGAAGCCGGCGTTGTTGATCAGTATATCGCACTGCGGTATTCGGGCGGATACCGTTGCCGCGGCGTCCGGTTTGCTCAAGTCCAGTACGAGCGTCTCGACGTTGACACCGTGGCGCGCGCGTAAATCCGAAGCGACCGCTTCGAGCTTATCGCCCGAGCGCGCAATCAGCACAAGGTCGTGGCGATCGGCGGCGAGGAGCTTGGCGAACTCGAGGCCGAAGCCGCCGGATGCGCCGGTCACGATGGCGCGCATCCGGCGTAGGTTCTCTACCCTTTGAGCCGCGCCTCGCAGGCGCTCCAGTCGATGTTGGCGATGAAGGCTTCGACGTACTTGCCTTTATCGGCGGGTTTATAATCGCGCAGCCAGGCGTGCTCCCACAGGTCCATGACGACGACCGGCTCGCACCCGGCCAGATTGTTGACGTTGTGGTCGCCGACCCAGACGTTGAGGAGCTGCTTCGTATCGGGATCCAGGTAGGTGATGGCCCAGCCGATTCCGCGCATCCCGCCGGTTGCGGCGAAGTCCTTCTTCCAGTGATCCACGTCGCCGAACGATTTGCCGAGGGCTTCGTGCAGTTTCCCCGATTTTAGCTCGGACGGCTTGCTGGTGAGGTTATCGAAATAGTACTCGTGGAGGCGCATTCCGTCGAACTCCCAGCCTAAGCGCCGGACGATCTCGGCGAACTCGGGGGTCGCGCCGGAGTTCTGGCCGCTGCTCCGGAGCGCGTCGATCCGGTCGAGCAGGGCGTTCGTGTTCTTGACGTAGCCTTCGTACAGGCCAAAGTGGATCTCGAGCGTTTGGTCCGAAATGCCTTGCAATCCGGACAGATTCCATTTTTTAGGCGAATATCGCGCAGTAGTACTAGCTGTGGTCATAGAGATGCCTTACCCATCC
>JBAQAW010000036.1:0-4790 GCA_049285915.1 Candidatus Cybelea sp. | reverse complement strand
GCAATTAACGCCGGTATACCCTCGGGTGCGGCGCAGAACGCCCTCGATTACGCGCGCCAGGGCTACACGCGTTTAGAGGTGGAGCAGTACGACACCGCGTGGGATTCCGAGGCGTACGTTACGGTCTCAGGGCAGAACTCCAACAATTCCGTTCGCCTGAGCAACGCGTTTTTCGACGCGCTCGAGGGCGACGCCGATTGGCTGCTGACCTCGCGCACGACCGGAGACGTCGTCAAGCGCGTCAAAGCGCGCGATCTCTGGGAACAGATCGCCGTCGCGGCGTGGCAGTGCGCCGATCCGGGCCTGCAATACGACGACACGATCCAAGAGTGGCATACGTGTTCAAACGACGATCGCATCAACGCAACAAATCCATGCGTTACCGGCGATGCACTGGTCGCGACGGCCGACGGCCCAGTTCGTATCGAGAGCCTCGTCGGCAAGGCGGCCTTCGTCATCGGCGGCGACGGCCGGCCGCATTTCGTCAGCAAGATTTTTCCGACCGGAATTAAGCCGGTCTATCGCCTGCGCACGAAGGCCGGCTACGAGCTCAAGCTCACCGCCGATCACAAGGTTTGGACCGAGAACCGCGGCGACGTTCCGGCTTGCGAGCTGCGCGCCGGCGATCGCATCGCCCTCGCCGGCTCCGGCTTTGGTAACGTCACACTCGACGAGCGCATCGCGTTCGGCATCGGAGTCGCCGTCGGTGACGGATGCGTGACGCGGTCAGCGCGCGATCTGATCCTTACGATGCACGAGCACGAAGCTGACGTACTAGCCGAGGTCGCGGCCGGGGTCAACGCGACGAAGGCCGCCTTTAGCGACGACGGGCGGAGCCGCCGCCAGACTACCGTTACGGCGCCGCCGAGCGGTACGGGCTCGCGTCTCTCCACGGGCAACCGCCGCATCGTCGACATCTTCTCACGCTACGCAGTCCTAGATGCCGGTAGCATTGGAAAGCGTCTGACCGATGAAGCCTACAAACTCGATGCGCTTTCAACTGCGGCGCTTCTCCGCGGCATCTTCACCGCCGACGGCACTGTTGCCAATTATGGGGACAAGTCGCAGTACGTATCACTCGATTCGTGCTCGTTAACGCTTCTCAAGCAAGTTCAACACTTGCTGCTCTCTTTCGGCGTAAAATCAAAGCTCTACACCGACCGGCGAACGGAGCTCGTGAGTAACTGCCCCGATGGGAAAGGCGGTCTCGCGCAATTCGACGTCGTTCAGATGCATTCGCTGCGGGTATCGCGCTCATCGCGATTACTCTTTGAGAGCGAGATTGGCTTTCACCCGGCTTCGCCAAAATCGCACGCACTAAACGCACTAAATGCAAGCGTTAGTTGCTACCGCGATCGTTTCAGCGATGAGTTTTCATCACTCGAACTCATCGGCGACGAGCCGGTGTTCGATTTGACTGAACCCGATACGCAACACTTCGTTGCAAACGGCTTACGAATACATAACTGTTCAGAATACGTCTTCATAGATGACACGGCCTGCAACTTAGCAAGCGTCAACTTGGTTAAATTCCTCAACGACGACGGGAACTTCGACTCGAAGCGTTTCTCCGAGGCGGCACGCATCTGGACGACGACGCTCGAGATTTCGGTGACGATGGGGCAGATGCCGTCGCGCAAGATAGCCGAGAAGAATCACGGCTATCGCACGCTTGGCCTCGGGTATGCAAATCTCGGCACGCTCTTGATGCGCATGGGCCTTCCGTACGATTCGGAGGAAGGCTTCGGCTGGTGCGGCGCCATCACGTCGCTGATGACGGGCGCCGCCTATCGCACCTCGGCGGAGATGGCCCAGCAGCTCGGATCGTTTGCGCGCTTCGAGGCGAACCGCGAGCCGATGCTGCGTGTGATTCGCAATCACCGCAAAGCCGCGTACGCCGCCGAGGCGAACGAATACGAAGCACTCACGGTGACGCCGGTCACGCACGCGCCGACGCTCTTCACGCAAGCGACCTGGGCGCTCGCGCGCAAGATGTGGGACGACGCGCTCTCCATCGGAGAGGTCGCCGGCTTCCGCAACGCCCAGACCGTCGTGATCGCGCCGACGGGCTGCCTTACCGGCAACTCGCTGGTCTCGACCGACCGCGGGTTAACGCGCCTGCGCAGGCTCGGCGACGTCGACGGCAGCACGTGGCAAGATATCGACGTGCGCGTGCTCACCGACGACGGCGAGCAGCGTGCGACTAAATTCTTCATCAACGGCATCTCGCCGACCCGCAGGCTCAAGACGGCGAGCGGCTACACGATCCAGGGGACGCCGGAGCATCGCATCAAGGTCGTCGAGCGCGACTCGGGCGACCTCGTCTGGAAGCGATTTGCCGAAGTTGTATCGGGAGATACCGTCGCGCTTTCGATGGGCGGATTTGCCGGCCAGCCGCAGAGCGTTACGCTGCCGCCGCTGGGCGAGCAGCATTGGAACGCCGATTTCACGACGACGGCGCCGCCGACGCTGACGCCGGATCTCGCCGAGCTCGTCGGGTACTTCATGGGTAGCGGCACGCTGAACTCGCGCGGCCTGCGGCTCACGGTCTCGCAAGACGATGCCGACGTTCGCCACCGGCTCGTGGCGCTCGCGCGACAGCTCTTCAACGTCGAGGCCACCGTCACCGACAAGGCCGGCTCGCTCGAAATCACGCTGCACTCGGTACCGCTCGCGATGTGGTGGCAGGCCTGCGGCTTTGCCAAGCTCCATCCGTCGACCGACGCGCGAGGCAAGAGCTACGTCTCGCACGCGCCCGACGCGATCCTCGGTTCGAACGATCCTACGATCTACGCGGCGTTCGTACGCGGCCTCTTCGAAGCCGACGCGACGCTGATTAACGGTTCGGTCCACTTCTCGACGGCCAACGAGAGCCTCATCGACGACATACGCACCGTGCTCCTGACACTGGGCATTCCCTCGCGCACGCGCACCGATAAGACCGGCTGGAGCGGCTCAGATCTCTACGTTTTGCGGGTTCGCAATGCGGAGCACGCGCGAAAGTTCCAGCAGCTCGTCGGTTTCATGGGCGAACGCAAGCGCCACGCGATGCGGCCCTCCGAAACCTGGCAGGGCACCAAGGGCGATCGCGTCTTCCTTCGCAAAGACGTGCTACGAACGCTCGTGCCGCATTCGAGCGAACTCTATCCGCGCACGACGCTCTACGGCTACCGTCACGCGGGCGCCATCAGCCGCACCGCGGCCTGCGAGTTGCTCGAACGCACCGGCAGCGACGAGCTCAAGAGCGCGCTCGAGTTCTTCTACGACGACGTCGCTACCAATGAGGACGGCGGCGAGCAGTTCACCTACGACCTCTCGGTTCCGGCCAACGTCACCTACTTCGCCAACGGATTCGTCTCGCACAATACGATCGGACTCGTAATGGACTGCGACACGACCGGCATCGAGCCCGATTTCGCGCTGGTGAAGTTCAAGAAGCTCGCGGGCGGCGGGTACTTCAAGATCGTCAACCAATCCGTGGATGCTGCGCTGCACAAGCTCGGCTACTCGAAGAAGCAGATCGAGGGCATCGAGACCTACGCCAAAGGCACCGGCACCCTCGAAGAGGCGCCGCACGTCAATCGCGCGACGCTCAAGGCGAAGGGTTTCGATGAAGAGGCCATTGCGAAGCTCGAGACTGCGCTACCCAGCGCCTTCGAGCTGCCCTTCGTCTTCAACAAGTTCGTACTCGGTGAGGAGTTCTGCAAAGAGCGGCTCGGCCTGACCGAGGAACAGCTTAACGACTGGAGCTTCTCGCTGCTTCGCGACGGGCTCGGCTTCACCACGCAGCAGATTGAAGAAGCCTCGGCGCACATCTGCGGCCGGATGACGGTTGAAGGCGCACCCGATCTCAACGACGAGCATCTAGCAGTCTTCGATTGTGCGACGCCGTGCGGCAAGTACGGCGAACGCTACATCCGACCGCTCGCGCACGTCGATATGATGGCGGCTGCGCAACCGTTCGTCAGTGGCGCGATTTCAAAGTGCGTGGTCGGCGAGACGCTGTTGACGACCAAAGAGGGGCTCATTCGAATCGACTCGCTCCATCAGGGCGAGGCAGCAGATTCGTTCCGCGCTCACGAGGCCACTGTGGCTTCCTTGAACGGTCCGCAAACGACCGATGCCTTCTACTTTGGCGGAAAGCGTGAAGTTCGCGAAATCCGACTGAGATCGGGCCACCGGGTCATTGGAACGCCCAATCACCGCGTTCTCGTCGGTACCGATGCCGGCCTCGAGTGGCGCTATCTATCCGATATCCAGCCCGGCGAATACGTAGCAACGCAGTACGGTGACGACATGTGGTCATCGACGCCGGCATCTCTCTCCGCTTTCCGGCCATCGCCCGCGTACGGGCCGCAGAAAACAATCAGTATCCCCGAATCGATGACTCCCGAGCTAGCATTCTTCCTTGGTGCCTACGCATCCGAGGGTCATACGATTCAGTCGACCTATTCCGTCTTCATAACCAACTCGGTTGAAGACGTGCTGGAACGCGTGCTGAGTTGTGCTAAAGCGGCGTTCGGCATCGAGGGTAAGATCTTACGCCAGGCTGACCGCTGTCCGAGCATCTGTTTCTCGTCCAAAACGCTTGTCGAATTCCTCGACTTTCTCGGTTGCGGTTCGCGTGCGTGCGAGAAGCGTATCCCCGACGCAGTCCTGCGTTCGACGCGCGAGCACGTACACGCGTTCTTAAGTGGACTCTTCCTCGACGCGTATGTGACTACGTCTGGGATGAGCAAGTGGGCGATCTGCCTCGATTCACCGGATCTGCTCGACGATCTGCAAGCGGT
>JBAQAW010000035.1:0-2332 GCA_049285915.1 Candidatus Cybelea sp. | reverse complement strand
TTCCCGGGGGGCATCGCAATTTCGTCGAAGGGCAAAATCGCGTTGGACGACCAGAAGAACCTCACGATCTTCACGTACGACGCACCCGTGAATGGCTCGCTCGGCATGCCGATTGCGATGACGCCGCTCACGGGCGCCGGCGATCCGATAAGCTTCGCGTTCACCCGGACGAACAAGAACATCTGGGTTGCCGATGCGGCCGGAGGATTGCCAATCGCATCTGCGCCAGTGCCTGATAGGGTCCTCGTTAGTTCGGCCGATAAGTATCGGTACCCAAAGGGCAGCGCGTTGAGGAAAGATATCCTCTTCAAACATGGGGCGCAGCCGGACGGCATCGTACTGACCGGGAACGCGCAGCCCTAAACGAACCGTTAGGGCTGAACGCCCCCTTTCCGCTATTTTCGAAGTGTTCTAAAACCGGCGCGAACCTCTTCGGAAAAAACTTGCGGCTGTTCCCAGGCCGCAAAGTGCCCCCCTGCGCTGGCTCGGCTGTAATAAATGAGCTTGTGAAACGCGAGTTCCGTCCAACTGCGCGGCGCCAGATAGATCTCGCCCGGGAAGACGATTGCGGCAGTCGGGAGGGAGACGTCGGCGGCGTTGAATGGGCTGGTCTTATTCAACCAATATGAGCGGGCCGCAGAGACCCCCGTATTTGTTAACCAATAGAGTGTAATGTTGTCGAGCACGTCGTCGCGTGTCAGCGCACCGGCGCTGTGTCCGTCGACCGTGTGCCCAGCGACTGCTGAAACGACGGCCGCCGCGGGTTGTCCCCAACCGTCGCCATGGTCCAGAAGCCAGCCCGCCAGGCCCACGGGCGAATCCGCTAATCCGTACAGCGTTTGCGGCCGCGTGTGCATGAACGCGGCATACGCGAATTGTTTCCCGTACAGGAGCTGCAGTTGCTGGTACGCCTGCTTTTCGTCGGCTGAAAGACCGGACGGTGGAGGGTCGCCGCAGGAGAGCGACTTTGCAATGGCCGGTGGAACGGTCGCCGGCAGGCTGGTGTTGATCCCTAATAATCCGGGCGGAGCCTGCTTGGCCATCAACGTCGTCACCACGGAGCCAAGGTCGCCGCCCTGGGCAACGAATTGCGTATAACCAAGGCGTTGCATCAGCACGGCCCAAGCACGTGCGGTAGTCTCCGTGTCCCAATTGGGCGAGGTCGGCTTTCCCGAGAAGCCGTAGCCTGGTATCGAGGGGATGACGACGTGAAAAGCATCTGAGGCGCTCCCGCCATGTGCCGTCGGATTGGTCAGCGGCTCGATGATCTTGAGTTGTTCGATGATCGACCCTGGCCAGCCGTGCGTGACGATGAGCGGCAGCGCATTTGCATGTTTCGACTTCACGTGAATGAATTGAATGTCGAGCCCATCGATCTGCGTTACATATTCCGGCAAAGCGTTGAGTTTGGCCTCACACTTGCGCCAGTCGTAATCGGTCGCCCAGTAGGCCGCGAGTCCTTGAAGCATCTCAAGTGGAACGCCTTGCGAGTCGTCGTTGACGGTCTCCCGTTCCGGCCAGCGCGTCGCCTTGATGCGCGTGCGCAGATCGTCGAGATCCGCATCCGGATAGTTCACATGGAAGGGACGAATATCAGGACTGCTCGTGGGCGTCTGCTGCGAAACTTCAATCACAGCGTTAGATCTTTTTACAAAACCCGAAAGAGCGAGCGGACCGGCGACGACGGTTGCCGCTGCAGTACCGAAAAAGCCACGGCGATTCAGGCGGGACATCATGCATTACTCCTTTCCAGCGGTCGGAATATAACGGAACGTCCCAAAAATGTCTTCCGGTCACTTTTCCTTGGGACCTGGTAAACATGATGACGGTATCCCCATCGCGCCACCGGGGCGACGTGGCGAGTTTTCGTGTCGTATTCGCGTGCACGCCGGCCCTGTGGAGGTTCCCGACGACGTGCGCTCCGGTGAAGCCCGGAACGGCGTGAGCTCGCGAGAGAAAGTAGTAATTCTACGCATAGACGCGGAGCGGCGGAGGCGCCATCCTGTGACCAACCTCGCCGCTAAAGGAGCGCTCACCGTGCCTTCATTCCAATTCATTCCCGAAACTCGCAGCGTCGGACGAGCCCGCTGGCTGCTGTCCCTGCTCTGCGCCGGAAGCGTCGCCGGTTGCGCTCAAGGCGCCGGTACGCTCCCTGCAGGAGGGCCCTCGAGCGCGCACGCGGCGTCGGGGCTCAATCACGCTCGTTACGCGGTCGCCCCAGCCATCTACGCGTTCGAGGGGAGTCCGGACGGTTCGACGCCGTACGCGGGCTTGATCGACGTCGGAGGCACCCTGTACGGGATGACGGCCGGGGGCGGCACGGCCCTCCAGG
>JBAQAW010000034.1:0-3658 GCA_049285915.1 Candidatus Cybelea sp. | reverse complement strand
CGAAGGACCTCGCCCTGGCCGCGTCGTCGAGAAGATGGCAAGCTGCTCAGAAGCTCCATCTCAACGACGACGGCACTGCGACGATCTCCCTCACCGTTGACGACGTTGATGAAGTCGTGCGCTGGGCACTCGGTTTCGGGGACGAAGCGTGGATTAGCTCGCCGCCCGCCGTCGTCATGCGCGCCAAGGAGACTCTTGCACAGATGCGGCGTCGGTACGAGTAGGGCCGTGCCAAGCGGAGGCTGCCCGCCAGACGTGTGACAATGCAAGCTGCTAGCCTAAAGACATGAACTGCATGACCGTAACCCTGCGCGGAGCCAAGTCGCTCCATCTGTGCTATCCGGACCGTGAGGCCGCAGACCAGGTAGTTCGAAACTTCGATCGCGACATCTCGGTCGCACCGGAAGGCTATCTGATCGTCCTCTCCAACGGCGACGGTAAAATCATCGCGTTCCTCAAGCGCGACTTTCGCTCTGTCGAGCTCTCGGAGCTCGATGAAGGCGGCGAGGAGTCGCTCGAGGGGGAGCCCGAGGCCCAGGAGCCGTTGACGCCGCTGCGTCCAACGAGGCTCGAGAGCGCGCTCGCGGACATCGTGCCGGCAATGCACCCGCGCCGGAACCTACACTAGAATGCAACGCGTCGACGGGCAATTCGTCTATGCCGCCAGCGATCTCAATAAATTCCTGGAGTGCAAGCGCCTCACGGAGCTCGACGCGCTGGCCGTTAGAAAGCGACTGGAGTGGCCCGACGCCGAAGAGGACGAGCAGGCAGAGCTCATCCGGCGCAAAGGCGAGGAACACGAACAGCGCTACCTCGCGCTCTTACGCGATCGCCATGCCGGCGACGTCGTCGAATTCGGCCGCACGGAGCAGGGGATCGCAAGTTTTCGCGCAGCCGATCGGCAGACGCTCGAGGCGATGCAGCGTGGGCCGAAGATCATCTACCAGGCGACATTCTTCGACGGCCAGTTCCTCGGCCACGCCGATTTCCTCCGGCGCGTCGAGCGGCCGTCCAAACTCGGCGACTACAGTTACGAGGTTATGGACACTAAGCTCGCGCTGAATGCCAAGCCCTATTTTCTGGTCCAGATCTGCAACTACAGCGAGCACCTCGAACGCCTGCAAGGCTGCATGCCGGAGTACGGCTACATCGTGCTGGGCAGCGGTGAAGAACGGCACTATCGGCTGAGCGACTACCTCGCCTACTACCGGAACCTCAAGCGCTCATTCCTTACCTTCGAGGCCGACCCGGCGTTCGATAGCGCAAACGAAGCCAAGCAGTATCCGTACGAGTGTAAGCACTGCAGAATCTGCCCTTGGGACGGCATATGCAAGCAAAAGCGCATCGACGACGATCATCTCAGCCTTGTTGCGTGGATGCGGCGCGACCAGCTCGACAAGCTCGAGACCGCGGGCATCGTGCGCGTGACCGAACTCGCTCAGGCCCCCGACGAACGGCGACCGGCCGGCATGACCTCCGAGACGTTCGGCAAACTGCGCCGTCAAGCATCGCTCCAGGTTCGTGGACGCACCAGCGACGAGCCGATCCACGAGCTGCTCGCCCACAAGCCCCCGATCGGCTTTGCGCAGCTGCCTCGGCCGGCGGCGGGCGACGTCTTTTTCGATATGGAGGGCGACCCGCTCTTCGAGCCGGGGCGCGGATTGGAATACCTGTTCGGCTGCTGGATGCCCGACGAACCCGAACCGTTTTGCGCCTACTGGGGCTTGGACCGCGACCAGGAACGTGGGGCGTTCCAAGCGCTCATTGACTTCATCACCGAGCGGCGCAAGCGGTATCCCGCGATGCACGTCTACCACTATGCCCCATATGAAAAGGTGGCGCTTCGCAAACTCGCGCAGCTGCACTGCACGCGAGAAGATGCGCTGGACGACCTCTTGCGCGCCGAAGTCTTCGTCGATCTCTACGCCGTCGTCCGTCAAACGCTCGTTATCTCCGAAGACAGCTACGGCATCAAGAAGCTCGAGCGCTTCTATGGATTGGATCGCAAAACCGAAGTCAAAAAGGGCGACGAGTCGATCGTGATGTTCGAGCGATGGCTTCAGTCGCGGGACCAGCGCATCCTCGAGGACATCAAAGCCTATAACCGCGACGACTGCCGGTCGACCCATCTGCTGCGCGAATGGCTGCTCGCCCGGCGCGAAGAAGCGATCGCGCAGTTCGGGATCGACTTTCCGTTCCGGCCGGTGAAGTCGCCCAACGATCCGTGCCACGAAGAGTTTACCGAAGGCTGCAAAAAGTGCGTTAAACGGCGCAATGAAGAGGCCGAGGCGGCTCGCCAGACGGCGCTCGAAAGCAATATGCTCGAGCACATTCTGCCTCCGCAAACGCACGAGGAGTATGCCCTCATGCATCCGCGCAAGCGCGAACGCTATCTCATGGGCAATATCCTCGCTTACCACCGGCGCGAAGAGAAACCCGCGTGGTGGACCTACTTCGATCGCTGCGAGAACGTCGACGCGCTAATTGAATTCGACAAGGACGCCATCGGCGGGCTGGAACTCTGCGAAGACGTCGAGCCGGAGAAGCTCAAGAAAAGCGTCGTCTACACGTACCGCTTTCCCGATCAAACGCACAAGATGAAGCCGGGGAAAGCCGAGGACCCGCGCACGCGTACGGCTGTAACGATTCTCTCGGTCACCGAAGACGTTGAGAACCGCTTGACGATCAAGACGACGGCTACACTCGACGCCGCACGGGCGATCACCGAACTGACGCCGCCCCGGCCACCTTCAACCGGGCCGCAGCGCAAGGCGCTGGGGCGCATCGGGCAAGCGCTCTCAGAGGGTACGCTTGCACGGAAGTATGCGGCGTCGAGCGACCTGCTAGCCAACACCGCACCGCGCGTTACCAACGGCGCTGCGACCCTCCAACCCGACGTTGTTTCGGCGCCGGCGGTGACCGCGGTCGTCGAGGCGCTCGATCGCAGCTACCTGTTCATTCAAGGGCCGCCCGGCAGCGGCAAGAGCACGATCGGTTCGCAAGTGATTTGCGACCTGCTCGGTTCCGGCAAGCGCGTCGCCGTGACGAGCACCAGCCACAATGCAATCCATACGCTGCTGCATAAAGTCGAGGCTTGTGCGACCAAAAACAACCTGCAATTCTCCGGTCTTTACAAGCATAGCGACAGCGACGAGTCTGAGTACAAGTCGCGTGTGCCCGGCAATTTCATACGGTCGACGGACGACAATGCGGAGTTCGACGGCTGTAGCTACGACCTCGCGGGCGGGACCGCGTGGCTCTTGACGCGCGAGGAACTTGACGGCGCGTTCGACTACCTGTTCATCGACGAAGCCGGCCAAGTCGCCCTAGCCGATGCACTGGCTCTGTCGACCTGCGCCAAGAATATCGTACTGCTCGGCGATCCTTCGCAGCTTGCCCAGGTCAGTCAAGGGCGCCAGCCCCTGCACGTCGGCGACTCGGTGCTCCAGCATCTGCTTGGTGAGGATCAAACCGTAGCACCGCATCGCGGTATCTTTCTGGACGTCTCCTACCGAATGGAGCCGGAGATATGCGCCTTCGTCTCCGGCGCAATGTACGAGCAGCGGCTCAAGCCGGCACCGCAAACGGCGATGCACGCCATCCGCCTGCCGGCGAACGAGCTGCAGGGCTTATTCTACGTACCGCTCGAGCACGACGG
>JBAQAW010000033.1:0-56958 GCA_049285915.1 Candidatus Cybelea sp. | reverse complement strand
GCGCCGTAAACCAAGCGCGCGCATAAAAGGCGGGGAGGAGGCTTTTCGCCCGCATTCCAAGTCGCAAGGCATGATGCGACTGACTTCTCTAGCATTAGCAACTGCGATTTCGCTCGCGGGTTGCTCTGGTTTTGGAACCGCACCTCAGAGCGTCGTCCCGCAAGCGGCCTCTTCCCCCACGCGACTTGCGCCGGCCGCGAAGCATCCGCGTCAGACGCTGTACGTGCTCGTCAACAATGGTACGTACGCGAGCTACGTGGCCCTCTACGATGCGTATGCGAAGAACCCGACGATGATCGGCAAGATCACCAACGGACTGGCGAATCCGGGCGCGATTTGGACGGATTCAAAGGGCGACGTGTTCGTCGGCAACGATATGACGTATACGAGCTCGGTCACGGAGTACGCACCGCGAACGTACAAGCTGATCCAAACCTACACCAACGCGATCGACTTGCCGTTCGGCGGGATGGTCGATTCGAAGGGCACGATGTACGTCTCGGTCGCGGGGGTGAAGGGGCAGACCGAGGGTGGAATCGCGGTCTTTCCACCGGGGAAGACGAGCCCATCGACGATTCTAACCGCCGGCGTGTACGTGCCTCACGGCCTTGCGAAGGATTCCGCGGGGCATCTTTTTCTCGCGCAGATCTACGGCTCGCAGTCGTCGGTTATCGAGTTTCCGAAGGCCGCAAATAAGAGTAAGGTTCTGCCGCTCAACGACCTCAATACAGGCGCGTTTCTCGAAGATTTAAAACTCGACGCGCATAACGACGTCGTCGTCGCCGACGCGGAGCTCAACAGCGTGCGCTTCTACCCGCCGCCGTATAAAAAGGAGAGCATGGCGCTCGACAGCGGCGTGTCGACTCCCACTGCGCTCGCCTACGGTGCGGACGGCACGCTCTTCGTCGGCGACGAATACGCCGGAGCCAACGGCAACGTCGTCGTCTTTCCGCCGGGAGCAACGCAGCCGACGGTCCGAATCACCGACGGAATTACGGGCGGGGTTCTTGGCGTTGCGGTAAGCCCGGCGAAGTAGCGCTCACCCGTGTGATTCGTCTCTCCAAAGGTGCAGCATCACGTAGAATAAAAAAGCGGTGCTAATCCCGAAAAGCAGCATTCCATCGCCCGCCTCCACCGCGCCCATCATCCGCCACTCGGGAGCGAGCACGAGGCCGGAAGCGCCACGCGTCGTCATGGAGTCGACCGAATAAAGCGCCGCATCGGCTGGAGATGGGAGCGCGCCAAGCCATACGTAAACAAAGGCCCAAATCATGGATTCGATCGAGTGCAAGAGTGCCAGCGAGAAACCGACAGCTACGATCAAAACTATCGCCACGGCTGCGCTATCCGCATAGCTAGTGCCCTCGTGCACGAGCTTTACTCCGATCCGTCTGCTCGCAGCGCCAATCAGAACGATTCCAGAGGCGTGAATCGCAATCGTGAACGCAACGAGCGCTAGGCTCCACGTCCAGCTCGCGCTCCAGGTTCCCCAGCCCTGCATCCTTGCGCGCGTCCCCGCTTATTTCGCGGGGCTCACAACCACCGCCACGCACCTCGCCAGCATTGTCGCAGCGATACAACTGAATACCGCGCCGCAGCCAAAACGTGAGATAGTCATGCTCTTGCCGGGGAGGTTCGCCGCGGGCGAGCGCTATCCCAGCGGAAGCTTTACGCTTACGAGCCCGCGATCTTGGTGCCACGACGGGACCGAAGAGCTTTCGAGGCTAAACCCAGAGGCCTCGATGAACCGCACTACCTCAAAGATCCGCTTCAAAGCGACGCTCCTGCAGCCCGCGTCGAGCGCCAGGGTTGCATGGACGTTTCTTACCTTACCGAAGCACGCCAGCGCAAAACTGCCGTCGCGAGGCACGACGCCGGTCGAAGGCACCATCAACGAGTCTCCTTTCCGAGCTACGCTCGAGCCTGACGGCAAGGGAAGCCACTGGCTCAAGGTGGACCGGAAGATGCGCGAGGCTGCGGGCGTAGATCCCGGTGACGTGGTCGCACTTGAGATCGCGACGACGAAGGACCAACCCGAACCGAGAGTGCCCGCGGATCTACGGAAAGCGCTCGCTACCGCTCCAAAAGCGCAGGCCCTGTGGTCGAGCATCACACCTGTTGCCCGTCGGGATTGGATTCATTGGATCACTTCCGCCAAACAAGCGGAGACTCGCGCGCGGCGCATCAAGAACGCTTGCGAGATGCTTGCTGCCGGAAAGCGGCGCGTCTGCTGCTTCGATCGGTCCGGGATCTACAGCAAGAGCTTGAGTGCTCCCGCGGCAAAACCCAAATAATACCGCCGGCATAGCTGTCGATCAGCGCTGCGCATTCGGTCTGGGATGCAGAATTCCACATGCGCGCCATTAGGCAATCTTAATCTCGCTCGCCAACAAGGGCACCGAATTTAGCGATCCTCGTTCCGAACAACGGCACTGAAGGCTCTCCATAGTTACCGTGGAAACGAGCGTGCCCTTAGGAGAACCAACATGGCATATTTTACCGATGACTCCCTTCTTCCCGAAAACATGGCGCCTCTGATGATTACGGCGGCCCCCTACGGGCCGATGTGGATGCCGCAAGACGGACCTCCGGGATACATTCCCCTCACCTGGGACGAGCAAGTTCAAGCGGCCGTCGATTGTTATAACGCGGGCGCGACGCTGCTGCACATTCACGTGCGCGACCCGAAGACGGGACACATTTCCAAGAACTTCACGGAGTACGGCGAGCAAATCGCACGCGTCCGGGAGGCGGTTCCGAAGATGATCCTTCAGGTAGGAGGCTCGATCTCATTCGCGCCCGAGCCCGGCGAGATTGGAGCGTTCGGCACCTACGAGCAGCGTCACAAGCTAACGACGATCGATCCCAAACCGGATCAGATTACGGTTGCGTGCGGCACCTCGCTCTTCGACTTGACCGCCTTACATCCGATGTCCGAGTTCGCGGGGACCCGCCTGTGCAACGAAGACGCGATGCACGGGATATCCAATATGGTCGCCGATTCGACGCCGGACTTTTATATCGAAGAGACCAGGCTGTGCGTCGAGCATGGGATCCAGCCGTATTTCGCGCTTCCTCACATCCACGGGCTCGAACTCGTCGAACGAATGGTGCGCCGCGGCGAGTACATGGGGCCGATGAACGGCTTCTTCAGCACCGGTGGCGGAGGAATCTGCGGTGCAAACCCGTTCGATCTGATGGAGCTCGTGCGCCGGACGCCGCACGGTTCGTTTTTTACCTATCAAACGACGTTCCGTTTAACCCACCCGATATCCATGATGATGATCGCCCTCGGACAACATACCCGTGCCGGGATCGAAGACAATCTCTGGGACGTCAAGAAGGGCGTGCGGATGAATACGGTTCAGATGATCGAGAAGCACGTTCGCATGGCTCGTGAGATCGGGCGAGATATCGCCACGCCCGAACAGGCACGGCAGATGTTGAAGATCGGCGTGACGTACAACAGCGTCGAGGAGACCCTTGCAAACCTCGGCCTGCCCCCGAACCGCGAATCCGGCCATCAAGGCTTCTTGGTGCACCGATCGGACGGAAAGCTCAGAGAAACGGTCGTCGCGGGTTCCGACGGACACTTGCTCGCGTAGCGCACAGTGGTGGAAATCGGTGAGGGCTAAACGATGACGCACGATAAACCTGGACCGTGGGATGCGACTGCGTTTGAGACGCTAGAAGCGTGGGATCCGGCGTGGTGTGCGACGGTTGATAAAATGACGAGCAATCCGTCGACCGGCGCTTTGGATCGCAAGACCGTGGAACTGATCGGTGTGGCAATCAATGCGGCGTGCACGAATCTCAATCCCGACGGAACGCGCCGGCATATCCGAAAGGCACTCGCTGCGGGCGCAACGCGCGATGAGATATTGCAGGTTCTCAAGATGGCGTCGCTCATGGCGATTCATTCGTGCAGCCTCGGCGCGCCGGTTCTTCTCGAAGAAGCGCAAGCGGCCGGCCTTGCATCGGCTCACGATTCCGAGCGCGGCGCAACTCCGGCCTGCGACAAGATGCGGGCCGCCGGACAATGGAACGAGGCCTGGAATCCGTTTTTCGAACTCGACCCCGTTTGGACCGATGAGTTCATGGCGACCGGTGTCGCCGTTTATGGAAGCGGCTTGATGCCGCCGAAGCTCGTAGAGTTGCTAAGTATCGCCTTTGACGCTTCGTATACGCACATGTACGCACCCGGCACACGGCGTCATATTAAATCAGCCCTCAAACTCGGTTGCAGCCTTGAAGAAATAATGGATGTTCTCAAGCTGTGTGTCGCCCAAGGCGTGCAGGCGTGCAATATGGGCATACCGATCCTGGAAGAGGAGCTCGCAAAAGTGTCCCTTCGACATCCTTCGACAAGCTCAGGATGACATTCCCTTCGACAGGCTCAGGATGACATTCCCTTCGACAAGCTCGTCCTTCGACAAGCTCAGGATGACATACGATTACTTTCGCGTGTAGTCGCAGGTCCAGTTCGTTTCCCACGTGCGGCCGTGGTCGGTGGAGAAGGCCTGTTCGAAGCGGGGATGGTCGCCGCTCTTCAGCCACCATTTGTAGCGGATGATGACCGGCGTGCCTTGCCACTTGTCGTCGGCGTAGAACTGGCCGACACCGTTGGAATCGAAGTGTCCGACCTGCTGCGGGAGCCCGAGGCCGATCTTCGTCGTGCCCCAATAGAGCGACCACTGATTCGTCGCCCGATCGTAGAGGCGCAGGGTCATGCTCTGAGTGTAGCCGCGCGGCGGCGGGCAACGCAGGTCGCCGTCTTCGAGGTTGGCGCTCCCGTTCCAGAACGGGCGGATCCTCGACGTTCCGTAGCAGTCGTACCACACGTTATCGTGTTTGAGACGCGTGCGCAAAATGCGATAACGCGTCGTCCAGGTGCCGAAAAGAAAGTCGAAACCCTTGTGATTGTCGTAGGTCGTCGGGGTCACGAGCGACGGCTCCGGCGTGGCGGCCACGCACGGAGAAATCATAGCGAAAACGATGGCAGCGCAGACTGCCGCAGGGAAGCGCTTCATGATGGCCCTCCTAGGTAGAGCGCGCGGTTCGGGATATCGAGCGTCAAGGCCCGTCCGTGCCAGAATTCATTGCCAATGTTGCAGTCGTAGATGAGATCGGTGAAGACCGCTTTCGGTGCGGCGATCGCGGAGCGCGGCACGCCCGCAAGCGCGACCTGCGGAATCGTCGCGACGATGCGCTCGCCGGCCGGCCCTTTTACGCGCTTGAGCTGAGGATCGTCGAGGTTGACGCCGAGCTTCGCCGCGAAGCGTCTATCGAGGAAGTAACCCTGCGACCCGGTGTCGATCTCGCAGAGGCCGCGCTGGCCCCTGCCGAAATCGAACCAAGCAAAGATTCCGAGCGAGATGTCGCGGTCGTCGGCGAGTTCGAGCGGAACTTTGGCGGCCGAGCGAATTCGCTGGGCGAACGAGGGTGGGTCCTCGAGAATTAGCCGTTGCGTGGCGTAGTCGAAGGTTACGGGCTGGTTGCGAAAGGCAGTCGCGGAGATGAGGCCGTCGACGCCGCTTCGGTCGAGGCCGTTCCAGAGGATTGCGGGCGCGCCGGCTATATGCAGCGTTCCCACCGCGAGTGCGGGCAGCATTCCGATCTCGCCGTCGACGCGTTCGCCTTCCATCCGCCAGTTCGTATAGCGGCGTGTGGCGACGACGCCGAGTGCTTTTGCGGTTTTTGCCGACAGCACGTCTACTCCGGCTCCGAGGTCGACGATCATCGTCAGCGGCTGTTCGTTGGCGGTGGCCTTCACCGTGACGAGGCCGTCGGTGAGCGTGAAGGGTACGACCGCCGGCGCCGCCGCGGCAGCGTGCGGCATCAGCGAAGCAGTTGCGAACGCGACTGCAGCTAAGCGGCGAACCTTCATAGTGAGAGTTTCGTCAAAAGTGGGATGCCCTCCGTCATGCTTCGACAGGCTCAGCATGACACACACGCCGCTCCTTCGACAGGCTCAGGATGACATGCTGTCGCCCGTGCACCCTTGGGCGCGGGCGAGCAGGAGCGTGCGGTCGCGAGTATTGCGCGTCAGTGAGGCGGCGCGTTCGAACTCCATGCGTGCTTCGTCGAATCGGCCGAGCTTGAAGAGCAGATCGGCGCGAACGGCCGGCAGCAGATGGTAGTTTCGCAGCGCCGGCTGATCGAGGAGCGTGTCGGCGATTTCGAGCCCGGCTCGCGGCCCGAAGGCCATGCCTACGGCGACGGCGCGGTTGAGTTCTACAACGGGGGTCGGCATCAGTTGCCCCAGCGCGTCGTAGAGCGCGGCGATGCGCTCCCAATCGGTTTGCTCGGCTGTCGCGGCGCGGGCGTGACAAGCGGCGATCGCCGCCTGCAGCGAGTACGCCCCGAGCGACGTACCGAGCCTCTCGGCTTTCGCCAGCGCGGCGAGCCCCCGATTGATGAGCAGGCGGTTCCAGCGGCTGCGATCTTGGTCGAGCAGGAGAATCGGCTCGCCGGACGGTCCGACGCGCGCACGCATGCGTGAGGCTTGAATCTCCATCAGCGCGACGAGTCCCAGCACTTCGCTTTCGTTCGGCATGAGGGCCGCGAGCATGCGCCCCAGCCGCAGCGCGTCTTCCACGAGCTCGGGGCGCAGGACGTCGTCGCCGGCCGTCGCGGCGTAACCTTCGTTGAATACGAGATAGATAGTTTCCAGAATCGAGGCGAGGCGCTGCAGCCGCTCCGGACCCGAGGGTACCTCAAAGGGCACCCGCGCTTCGGAGAGCGTACGCTTTGCACGAACGATGCGCTGCGCGATCGTCGTTTCGGGAACGAGAAAGGCGCGCGCGATTTCGGCGGTCGTCAAACCGCCGACGAGTTTGAGCGTCAGCGCGACGTGGGCTTCCTTCGACACGACCGGATGGCAGGCGACGAACATCAAGCGCAGCATGTCGTCGTCGATTTCCTCGTAAGAGTCGGCAAAGTTGGGTTCTATTGCACCCTTCGACAGGCTCAGGGTGACACCGGAGGGGCTCAGGGTGACACCGGAGGGGCTCGCGTCGCCCTTCGACGAGCTCAGGGTGACACGGTGAAGCGTTTCGTTGCGGCGGATCTGATCGATCGCGCGGCGCTTCGCGGCGGTCATCAACCACGCACCGGGATTACGCGGGATGCCTTCGTCGGGCCACTGCGAGAGCGCCGCAACGAAGGCATCCTGCGCCAGATCTTCCGCTCGTCCGACGTCGCGCAGCATCCGCGAGAGGCTCGCGATCAGCTTGGGCGATTCGATCCGCCAGATCGCGGCGATCGTGCCGTGAGGGTCGCCGGTGCTCACTACGGCGTCGGCGAAACCTCGTGCAGGTAGCACGTTCCGGTGCCGAGGACGTCGAGGAAGCGCTTCGTCCAGGCGATCGCATCGTCGCGATCCTTGACGTCCATGAGGGCGAAGCCGCCGACGACTTCCTTCGATTCGGCGAACGGGCCGTCGGTGACGCTCGTTTGGCCATTCTTGCGCGCGACCGAGAGCTCGAGCATGTCGGTGTCGCGTCCGCCGGTGTCGACCAGCGCCCCCTTCGCGCGCATCTCTTGGATCAGCGCGCCCATGCGCTGGGGAATCGTCGGGTCGTCGTGCGGGTGACCGTTGGCCGGGTCGATGGTAACGATCGAGAGGATCTTCACTTCATTTGCTCCGCAAGGCGCTCTTGACGGGCGACGATCTCGGGGGTAATGATCTCGCCGAAGTCCTCGAGTTCGTAGATCGGGCGGATTTCGATCGTCTCGCCGTTGATAAACGGCGCGTGCGTGAAGCGCTCGACGATCTCTTCCTTCGATTTGCCCTGGACGATCCAGAAGCCGGCGACCAGTTCCTTCGTTTCGGCGAACGGCCCGTCAATGATCGTCGTCCGGCCGCCATCGAAGCGCAACCGCTTGCCCTCCGACGTAGGCTTCAGCCCTTCGCCTGCCAGCATCACACCGTCTTTGACGAGTTGCTCGTTGAACTTGCCCATCTCGTTGAGGAGCTCGGCCGACGGGAGCACGCCCGCTTCGCTATCTTTACTTGCCTTTACCAGGATCACGAATCTCATTGAAAATCTCCTTGGGTGGATTTGCTACTCTGCCTATGCGTCGAGCGGGAACGCTCCGTTTCGACATCGGCTTTGATAATTTTTTTGGGGGCGGCACGGCCGAGGGGCCAGAAGCCTCCTTCGTGGACGAAAAGCGATTCCGGTTCGATCTGCTCGTGGCGCTGGGGGCTCTGCTGATCAGCGCAGTGGCAGCCGCCTCGTCGGCCTACCAGACCTACGTGATCCGCAAGCAGTTCAGCGCGACCGTCTGGCCCTATCTTAACTTCATCACGTCGAGCTCTACCGATAAGTACTTTGAGCTGGACGTCGATAATCCGGGCATCGGTCCAGCGCTGATCATCACCTCGACCGTGACGCGGGATGGAAAAGTCATCGTTCAACGGTCGGGTCCGAACGTCGTCCCCGCGGTCGGTGCGGCGCTTCAGCCCGAACGCGACCAAGCCGCGGCCGCCGAGCGCAAAGCTCACGCACACGGCAGCAACGACATGACCGCGAGCACGATTCAGCCCGGCGACGTCTTGCCGGCCGGTCAAAAGCTCGAGCTCCTGCGCGTGGAAGGCAAGTTCCTCACCCGCCCAATACTGGCCAACGTTTACCGGGTCAACGTCGCGCTCTGCTACTGCTCGTTATTGGGCGATTGCTGGACAAAGCGTCTCTCCGATCAAGCGATCAAACCGCATCAGGTGCGATCGTGCCCGGCTACGTCGTGAGATTGCGGGCGATGTATTTGGCGACGGTGAGAAATACGGTCGTTAGCTCGGCTGGCGACGCCTTCGAACCAACGTAGTACGTCGTAATCAGAAGCGGTTTACGCCCCGGCGGCCAGGCGACCGCGATGTCGTTGGTCGCTTCGTTCCGGCCATTGCCCGTCTTATCGCCGATCTTCCATGATTTTGGAAGCCCGGCGCGCAGGCGGTCGTCGCCGGTCTGGCATTTGAGCATCCAGCCGACGAGACGATCTACGCTTTTTGCGTTCAGCGACGCACCGAAGAGGATGGCGTTCATCAGCTTGCGCATCGCAAGCGGCGAGGTCGTATCGCGCGGGTCGCCCGGAATCGCGCTGTTGAGCTCGGGCTCGCGGCGATCCAACCGTGTGACGTCGTCGCCGAGACTTCGAACGTAGGCGGTGGCGCCGGCAGGGCCACCGACGAGCGCGAGCAAGAGATTCGCGGCGGTATTATCGCTGAGCTCGATCACCGCCGCGCAGAGCGCGTCGACCGTCATGCCGCCCTCGGCTAGATGCGCACGCGTGACCGGGGCGTAGTCGAGCAGATCGCTCGGGCCGTAGCGCACCCACTGACCGGCTCTTAGGGTCCCGGCTTCGATGTGCGCGAGGACGTCGGCGACGAGGAAGAATTTAAAGGTGCTGCACATCGGGAAGCGTTCGTTCTCGCGGTACGCAATGGTGCGGAGCGTCTGCGTATCGAACGCGTCGACACCGAGACGCCCGCCGTACCGCTGTTCGAGTTGCACGAAGGGCGGTTCGGTAGCGTTCTGCGCCGATGCGAGTTGCGGCAGCGCTACGTTGCTCAGTGCTGCGAGCGCGCCCGCGGAGGCGCGCAGAAACGAGGTCCGCTTCACTTAGCGGCCAATGCGCGGACGGCGGGCGGCGGGGTGAAGACGTGCGGATTCACGTTGTCGTAGGTCACCGATGTGATGCGGCCGACGCCGGCGAGTTTGTCGTCTTTAAAATCCGTTTCGCGCGTTGCGAACGAGAGTTTTCCGAAACGCTGATAGCGTTCGAAGGCCTGTCGCGATTCGGCCACCTCGGCAGTGCCGTTCGCCCATTGATGGAAGCGGTAACCGGCGAGCAGGCCGCTTTTAACATCGAAGTATTGATTGTTCTCGTTCCCCCAGAGCGTTGTGCCGCGAAGGTGGTAACAGCGCCGGCCGGCAAACGATTCGATCCCGACGACCTCCATAGATTTGAAGTACTTGGCAATGTGGGCGAAATAGTACATGTCGGCATCGCGCCGAATCGAGACGGCGTCATGGCCGCGAATCACCTGCGGTGCGGAGTGCGGGCCGATCGACCAGCCGATCTTGCCGTCGTAGCCCGAGAGATATCGGCCGAGGTGCGGAACCGTGACGACCTCGGCTCGCTTGAAATCGGCGAGATAGAGCACGATCCCGGCGTGGATTCGCCTACCGTGCGCGGCGTAGATCGTGTTGCTCCCTCGGATCGTCATGGAGCGCGGCTGCAGGATCGCGGCGGGGCCGCCGATCGCGTCGGCAAAACGCTGCTGGACCTGGGCGACGGTCGGTAAGGAGGTAGGGGGCGCCTTATGGCCGCCCCCGCAAGCCGCGACGGCGGCGAGGGCGATCGCCGCACCCACGTGGCGCAGCCCCGGACGCAGTTGTAATGCAATCACATTCATACACCTCAATTTGCTATACTCTGGGCATGTTTCCCAGGCTTCGCGGCCGTTATGCCGCGTTCGCGTTAATCTGTGCGCTCGCCGTTTCCACGCTCGCGGGCTGCTCCGGGCCCGGCGGTACGACGATGCCCGCTAAGGTTTCATATGCCACCCTGCGGGGTGCCCTCGCGGATAAGCGCGGAAGGGCAACGCTCTATCAGGACGTGTACGGCGACCCGGTTCCCACCGGCATCGTCGCCGGCCCGGACGGCGCCCTCTGGTTCACCGATCCCGGAAACGACGTCATCGGCCGGATCACGACCGGAGGCACCTACACGCTTCAGCAGGTGGCCGGGGCCGAAGTCTCCGACGGCATCACCGTCGGGCCGGACAAGAACCTCTGGTTTACGATCGGGGAAGAGAACGGCGGCGTCGGACGCATCACGACGGCCGGAGTGGTGACGATTTTCGCCGATAGGGGAGGCTCGTTCACGCAAGGCATTACCGTCGGCCCCGACAACGCACTCTGGTTCGCGGAGTCGAACGGCACCGTCGGACGGATGACGACCAAAGGAAAGGTCACGCACTTCACGGTTGCGCCGAGCAACGCCGAGCTCGAGGGCATCGTGTCGTCGGCGGCAGCCGTTTTTCGGACACGGTGATCCGCCTATCGCCGAAAGGCAAGCACAAATCGTTTCGAGTCGGTAACGGGCCGAACGCTTCCGGTCCCGATTTCATCTGCGCCGGCCCAGACGGAGCGCTGTGGTTTACCGAAGACGACAACGACGCGCTCGGGCGCCTAACGACGAATGGTAAGTACACCGAGTTTCCCACCGGCCGCGAGTACGCGCAGCCTGCCGGTCTTGCCGTCGGCCCAGACAACGCTTTTTGGTTCACCGATTTCAGCGGGCACGCGGGCATCGGACGGATGACGACCAAAGGCCGCACTCACTTCTACTCGATCCCGGGCTCCTTCACACAGCCGAGCCAGATTACCTCAGGCCCAGACGGCAACATGTGGTTTACGACGTTCATCTCACCCCCGGCAGTCGGCAAAATTGCCGTACGTTAATTATTGTCATCCTGAGCCTGTCGAAGGATGACACCGTGGGACAGGGTTTAAGGCATCCTTCGACAAGCTCAGGATGACACGATATGAAACGTTTCATGGGGTTCGTTTTTGTTGCCGCGCTTGCGGCGTGTTCTTCCGGCAGGGGGACCTCGCTGCCGTACATGCAGGGCGATGCGGCCGTGCGCGTGCTTGCAGGCACCGGCGCCGGCAAGATCGAGCACGTCGTCTACGTCATACAAGAGAACCGCAGCTTCAACAGCATGTTCGAGGGCTTTCCCAACGCGCATACGGTTTCGAGCGGAAAGAACTCGCACGGAAAGACGGTTCAGCTGCAACCGATAAGCCTCAAAAAGCTCTACGAAATCGACCACTCGGCCGAAGCGATGTTCGCGGCATGCAACGCGCCGGCCGGCGACCTTAAGGGAACGCACTGCCGGATGAACGGCTTCGATCGTGAGCAGGCCTCCTACGGCGCGCCTTCCGATCCGCAGTACGTCTACGTCGATCACCGAGACTCGAAACCGTACTTCGACATGGCGCACGAATGGGTGCTGGCGGACCGGATGTTCGCCTCGCAGCTCGACGAGAGTTTCGTCGCGCACCAATACATCATCGCGGCACAGGCGCAGGCTAGCGTCAACATTCCCGACGGTCCGTGGGGATGCCCGGGCGGCTCGCGCGATGAAGTCCTGACGCTCACGAACGATCGCCAGATAGGCCCCGGGCAGGTGCCGTGCTTCGACTACACGACCCTCGGCGACGAGCTCGACAACGCCGGGCTTTCCTGGCGCTTCTACACGAGCGCGTTCAACTATCCGACGAGTGGACTCTGGTCGGGGTATCAGGCCGTCAACCACATCTACAACGGACCGGACTGGAAGAAAGACGTCCTCGCGCCGCAGAAACGCTTTCTCACCGACGTCGGCAAGGGTGAGCTCGCGAAGTTTACCTGGATTACGCCGCTCTGCCCCGACTCCGATCATGTCAGTTGCGGCGGCGGCTACGGCCCATCATGGGTTGCGACGGTGGTTAACGCCGTTGGCAAGAGCAAGTTCTGGAACTCGACGGTGATCTTCGTGCAGTGGGACGATTGGGGCGGTCTGTATGATCCGGTCGCACCACCATATCGCGACTATGACAGCCTCGGATTCCGAGTGCCGCTGATGGTGATTTCTCCCTATGCAAAGCACGACTACGTCTCGCACGTCCAGTACGAGACCGCCAGCGTGCTGAAGTTCGCTGAAGACCTCTTCGGCTTGCCGCCGCTCGCCGCCGCCGACCGGCGCGCCCATTCGCCCGCAGCCGACACGCTCGACTTTACGCAAGAGCCGCGCAAGTTCGTGCCGATCAAATCGCCGAAGGGGCTCCAGTTCTTTTTGCATCAAAAGAACGACGGCCAAGCCCCCGACTACGAATAGCCGCTCCCATAGCATCCCAGCGGTAGGTAGTGCAACCCGGCGGCGGGTCGAGCGGATTAGAGCGGTACACATGCTGGTATGAGGAGAACAATGGATTTAACAATTGAAAAGCCGCGCAGCGCCAAAGACAGGCTCATCGGGCTCGTCTCGCTCAAGCGCGTCATCGACAAAGCGAAGGCCTCGAACGAGGGGCATCTCGGCGAGTACGATTACGACTGTCCACACGACAAGCCGCTCTTCGAGTTTCTCGGAACGACCGGACCCGAGTTCGCGAGCAAGGTCAAGGAGCTCCAAACCGACGACGCGATCGCCGATTGGGTGCGGACGAAGTTCCTCTCAAAGAAGAGCCCCGAAGAGATCGAACGGTTCAACAACGATCGGATGCACTGGCATCCCGATCCCGGTTCACACTCCGCGGAGTACTTCGATAACCTGCGCGAGCAGGTTGCGCCCGGGCGCAAAGACATCGTCACGTGGTTCGACGTACTCGATCTGGACGAAGGCCGTCCCGTCCCCGTCGCCACGAGCTTGAACTGACCGTTTTATTCGTCCACGGCTGGCAAGCCGATCGTTCGGTCTGGGGCGGCGTTATCGCCGCCCTCGGACCCGACGCACGCGCCGTCGACGTGGATTTGCGCGGCAGCGGCGAGCTGCGCGATATTCCCGGCCCATTTACGGTCGAACGATTCGCAGCCGACCTGCGCGAGATCGTCGAGCGGCTCGAAGACCCCGGCCCCGTCGTCGTCGTGGGACATTCGATGGGCGCAATGGTAGCGATGCGCTTAGCGATCGACGCGCCGGAGCTCGTGCACGCGCTCGTGCTCGTCGCGCCGGTTCCGGCAAGCGGGGCCAGCTTCTCCGAGAAGAGCGCAACCTATCTTCGCGCGACCGTCGGCGATCGCGAGGCCGCTCGCAAATGGCTCGCGCGCACCTTTCACAACGAGCCCGAAGCCGAGGATTTGGAACGCCTGTGCGAAGCTGCCGCGCAGACGCACCCAGACGCCGCGCTCGAAAGCTTTGAGTCCTGGACGAACGCCGATTTCGCCGAAGAGACCCGGAGGATTACGGCGCCGGCAGTCGTCATCGCTCCCGAGCACGACGATCCGGAGATGTACGAGCGAAAAGTGGCGGCGCTACTTCCTAACGCGAGGTTCGTGCTGCTGCGCGACAGCGGCCACTACGCAGTCATGGAGCAACCCGAAGCGATCGCCAAAGAGATCGCCACCGTAATCCGGGGGTGAAAGGGCCGGCCGACGAAAGCAGCGCCCGTGAAGAGTGAAGGCACCGGAAAGCTGCTGCGCATCTTCGTCGGCGAGAGCGACCGGTGGGGCTATCAGCCGCTCTACACCGCAATCGTCGAGGCGGCGCGCAAGGCCGGCTTGGGCGGCGCGACCGTCTTCAAGGGAATCGAAGGGTACGGCGGCCATTCGGTGGTGCACGCGGCGCGCGTCATCGATTTTTCCTCGGATCTGCCGGTGCTCATCGAAATCGTCGATGCCGAGGAGCGCATCCGCGCGTTTCTCCCGACGCTCGACGAGATGGTCAAAGAGGGGCTGGTTACGCTGGAGACCGTCGAGATCATCGCCTATCGCGCGGGAGCGCCGAAGGCACGATGAGAGGCATCGTCCCCTATCTCGTGGTCGGATTCGGCGCCGGACTCGGCGGCATCTGCCGCTACGCCGTCGGCCTCTTCTTCCTCTCGCGCTTCGGCCCGGGCTTTCCGTTCGGCACGCTGTTCATCAACGTCAGCGGTTCGTTTTGCATCGGCATCGTCGCGGCGCTCGTGCAGACGCGCGCGCTCGGATTTCATCCGTTGCTCGGCGTTGCGCTGACGGCGGGAGTGCTCGGCGGCTACACGACGTTCTCGAGCTTCGCGTACGAGACCCTCACGCTGGGCAGCGAACGCGAGTGGCGCTTGAGCCTCGCCTACGCGCTCGGCAGCGTCATCCTCGGCGTCGTCGCATGCTACTTAGGCATCCTTGCGACACGCCTCGTGAGTCGCCCGGCATGACCGAACTTGCGGCGAAGGTTTGCGTGCCGTGCCGGGGTGGGACTCCGCCGCTGGACGACGCGCAGATCGCGCCGCTGCTGGCGCAGCTCGACGAAGGGTGGCGCATCGTCGAACGCTACGATCCCAAACATCAGCGGGTGAAGGTTCTCACGCGTACCTATCGCTTCAAAGATTTTGCCGAAGCGATGGCCGCCGCCGCGCGCATCGGCGCGATGGCCGAGGAGCAGCAACACCATCCCGATTTGCACGTCGCGTGGGGCCGACTCGGTGTTGAAGTGTGGACGCACAAGATCGGCGGCTTGACGGAGAGCGACTTCATCTTTGCCGCGAAGTGCGAAGCGCTCACACCCCCCAACACGAATGCGGCGGACTCGGGATAAAGAGCGGCAACGGGGAGGGTAGCCTCCGTGGAAACCAACCCGCCCAGATGCGCTGCAGGAACATAACCCTAAGGCTCGAGCATCCCGCCCGGAAGCCACGTTTGCGACGAATTGCCTAGCGAAGTCTGCGACGTCCGTGCGCCGCTCGGATAGGCGTACGCCGTCACCTCATTCTGGGCCGAATCGACGACGGTCAGCTTTTTATTGCTCCGATCCAAGCTGATCGCTAAGGGGTACGGCGTCGTCGCGAACTCGTAGAGCCGCGTTCGCTGCGGGCTGTAGACGGTTACGTCGCCGGTGCCGTTTGCGCGAAGGCTGCTGACGGCGAGGTCTCCGCTTGCATCGGTCGCAAGCGAGCCGGCTTTGGTGCCGGAAGTCTGCAGGAAGACGCTCGGGTTCGAGTTGTTGTTTCTTGCGAACTCGTCGACCTGTTCGCCGACCAAGATTCCGGCGTCGAAGCTGACGAAGACGTCGTTCTGCGAGTCGACCGCGATCGCACCGGGACCTCTGCCCATCCGCTGATCGATCATCGCCCGCGAGGGGCTCGTCTGCCCTTTCGGATAGACGAGGATCTCCGAGGTGGCATTAGGGTTGGGGTTCTGCGCCGGCGGAACGACGACCACGTACATCGTGCCGTCTTCTCCGACCGCGACGTCTACCGGAGTGTTCGGTGTGGTGACGATCGTTTGGAGCACCAGCGTTTTGCGCGCACCCGTCTTGAGGATGGCGACGCTCTGCGCGAGAGGCTCCGTCATCGCCTTCGCTTGCGATCCATGCCAGGCCGAAGCGTCGGCGACGGCGCCCCACCAGGCGTTCCAGGCCTGTCCGTTGGCCGGCCGTCCGCTCCAGATTATCGGATCGCCGACGCACGGCACGAGCGTACCGTAAGCGGCGCGCGTCCACGTGCCGCTGAATTCGTACCACTCGCCGGTCATCTTGTTGCCTAGGTACTGCCAACCGACGCCCGTGTAGAGAACCGGTTTGCACGGTTTCGTCGCCGGCCCCACGGCAGCACCCGCGCTTTGTACGGGGCCTCCGGGAACCGCGCCGTTCACTGCGGGTAACGGGGCGACGGTGTTACTACCGCAACCCGCGACGATCGCGAGCAGCGTGGGGAAGAGGGCCGCCCGGACCGCAGGTTTTTGGAGACACAGGGGTCTCATATATTGCTCCTTCTCTCTTTCGAGAAAGTGTGATGGAGCAATCATCCTGCGCGGGAGCGTTTGCGGTAACGCACGCCCGCACGCCTAACTCGCACGTTCGGCACGCGTGCGTCTGCATGCGTGCCGAACTAGGGCATTTGGCCTACTCCGGGACTATCGTGCTTTTCGCCGGGAGGCACTCCCCACGGTAACGGTGACCGGCTTTGAGGCGATTCCGTTGGCCACGACCACGAGCGTGCTTTTGCCGCTCGCGATGCTCTGGGGTACGTCGAAGTAGGTCCAGACTTTTTTCGATCCGGTCGCGACACCCATCGTGCTGTGATCGTGCGTGCGCGCGTAATAGATACTGCCGCTGGCATCGTTGGTAATGCGAACCAGCGGATACCCGGTCGCGTTCTGCTCTTCGTCGCCGAAGGCAACCGCTTGCGAGAGACCGTTGAACTGCGTTCCGGTGATCTTATAGGTTTTGCCGGGCGTGATGCTCGCCGGCGCCTTTGAGATCGTGGGCGCCCAGCCGGCCTGCGGCTTGCCCTTGGGCGTATAGAGCACGACGCCACCCGAGCCGAGCATCAACACCTGCCCGGTTGGCAATAGCAACGGGGGCCCCGCGGCGCTGCCGACCTGCGCGAAACTCTTTCCGTTGTACTCGTAGAGAATGTAGTGAATGCTCAACACCAACACGTTTCCGCTAGGCTCGAGCATCGCATAGGAATCGCCGGCATTGTCGTTATTCGGAAAGTCGGGGCCGGCGGTCCAGGTGCCGTTCTTCGTGTTGTAGATCGCGGTGTGCCCCGTGCCGTAGCCGCTCGCTGCCGTGCCCGCGCCGGTTGCAAAGACCGTACCGTCGGGGCGCAGAATCGCCGGGCCGATCTCGCCCGGCGGGCGGTAACAGTCTTTGGGTTTCGGTCCGTATCTCACGCAGCCGGGCTCGCCCGGAGAGCGCAGATCGACCACCGTCGAACCGGCACTCTTCCAATGGCCGGTTGCCGGATTGTAGATTTCGGAGTTCGGCGAGTTCTTTACGTCGGCGGTGAGAATCGTGCCGTCGGGTAAGAGTGTCCAGCCCTCCTCGGAGTTGAAATCTGCCTTGCCGGCGTCGCTCGCCGGCGACCACTTCAGCGTCTTCGGATCGAGCAACGCGTCCCAGCGATGAAGCTTGTCGCCCATCATCACTCGCCCGTCAGGCAAGATGGTCGAAGGTGAATCGCCGATCCACTGCCAGCGGTGCGGGTGGCCCAGCGGCGTCCACGCGTTCTTCACCGGATCGTAGACCGCACCGAGATTGGTCAACTGCAGCGGATATCCGTTGCTCGGGTTGTTGTACTCACCACCGCTGATCATCAGGCGGCCGTCGGCGAGCACCTGCGAGGCGTACGCGGACGGCCCATAACCCGACTGCAGCGACGCCAGCTGCGTCCAGCTTCCGTCGGTATAGCTTCCCTTCGAGTCGGGGGCGTAGCGATACCAGTTGCTGCCGTAGATATCCTGAGTGAGAACCGAACCGTCGGTCATTAAGAAGCCGATCATCATCGGCGCCGGCGGCTGATTTCTGACGACCGCGAACTGCGCCGAGCGGCTCGCGCCGAGTGCGCTGAGAAACTGCGTCCCCGCGCCGGGGAGCATTGATTGGGTGCCGGAACATCCGGACGCGGCGACGGCGAGCATCGCCGCCGCTAAGAGAAACGCAGAGTTCCTGAAGTAGCGAAGCACGGGACCTCCATTCTTATTCGTAATCGGGTGCGAAATCGGTGTCGCCCGACTGATGCATGAAGAACCTCGGCTTTAGCGGCGCCGGGATCTTCACGAATTTGTGCGGACTGGCGTTAAAATCGAAGCAGTCGGCGGCCGGCGACCTCGCGCGCCGGTCGGCCGGAGCGAGCTGTCCGAGGCCGAAGAGATCCTCGGCGAAGCGCAAGACGCTCGCGGTCTCGTAGTGCACGTGCGAGACGTAGTCGTGTTTGGCGTACGGCGACATCACGATCAATGGGACGCGAAAGCCCAGGCTATCGCGATCGAGATAGGCCGGCGGGACGTGATCGTACAAGCCGCCCCAGTCGTCCCACTGAATGAATATCGCGGTCGAGTTCCAGAACTTGCTCTGACCGACCGTGTTCACCAATGCCGCGACCCACGACGGCCCGTAGCCGCCGGGGCAATTTACGTGATCGGAGTCGTCGCAGACGGGCGTGATCCAGGTGAAGTTCGCGAGCTTGCCGGCGCGAACGTCGGTAATGAACTTCCAGTTCGGCGAGATGACGTTCTTCGCCCAATCTGGGCCGTGATAGATGTGTTTGACGGCCTGATAGCTCGACCAGACCCCGCCGCTTCCGCTCGACGCGCTACCATAACTGCTCGCGTAAAAGCGCCACGAGAGGTGCGCCGCATCGAGCTCGTCGCCGAGCGTCTGATAATCGAAACACGGCTTCTCCGCCGGTCCGTTGGGATTACGATTAACCGTGATCGTCGCAACCTTGTTATAACCGCCGCCGCCGCAGCCCCACTCGCCGTAGGGCAGGTCGACGCTCCAGGCGGCCTGCGCGGCAATGATGTACTGGTGCGCGACGAAGCTCTCGTCGAGCTGCGATTGAAACATATGGTCGGCTAAGACGCCCTGGTGCGCCATATCGAAGTAGGGCTTCGAGTCGCCGTGCGGCACGTAGGTGTACTCCGGATACTGAAACGGTCCGCCGAAGTTCTCTTCCCTATCGAAGCCGTTCATCCGGCAGTGCGTGCCGGGCAGGTCGCCCTTGGGCGCGTTGCAGGCCGCGAACATCGCATCTGCGGAGTGATCGATTACGTACTGATCGTTCAGCGGCACCGGCTGCAGCGCGATCCGCTTGCCAGTGGAGGTCACGCCGCTGTCGACGGTATCGGCGCCCGGGTAGTCGTGGAACATGTTATCGAAACTGCGGTTCTCTTGCACGATGTAGACCACGTGGGTGATCTTGCCGGCACCCGTCCCGGCGAGGTTGTGCAACGGATCACCGTTTTGCATGTACGGAAGGCTGCCGCTCGAGCACGCGGCGAGCCCAAATGTGAATGCCAGCAGCGCCGCTAGGCGTGCCGAATGAAGACGATTCATGCGCTCGCACTATGCCGCCGTAGGGGGAGCCTCCTCTTGCTTTGCCCGGAGCCCATTTTTAAGCAAAAGTTCGAGCGGCCAAGCTAGCCTTTAAAAGCGAAGTAGACCGCCCCGACGATGAAGAGGTAGCTGACGCCGTAATTCCACTTCGGAACCTGCCCGAAAACCACGACCGCAAAGACGGTAAAGACGATCAGCGTGATGACCTCTTGCAGTATCTTCAACTGTGTCAGTGTCAGCGCGCCGTAACCGATTCGATTCGCCGGAACCTGAAAGCAATATTCGAGCAATGCGATAGCCCAGCTCGCTAAAATCGCCAGAATTAGCGGGCTTTTCGTGTTCTTCAAGTGGCCGTACCAGGCGATCGTCATGAAGAGATTCGAGCACGTCAGCAACAGGATGGTCGCAATGACGGGATAACGGGCAATAAGTGCAGGCATAGGCGCGTGGTTCCCCGCCGGCGACCCGGCTAAAAGGCCCCGGCGGCTCTCAGGCTCGAGAAGCCAAGTATTTAGGCGTGGCCAGCAGGGGATTTAGGTTCGCCTAAGTATGTTGTGAGGCGTGCTTAAATGGCCGGTTGCCTTGCTTTTCCTTTCGTGCATCGCCGGCTTCCCTGCCGCGGCGCAAGCCATTCCGCTCTTTGCGCACCAGTACGGCGTGACGTGCGAAAAGTGCCATAGCGTCATTCCGCACCTCAACGAGTTCGGCGCCGCCTTTCTCGCCAACGGCGAGCGCTTTCCGGGCGTCTCGTCGGGACGGGCGATCCCGCTCTCGGTGAAAGTGAACTTCCTCGATTCGAGCGAGAACCAAGGCGCAGACCCAGACGGCGCCGGCCTGCCGAAGGCGATCGTCGACGAGGTCGAGGCATTTTCGTCGGCCACGATCGGCACGCGCGCGAACTATTTCGTCGAGCAGTACCTCGTCGACGGCGGCGAGCCGGGGCTGCTGCGGGACGCGTGGGTGAGCGAACGAGTCAATCCGTGGAACGCGAAGGTTCCGGTGCTCGTGCAGGGCGGCCAGTTTACGCTGCCGCTGCCGGTCGACCCTGAGACGTTTCGCGATACGTATCAGGACTACACGCCGTACGAGCAGGCCGTCGGGCCGAATCCGTTCGTCTTCTCCGATCCGAAGATGGGCGCGCGGCTCTCCGTCGGCGATGCACTGCGCGGCCTCAATCTCCAGATCTTCGCGGGTCCGGGGTACGACCGGCAGAGCGGGCTGGCACCGACGGGCACGGATACCGAAGCGTATCTGCAAGACGCGATGGGACCGTTTACGCTGAGCGTCTTGAACTACGACGGACTGCGTCCCACGCCGTTCGGGCCGTTCGATCGCTTCAACCGCACGCTATTCGGCTTTACGTACGGTCAGTGGACCCGCTTCTCGAACGAAGCGGTGCTGATCGAAGGGAACGACTCGAACTGCGGAACCGACGCGCCTACGGTCGGCACGCTCGTGGGCGGCTGCCACATGAGCGGCGGATTCGAACAGCTGCGCTACGCGTTCAACGACCGGCTTTTTCTCGAAGCACGATACGAGGGAACTAACGATCCGACCAACGGCTTTACGCGCGACGGCGTGATCCTCGCCGGATACGGGCCGACCGAGAACACGCGTCTGACGATCGAGGACGTGCTCTCGACGTCACCGCGCACCAGCAACACGATGAATATTCAGTTCACGGTGGCATATTGAGATGACAAAATCCCTTTGCATGCTTCTTCTTTCCGCGATGCTCATTGGAGCGGCGCCGGTCGGGCGAGAGATCGACACGGCCGAATCGAACGCGAAATTCAGCGTCGCGCACATCTGGGTCGAACGGGTGGTGGGGACCGTGCCGATCGTCAGCGGCAGCGTGACGCTCGACGCCGGCTCGATGATCCCGGTGAGCGCGGCTGCCGCGCTCGATGCGACCCGCATAAAAACCGACGCGCCCGATCGCGACCGCTCGCTGATGTCGCCGGACTTCTTCGACTCGTCGAAATTTCCCAAGTGGACGTTCGTCAGCACTCGCATCGTGCCGAAGACGGCGACCTCGTTCGAGATGGACGGCAACCTCACCATCCACGGCGTCACCCAACCCGAGGAACTCAACGTTACAGCGGCCGGCACGGCAGCGCAACCGACCTACCACGCCGAGGCCGAGATCGATCGCCACGCCTTCGGGATGGCGCGCACGCAACTCGATCCGACGATCGGCAACACCGCCGAGATCACGCTGAACATCGTCCTAAAGTAACGCGGCGCGTGAGACGCCCTTCGACAGGCTCAGGGTGACACCCAAAGTGCGCCAACAGCCTGCAAAGTTCGCCAAGCGCCCCTCAAAGCAGAGTCGGCAACGGCAAACTCGTTGCCGGCATGATGCTCGATTCGTTTGTGGAATTTTAATCCTTGGGGGGTACACTCGCTGGTATGAGTTGGGCAACTCGCCAGTTCTCGGCAGGACTTGCTCTTGCCGCGCTCCTGTGCCCTTGCGCGCGAACGGCTGCGGCGACGTCCGCTCCGATCGCGCTCGAACCGGAGAACATACCGCCCGGTTACACGTTCGACATGGACGTCGCCATGCGGATGCACCATTTTCCGTGGCTGCACTTCAACATGCAAGGGACCGGCGAGTACTCGCCTGGGCAAAGCTATAAGGTCTCTTTTAACAAGACGCCTTGGTTTGTTCCTAAACAGTCGAGCGGCATGGATCTTTCGATGATCGATCCGCTCTTATGGCCACAGCACTATACCTATGCGCAGCTCGGGACACGCGACGGCATGACGATGTACTCGTTGCATGCGATCGACGACCCGACGATGCAGGGAGCTACCGTGGGGCTCGGGCCGCAGGCCTGCACCCGCACGATAGACGCCAACTATACCAACGGGACACACATTCACATGAAGATCACGCCGGCGATGGTCAATGGGTTTCTGCTGCCGCAGACGCTCACCGCCGATATAGATGAACCTCACCTCTCGCTCTCGGCCGATGCGGCCTTCAAGAACTATGCGTTCGATGCGCCGCTTTAAGCGCCGGCAGTCGCGATTCGGCGCATTGACGACCATCGCCGAAAGCGTCTGGGCGAGCCTGCGCGAGATCGCGAGGACCTACGCTCGCCGCAAGCGGCCGATCAGCATGCCCGACGCGCGAATGCTCGTCGTGCTGACCTGCCGCGACCAGCAAGTGCCGCGGCCTCGCCCGGAGACGCTCGAGCGACTCGCTTCCGAACTCGTTGCGCTTACGCGCGACGCAGTCGAGCCGCCAACCTACGGGGTAACCTGATAGAAGGCGCTCATGCCGCCGTCCATGTGGTCGGCGACGTGACAGTGGAAGAGCCAGGTGCCGGGATCGTCGGGAACCATGTCGACGGTCAGCATCTGCGCGGGCATCACGGCGAGGACGTCGGTTCGCTGCTTATTCCATAGGACGGTATTACCGTGCCAGTGGGGCGAGTGAAAATCGAAGCCGTTGCCGATGTCGATCACGTACCAGCGCACGCGTTCGCCTTGCTTCATCGTGATCTTCGGGCCGTTACCGTAGATGTAGCCGTTGATCGAAAACTTGAAGTTGCCGTCGACGAAGCCGCTGCCGTTGAGGGTGAAGGCGCCGTTATCATCGAGTGGTATCGATTCGGCACGTTGGGCTTTCTTGAGTTTGGGCGTATACGTCGCGACGTTATCCATGAAGTACCAGCTCTGGTTCTCGTTGACGATATGGTAGACCGTCACGACTTCGCGATCGACGTCCTTGGGCGTTCCATCGGGTTTCGCCATACCGCGCGCGGTCACGACGATCGCACCGACTAAGCCGCTGTCGACGTCCTTCTGCTCGTTGACGTGCGAGTGGTAGAGCCAGACGATGGAACTTGGGTCGTTGGGGCCGGGCCCCGCGCGCTCGGGGACCTGCCACACGTAGGTATACGTCTGGCCCGGTGCCACCGAGCCGCCCATCTTATCGGCCGCCGAACTGCCGTCGTTGTAGGCCATGCCTTCCGCATTCTTTTCGTAGAAGACGCCGTGCGGGTGAATGCTGTACGGGCGCGACGCATTGTTCTTGAAGACGACGTGGATCGTGTCGCCGACCTCGGCGTGGATGACCGGCCCGACGAAGCCGAGATAGGCGTCGCCGGCCGGGCGCACCTTGAGCGTCGTAAACGCCGCATCGGTGTATTCGCGATAAATCGCCTTGCGATAGTTGCTGCCGATATGGTGCGAATCTTGCACCGCGTAGGGGCGCTCCATCGCGTCGAACGGCTTACCGGTGACCTCATCGATCCCTACCGGCGCGTAGTTCCACGTCACCTCGTCGGCAGCGATGTAATACGTTCGCACCTGACCGTCCGCGCGAACGACGCTCGTACTGCTCACCAGGACGACTAGAAAAAGAAAGACGCTGACACAAAAAGTGCGCATGCTCCAAACCTCCAGATGGAGAGAATCCGCAAACGATCCCGAGCTTCCTTCAGAATTATAAAAAATGCGCCGGGACCAGCCGCGCTTCGCCGGTTTGCCGACGGGCGTACGCACACGTTTTTCTGGGTCTTTAGACCTAGCATCTTCTAAAACTAAGCTCTTAGGTGCGCGCATTTCTTGCATCGCGCAACGAGTTCGCCTGAGAACGGCGGCGTTTAGTGTATACTCCCCGGATGAGAAGTCATCTGCGCGTGTTCATCGCGGCGGCTGCGTGCGTTTGCTCGGCGATATGTTCCGTACCGCCGGCGCATGCCGCAAGCCAGCCGCCGCCTTCAACGCCCTGCGGCGCACCGGTCGCACCGGGACCGCTCGTCCAGCCGCCGCAGATCGAGGTGTCGAGCCTGCCGCTCAACGATCTCGGCGTTCACGAGCTGATACTAAGTGTTGCGCGCGCCGGCGACCGCTTCTGCTACCGCTACGCGCTCGATGGCGTCGAGCAGAATGCCGCTCCCGTTTTGCGCGTCCACCGCGGGGAACGCTTCGCGCTGCGAATCGCAAACGAAATCAGCACGCCGGCTCCGGGTGCCAACGTGGCCGCAAGTACGCTCACGCAATGCATGCCGGCGACGATGACGATGCCCAAAACCACGGCCTTCGTCGGATACCTGAACCATACGATGTACGCCAGCTATGCGCCGATGCCCGACACCGACGTGAACCTGCATTTGCACGGCTTCGAAGGACCGCCGGAACAAGAGAATATCTTTCTGTCGACGCTCAGCACTCCGGCACACGCGTGCGAATACGACGTTACGATTCCGCGCACCCAACCGATCGGAACGTATTTCTACCACCCGCACGCGCACGGCATGGCCGACGACGAAGTTGCCGGCGGCCTGGGCGGTATGATGGGGGTCATCCGCGTCGGATAGCCGCGAAAACGTGCTATAATCGAGGCCTCACCCTGATACGCCTTGACCGTCAGTTCATCGGCCGGCCAATCCGCATTTTCGCGAGAGGAAGGCCACGCCATGAACGATATGGAGCGCGTTTGGATGCGCTTGAAGAAGACTGCAACCAGGCTTGCGAAGGACGATACCTTGATCAGCGTGCGAGACTCGCGCGATCGGGTGCTGAAAATCTGCGACCAAGAAAAGGCGAAGTCGCCACCACGAGACGCGGTGCGGTACCTCGCCGCCGAACTCGTGCGCCTCACTTTAGAGGCGCGGTCCCCGGGCTAGAGAGGAGACTCGACGATGCCCTCCCTCTTCGTCCTCGCCGGTGCATCGGTATTCGCAGCGGCCTTAGTCGCGACCGCGTGGGTCCTGCAGCGCAGTCGCCGCTGCGACGACTCCGACGATGACGTCGTGGCTACTCTGCTCCCGCCCACTTAAGAGAGCTCTTTCGAAGCCTTAAATGATTTTCTTGAGATAAATTCTCTTGTGCCCAGGTGGGCAGTTGTCTAATTCACCGAAGATTTCGTATCCGTGCTTCAGGTAAAAACTCTTCGCTTGAAAGTCGAACGTGTCGAGGTGAGCCAACGAACAGCCCATCTGCCGAGCTTCGCCTTCGACCGTCCGTAAAAGCGCGGAACCCACGCCTTTTCCTCGATGGTTTTCGCTAACCGACAAAACGTCGACGCACAAGACCTTCCAACAGTATACGGTAGCCGTAATCCCACCTAACATGTCTCCACGGCCGTCCTTAAAGCCGTAGGCGATCGGGACGAACGGCTGCGACTTAGAAATCGAGCCTCCGCTGCGGAGAGCCGATCGATCATTCGCGCTCCATTACGGGTTCGCTTTGCAGCGGCCGACCAGATCGACGATCGCCGGCGCGACCTCGCTTTCCGCTTGCTGCTCCTGCGCGATCGCGGCGGTTAGGGTGCGTTTCGTGCCGAGCCGTTCGGGCACTGTCCCGCCCGCCGGACAATCGACAGGATCGCATTTCGAAGCGAGGTCCGCCGCTTCGTTCGATCCCAACGTCGCACCGAGTAGAGCGAGCAGCCGACGCTGTTCGGCGAGGACGGCCTCGAGACGTGCTTTCGCAACGTTCAGCGCTCGCTCATCGTCCGTGCTTTCCTTCGGAGCGAATACGTGCTGATCTGCTAGAAGCGCTTCGACCTTCGCGAGGTTCGCTGTCATTGCGGTGACGAGGGCGTTCATTTGAAAATCGTCCATCTCCGAGGCGTCGCCCGCTCCGCCGATCGCCGAGCTCGCGCTCGGATCGACGAGTGCATCGAAATGGATTTTCGACATCGCATTCTCGCTTTGAGCTATAATCCGATCGTTCACGCGCAGCCCGGCAACGACCGGAGCAACGTGGTCTCGGAGCGCCGCGCACAACGCCGTCGCCCGAACGTGGCCGATCTCTTTGAGCGGCGCCGGAGTTGCGACGGAGACGGCAGCCACGACCGCGAGCAGCATCCCGCTTTGTTTCCCCTACGTCCGCGGCACCCTTCGGAGCCTCCGGTCTCGTAGGCGCTCAGCCCCAATTGGGTTAAGGATAGCGGACGATGCGACGTTCAGACGAGTTGAAGCCCGAGAGAATCACCCGGGTTGGTTTGCTAGCCTTCGTGAGCTTAGTGGTGATGGCGGCGTGTAGCGCGACGCAGCCCCAAGTTATGCCAGCCGGCGCCGTGGCGGGCGTAAAGGCCGGGGGAGAGCCTCGCGAACTTCTCTACACACTCGGCGGCAGCCCGCAGACCAGGCACCCCTTCATCGAGGTGTTCGACGCGCGCGATAAATCGCAGCAGCCGAAGCCGATCTACACGATCGCTCCCAGAGACGGGGGCGAGTACGGATTGCTCTCGGTCGATTCCACGAACCACCTATACGCTATAAATTTCTTCGAGAACGGGACCGAGCTCGATATCTTTCCGTCCGGGTCGACTAAACCAACGGTTTCCTGCCTCTTCGCAAATAACGTTAGCGGCGTCTCTCTCACCGGCACCGCGTTTTACGCGACCAGCTTTAACGGGCATCGCATCGACAAGTACGCGCTGCCTATTCACGCTGGGCGAAACTGTCCCAAGCCGAGCAGCAGTGTCACCGACCAACGCGCAGCTCTGAGGGGAACCAGCGGGCTCATCAGCGTTGCGGTCTCCCCGCAGGGCCGCCTTTTCGATACGTGGGAAACCCGTGATGAAATGGGCAAGATCGACGAGTTTCCGCCGAAAGGGCACCAGGCGCGCCGATTCAGATCGTTAGGGCAGTCGGTTCCCGACTTCATCACGTCGGATTCAGCAGGTAACCTGATTACCGACGTTTTTGGCTATTACAACGGCGCGAGTGGCCAGTCCGTAAATCTCGGGGTCATTCCGAGAGAATCGAAAAAGATCAAGCTCTTTGCGACCCAGGGCGAGGGCGTCTATTGGGCTGCGGCCTTTGGTGCCAACGAGCGCGAGCTCTTTGTATCCACGGACTATCCAGCGGAGACGGTTCAAGTATACGCCTACGATGCCCAGAGCGCTGAGATAGGCAAACTGTTACGAACGTACGACGTCTCGTGGATCGAGGACGGAACCATCGCGGTTTTCCCGGGGAAGTAGGACGGCCCGCGTCCCTCAGTCCTCCATTTTTCGGCTTGGAGCGCGGTTATGGCCTGTGCCGGCCACCGATGCGCTTGTTTCACCGACGTCTTCACCGAGTGCCGGCGGAAACGCATCATCGGGTAGTACCAGACCACTCGCGCGCTCCTTTTCTTCGTGTCCATCGAGCAGAATTTCTACGTCCCCGGTGTAGCCTGCGCGGTACGACCGCCGAGCCGTCGCAGTCGCGCCGGTACTGAGGATCACCGCTTCGCCTTCCTTAAGGTCGCGCTTTAGCCCGTTACGCTCTTCCATCATACCGGTATCCTACCCCACATCAGGCGCGGCGCGGTAGGTGCGGTGTAAAAGCAGATGGCCGCGAACTCTTTGTCGATGCAGCGCGCGAGAAAGAGAAACGTCGCGATTATACCGAACGGCGAGGTATGACTAAGCTCTCTTCGGAAGAGCGAGCCGTCGCGGGAAGCGCTCGCGATCGCGGCACTCTCGCGCTTGCCGTTCGATGCCGGCGGGATTCTGGAGATCCTTCGTAAGGGAGAGCCGGAGGCGGCCAACGACCCGCGCAATGGGGATCACACCAATTTCTGGCTCGTTGTGGCCGCTCAGTTTCACAAGAAGGGTCTAGATTCCGAAGAGGCGACACGCAAAGCGATCTCTTTAATTGATGCCGGCGCCGACCACGCCATGCTTCAAGAGCTTGGAATGACCGCTGCCAACCTGCGCAAGCGGAAGGCCACGCTGGCGAAACTTCGAGAGCGCCTCGAGAGCGAAACATCATCGGTTCGCTGCGGGCCATTGAAGAAGCCGGAGAGTCTTGTGATGGCCATTGGCGACGTCCTCGTCTATCCGACCTGCAGAGGCGCCTCGTTCAATCCTTACTTCCGCCCAGGCGAGGAAGAGAGGCTATCGGGGCGGACTCAGGACGCATGGGGAGCGATGCCCATCGTTAACGCCGGGCTTGCGTTCGACTATCTTGCCTGGTACACAGTTATGGTCGCCAAAAACGAGTTTGACGATAAGCCTACCATGAGCGTGTTGATGCGATCCCCTTGGACGCTGCGCGCCTCGGGCACGTGCTCGGCCGGCCACTTTCGACGCATGCGGCTCGAGGTGATCGGCAAAGTCGCCAAAGATCGGAACATCATAGAAAATGCTTTTGGAACACTTGAGAGCGGCGAAGGAGCCGCGGTGTCCGATATTTCTATCGGTAATCACACCGGCGTCGTATCGAAAAACCCGGGCGTGTACCGCTTCGTGCAAGCCCAAGATGGAGCGGGCGCGCTCTTTAGAACTTCGAGAGTTTGCAGCCAAGATATCGTAACGTATCATGCGCGGGAGTAGACGGAAAGGGAGCCCTCGGCGGTGTGGATTGCAAGCGTACCGCCGCCCGGCTGGAACATCTAGACCAGTCCCTGAAATAACCGGCTTCCCTCGCAACGAGAAGGAGTGGAAACTATGCTCAAGGAGCGGCGTGGCGCCTCACTCTGTGTCGTAATGGCTGCCCTCATATCGGGAGGATGCAGCAGCACGAACGTGACGTCACCGACTTTCTTCCCCCCGTCCACGAAGCAGATGACGGTTACCGCACGACTCAGATCGATCTTGGTAGTCCGTCACCCGAACAGCAAATGTATGCTGAAGCTTCCCCCTGATAGGACCACCTTGAAAGCCGGCGAGAGCTGGAACGGCCAGATCCAAGCCAATTTAATGGGTACCTGCTATCAAGAGAACTCGAAATTTAGTCTTCACTTCACAGGTCGCCACGGCCACTCGGCCACCGGCACTTGGGAGCGGAATTGGTCCACCCAGACCTGGGACCTCAAGAAGGTTCAGTTGGGCCTTTGCATCCTGCCCAACGGCGGCAACATCCTTAACGTAGACGTGGTGAACACTAGACGACACTGCTAGCGGCGCGTCCTTCGACAAACTCGTCCTTCGACAAGCTCAGGATGACACCGGGGGAGTGCTGGATGGATGGCGCTGGAAGAGGGCCAGGTGGATGACGTCGGCGAGGTGGAGGGCCTCGCGATCCGTGCACTGGCTGATTTGCTCGCGACACGAGAAACCGTCGGTAATTATTAGCTCGTCGGGGTTGGCGTTGCGGATGCTGGGCAGCAGCGCCAGCTCTCCAACCGTTACGGAGACCTCGTAGTGCTCACCCGCCTCGAAACCGAAGGCGCCAGCCATTCCGCAGCAGCCGTCGTCGAGCCACTTCGCGTCAACGCCCATCGCTTCGAGAACGGACTTGTCGCCGGCGGTACCGAGCACTGATTTATGGTGGCAGTGCGCGTGCACCGTCGCCTTGGCGGCAAGCCTCGGTGCGCTCCACGACTCGTCTGCCGTCAAGAAATCACCGAACATGACCACGCTCTCGCTGAGGCGTCGGGCATCCCCATCGTCGGGAAAAAGGTTGAGCAGCTCGTCTTTGAAGACGCTGATGCATGACGGCTCGAGCCCGACGATGGGCGTACCGCGTTGGAGCTCGGGACGCAGCTCGTCGATCACGTTGCGCAGAAACTGCTTCGCGCGGTCGAGCATCCCGTAGTCGTAGAGCGGACGTCCGCAGCAGAGATTCTGCAGCGGAACGACGACGTCATAGCCGGCGGCCTCCAGTACCTCGAACGCGTGTTGCGCGGTCGGTGCGTGAAAGTAGTTGTTGAAGGTGTCGACCCATAGGATCACGCGCCTTCCGCCGGAGTTTGCGCTGGGGTCCGGGCGGCTCTTGCGGTACCAGTCCTTGAACGAGTACGTAGAGAATCGAGGAATGCGGCGTTGCGGGGCCATGTGAACCGCAGCTTTTGCGATGTTCGAGAGAATTGGCGCCTGCGTTGCGAAGTTTGCGAGCCGCGCGATGCGCGAACCGAGACGCGCCCACCAAGGGATGAGACCGAACGCGTAGGCCCAGATCGGGCGCAGCCGTCCTTCGTAGTAGTGCGCGAGAAACTCGGCTTTATAGGTCGCCATGTCGACGTTGACGGGGCAGTCGTGTTTGCAGCCCTTGCAGGCGAGACAGAGGTCCAGCGCCGATTTGACCGCTTCCGATCGCCAGCCGCCGGTCAACGGGTTGCCGCGCAGCATCTCGAAGAGCAGGCGCGCGCGCCCGCGGGTCGCGTGACGCTCTTCGCGGGTAGCGCGGTACGACGGGCACATCGTTCCGCCTTGCCGGCTACGGCATTTTCCGACGCCGACGCAGCGGTTTGCGGCATAGGCGAACGAGCCGTTGTCGTTTTGCGCGAAACTAAAGTACGTCGGAGGATCGGGTGGGTTGTACGGCGGACCTTCGCGCAGATCGACGTCGACGGCATAGGCATCGACCACCTTGCCCGGATTCATCCGGTTCTGCGGATCCCAGACGCGCTTGAACGCGCGAAACGCATCGACGACCCGCTCGCCGTACATGATGGGCAGCAGGGCCGCGCGCGCCTGTCCATCGCCGTGTTCGCCGGAGAGCGAACCGCCGTACCGGCGAATCAGCTGCGCCGCTTCCTGCAAAAAGGCTTTCCACGCCTCAACGCCCGCCTCGGTATGCAGGTCGAAGGTGACGTTGACGTGGATGCAGCCCTGCCCGAAGTGACCGTAGAGCGAGCCGACGTAGCCGTATTTCTCGAAGAGCGCGCGCAAGTCGCGCAGGTAGCGGCCCACGGCATCGGGCGGCACGGCCGAATCTTCCCAGCCTGGATACAGATCCGGTATGCCCGGCACTTTTGAGGTCGCGGGGAGCGCTGCGTCGCGAAACTCCCAGAGAACCTTTTGATCGCGCGCGCCGGTGACGATCTTACTATCGAGTGCGCCGGCGGAACGCAGGTCGGCTTCGCAGGCACGCGCGGCGGCGAGCGCGCCCTCCATATCGCCGATGCGCCCGAACTCGCAGATGAGCCAGCCTTTCGCCTCGGCGATTCCTGGGAGAAGGCGGTCGTCGCCGACGTCGAGTTGCTTGCGTTTGATGAACTCGAGGAGAAGGTCGTCGAAGCCTTCGAGCGCGATGGGGCCGTGCGTATTAACGCGCGCCACGGCGTCGCCGGCCTGGCTTACGTCGCCGAATGCGAGGACCAGGAGGCAGCGCTGATCGGGATTCTCGATCAGCTTGATCTTCGCCGAGAGGACGACCGCGCAGGTACATTCGGTTCCGACCAGCGAGCGCGCGACGTTAAAGCCGTTTTCGGTGAGCAATTCGTTAAGCGGATAGCCTGAGACGCGTCGCGGGATGTCGGGGAAGCGTTCGCGGATGTCGGCTGCGTACGTATCGCGGATCTCGCGCAGGCCGCGGTAGACGTGGCCGGTGCGGTCGTCGCGTGCGCAGAGGCGTTCGAGTTCTTCAGGCGGCGTCTCGCCGACGGTCAAACGCAGGCCGTCGTAGGTGAGGATCTCGAGTTCGTAGACGTTATCTTCGACTTTGCCGGCCATCTGTGCGTGCATGCCGCAGGAGTTGTTGCCGATCATCCCGCCCAGCGTGTTTTGCGCGTGCGTCGCGGGATCGGGGCCGAATGTGAGGCCGTACTGCAGGGCCGCGGCGCGCAGATCGTCGAGGACGATTCCCGGTTCGACGCGTGCCCAACGCTCCGTTGGGTTGATTTCGATGACTTGGTTCAGATATTTCGAGAAGTCGAGAACGACGGCGACGTTGCAGCACTGGCCGGCGAGCGAGGTGCCCCCGCCCCGGGCGAGGATCGGTGCGCCGAATGTGCGCGCAACTTCGAGCGCGGCAACCACGTCGTCGGTTGTTTTCGGGATGACGACGCCGATGGGTACTTGGCGATAATTCGAGGCGTCGGTCGCGTAGAGAGCGCGCGAGCCGTCGTCGAAGCGCACTTCTCCGGAGATCCGCGAGCGCAGCGCTTGCTCTAGGGTTCGGGCATCGCCGCCCCACTCGCTTTTCGTCTCGCGCATTGGTGCTGCGTTATACGCGCGCCATATGATTCCTCATCCTTCGACAGGCTCAGGATGACACAGGTGGCTTCGCTCAGGATGACACCAGCGACGGGCTCAGGATGACACCAGCGACGGGCTCAGGATGACACAGCGACGGGCTCAGGGTGACCGCTCAGGGTGACGACGGCGCGCCGCAGAACCTTCGTGGGGTGGAAGATAAGATCGTTATTGCTCCGGATAAGTTTAAAGGAAGTTTGACCGCAACCGAGGCCGCGCGCGCGATCGAACGCGGCGTCTTGAAGGCGCGCCCGCAGGCACGCTGCGAGATCTGCCCGATGGCCGACGGCGGCGAGGGAACCGTGGACGCTTTCTTAGAGCGCGGCGCCGAGCGCAAAGTCGCGCGCGTGCACGGGCCGCGCGGCGCGCTCCTCGATGCCGTCTATGCGCGCGACGGCGAGACGGCGATCCTCGAGATGTCGAGTGCCTCCGGCCTGGGGCTGCTCGACCGTTCGCAGTACGATCCGACGCAGACGAGCACGTTTGGTACCGGAGAGCTGATTCGCGCCGCGTTGGACGGCGGTGCCCGCCGCATCGTGATGGGGATCGGCGGGAGTGCAACCAACGACGCCGGCACCGGAATGCTGCGGGCGCTCGGCGTCCGATTTCTCGACGCGTCCGGCGCGGAGATCGACGGCAGTATCCTCGAGCTTGCGCGCCTCGAATCAATCGAGCTCGACGGGCTCGACCCGCGGATTGGAGAGACGACAATCGAGGTTGCGGTGGACGTTGACAATCCGCTCTGCGGGCCGGACGGCGCCACGCATACGTTTTCCACGCAAAAGGGCGCGACGCCGGAACAGATCGAGCAGCTCGAAAGCGTGCTGCGCCACATCGCCGAGATTAGCGCGCGCACGCTCGGCCGTGACGAGAGCGACGCTGCGGGCGCCGGCGCGGCCGGCGGCCTGGGTTTCGCGCTCGTTGCGTTTCTCGGCGCGAAGCTGCTGCCGGGCGTGCGCCTCATCGCTCGCGAATGCGGGCTCGACAAACTATTGGACGGCGCGACGCTCTGTTTAACGGGCGAGGGGAAGATCGATCTTCAGACCCTGCACGGCAAAACGGTCTATGGCGTCGCACAGATCGCTCGCGAGCATCACGTTCCGACCATCGCCTTTGGTGGAACGGTCGCTCAGGATGCGAAGGAACGCCTCGCACAGATCGGGATCGAAGTCGTCGGCATTTCACCGGCCGGCATGCCCCTCGAGGAATCGATACGATCCGCCGCCGGCCTATTGGAGGCCGCCGCGCAGGCTGCGGTTTCGACCGCGAGCGGTGCGGGTATGCAAACGTAATGCAGATCGACACGACACTTCTACCGGTACGCGGAAACGACGCGGTCGAAATTCTTCGCAACGATCATCAGGTCATCAAGAGCCTGCTGACGGAGTTGACGAGCGAGCCTCCGCAAGAGCGCAAACGCGTATTCGAACAGTTGGTTGGCGTTCTCACGATCCACAACGCAACCGAAGAGAATCTCATCTATCCGGCGATCAACAAAATTGGCGGCGGAGAACAGGAATCGCAGCACCTTTATCACGAGACCGCCGATGCAGACGTCCTCGCATTCGAGCTCGATGCCCTGCTCAAAGCCGGCGACGTCTCGCAGTTTGGCGTAAAGTCCGATCAGTTCCAAGAGGCGGTACTCGCGCACATCGATGAGGAAGAGAGCAAAGCTTTCCCGCGGCTACTGGAGATCGGTGACCCGCGAAAAGTCGAAGAGCTTGCAGAAGCCGTGCGTACGTTCCGCAAGTCGCTTCACTTCGAAACGGTAGCCTGACCCTGGCGGCGAGCCGCCTTGAGCGAGCGCTTTAGCGTCTGATCGAGCGGCTCGCCCTTCTTCTCCCACCCTTCGACGAAGCGCAGAGCGAAGCGCTCCTCGGACGAAAGACCCTCCGAAGGGCGCTTTCCCTTGGCGATTCGCGTCCGCCCGGGTAGCCGGCGCTGCGCCGTGTAGGTTTCGAGCACGGCCGGATGCACGTACGCTTTACGGCAGACCGCAGGCGTATTGCCGAGGCGCGCGGCAACCTGTTCCAGCGCGGCCGCGATGTTGGTTTTCGCCTCGACGAGTTGCGCGGCGGGCTCGGCGAGCGCGCCGATGCACTCGACCGTCCCGATCCACGTGCGAAAATCCTTGGCGGAGAAATCGTCGCCCGCGATCTCGCGCAGGTAGGCATTGACGTCGTCGGAACTGACGCTCGCGACAGAACCGTCCTCTTCGACGTAGCTGAAGAGCTCTTCACCCGGAAGGTCGCGGCAGCGCTTGATGATGCGCGCGAGACGCGCGTCGTCGAGCAGAACGTTCTGCACTTTTCCAGTCTTGCCGCGAAAGTGCAGCTTTACTTGCGAACCGGAGACGCGCACGTGGCGCGTGCGCAGCGTCGTTAGGCCGAACGAATCGTTCGCCTGCGCATACTCTTCGTTGCCGACGCGCAGTCCCGTGACGTCGAGCAAGGAGACGACGGCGGCGAGCACCTTGCGGCGCGAGAGGCCGGCCCCGGCAAGATCGGCGGCGACTGCCTTTCGAATCGACGGCAGCGCGTGGCCGAAGGCGACGAGCCGGTGGTACTTCGCCTCGTCGCGCACTTCACGAAAGCGTTTGTGGTAACGATACTGTTTGCGGCCACGCGCATCGCGCCCCGTCGCCTGAAGGTGGCCGTTGGCGATCGGGGAGATCCAAACGTCGGCATAGGCAGGGGGCACGGCCAGGGATTTGATGCGCTGCAGCTCTGCTTCGTCGCGCACCGGCTTACCGTCGGGATAGTAATAGGCGAAATGTTTCCCGCGCTTGCGCCGCCCGATCCCCGGTTTCCGGTCGTCGAGATATCGCAGCCCGGCTTCGCGCGCGGCCAGCGCAGGATCAAGGGATTCGGCGAGCACCTTCTTACTGTACCCAGATTACGCTGGCGGAAGGCCGAACCACGCGGTTAGCGCGTCCGTGAGTCCGAGTTGGGCTGCGTCACCGACCCACGCCGCATATCCGTCGGGCCGGATTAAAACCGCGCTCGGCGCAGTGACCGCGCCGAGTACCGGGAGCTCCCACCTGCCTCCGTATTTGGCGTCGAGCAACTTAACGCGGTCTGCCCAGCGAGTCATGTCGACGTCGCCGGGATCACCAAGGTTGAGCAGCAGCGGCCCCGCATCGCGCAGCAGGGTAAAGAGTCGCAACGGGCCATTGGCCGTGACCAGGTCGAGATCCGGCATGCGGCGTCCGAGCAGCGGATGGCCCTCGCCCAGATCGTAATGAATGTCCAGACCGGTCATCATCGCAGCGATTCGTCTGCGCGGCTCGTCCATGCCGAGAAAGTCGGAGATGGTGTCGCGCACGGTGTCGATGCGATCGTTTCCGCAGAGCAGCGCCATTTGCGCCACCGTGTTGCGCAGCACGCGAGCAGCGACCGGGTGACGTTCGGTGTGGTAAGTATTCAGAAGGCTGTCGGGCGATTTCCGCTTGACGACTTGAGCGAGCTTCCAACCCAGATTCACGGCATCTTGTAGACCGGTGTTGAGGCCTTGTCCACCAACAGGGGGATGCACGTGTGCCGCGTCCCCCGCCAGTAGGACCCGTCCGTCGCGGTAGGTTGCGGCCTGCCGCGCCATATCGGTGAACCGGGAGATGGAGGCGGGAGTGTGGACTCCGTAATCGGTCCCGTACACAGCGATGAGTGCCTCGCTGAGATCGCTCAGCGTGGGTTTGCTCTTGGTTTTGAGGTGGCGTTCGGTCACCATGACGCCTACCGGCCCCTCATCCTCAGGCTTGCCGAAGGCATGGACGCCGATGGCGTCGCGGCGCTTGCCCCATTCGGGCTCTTCGCTCAGCTCGACCTCGGCGATCAGGGTGCTTGTCGTCGCATCCCAGCCAACGAACTTGATGCCGGCTGCTTTACGGATCACACTGCGCCCTCCGTCGCAGCCAACGAGATATTCCGCTCGTAACGATTGGCCGTCGGACAGCTCGACGTCGACGCCCGCGGCGTCCTGCACGAAACCCGTCGCTTCACGCCCGCGATAGATGCGCACCGCCAGTTCGCTGGCCCAGCCGCCCAGAATGCGCTCGATGTGTCTCTGTCGCAGCCCGAGCACGTAGTTGTGCCGGGTGGGAAAGTCGCTGATATCGAGTGGGATCCAGGCGAAGCCCGTCACCGGCGCGGTCTCTCCCTGGGAGAGAAACCGATCGGCGATTCCGCGCTGATCGAGAACTTCGATCGTACGTGAGTGCAGGCCGCCTGCGCGCGAACCGGTGATCTCCTCGCCGGCACGTCGCTCGACGATGGCAATGTCGACGCCCGCCAATGCCAACTCGCCCGCCAGCATCAGCCCCGTCGGACCTCCTCCGGCGATCACAACCGAATGCTCGTTCACCGCCACACTCCCTTTCGTAGGTTTTAGCGCTTCGGCCGGCTATTATACGGCGCACCCAGGCGCTTGCGGCAAGCCCCCCGGTTCGCGGTATAATGGAGATGGAGGAGCGAGTACTGTCCCTTCCGGTTATCTTGCGCTGTGTCGGGCTCACCGCCGCCGTGTTGGCTGGCTGTAGCGCACTTCCGAACGACGGTGCGCGGGAAACGGGGCTAACGCCGTTCTCCACGGCGCGCACGCTCGCGTTGCACGAAGCCGTGCCGGCCCGCGCGCCGGACGAGGTCAGCGGGCGATCGTGGATGCGATCGGATGCCAAAAAGATCAAACGACTCCTCTACGTGTCGGACTGGCAGACGGACGACGTCTTCGTCTACGACTACGCGACCGGCGATCGGGTCGGCAAGCTCACCGGTTTTCATGCGCCGTACGGTCAGTGCGAAGATGCCAAGGGCGACATCTGGATCGCCAACTACAACGGCAAGACGGTCGTCGAGTACGCGCATGGCGGAACGGCGCCGCTCGCAACGCTGAAGGCCGGCAAGGAGAACCAAGGCTGTGCGATCGACCCGGTGACGGGCAATCTCGCCGTGGCTTCGCTTACCGGTAAACAGCACGTCATCCTGATCTGGAAACGGGCGCGAGGGACACCGACCGCGTATTCGAGTGAAAGCTGCTTCTACGTCTGGGTTCCGGCTTACGATCGCAGCGGCAACCTGTACGTCGAATCGCAAGAGACCGACAGCACGATCAACATCTGCGAACTGCCGCGCGGCGGCACGACGCTCGCGCCGGTCTCTTCGGACTTGCCAATCGTCTATCCGGCAAACGTGATCTGGGACGGCGAGTATAGCGGGCTCTATCAGGCGAAGGAACAAGCGTCGGGCGGCGTTCGGCTCGCCGGCAGCACCGAACTGCGCGTATGGTCTGCGGCTACAGCGGCGTCGTCGCACCCTTTATCGTCGGCGCCACAAACACGCCGCGCAACCACCGTCAGGGGAGCGTCGTCATCGGCGAGCATTTCTTCTGCCGCAACCGCGTCGATTTTTGGGCGTACCCCGCGGGTGGCCCGCTGACGGGTACGCGCCAGAAGGCGCCCTACATCGCTTCCGGCGAGTCCGTCAGCAGCGCGGAATAACTAGCGTCCGAGCAGCTGCCTTTCCTTAAAGACTGCGCTGCATCGAGCGCAGCTGGTCGACCAGAGGAGTGAGACTGACTGTGACAAACCCGGTGTTCGGACGGTCATAGTCGATCATCATTTCGATGACGATTACATACGCGACAACGTAGATGATGCTTAGAAGCAGTGGCCGCGATCCGATTACAGCAAAGCGAAGTCCGAGCGACAACGTCCCGAGTGTGACAAGGCAGAGCGTCAGCAACACAATGGCCGTCGGGACGTGACTCGCCAGCGCTTGACGCTCCTGGATCGCGACGTCGCTAGTATTGTTGAGGCTCTCCATCAACAGCGACAGCCCAATACTCGTTTCGCGCGCACGCATCGCCGACGACACAATGCTCCACAGCTGTCTCAGGTCTCGGTCCGCACGATCGTTCGTTTGCCGAACGAGGTTGGGGTCATATGGGCTTTGATAGGCCGCGAGGCCCCCAGCGGTGTCGCTCGTCAATATTTGGCGAAAACGTTTGGATTCTGACGGCGGGAGCTGGTCTGCGCGGAGCCACGTAGTAGCGATGGAATTAGCTTCGGCGACAACCACCAATCGGCGCGCATCAAAACGCGCTGAGGCTTGCGAAAAGGACAAACTCAGAACAAAGGCCGACAGGGTGACGAGGCCCGCCTGCACGATATTGGAAGCATCTGGATTGAGCTTTCTGAGCGGCAGCGCCGCCTTGAAACGGTAGGGCAGTTCAATTGCCAAGCCCAACACCACCAACATGAGCGCCGGCAGAATCCATGGATTGGATAGGTAAAGAAACTCGGTCATCGATAGCATCTCCGTCCATATGTTGCAGGTTTGAGGCTGACGCTAACTCGAGATTCGGCTAACCCGGGTCATTATAGCATGAGGGCGGATTTTAGATGGAAACTACGGCGCGAATCGGACGACGACCGTGAACCGCTCGGGAAACGACTACAACCGGAGCAACGCTCTTGACTATGGTATCCGAGAAGCCGGTCTAGCGCACCAGCGATACTATCCGTTAACCCCGGATAGCGTGCGGGTCTGGTGCCGTGCCGTTTCCTGTTCGATTTTCTCAGACTCGCTCTTCGGCTTCGGCTCGAGATCGAACGTAACCGTCTTGATCGTACCGCTGAATGAAAATGGCGATTCGTAGCTACGCGAAACGGGCCGCGGGTTATCTTTGCCGATATCCATGCAGGCGTAGCCGGAAAACCGCATCGGCACCGTGTGTTCGAGCCGTCCCTCTGCGACGGTTTCACCGTTAACGAGCAACGTCGTCGTTCCGCCGGTCCCCGGCCTGTGGGCATCTGCAACGAACTCGAATCGCAGCGTCGCCGGACCCGGCTGTATGGGTTCCGTCGATGTAATAGTGTCGCTGCGCACGCCCATGAAGCTGTACGTATGACAGAGTTTTCCGTTCTGAACGTAGAGCGAAAAGCCGCCCATGAAATCGGCGTTTGCGACGAGCACCCCTTCGGCGCCGCCGGTGGGAATCACGACCTCGGCATCGATGCGGTACGACGTACCATACAGGTGAGGAATCATTCCTGGTCCAACGTTTTCGACGCCGGAGTAATAAATAAATTTCGTCTTCCCGGCTCCCGCCGTCGGGAGAAATCCAAAGAAGGACGCGAACCCTCCCAGCAACGGCAAGACGTTATACTTTTCGGCCTCTTGCCAGAAGAGTGTTTTGAGTTCGTCCAGCCTCTCGGGATACTTTCGGGCTAGGTCGTTGCCCTGAGAGAAGTCTTCGAGCGTGTTGTAAAGCTCCCAGACGTCCTTGTCGGGATCCCAAACGCCCGGCGCAAATCGTGCCATCGTCCTGGGATCGACCTCCCACGGAATGCGATCCAGGCGGCAACTCGCGATCCAGCCATCTTTGTACATCGCGCGGTTACCAAGGATTTCGAAGTACTGCTGCGTGTGGCGCTCGGCTGCGTTCGCATCGTCGAACGTATACGCGAAGCTGGTCCCATGCATCGGCATCTGCTCGATACCATTGACGAGCTTTGGGGCCGGAATATTTGCGGCTTCCAAAATCGTCGGCACGACGTCGATCAGGTGAGTAAACTGCGAGCGCAGGCCGCCTTTGTCGCCAATGCGCTTCGGCCACGAAACGACCATCGGGTCGCGGGTGCCGCCGAAATGCGACGCCACTTGCTTGCCCCACTGGAACGGCGTATTTCCGGCCCAAGCCCAAGCGGTGGCGAAGTGCGGATCGAAGTTGGGACCGCCCCACGCCTCGAGTCCGCCGTACTGGCCGATGAGCGCGAGCTGCTGTTCGGGCGTCAGCACGATGCCATTTTGCATCGTCAGCTCGTTGAAGGAGCCGGTGTTCGTGCCTTCCAGGCTCGAGCCGTTGTCGCCGAGGATATAGACGATCAACGTATTTTCAAGGAGCCCGATATCTTCGATTGCCTCGACGACCCGCCCAATGTTGCAGTCGGCATTTTCCAGGAAGCCCGCGTAGACTTCCATCTGGCGCGTGAAGAGCTGTTTTTCCTCGGGCGAGAGGCCGTCCCAGGCCGGCATCGCCTCGTTGCGGGGCGTCAGCTGTGCGTCGGGCGGGATAACTCCAAGCTTTTTCTGGCGCTCGAACGTTTGCACGCGCAAGGTGTCCCAGCCGGCATCGAACTTGCCTTTATACTTGTCCGCCCACTGCGTCGCGATGTGGTGCGGCGCGTGCGACGCGCCCGTTGCAAAATAAATGAAGAACGGTTTGTCTGGATCCTGAGATTTCTGGCCATGGATCCAGTCGATGGTTTTGTCTGCCATCGCATCGGGGAAGTAGTAGTCGTCGCCGTCGGGCACTCCGAGCACGGTGCTGTTCTCAGTAATCACCGGATCGTACTGGCTCGTCTCTCCGCCGAGGAATCCCCAAAAGTAATCGAAGCCGAGGCCGTTGGGCCAGCGCCGGAACGGCCCGGCGGGCCCTTGTTGATCGTCGGGCGTCAGATGCCACTTGCCGAAGGCCGCGGTGTTGTAGCCGTTATTACGCAAAATTTCTGCGATCGATGCGGCACTCTTGGGCCAGGTCGCGTTATAGCCGGGCCAACCGCCGCAGAACTCGGCGATGGAACCGAAGCCGACCGCGTGATGGTTTCTACCCGAAAGCAGCGCCGCGCGACTCGGCGAGCAGAGGGCGGTGACGTGAAAGCGATTGTAGCGAAGGCCCTGCTGGGCAAGCTGGTCGAGCGTCGGCGTGGCGATCGGGCCACCGAAGGTCGCCGGGTTACCGAATCCCGCGTCGTCGATGAGCACGAGCAGCACGTTGGGTGCCCCTTCGGGCGCGTGCACCGGAACCGGATAATCCGGAACGCACCCCGCGAGCGTTCGATTTGCGGTACCCTTGAAGGGGCGGTCGGGAATCGGCAGGATCGTGCGATCGAGCCCACCGCCGTTCGGTCGCGCATCGGTCATCGAAGAACCCCTATCTTATGGAAGCGTGAGGCGAAGAACAGCTATTATAGCACTCGCGGATGGGGTTGTAAGGGGACTCTTTATCCGAGCATTAAGGCGCCGAGGGATAGCCCCGGGGCCTTAGTTATCGGGATCGTCGAATTTCGCGTAGTAATGCGAGCCGTCGCAGAACGGCTTGTTCTTCGATTGGCCGCAGCGGCACAGCGCGTAGTGCTCCAGCGACGCTCCCTGGTTGCGCGGCTCTCCTTCGAGCTCGATGCCGCCGCGTACCCAGTAGCTCTGGTTGTGCGATACGAATATCTCGGCTTCGCGCTGCTCGCCTTCGTAGCGAACGCCGTCTTTGATAAAGCCGAGCGCTCCCGAGGGGCACTGTCTCACGATCTCCTCGTCCTGATCCGCCGGCGCGCCCTCGGGGGTCACGAACGGATCGCCGTTGACGTGAAAAACCTGCGGCAGATGATCCGTGCAGTTGCCGAAGTGCGAGCACGTCCCGCGATTGTCGAGAACCGTAATATCTTTGGTTTCGTATGTGTCGAGACGGTCGGGCGTGCGATCCGGCTTTTTGATGCTGCAGAAGTTGATCGTTGCATGCGTGCCGTCGCAGTAGGGCTTTAGCTTCGAGTGGCCGCAGCGGCAGAGCGCGAGGATCGGGCGCACACGGAGGCTCTCGCCCTTGGAGTTGGTAAGCTTGCGCAGATTGCGCACGATATAGGGGCCGTCGAGCTCCGGGCGGATCGTCGTGCGGTTGCCGCGGCCGTCGCAATCTTCGCGAACGGCCTGCGCGAACTGAGGCGGAATGAAGGGCGTGAGGTATTCGGCGACCGATTCGAGCGCGGCTGCCGCCTCCTGCACCTCTTGCGGCAGTGTCGCCTCTCGAGCGAGGTTCGTCAAACGCGTCGAGAGATCGTAGAGGCGTTCGAGAAAGAATATCCAGGCGGCCTTGCGGTGCGAGAGCAAGCGTACGTTCTGCGTGATGCCGAACGGTGGCCCGGCGGTCATGCCGGGATAGTTGGGGCCGGCCGGCATCCGCGCGAGCGCCTCGCCGAGCGGACGTAGGCCGGAGGCCATCATTCGCAGCGTCCCACGGGAGAGGAGCCGGAGCTGCTCCTCGGTTTCCCCGCCGTGCGAAAAGAAGCGCGCCAGCATCATCAGCATCAATTCGTAGACGCTGTTGAAGATTTCCGCGAGCTCGCGCGACGAAGCATCGGTGATTCGATTCAAACCGTCGCTGGGGCCGATGACGCGCGTGACCGGGTCGATGAGCATTTTCCGAAATGGCTCGAAGACGCGACGCTCCGCCTTCGCTGCCCGCTCGAGCTTTTCGTATTCTTTGTAGATCGAGCGGAAGACGTGGAAATGTGCCCTGGGATGGTGGCGTGCCCCTTCGCCCTGTTCGATGATCCGCTCGACGGCGCGGTGCGCCGAGGCGGCATCGTGAACGCGGATCAGCTTCCCGAGTTGGTCGAGAAAGGCCGGGCGGGCCTGGTCCGCCGGGTCGCCGATGAAGAGCCGCTCGGAGCTGATGGTATCGAACGCTGTTTCGATCTTCTTGTAGAACTCGCCGATCGTGCGGAAGTCGACATCGAAGGGCTCGATCGCATTTTGCTGGCGAACGATTTCGTCGTGGTCGATCTGGGCGGTCGTGCGGCGGCGAATGTCGTCGCAAAGGGGCCGGAGATGTGCGGGAATCGAATCGTCGGCCGGCATCTCGTAACACATGAAGCGCTCCATCAGTTGGTGAGAGAGCGGTTCGAGTGTAATTTCGATTCCGAACGGAAAGGCGGTCGCCGGGAGTGGGAAGTTCGAGCGCAAGAAGTGGGGGGCGCCTCCGACTGCCGTCAGAATATTCGAGACCTGCGCGAGGTGAAGCATCTCCTCCACCGCGACGTGCGCGATCTTCTTCTTCCAGTCGCGGATCGCGAGCAGCTCTTCGTGCGTGATCCCGCCTTCTGTAAGCTGCATCTTTATCGAATAGCCGGCGTACAGGTAGGAGCAAGCAAGGTCGTGCTCCAACTCCGACGCGCGCGTAAGCAGGTACAGCAGCTCTTCACGCGTTTCGACGGGCGAGATGTGGTTCTCGGCAGCGACGTTCATGCCGCCTTAACCGGAGCTAGGCTGGGCCGGGTTGCACCCTTCGTCCTTCGACAAGCTCAGGATGACAGAGACGACGCGCCCGAGGATGACACGGTTACTTTAACGCGGCGGAGGCGTTTTGGATGGCGGCGAGGGCGCGGGCCTCACCTTTCTTCACCGTATCGGTGTTGCCGCCGGCAAAGGCGATCTCCGGGAAGCTCGTCAGCATTCGGTCGAGCGTGTGGTAGTACGAGTTTTGGATCAGGCCGTCGGGCGCGAAGAACGCGTCGCGTGAGGCTTGTTCGCGCGCCGCGATCGTCTGCATCGCGGCGACGTCACCCGCTGCCTCGGCTTTCTGCATCGCGAGGTCGGTTTCGTGGGCAGCCGCTTTATATGTGTTGAGCGCCTGGCGCAGATCGTCGAGCGTCACGGCGCCGTCGCTCTCCTGGAACTGGATCAGCTGCAGTGCCATCAGATCTTTGAGCAGCTGCTGCGGGATCTCTTCGATGCGAAGCGGCGCGACCGTCGAGTTGGCGGCGCGCATCGCTTGGATGCCGGTCACCTGCGCGGTGATTACCGCTTCCTTCATCCCCGGATCGTAGGTCCGCAGGCCGTCGATGTTATCTTCGGCGGTGTGATGCGCGCCGAATGGCCCGTAGAAGCCGTTGGTCGTGCTCAGCACGCCGATCATGTAGGCGAAGTTCTGGTGATCGGAGCCACCGCCGATCGGATTTAGCAGCGGCGCATCGCGCTGATCGCGCATCCCGAGCATCGTCGTTCCGTCGCGGCTGGGAACGACGTCGCAGATCTGCTTCATGAAAGCATAGAGCCCGGGCGAGGCGCTGACGACGAACGGATCGCCGGTCGTGAGCTGATCCGTATTGATGTACTGAAAGACGTTCTTGCGCAGTTGCGGGCCGTACTGATAGATGTAGGCGGCCGAGCCGAAGAGCCCGAGCTCGTGGCCATCCCATGATGCGAACTCGATCGTGCGTTTGGGTTTCCAGCCTTGCTGCGCGAGCGCATGGAAAGCGTCGGCATCTTGCAGGAGTACCGTCGTGCCGCTGCCGGGATCGATCGCGCCGTAGGTCATTGCGTCGCGATGGCTGCCGATCATCACGATCGAGTCGGGATTCTCGGCGCCCTTCATGTCGCCGAAGACAAGCCAGATCGTCTTGAGCTCGCGTTCGAATTTCGTGTGCACACGAACGATCTCATTGCCGCCGTAGCGCTGCACGAACTCATACATCGGGTGCCACGTCTGCGGAACCACCTTCCCGGTGAGGCCGGCGAGCAGCGTCCGCGCGGTGCTCTGCGTGATGCTCAGCTCGGGAATCGTCGAGTGCGGAATCTCCTCCCAACTCTTGTGCGGTGCGCCGACGGTCGGCGCTTTTCCGGCGCTGGTCGGATCCCCAGGCGGGTACATCAAAAAGCCGCGTGGCGACATGCCGCTCATCCGTTCGGCCATCTCCGTATTTTTGTAATTGCCGTCGGGCCACATCGCCCCGCCGCCGTATCCGGTCGTCATCGGATCCATGAACTCGAGGATCGCGGCGACGCCGCGTTTGGTCAGCTCGTTGTAGGCGATCCACGTGGGATCCAGCGTGCGAATGCCGCCGCCCGGCACGCCGAGCCGCACGATCGCAACGGCGCCTTTCAGGCTGACGTGTTGGGCGTCGAGTTCCGTCAGATCGTCCTTGCTGGCCGTATTGACGTAGACGACGGGCCCGGTGACGGTGCCGTCACCCGACTCTTCGAGAAACGGCGGACCGGCCATCACTTCCCACTTGGTGTGCCGGCCCGGCGTGCCTTCGATCAGGTCGAAATCGACGTGGCGGGGCTGCAGCATCGTCAAACTCTGCTGCAGCGGGCCCGTAAACCCGACTTGGTACTCCGCAATGCGCGTAGCGAAGCCGTCGCTCTCGAGGCGCTGCTTCACGTAGAGCGCCGTCTCGTAATCGGCGTCGGAGCCGGCCCGGTGTGGAACGGATGAAAGGTGGTGCTCGATATCCATCGCGTTGGCCGAGGTCGGCACGCGCATCATCGCCTTCTCGGCGTCGAGTTCGGCCGAGACCGCGGGGCCGGCCGCCCAGCCGACGAGCGCGCTGTCGGACGAGACGGTGGAGGGCGACGGTGCAGGCTGGGGCGTGGTCATCTGCGCGACCGCCGGCGAACCGATGGAGCCGGCGATCGAGGCAAGAAAAGTAAGGCCGAAAAGTGCGGTACGCATGATGCGACGATGCGGTCGACGCCGCAAAGAAGCCTGCCCGGAAAGCAGAAATAGCGGCCGCACGGCGTACCATGCGAGAATGCTCGACGTCAAACGCGGCTCCCGGGTTGGTGCGATCGCTGCGGTGCTCTGTTATGGCGCGCTGGATCTGACCCTGCAAGGCCGTTACCGGCTCGCACCGCGCGGCGCGGTAACGGCGATCGGCGTGCTTTTGATCGTTCTGTTGATCGGCACGTATTACGTGAAGAGCCAGCGATGGAGGCGCATTGAGTGGATCGCGATGCGGCTGTGCATCGTCACGTCGATGATTCTGAACGCGGCCAACCTTGCCGACGTCGTGCACGATGTGCTCTTCGATTCGAACACCGTCGAGCCGGCCTCGCTGATTCTTACCTCGCTTGCCATCTGGTCGGCCAACGTCCTGGTATTCTCGCTGCTTTACTGGGCGATCGACCGCGGCGGCCCCGACGCGCGCGCGAGTGGTTCGAACGATCCGGTCGATTTCGACTTTCCCGCGTACACGTCGACGCGGGCGATCTCGCGCTGGCAACCGGCTTTTATGGACTATCTGTTCCTCGGATTCACGACCGCGACGGCCTTTAGTCCCACGGAGGCAATGCCCTTAACGTCGCGAGTGAAGGCACTCATGGTCGTTCAAAGTGTGGTCTCGCTCGTTACGATCATCATCGTCGCGGCTCGCGCGATCGGCATCATTCCGAGCACTTAGCTCGAAACGGAGCATTCTTCTTTGGAAAGAGAGCCGACTTCATCAACGGACAGATCGACGTCTACAAGTACCACCGGGGCACGTTCAACTACTGGTACAGCTTCAACAACGGCCTCTCCACCTTCAACGGCGTGGAAGGCGTCACGTACAGCCCAGACTCCAGACAGTAGTTACCCCTCCCCCTCCACGGAAACTATCCCGGTTCGTTTCGAGCCGGGATAGTTTTTATATGGCAGGCGCGCGCCGGTCTTTTGCTCCCATAACGATCAGCCAGAGCACGATCGCGATCTCACCGAGCTGCAGAGGGAAGGTGACGTTCCCAACGAGATCCACGTACTGCGGCAGCAGGACGCCGACAAAATTCTGCGCCAGATAGGCAACACCGTTCAGGATAAGCCACGCGCCGAGACTCCGCGGCAGAAAACCCGACTTGTAGACGAGGATGCCGAACGGCAGCAAGCGAATCGGCTCCGCGCGCGAAGAGCAGCGCCCCGAAGTCGTTGAGCGTGTTGATGAAGTAGATTGGGACGTCGGCGAGGCCAAGGATGACCATGATCGTAGCGACGGTTCGGTCGACGCCGTTGAGCAGACGATACAGCGCGAGCACGACGAAGATCTCGATCGTCGCGGTAAATAGATCTGCGTAGATGCCGAAACGGAAGAGGTGCTCGTGCGCGGCGATGTTCTGCGCGGTAGCGGCTGCGTTTCCGGCCACGAACAACACGCTCGGGATGTAAATCAAGCGCACGGGGCCGAGCAGGACTACACCGAGATACAGCAGTCCGGCGATTCTCGCGTTCCTGCTGAGTGAACTCACGTGGCCTCCTCCCCAAGTCGTGGCTTCCGCCTTTCAGTCCAGTGCCTCCCTTCCGCTGGCTGCGTCACGCGCTGAGCGTACAAGGCCATGTGTCGGTCAAACGAACAAAGCCAAGGTTTTCAAGGATCGGCTGGCTCGTGGGGAGAGCGTCAACGATTAGGTAGCGGGCGCCGAAGTCTATTGCGTCCCTTGCGCGTGCGGCTACCGTCGCCCGGTAGAAGCCGCGGCCGCGATGCTGCTCCATCGTTCCTCCGCCGTAGAGCCCGCCGAACGCGCTTCGAGGGTCGGTGTATAGCCGCCCTACGCTTACGGCAGCGTTCCGTTCGATCACGATATAGGCGCGATGCCGCATCGAGCCTTTCTGTATGCCGGAAAGAAGTTCGCGAGCAGTGAGTCCGTGATCTTTTCCGAAAACCTCTTCCGCCGATTGGCGGTACAGATCCACATGGTCTTCGTTTTCGATGCGAATAACTGCATGAGCCGGCGGCTCGTCGATCCAGCTCGCGGGTTCTTGCAGATCTAAGACCAATACGGTCTCCCGCGGGCCGGCCATAAAGCCGTACCGTTCAACGCGCTGCAAGAGATCCGGTGGGCCATCGTGCTGATAGACTTTCCATTCGACTTCGGCCCCCAGCTCCCGATAGTGAGCAGCCTGCTCGGCGATAACCGCATCCGCGATGCCGCCAGTTAATGAAGAGAACGAAATCATGTGGCGCTCGGGGTCAGCGCAGCGTATGCGGGAAACGTAGGGGAGCGCTTCGAGTATGCACCCATCGGGTGCTATGGTGCGACGCTCGAAATCCAGTTGCCGGCGGATGGCTTCAAGATCGAGCACTCTAGTTCGGCGGGCGGTCTTCCGGCGGAAGCGCGCTGCGCGGAATTGACGCCGGAGGCCCCGCAAGGAGGAGGATATGCAGGACGGCGTTATTCAGCGCGATTGCTTCTGCCGTCACACGAGCTGGACAAGCGACGTCGCCCGTAAGCCGTCCGTGCCACTTCACACGGTTCGTCGCGTTAAACGGTGCCTTTTTTACGCACGATTGGCTCGCGCCGCCGTCGTTGCTCGACGCAGCAAGGGCGGCGAAGAAACTCTCGACGATGCCTTCCGGAACGGTGAACGATTTGGTACTGGCCGCCGCGGATGTTATTGATGCCGAGCCGTCGGAACTCACCTCGATTTGGTACGCATTCGGGTCGTCCGGGCGGGAACCGAGAATGACGGCGTTATCGAGCGGCGTCGCCGCGATGAGGACGCCCGCGGCGAGGGCCGTGAACAACCGTGAAATAGATCCCACGACCTGCATCGTTCAGCCCCCCCTTCTCCACATCATCCTTGCGAGCGGTACTCCCGATCCGGCTCGAAGAAGAGCGTATCCACCTTTCCACGCGCATCCAGGCCGTACCAAATCAGAATCGAACTTGTGCCTTTTGAAAGCCGGAATTGCGAGACTGTCAGTGAGGCGTTATCGGGCGACGGCATGCGCGCGACGAGCGCGAGCGAGCCGCCCGGCCATAGCGGCGCGATCCTGCGCCGAACGCTTGCGGTGGCAACCGGTGTGACGACACGTGCGAACTCCGGTGAAACGATCGGACGAATATCCGTACCCGCAGCGATGCGATCGAGCAACGACTCTAGTGATGCCGCAACTTTTGGCTGAGCGTCGGCGATCGCCGTAAGCTTCTTCGGCAGGAGCGGTGCCTCGACGAGCCCGGCAATCACGTGCGCCATGTAGTCGGGACGTGCCGAATCGGAGTTGGCGAGTACCACGACCGTCAACGAGTCGTTGGGATAACGTGAGATCTGAGAGGTGAAGCCTTGCCAGGCGCCGCCATGTTCGATGAGGCGGTGGCCGTTCTGCGTCGTGATCTCCCACGCAAAACCATAGTCGCCGTCGTTCGGCTTTCCGTTGTTGAGCTTATAGACGGTCCACATCGCGTTCAAGCTCGCCTGCGTGAGCAACTGAGTCGTGTACAGGGCGGCATCCCATTTCGCCAGGTCCGGAACGTTGAAGTAGAGCGCGCCGTCGGCGGTGGAGTTGAAGGTCGGCGAGACCCAGTCTTGATTCTTGAGGCCGCCGTCCTCCCATTGATATCCGGCTGCCCGGTTCGGGATAATATCGGCCTCGCTGATGAGTCGCGTGGAGGTCATACCAAGCGGCTTGAAGATGCGCTTGGCGAGATAATCCGCATAGAACATGCCGGTAACGCGACGGATGAGAAAGCCAAGGAGCACGTAGTTGGTGTTGCGATAGTTCCACTTTGCGCCGGGCGCGTTTTCGATCGGCAGTGCTTCGATCTTGTGCAGGAGCTGGCTTTCCGTGTAATCCAAGCGCAGGTAGAACGGCCCCTTCGGACCCGTTCTTTCGGGTGACTCGTATTCGGCTAGGCCGGACGTGTGCGAGAGGAGGTTCTTTATGCGTATCGGTTTCCAACTCGCCGGCGCGCCGGAAAAGTACCTTGCGATGCTGTCGTTGAGCGAGACGCGGCCTTCTTCCACCAGCATCATGATCGCCGCGGAGACGAACTGCTTGCCGATGGAGCCCGATTGGAAGAGCGTCTCGGCTTTTACCGGTACGCTCAGCTCGACGTTGGCGAGGCCGTAGCCTTTGGCCAGTAGAATGGTGCCGCGGCTATAGATGCCGACGGCAACGCCCGGAGTGTGCGACCGCGCCATCTCGGTCGCCACGAAGGTATCGATCGACGTGATCTGGGCATCGGTTAACGGCACACGCGTTTGCAGCGAAGGCGAGGCCGCCACGGCAAATGCGAGAACGGCTACGAGTGAGACGGCAAGTCGAGCGTTCATGTGGCTTGTACCGACATTTCGGGCTCGTGCAGGGCGATTCCGGCAATCTCACTGGATGGCAGCGTCTGGACATGAACGCCGCCTCCACTCCGCACCGATGCATTTTTCTAACACGCTAAAGCAAATGTAGCCCCGCAAGCCCTGGCACTGCCGCAGCTAGAAATAAAATCTACGTGCGCTCTGCGACCGGCGGCGCCATCGCCGCACCGATAATCGATCTCCGCGTACGCCACAACGGCCCCGACACCGGTCGGCATCGAGCGGCACTCATCCAGCTGAACCGATTCCGGCGATCTTGCCTCTGCCATTCAAAATAAACTGCCACGTTAGCGTTTGCCCTCCCGAGAAAGTAACGGCATAGCTATATACGGTTCCTTCGGTGCCGCGGGCTGCTCCCACGAATGCAACCTTTAGCACGCTGCCGAGCCGATTTAGTTGAGATGCGGTTTCGGCGAGCAGTTTCGGGGTCAATGCAGCACTGGCGGTGTCCGAATATTGCGATCGATCAACCTTGCCTTGCATGAGCCCGTCGAGCGCCTCGCGGAACCGCTCGGTCACGGCGGAATCTTCGGCAGTCGTCGACGCGACCGTCACCCCGAGGGCGGGGAACAGCGCCCCAAGGACTATTCCATTCGCCCTGGATGTAGCGAAGTCGAAGGCGTTACTCAGCACAACCCAGGCGACCCCCTGTTTAGGAATCATCTCGTTCTCGGCTTCATACCCGGGCAAGCCGCCGTGATGGCCCACGAACTGCAACGCACGCCAGCTTATAACGCTGACTCCTAAGCCTTGCATGGCACCGTCGGCTCCTACGACGTCCGATTGCATTTTCGTAAACGTGCCCGCTTTCAGCAACACGCCGTCGAGGAGTGCGATGTCAAAGCGCGCAACATCGCCGGCCGTCGAGACGATATCGCCGCACGCGAAGAGCCATGATGGATCGTATGCGGCGCTGCGCCTCCCTTCTGCACTCATGTATCCCGCCGCGATAGGGACGCTTCCGCCTGGACCGCCCATCGTCGTTTCCGTCATGTCGGCCGGCCGAAAAATATGTTCGCGCTCGTACTGCCCGAGGGGCTTCCCGGAGACTTTCTCCACAATCAAGCCCAAGACGACGTACCCCGTGTTGCTATATGCCCACTTCGCGCCGGGCGGCGACGTCAACGGATGCCCCGCTGCCATCGCCAATATCGCGGCAGGTGTCGTGGGCGTTGCGGTGAGGCCGCTCTGGAATGCATAATCTCCATAGTTCCAGAGGCCTGATGTATGCTGGAGAAGCTCGCGCACAGTGATCTCGTCCCCATGGGGAGCGCCGGGAAGGTATCTTTGGATCTCAGCATCGAGGTCGACGCGATTTGCCTCGACAAGCTGCATGATTGCGACGGCGACGAACATTTTTGTGATCGACCCAATCGGAAATCGTGTTTCGAGCGATGCCGTTCCGAAGGCTCGATCGTAGGAAACACGGCCGTTCTGAGCGATGGCCACTTGCAACGCAGGCGTTTGCATCGGCTGATTTCCAACAAGTGTGGTAAGCTTCGTGCCTATTTGCGTCTGCACCACACTTGACGCCGCCGAAAGCGCGGAGGGCGATCCGGCGGAGGCCGGCGACGTAGCCATGGTGAGCGCGGCAAGAAGCAACACGCCAGACCTGGGCGGCACTCTGCTTCCTCGGATACGGGCACCAATAAACGTCATAGGCACCTTTGAGATCGCGGGCACAAACGCCCCTTCGATATTGCCGGTGCCGTTCCATCGAAAACCCACGGGGTGTACGGTTACCCTTTGACGGGCTCAGGGTGACGCTGCGGCGAGCGTCGCGCGGACCGCGCCGGTGAGGTCGACGCTGCCGGCGGGGCGCGGCGACGCTAGGCTCACTCGCCTCAAGTGACGTTCCACGGCAATCCGGTTTGCGGCATGCCCGATTTGCGCCACTACCGAGCGATAGAGCGCGTCGCGTTGCACTTGGAGGGTTCGAATCTGGGCGAGCGTGGCGAGGCGCGATTGCCGATCCGCTTGCGCGAGCCCAGCGAAGCGCCTCGAGATATCGTTGCTTGCGGCGAAGAGGCTGCCCGCGATATCGGCCGCTTGCGCGCTCGAGCGATAGCTCGTTCGGAAGAGCGCGAGTTGTGCCGGAAAGTTGGGCAGAGCGCCCGCGGCGCTCGACTCTGCGCGGACGACGTCGCCGTGGATCGCCAGATTCGCTGTGGCCGTGCCGCGCAACTGCGCGGTCATCTTCGCGTTGGCGCTCGCCGCTTCCGATTGCAGCTCGCGTTCGTATGCCGCTAGCCTCGAGGCATCGGCGCGGCGAAGTGTGGTAATCGCATCTGCTTCGCGACGGTCGAGGGAGGCGCGCTGCCCTTCGAGCACGGCGCGATCGGTGCGATCGAGGTGCAAGTGGGCGAGCTTGAGCCGCAGCTGCAGATGTTGCCCGGCGTCGCGCCGCGCGAGCGCGTACGCCAGCGCCAGCTCGTTCTCGCGCAGCTGCTGGCGCCGCGCTTCCAACGCGCGTGTGGTGCGCTGCGCGGTTGACGCTTCGAACGCAGTGAGGCTGGCCGAGGTTTCGCGATCGAGCTCGACGCCGTACGAGGAGGACTCCAGGTCGCCGGTTCCCCGCAGCCGGACGATCGTCGCGAGCGCGTTACGCTCCATGTTGAGATCGGCGAAGCTGTTGAGGGTATCGAGTCGCAACGCGCGCGCCCGCGCGCCGGCGGCGCTCTTTTGCAACGCGGCCGTGGCATGCTGCGTGCGAGCCGCGGGATCGGTGAGGCCGATGGCGCGCAGCGTGGTGCGCAGGGCCGCGATCTCGCGATCGTAGCCGGCCAGTACCGCGTGCAGCGGATGGCCCGCCACGAGGCGCGAGAGATCGGCATAGCCGGTGGCACGGTTCGGCGAGACGCCGGTGAGGCAGAGGGCGAGCGCGAGCGTCAGTGCGCGGTAAAGCGCTGCGCTTCTCACGGGAACTTCCTCAGGTACTGCAGGTTGATGCCATTCGTACCGGTCGGTGGAGGGAGCTGCGTCATTCGGTTGAGGTTGAGCGCGTCGCTTGCGGCGGACTGCGATCCTTGCAGAACGAAGAGCGTGGGCCCCACCGTCGTGTACCAGTTCAAACGATAACCGGTGCCGACACTCGGGTGAGCTTCGAACGTGACCGCCTGCGTTCGCGGATAGCCGAAGGTCTGCGAATAGACCGCGTTGACGTTTTTGCCCAGCTTCTTGACGGCGTTGATGCCGAGCCCGGTCTGGATGTCGGTGGTAATCGCAACTTCGGTGAAGCCGAGCGCTCCGGCGACCGAAGACGAGAGCGGCTGAAGCAGATTCCGGGCGAAGAGCGTGTTGAGCTGGCCGAGTGCGACCTGCTGCGCGACGCCGGTCGCCGAGAAGCCCGTACCGCCGGTCGAGTTAACGCCGCGAACCGCGCCGAACTGTTGCGCTCCGACGAGCAGGCCGAGGATCTGCTCGCGGCTGTACGACGGATCCGACGCGAGGGTGAGATTCATGTTCGTCGCCGGCCCTTTGACCTTCAAGCTTACCGCCGTCGGCGGATTGGAAACGTAGGTGGTGGCGACGGCGTCGATGTCGGGGATGAAACCGCTCGAAGGCGAGAACGTTACCTTCCCGCTCTGCAGATTGAACGAGCGGTAGAAGTTCAGCGATCCGCCGGTCGAGTTGAACTCGCCCGAGAGCGAGGGCGCTGCGAGCGTTCCGTTTATCGCGAGGTCACCGGTCGCGCCGATGTCCACGTTCTTGCTCTGTACGCGGACGTCGTTTCCGACGCTGACGCGAAGGTTCGAGAATTCGACGTCCGGAAGAGCCGGCTTCGAGTTGTCGCTGCTTTTTGCGCTGAGAAAGGCGTCGATCGGAACGCGTGCCCTCGAGAGCGCGATATCGCCGCTGAGCTGCGGCGCGTCGGCGACCGTATGCGCGAGCGATACGCTGCCGTTGACGTTGCCGGTGAAATAGTTCGGCATATCGAGGCGCGCGTTATCGGCACGCGCCTGCAGATTGAAGGCGGCCGCCGCGGGATCGCGCAGATTGGCGACCGACGCGGTGCCCTGCGCAGCGATCGCGCCGCCGCCGACCGTGGCGTGCGACTCGAGCGTCGCGTGCGTTCCCGCGAAGGCCAGCTGCCCGGCGACGCCGGTGACGGGCGATTTCTCCATCGGCCCGCTGAACGTGCCGTCGCGCAGCGCGAGCGAGCCGCTGAGTTGCGGGGCGTCGATCGAACCGGTGGCGACGACGCTGCCGTCGATGCGGCCCGCGAGCTGCGTATCCTTCGGCAGGAGCTGCGCGAAGTTCGAGAGCTCGATGTCCTCGGCGGTCACGGTTGCGGAGACGCCGCCAGCCGCCACGGCGATGCCGGTGCGTTTGAAGAGAATCGGAACTTCGGCAGCGAGCAGCGCGCGGCCGCGCGCGAGATCGATCTCGCCGTTGCGCAGCGCGACCGAGTGGCGATCGGCGTCGATGACGCCGTAGGCGCGCGGGAGCGTCAGATTGCCGCGCTGCAGCGACTGGAGCGTGAGCTCGTCGCGAACGTGCGGCTGCGCGCGCGTGCCTTCGACCTGCACGGTCGAGGCGAGCGTTCCGCTTACGCCGGAGGCTTTGCCGGTTGCCGTATCGAGAAAGGCGCCGACGTTGGGGCTCGTGATGTTGGCGACGAGCGCGAGACGATCGCTCTCACGCAAGCCGAACGTTCCCGAGGCGGTCGCGGAGAGCGAGGGCAGCTCGACCGCGGCGGATTGAATCGTGCCGCGGCCGTGTGAGGCCGAGGCGGTAATCTCGAAGCGCTGCACCGGCAGGCGACCTGCCGTGCCGCTGGCGACGGCGGCGTGGAGGTTCATCGAGAGATCGGGATAGCTACCCGAGATGCTTGCATCGCCGTCGAGCTTTCCGGTGATGGGCGCGACGTATCCGAGCATCGGCAGCCACGTACCGAGATCGACGTTGCGCGCGCGGGCCGTCAGGTTCGCACTCATCGCCGAGGGCAGCACGCTTCCCGAAGCGCGCACGGTCCCGGTCGGGCCGCCGAGGCTCACGTTGGTGGCGATCTGCTTGCCGGCGCTGTGCCAATCGGCGGCGACGTCACCGAGCGCGAGCTGACGATAGCGTGCGCCGGTGAGATGGACCGCGCCGCGGCTGGCGAGCAGCTGCGTCCCGTGCGTGCTCGCGGAGAGATTCACCGAGCCGGTTCCCGCGAGCACGTCGCCGGCATCGAAGAGATCGTTGAAATCGGCGAGGTCGGCCTGCGGGGCCTTCACGACGACGTCGGCGACGCCGCTCGTCGTCGCGCCGCCGCTAAGCGCAAGCGCCGTCGAACCGACGACCGCGTGGCCCGCGCGAATCGCGACCGCGCTCGAGCCGCCGGCGACGCTGCTGCGGAAGTTGCGGAATGCGAGGCCGTTGACGGAACCCTCCGAAGCGTTCACGGTCCCGGCGAACGACGGATGCACACCGGCCCCGTGCACGTCCAGCTTTGCGTCGACGCTGCCTTGAACGAGCGGCGCCACGCGCGGCTGCACTTGCGCGACGAGCGAGCGTACATCGGATGAGTGCAGTTCGGTCGCGAGCTGGTAACGCGGCGCAAAGGCGCCGTGCGGAAGCAGATTCGTAACGGTGCCGGAGGCCGCGACGAAGAGCGGACCAAGCGCGACCGCCGCATCTCGCAGGTGCAGCGTGTCGCCGGCAAACGCAACGGCGGCCGAGCCGTTGACGTCGAAATCGCGATAGCGTCCGCCCGCGACGACCACGCTGCCGGTAAGGCGCGGCCTCTGCGGCGAGCCGGCGACGCTCGCGACGAAACTCGCCTCTGCGCCGGCGCGCCCCGAGAAGCCACCGTGCAGCTCGTTTCGGATCGAGGCAACGCGCGCTTGCGCCTGCGCCCGGCCCCACTGGGTGCTCGCATCGGCGATGCCGCTCAGCGCGTACGTCGTCTTCGCTTGGCCGCCGAAGAGCGTCGCGCTGAGCGTAGTTCGCGCTTGCGGCAAATGGTAATCGTTGATTCGCGCTAGGCCGACGATGAGGCCGCGCGGGCGATCGAGCGCGACGCGGGCGTAGAGTGAACCGCTGCCTTCACGCACGTGCAGCGGGCCGATCGTGCCGACGCCACGGCCGTCGACGTCGAAGGCGGCGTCGACTTGCTGCTTGGCGTTTGCGCCCCAGAGCATGCCGCGCAGCGTAATCGCCTTTGGATCCTGCGCGGTCGCCAGCGCCACGGCGTCGAGGGGAAGCTGCGGCAGCAACTGATTCGCATACGGAATCGCGCCCGGCGGCGCGTGCGCGCCGGCGAGCATCTCGATCGCGTTGGGCCGTTTGACGAGGGCGACGCGGCCGCGTGCGGCCAGCGCGTTCCCGCGATAGCCGCCGGTGAAATCGACGACATCGGCTTCGCTGCCGTCGAACGCAACGAATCCACGGAGCCGGTCGATCGGCGTGCTCGCGTACGTGACCGAGGGCGAGCGCAGATCGATCCAGATCAGCGGTTTTGCGGCGCGTCCCTGAACGAGCAGCGAAAACGCCAGTGGCCCGTGCATCGGCAGGCTGCGCGCCTGCGCGAAGGCGACGCGCATCTTGCCGAGATCGCCCGCGCCCTTCACGAGGAGCCGCAAGTGCGGCTGCTGCAGGTCGTAGATTCCCCCGCTAACCGTGGCCGGCGTCCCGGCGAGATTGGCGTTTAGCTTTTGCGTGAGCAGACCATTGTCGTAGGCGTCGAAGGCGCCGCTCAGGCCTTCGACCGGCACGGCCAAGCCTTGAATCGAGATTCGGCCACCACGCAGCGTTGCGCTGGCGGCGAGATGCGGCTGCAGCTTGTTCGACGGACCGGGAAGCGCGTAGTAGCGCACCTCGGCGCCCCGCGCCATTCCGGCGTCGACGCGCAACGCCGGGGAGTCGACGAAGAAGTTGACGGCTGCCGCGATCGGGAGCTGCGCTGCGGTCCAGTGCTGGTTGATGTAGCCGCCGGCGAAGTTGATGTCTCCGCGGCCGCGCACGG